>NZ_CP042912.1:5256672-5913756 GCF_008087665.1 Mariniblastus fucicola
GCGGCGATCACGGTTGGAAGCTGAACGAACACGGATCGATCTCGAAGTTTTCGCCCTGGGACGTTGACTGCCACAACCCGATCATTGTCGTGTCTTCGGACAAGCAAATTTTTCCATCCGGAAAGGTCGTCACGGACTTTACGGAGTTCGTTGACATCGCGCCGACAATTTTGGCCGCAGGCGGGGCAGAACTGGACAACGAAAAGTTCCAACATCTCGACGGGCAAAACCTTGCCAAAGTCGTTTCGGGCGAGGCTCCAGTTCGCGACTACGTGATTGGCGAATGTCATGCCGTGACCGGACCGCGGGCCTATATTCGAACGAAAGACTACGTGTTCTCCTGCCAAACCCGACCGGATAAACGTCGCGGCAGGAATCTGCAGTGGGCGATGGAAGCCAAATACGAAGAGATTGATCCTGCACTTTATCAAACCGGCACCGATCCTGGCGAAGTCAATAATCTCGCGTTCAACGAGGATCACAAACAGACCGCGCTGGTTTTGAAAGACAAGTTGCTTTCGATTGTGCTGGGCGATGATCGTGTGGAAGTGGACTGGGGAAGCAAGGGTGGCGGAACTGAGATCTTTCGCAGCAACAATTCGCCAGACGCAGACGACAAGAAACTGGACCTCTCGAATTAATCAGGAAGGCCGAAGCTGACCGGTATCGAGAGATCTGTTCAAGCCGGTTCGCTGTTTGTTCGTGGCTTTTCTCAAGCGTGCCGCAGACGTTTCGTTGCACACGAACCGCAGGGAACGCTATCGATGACGATCGCCAAAAGGACAATCCAGATTTTCTCGACAATTCGCGAATCTGAAATCGTGTTCAGTTCGATTCGAAGCTCAGCCGCATTGGCTCAGCTACAATTTTGGTAAGCCAACCACCACCTACCAAAACGAAACCATGAATCGACTGATCGCAGTTCTGCTTGTCCTTGCATTTCTGGGCAATGTTACTTTCGCGGATGAACTCTCGCAGAAACCTAACATCGTGCTCGTCCTGGCGGATGATTTGGGGTTGGGCGACGTGAGCTTTCACACGCGTCACGTTCAAAAGAAAGAGCCCCTCTTCGAGACACCAACTCTCGACGACCTGGCGGCGAAAAGTTTGTGGTTTACTGACGGTCATTCGGCAACAGCGCTTTGTGCGCCCACTCGATACGCGGTCATGAGCGGCAACAACAACTATCGCTCCTATCAACCGTGGGGCGTCTGGAGCACTTTTGCGAAAACGGCTTTCGTGAAAGGCCATGCAACGCTCGGCACCGTCGTACGTGATGCCGGCTATCGCACCGGCTTTGTTGGCAAATGGCATCTCGGCGGTGACTTCAACGTCCCGGGATCGGATCAAGTCTTCCGCGGCAAAAAGAACGGTGACCTTCGCGGCAAAGTCGACATGACGAAAATGATCGGCGGCGGCCCAAAGTTCTGCGGCTTTGACTATGACTTCACGACGCCCTGTGGCATCCAGGGGCCACACTATTTGGTCTACGAGAATCAGGTTTGGGCGCCGATCAACAATGTTTCGAAAATCATTTTCATGAACAAGGATACCGCCAAAAACCCTGGCGACCTGGCGTCCAAGGGCGAGGGCATGGGGGATTCTCAGTGGGACACCCGTCAGCTTGGAAAGATTCTGTCTGCGAAAGCGGTCGACTTCATCGAGGAGAGTGCCGCACAGGAAGAGCCGTTCTTTCTGTACTACTGTTCGCCGATGGTTCACCGGCCTCACGTTCCACCCAAAGAGTTCGACGGCAAACCAATCAAAGGTCAGACTCCGAGCAGCCACCTCGACATGGTGTTGGACTTTGACATGCAAATGAAGCGGATCGTTGATGCACTCAAGGCGACAGGCGAGTTCGAAAATACGCTGTTCGTTTTGACTTCGGACAACGGTGGCTTGCAAGACGGGCCTGCACGGAAAGTCGGCTATCAGGTTGGCGGCGGCTTCAATGGCAGCAAAAACAGTCCGCTCGAAGGAGGGCATCGCATTCCCTGTTTCGCGATGTGGCCTGGCAAAATCGAGCCTGGAATTTGCGATGAACTGGTCGTCAACCAGGACATGATCGCGACCTTTGCCGCACTGGTTGGAACTGAAATCCCGGAAGGGCAGGCTCAGGATTCCAACAACCTGCTTCCGCTACTGACAGGAGACGGCAAATTCAGGCCACGTTCCAGTTGGATCAATCAAGCGGGCTCCAAAAATGAGGTCATGATCCGAAAAATGCCGTGGAAGCTGATTATCCAGAGCAACAACAAGCGTTCCAGGTTTGAACCGATTGCTCTCTACAACCTGCAGAGCGACCCTGGCGAAAAACAGAATCAACTGAAGGTCGACGCGCACCAGAACGTGGTTGCAACGCTGTTGGCCGAGTATCTCGAAACCGTCAACTCGGGCCAACCAACGGCTCCATCAAGAATGAACGACTAAAAAGTCAACTCGATCGCGAACCTGCCCTGTGCCTCCGACGGCTTCAAGAAAGACTCACTGTGACTTTCAGGCAAATTGAACAATCCAATATTCACGCAGCGAAACCAGGCGAAATCCATGACCTACCGAAACCAGATCAGCCAACTGTTGCTTCTCCTGTTTGCCACGTTTACTTTCCCGAATGGAATGTGGGCTCAGGAACTAAGTGCCGAAGGGCAACAGGCCAAAGCGACTCACGACTATCTGTTTGAGACTTTCGCCAAAGATCGCAAAACGATCTATCAGGGCAACGGAAACAATCGAGCGCTGAAGCAGGTTTTGATTTTTGAAGAGTCAAAGCAAGTTACCGATGGTTTCGAGCTCGTGCTGCCTGACGGCGCCGAGCGGATCGCCGGGCTCTTTCGTCATTTCGGGTTTAAAGGCGACAACCTCGACCGAATCAAGGAAGTTCACGTCTACCCGTTTTCACCCGACAAAATGCCGCCTCGCAGCGTGCAGGTGAAAGACTTCTATCGAGTTCAGATGCCGTCGATTCCGCTTGCTGACAAGCCATTCGGTCAAATGAAGATCGTGTTCTTTATGAAGGACAAAGAAGAAACCTGTCGCATCGACAACCTGGCCTTCATCGCGCAGAAAGCCATCCCGCCAACCTTTGACACGATCCCCTATCGCGATCTCGGGTCCGAGTTTCCACGCGAACGTGTTGAAATTCTGATCGACACAGAACATGAGCTTTCCATCGACGGTTCGACCGCGCTTCAGCGAGACCGCTGGTTTCGAATGCACGAAACGCCGGGTGTCGTCGATCAGTCATTCGAAAAATGGGCCAAGGAACGAAACTTTCTTCCGGGCCGCGGCGCGTTCAAGTTCAAGCCTGGAATTACGCGTGCGTGGGGAAACTGGAAACCACTCACCGAACGGGCTGACAAACCGGGCGCCGCTGATCTTTCGTTCTTTGATCAGTACGATGCCGGAAAGCGACTTCGCAGCACGATCGATCATTTCAAGACAAAACCGTTTGCTCTGTGCTTCAACGACTGGCCGGACTTCATGTCGGTCCCGCTCGTTGGACGCGGTACGCCGAAACCGGAATACTTTGACGACGCAGCCGAACTGGCGGCCGCCTATGTAGAAGCTCAAATCAGGGACGCCGGCTACACCGCTGCGTGGTGGGAAGTAAAAAACGAGAGCAGCGTTCAATCAGAATGGGCTCATCACTGGAAAGAGGCTCAGGGAATCGACGGCTGGGGCTTGCTGGCTGACTTCCACAACCGAGTCGCCGACGCGGTTCACGCCAAAGCACCCAATGTGAACGTTGGCGGGCCTTCTTCGGCCTACATGCAGGTGCAGGTGAAGGACTTTAGCATCTACAAGAGCCAGGCTCGTTTCATTGAAGAGACGCGAGGGCACATTGATTTCTTCTCGCATCACTTTTACGAAAATGCCCTGATGCTGGGCGCTCACGAGCGGCGAGGAATGGGCTATTCGAATTATTTGCTGGGGCGATACGAAGCGATCCTCGACATGCTGCGGGCTCACATGCACAAAGCCGACAACGTGCTGCCGATCCTGATCACAGAAACCGGCTCGTTGCAAAATGGCCGCAAACCGTCTGACAACTGGCTGCGATTGCTGGCGTGGAATGCCTATCTCACCAAGTCCATGCAGCGTCCGGATCAGATCGATCTGTACGTGCCGTTTGTGTTTCTGCATATGTCGTGGAACCCGATGAGCGGCGACGCAGCGTTCACTCCAAAAGACGGAAAACGCTCGGGAAAAATCGGCGATTTTGAAAAGACAACCATCGCCAACTATTTCGAACTGTGGCGTGATTTTGATGGGCACCGACTGCCTGTTGAGTTCAATCGGGACTGGTTGGACGTGATTGCGGTTCACGACAAAGATCGCATTTCACTGGCAGTAACCAACATGGGAGGACGACAGATCGCTGTGGACCTTTCGAAAGTTACGGCTCAAATTGACGCCACTTCGGCGACTCAAATACGACTGAACTATCACAAAGGAAAAGTCGTCTTTGAGCCGGAACACGCAGTCGATGCTTCGGCTGTCCCGGTCGACGTCAATGAAACGACTGTGATCCGGCTAATGCCGAAGGAGCCGCTTGCTCCCGGGAAAAGTCTGTCGCTCGAGCGGCACTACGCAGCAGAAACTGCCGTCAAATCAGCCGGAGGAGCACAGGTTTTCAACATCAAGATTGATGAACCTGAGGAGATCGTCTCAGCAAAGCTGATCATTGGAGTCCACCGTCGCGGCGGACTCAAAGAGCCGCTAACAGTGACTTGCAACGGCCAGTCTGTTAAAGTCGACAGCGGTGACGCGGATGAGTTCACGGAGTTCTTCGCTCCATTGGATGCAGCGCTCCCTGCTTCGGTTCTGGCCAAAGAAAACGAGATCTCGATCACGGCGCAGGACGACACAACGCTTACTTCCGTCCAACTGGAAGTGCTGCGAAAGTAGCGGTTTATTTACAACAATCTGGCTTTAGACAAGGAAACCAATGTCAAAACTACCCAAGACGAATCGTCGCGACTTCATCAAGTCATCCGCAGCCATCGGTGCCGCCGCTTCGATCCCTTACATCTGGACCAGTTCGTCGGCGCGGGCGATCGATCTGAACAGCAAGCCAACGATCGCAGCAATCGGTGTCGGCGGAAGTCGAGGCCGCTACAACCGGGGCGGCGGGATCGCCAATGGTGCGGCTCAGTTCGGCCAGATGATTGCCGTCTGCGATGTCGACAAACTGCACAATGAGGAGTTCAACGCGAAATACGACGGGAAACTGGGCATGTACCAGGATTACCGCAAGCTTTTTGAGAATGAGAAACCTGATGTGGTCACCATCGGAACGCCTGACCACTGGCACATCCCGATTGCATTGCATGCCCTGGAACATGGGGCTGACGTCTACTGCGAAAAGCCGCTGACGCTGACGATCGAAGAGGGAAAACTGATTCGCGAAGCGGCTGAAAAATCAGATCGCGTTTTCCAGGTCGGAACGCAGCAACGCAGCACCAACCTGTTCATGTACGCCGTCGCAATCGTTCGCAGCGGTAGACTTGGTGACAACGTCGTGGCTCACTGTGGCATCGACCCGGCACCGGTCGGCGGACCGTTCGAATCCACCAGCGTTCCGGAAGGTTTGGATTGGGATTTGTGGCTGGGCCCAACCGCGACGAAAGACTATTCCGAAGAGCGACGAAAGTACTTTCGCTGGTACCTTGAATATTCCGGCGGCAAGATGACGGACTGGGGTGCTCACCACGTCGACATCGCACACTGGGCTCTCGACCTGGGCAGCAGCCCGGTGCAGAAAGTTTCTGGCAAGGGACAGATGACACCGATCGTTCCCGACGACTTTGACTGGAACGCATTCTTTGACGGACAGGCTGATTTGCCGAACGCTTACAACGCAGCGACCAAGTTCAATATCGATCTGGACTTTGCCGGCGGGAAGAAGATCACGGTGAACCACCGTTACAAATCGGGGAATACCGAATTCGGCAATGGCATTCTGTTTGAAGGCGACAAGGGTCGAATCTTTGTCAACCGCAGCAAGTTGCAAGGCTCTGTCGTCAAGGACATGTTCGGCGATAACCTTGAGAAGAAAACCAACGCGGATGGAAAACGCGTGGACAACTTCAAAGAGTGCATTGCTCGCCTGGACGAGAAAACGAAAGAGGAGTTCGACGCGGCGTTCAAGATGCTGTTCAAAGGCAGAAAACCAGCCTGGCACATGAAGAACTTCTTTGATTGTGTGCAGGATCGCGCGGAGCCGATGTCGGACGTTGATAGCCATGTCAACACAATGAATTCGCTGCACATGTGCAACATCAATTTGATGCTGGGGCGCGACTTGAACTGGGACGGAACAAGTTTTGGCAGCGATGATCAGGCCAATGCCCTGATTCGCAGAAAGCGCCGTGAGGGATTCGAGCTGGGCGGCTAGAAAATGTCGCTGCGGGCGATGGATGAGCGGGTTGGTTTCGGCGGGAGGTTCAAGGTCCTGCCGAAACATTTGCTCGCGAGCGTTCAGATTCAGCCTGAGTTTGAGTTGAGTTTTGGCTGGAGATCATCGTTTAGTGAACCGCAAACTTGTGAGTTGCCGAGCGAGCGGACCATCTCGAAGCGGACCAATCGGAACAGCGTTCGCGCATGAGTTCACAGGCTGGAAACCTATGCCACCTAAGTCGCGTTCACGTCGACGACGACGCGGCCTTTGACTTTGCCTTGGAGAATTTCGCTCCCAAGCGAAGGCACATCGGAGAGAGTCGCGGGCTGGATCATGGCTTCCAGCTTCTCCATCGGCAGATCCGAGGCGATTCGCTGCCAAGCTCGCAAGCGATTTTCGTAGGGCTGCATCACACTATCGATGCCCAACAGATTTACGCCGCGAAGCAAAAACGGAATCACGCTGGCTGGAAGTTTTGCTCCGCCGGCAAGCCCGACTGCGGAAACCGAAGCGCCATATTTCAACTGCCCCAGGACTCGAGCCAGCATTTCGCCTCCGACAGCATCAACACAGCCCGCCCAGGTTTCGCGTTCGAGCGGCCGTTTGGTAACCGTGTCGATTTCGCTTCGCGGCACGATTCGCGTCGCGCCCAGCGACTTCAGATAGTCCGCAGTTTCGGGGCGTCCAGTCACGGCAGCAACTTCGTAGCCACGCTTTCCGAGAATCGTTGTAGCAACTGAACCGACTCCGCCAGCGGCTCCGGTGACGAGCACTTCACCATGATCCGGCTTGAGCCCATGGTCTTCGAGAGCCATAACAGCAAGCATCGCCGCGAATCCCGCCGTACCGACAGCCATCGCCTGACGCGTGGTAATTCCTTCCGGCAACGGCACCAACCAGTCGGCATTGACTCGAGCTTTCTGGCTGAAGCCTCCCCAATGCGATTCTCCAACGCGCCAACCGGTCAGCACAACCTGGTCGCCGACCGAATAACGTGAATCATCCGACGACTCAACGGTTCCCGCAAAGTCGATGCCTGGGACGTGAGGATAATTTCGCACCAGCCCATTGTTGGGCTGCAGGCAAAGTCCATCTTTGTAGTTAACCGTCGAGTACTCGACAGCGACGGTAACGTTGCCTTCGGGCAGTTGATCTTCGGTCAATTCAGTGACGGCAACGGAGACTTCGGTGTCGCTTACTTGCTCGACGACGATGGTATTGAAAGGCATGGAATTTTGAATTGGAGGGTGAAGTTCGGTTCGTGCCGACGAGTCAAACTTTCGGGACTGGTCAAAGCTCGACGGGCAAATGATTTTTCTTGCAGCTTCGATATTCTAACGTCGATATCGAAAGTGCATGGATGTGCAAATTACTTTCTCACGGACGGATCGTTTCGTACCCTGGAGGAACAGTCCATGCCATTCGAAAACTTACATTCAATTATCGCGATTGCGTTCACCGCAGTCTGGCTGATGGTCGGTCAATTTGCGTTTTCAAAAACGTGACACAACCGCAACCACTAACATCGTGAACTCAAAGACAAACGCGGGCCGGTCGGTCCGCGTTTTTTTGTGTCTGTTGAAAAGTCTGGGGCGACGGGAAGTCAAAACCAAACCTGATCACGCCCGAAACACGATAGCCTGAAGGCCGTGAACCGACGACAACACCCGCAAGTTCGCCTCGCATTTCCAATGTAGGCGTCAGCCCAAGCCGAGAGTTACCGCCGACCGTGTTCGGAACGCGCAATGCACCGGAGGCCACGCCTACGACATGTCTGCGGTTTCGCCGCTTTTGGCTTTCTCGATGAACGGATCAAGGTCCTTGAAGATGGCACCAGGATCGCCATCGAATACTCGACCAATCAACAGATCCGTTAAATTGCCAGCGTGTTGCGGGTAAGCTTTCATGAATCCACCAAAACTGAATTCCTTCGTGTAGAAAGCCCGAACCAACTTGCGGATCCACTTCACACCTTCCTCGAAATCGCCTGTCCACTTACCAAGCTGTTTCTCTGACAAATCGTTTTTGTGCAAGCCTTCTGCGACGGCTTCTCCGGCAAGCAAGCCTGACTTCAAGCCAAGATAGACGCCTGACGAGTAAATCGGATCAATGAAACCGCCAGCATCGCCCACCAGAACCCAACCGTTGCCAGCCTGTTTGGTGGTCGTATAAGAAAACTCTTTTGCAACCTGCAGCCGACCGGTTTGCGTCGCGTCACGAAGGCGCCGACCGATTCCCGGGCAATTCTTTCGTTCCTGCTCGAAAGTCTCCTGGGGCGAGTTTCCTCGCTTGAGCAGAAAATCATTATCGGCCACCAACCCAACACTCACCGTGCCGTCAGACAGCGGGATATACCAGAACCAGGCGTCCTTCGATTCCGTGTGCAAGATACAAGTCACCTCAGGGTTGCCGCCGCCGGCACGTTCCGCGTTTTCGAAATAACCCCAGATCGCAGCCTTTTTGAGATCGTCATAAACTTCACGCAACCCGTTTCGGTTGGCAATCATCGCCGACTGACCGGAAGCGTCGACGATCACCTTAGCGGAAAGCTCGCGTTCTTTTCCCTTCTCATCCAGAAAGGTGACTTTATGAGGCGACTTTGGCTTCAGTTCAATATCCAGCACACGGGTTTGGTCCGCACACGTTGCCCCGCGCTGAAAAGCTGCGTCGTAGAGCAACTTGTCAAAGTCCGCTCGCTTCACATGCCAGGACATGTTGCTTGGTCGATCATCGTGCTCTGAGAAAATGAACGGCTTCGTTTCCTTGTCGCTCGCACTGACAAACTGGACGCCGTGCTTTTGCTGAAAGCCGACTCGATCCATTTCGTGGGCCAGGCCCAGACGTTCGAAAATCCAATACGCTTCCGGCATCAGCGACTCGCCCACATGTTCGCGAGGGAACTGATCACGCTCGATCAGCAGCGTTGAAAATCCCTGTTCGGCGACGATACAGGCCGCGGTGGATCCGGCAGGACCCGCTCCGATGACAAGACAGTCGTAACTTCGATTGGCAATCATGACGGGCGCTTTATAGAGTTAAAGTCAGTTTTCAAATACATTCGAGCAGGGGATTTGACCGCACAAACTCGATCCAGACAACGGTTTTTACCGTGTTTCGCAACAGAGCGACGCGTACAGTCCACGAATCTTCCGCGCAACTGGTCGCTCCCACGATCTTAAACCGCGTTTTGCGTGCCGCGTGTCCCCAAAAACAGAGTTACCAAGAAGTAAATCTGTTGTTAGTTTAATCGTAAACTTCATCTCCACCCTTCGAGCGAAATCCGAATTTCGCACTGAGTGCCCATGTTCCGCCTCACATTCAACGCAATCCGACCCCAATCACTGATCCGCCTGCTTGCGTTCGCCCCCCGAAAGCGGAGCCTGTTCGCTGCATTGGCGATGGCAGCCTCAGTATCGATCACGCTGGGTTCCGCGACAAAATGTCCTGCACAACAGGACGACAGCGTTGCGGACAAAGCAGAAAAGAAAGCGGAAGCGGTCGAGCCCAAGTTTCTCAGCGAAGTGCGACAGCTTACTTTTGAAGGCCGGCGTGCTGGCGAAGGGTACTTCAGCCCCAGCGGCGACCAAATGGTTTTCCAGAGCGAGCGACTGGAAGAGAATCCGTTCTTTCAGATTTACGTTCTCGATTTTGAAACAGGAGACGTGAGCCCTGTTTCGCCCGGCCACGGAAAAACGACTTGTGCGTGGATCAACCCCGACGAAGAAACCGTGCTGTTCTCTTCGACTCATGACGACCCGGAAGCAGTCGCCAAACAGAAAGCCGAAATCGAGATGCGTGAATCGGGTACGCAGCGCCGGTACTCGTGGGACTACGACGAAAACTACGAACTCTACGCCGGCAAACCTGGCTCGAAGGAGTACGTCAAGCTCACCGACGCCACAGGCTACGACGCCGAAGGTTCATACTCGCCCGATGGAAAGCTGATTGCTTTCGCGTCCAACCGAAACGCGTATTCCAAGCCGATGACCGAGGAGCAGAAAAAGAAGTTCGAAGTCGATCCGGCTTACATGATGGATCTGTTCATCATGAACGCGGACGGCTCCAACGTTCAGCAACTGACCGAAGCCCCGGGCTACGACGGCGGGCCTTTCTTTTCTCCGGACGGCAAACGAATTTGCTGGCGGCGTTTTAGCGAGAACGGCGCAACGGCCGAGATCATGACGATGAATATCGATGGCAGCGACAAACGCACACTGACCAAAATGGGAGCGCTCAGCTGGGCTCCTTTCTATCACCCGTCCGGCGACTATTTGATCTTCACGACGAACAAACACGGGTTCGCAAATTTCGAATTGTATCTGGTTGCTGCCGACGGGAAGTCTCCTCCGGTTCGCGTTACCGACACAGAGGGCTTTGACGGACTGGCAAGTTTCTCGCCGGATGGAAAGAAGCTGACATGGACTTCCAATCGCAACGCGCAAAAGCAGTCTCAGATTTACCTGGCGAACTGGAACGACAATCACGCCAGAAAATTGTTGGGGCTGGATCCCGATTCTGCTTCGATCCGCGAAGCATTTGAAATTGGATTGCGATCCGCAAAAGAATCCAACGCTGCGTTTCGCGATTCGGATATCGCCCGCCACGTGCAGTATCTCTGTCGCAATGACCTTGCTGGCCGCATGACGGGCTCGAAAGGCGAACGTATGGCAACCGCGTACGTTGCGGCTTACTTTGATTACCTTGGCATCAAGCCTGCCGGCGATGACGGAACATGGTTTCAAACCTTCGAATTCCCTGATGGTGCCGAAGCAGGACCGGGCAACGTGCTTTCGATGAAAACGGGTGTCGGCGGGTCGACAGCGTTGGCAACCGATGTGGATTGGCGCCCGCTATCGTTCTCGGGCAACACTTCTGTCGAATCGGCAGACGTTGTTTTCGCCGGCTATGGAATCGTGGCTGAAAAGACGGACAAGTTCGAAGCCTACGACTCGTACAAAGGCCTCGACGTGAAAGGCAAGTGGGCGATGGTGTTCCGCTTTGTCCCCGAAGACGTCAGCCCTGAATTGCGTCAGCATCTTTCTTACCGTGGCGAGCTACGCAAAAAGTTGCTGTATGCGAGAGAGCAGGGTGCTGCGGGAATGATCGTTGTCAGTGGGCCTTCGTCAAACGTCAACAACGAACTGATCCCTCTGTTCAATGACTTTTCTCCTTCCGGTTCGAGCATCGCAGCGATCAGCATCACGGACTCGGTGGCCCAAAAACTGCTTGGTGAACAAAAGCTCGGCTCGTTGCAGAAATCCTATGACGACGGAACCAAACAGGCCGGTTTCGCTCTGGAAAACGTTTCTGTTGCAGCCCAAACAGACATCAAAAAGATCATCGGAAGTGGACGTAACGTAGTTGGCCGCCTGATCGTCGGCGACGCTCCTTCGGAGAAAGTCATCGTCGTCGGAGCTCACATCGACCACCTTGGTCAGGGTAAAACGGGCGGCTCACTGGCTCGCGAGAACGAGAAATCGCAAATCCACTTCGGTGCCGACGACAACGCTTCGGGGATCGCCGGCATGCTGGAGATCGCGGAGTACATTTCGAAGCTGAAGAAGGACGGCAAGACGAAACTGAAACACGACATTGTTTTCGCCGGATGGTCAGGAGAAGAACTTGGGCTCCACGGCTCGAAACATTTCGCAAAAAGATGGCCGGGTTTGATGGAAGACGCGATGGACAAGACCAAGCCGAGAGAAAAAGATTCGTTCCACGATTTCATTATTGGCGTCGCGAAAGATGGAAGCCTGAGCCTGAACGATTCAGCTACCACGCTTGATGAGCTTGGGAAAGAAATTGCCGTGGTCGTCAAACTGGCTCCTGATTTCCCTGTTGAGATACTTGCTCATGCGGATGTCAAAGTCAGCGAAGTCGAGAAGGTAAAGAAAGTTCTGTTCGACTCGGGACTGAAAACGGTAAAAGTAGGAGTCCTGAATCCTGCCATCGACCCGACGGCAGATCGCAGCGTAATCGCGGCGCTCAACATGGACATGATCGGTCGACTGGAAGACAAACTGGTGCTGCAGGGAATCGGCAGCAGCGACGGTTGGAGTCGGATGATCGAAACCAGCAACGCTGTCATTGGATTGCCACTGACGCTGAACTCGGACACCGAACTTCCGACCGATGCGACATCGTTCTATAAAGTCGGCGTTCCGATCCTGTCGGCCTTCACCGGTTCGCACAAGGATTACCACACGCCTCGCGACACGCCGGAAAAGCTCAACTATCCGGAAGCTGCCAGAATCGCAAAACTGATGGGGTTGGTAACGCGAAAGCTGAGCATTGCCGAAACGCAACTGGCCTGGAAACGTCATGAGCCGAAACAGAAGATGGCAATGCGTGGCGGCGGGCGAGCCTATCTGGGGACCGTCCCCGACTACGGCGCCGACGTCGTGGGTGTTAAACTGGACGACGTCAAAAGCGGTGGACCGGCTCAACAGGCTGGTGTTCGCGGCGGAGACGTTATCCTTGAACTCGCCGGAACAAAAATCGAAAACATCTACGACTACACAGCCGTGATCGATCGACTGAAGCCGGGGCAAAAGGTAAAAATCAGAATCCAACGCGGCACGGAAACCATGGAGCTTGAGTTGACACCTGGCTCCCGCCAGTAAAGTCGACTTCAACAGGCAAACGCATGACGAAATCCAAATCAGGCACACCCGACGCTGAACCGCAGTCCAACTATCGGGTCTCCAGGCTGGTTTCTTTCATTTTGCTGATCGGCGTGATCGCTATTTTGGGCGTGATCTTCTATCAGGTCATGTCCCGGTTTCTGATTCCGCTGTTTCTGTCCGCGTTGCTGGTCGTCATTTTTCGACCGCTGCACGAATGGGTACTGGAAAAAGTCAACGGTCGCAATCAGGTCGGAGCACTCCTGACGACGTTGCTAATCCTGTTGTTGGTTCTGGTCCCCGTTTCGACGTTGATCTTCATGGCAGCCACCGAAGGCAGTGCCGTCTTTAAACAGATCAATACACCGAAAATCATTGACGACCTGTCCAGTGTCCGCTCGCGGTTGAATCTGGACATGCCGAACTCCCGTGAAATTCGTGCGATCGAGAATCGGCTGGGCTTGCTACAGAGCTCCATGGTGCTGGATGAGAAAGATCTGGAGTCTCACTCCTCATCCTTTTTTGAGATCATGGGCGATTCAATCAACATCGCGAACGCCAACGAGCTTGACTGGCCCGTCGAAGCAATCGAAGAAGACGCGGTCCCGCCGAGAGGTCTGCACGGCTATTGGCAGCGGTTTGGAAACGAATTGGGTTTGGCCAAACAGCTGCAGGTCGAGGTCGAGAAGGAGATCCGCAAGAAGTCCTCCGACCTGGAAGATTTTGCGGCGTCCAGCGGCGACAAACATGAAAAGATTCACGACTATATTAAAACTATCGGTAAAGCAAACACCGAGTTCCTGAACTTCAAGTTCGAACTGCTCGGTGGTCGCACTCGAGCTTCGATTGTGGAAACAGCGAACCCGACCGGGGAAGAGCTTCAGCACTACACCAGCCAGTTCATTGGCTTTATACGCAACAAACTGTTCGCTCTGGGCGGATCGATTACTGCGTTCGTGACCAGCACGCTTTTCGGCAGCGTCATCATGATTATTGGGCTGTATTTTTTCCTGCTTGACGGTCCCGCGCTCCTGAAAAGCCTGCAGGGACTTTCGCCGATCGAAGACAAACACGAACAGGAACTGGTCGAAGAATTCGCTCGTGTCAGCCGCGCAGTCGTGCTCGCAACGTTGCTCTCTGCGGCAGTTCAGGGGTTGCTGGCCGGAGTCGGATTCTGGATCTGCGGACTCGATTCGATCTTTCTGCTGACACTGCTTTCAGCAGTTCTGGCGATGGTTCCTTTCGTGGGTGCGGCTTCTGTTTGGGTTCCTTGCGCGTTGTATCTTTTTTTCGTGGACAACAACCCTTACGCGGCGATCGGCTTGGCAATCTACGGCATGGCGGTAATTTCAATGGCGGACAATGTCATCAAGCCCTGGATTCTTCACGGACAATCGAATCTGCATCCGCTGCTGGCGTTGCTTAGCGTGATCGGTGGCGTCGCGGTTTTGGGGCCGATCGGAATTCTGGTTGGACCCATGATCGTCGTATTTCTGCAGACATTGCTAAAAATCCTGCAACGCGAAATGCATCTGATGGAAAACATCAAACCGCCCGTTCTGGAGACGACAGCAGGTTCAGCGGTTCCCGAGTCTGATGATGCCTGAACGCGATTCCGATTTGGCCAAACTTTTCGTCAACGCGATCCATAGCGGCGACGCAGACAAAGTGAATCGTCTCTTCGCCGAAGTCAACGGTCTGTCCGAGATCATCGACCAACCGTGGTGCCACTTCGACAGCCCACCGATTGTTGCGGCAAAACAAAACCGCGAACTGGTCGAAGTCCTTCTCAAACACGGAGCCGACATCAACGCTCGATCGGCATGGTGGGCAGGCAGTTTTGGCGTGCTCGACGGTGTCGACCGCGACACGTTTGACTTTCTGATTTCACGCGGCGCGACACCAACAGTTCACGCATGTGCTGCCCAGGGAATGGCAGACGAGGTACAGAACTTTTTAAACGCGGATTCGTCTTTGGCCAACGCTCGCGGCGGAGACGGACAGACTCCGCTGCACGTCGTCGGCAGTACCGAAATCATCGACATCCTGCTGGGTTCCAACGCCGATCTTTCGACACGCTGCCTCGACCATTCGGCAACGCCCGCACAGTACGCCGTGGACAAACCCAAACTCTGTCAGCATTTTCTGGCTGCGGGCGCTCAACCTGACATTTTCATGGCGGCCGCGCTGGGCGACATTGACCTCGCGATCAAAGTGCTTTCGGAACAGCCCGATGCGATCTCAACCCGAATTGGTCGTTGTCCGCGGACTTCTCCGATTCACCCAAGGTCGGATCGCCACATTTACTTTTGGAAGCTGAAGAATGCAGAAACGGCGATGGAAGTCGCGAAGCTCTTTGGGCACGAGTCGACGTGGAAATTCCTGTTCGACAACGGCACCGAAAAAGATCGCTTTCTGTCAGCGTGCTGGGAAGCGGACGAAGAAACCGCTGTCAGAATTATTACTCGCTCGCCAACGATCACGGCGCAGGTGGACGACATTGATCGCCAGGAACTGTCTCGCGCTGCCTAGTTGGGCCGCACGAAAACGGTTCAACTAATGCTCAAGGCTGGCTTTGACCCGCATATCCCCGGTGCCGAAGATTCGACGCCGCTGGATCGAGCTTGCTTTCACGGCTTTCATGAGATCGTGGAAATCTTGCTGGACCGCGATCCCGATCCGCCGCTTGAATTCAAAAACGCTTTCGGCGGTACGCCATTGAGTTGCTGTATCTGGGGCAGTATTCACAGCTGGATGAAGACGGACTTGAAAAGCGACCACAAACGTTGCGCTGAGTTGTTAATTTCCGCAGGTAGTCACTTCGAAGAGGCCTGGATCCCGACCGTCAATCCGGAAATGGATGCAATTCTCAAGGCCCATTTGACTCAATAGCTGCGGCTTTGCAACGTTCCGCCGCGAGTCGATGAACAGATGTTCACCTTCCGGATTCAACGACGCCGAATCGCGATCACATTGGTTTTGACAGCCTCTGAGCGATCTGCTCAAATCAACCGTTCAGCACATCGACGAATCTTTGGGGCACTATGAGCGAGAATGAGGAACTTGATCTCGACGCGCTCGTAAAGACCGCCGGTTCTTTTTCGCGTGATCGATTCGCTCAATTCATGCAGCTGATTCCTCCGGCGACCCGGAAAGTTGTCCTTAAGCGTTTGGCCGACAGGCACGCATCGACATCGACGACCGACGACGCAACTGGCAGGTTCGATGCTGCTCTTCCTCCGACTGTCATCGTCGAACCAGAAAGCGAAAACAAGGCCAGCGAAGATCGGACTACCAAGCGTGATCGCGTGTCGGATGACGTCAGCATGGTCAAACTTCACGCCCGTGGCGCGGTCGGCGAAGTATTCGTTGCGTTTGACAAAAAGCTCTCTCGTGAACTTGCTCTCAAGCGAATTCGACCAGAGTTGCCACCGAGTGATCGCCGGGTACAAAGGTTCATTCGCGAAGCAGAAATTACGGCAAACTTGCAGCATCCCGGCATCGTTCCAATCTACGATCTGGTTGTGTCCCCGGACAAAGTCCACTACACGATGCCCCTGGTCTGTGGATCGACGCTTTCCGACTTGATCAAACAAACACACGAGAAGTTTGGTGATCGAACTGATCCGGTCGAGTGGATGTCAGCGTTTCGCCCTTTGCTGACCCGCTTCATTGCCGTTTGTAATGCGATCGACTACGCGCACTCCGAAAACGTTCTGCATCGCGATCTGAAACCTGACAACATCATGGTCGGGACGCAGGGACAAACTTTGATCCTCGATTGGGGCTGTGCCAAAAAGATCGACGATTCGGAAACCTCCGATGAATCTCAACCTCAAATCCAGGATATTGAACTGGCGAAGATTCTTGGTGTTGAACCGCAAAACCGAATGACAGTCGCCGGATCGGTGATGGGTACGATTGCTTTCATGAGCCCCGAGCAAGCGTCAGGAGATCCGAGTCGAGTCGGAACTCACAGCGACATTTTTGGACTTGGTGCGACGCTGTTCAACCTGTTAACGAACGAAGTTGCTTACGAGAATGTCGAAACCGATGACAGCAGCATCGACAAGGCACTTGAAGAAGTCCAACAAGGCAAGCATCTTCGTGTCGAAGAAATTGACTCGCGAGTACCGGCTCCAATCGCAGCGATTTGCCTCAAGGCGATGGCTTACGATCCAGAGAAACGCTATGCGTCGGCCGGCGACTTTGGCCGTGACATTGACCATTTCCTCGCGGGCGAACCGGTTTCGGCCTATCGCGAACCGCTCATTGATCGCGCAGCGCGCTTTATAAAACGTCACCGAACCGCGTTCACGACGTTGCTTGGCACACTGTTGGTTGGGTTTCTTTCGTTGGCGTTGGTGACCCTGATCGTCGATCGACAACGTGCAACGCTGGCAGACAAAAACAATGAACTGGCGTCGCTGAATGATGAACTGGCCGCAGTGAACGAGCGTTTGACCAATTCGATTGAGGCCGAGAAAGAGCTTGTCACCTCCGCGACCGTCCGAGAGCTGCAGAGCAAGCAACAGCTTTACGCGACTGAGATGTTACTGGCTAGCGAAGCTTCGTCCGAACCCGGTGGCATTGGGCGCATGCGTCAACTGGTTGACCGTTGGCGTGGGCCGGAGATGAGCGATTTCCGCGGATGGGAATGGCGGCACCTGGATGCTCTGGGAAATAGCGAGTACTGGAAAACGGACCTCGAATCGACCGTCAACAGAATATTCACGACCCGCGACAGCCCGATCGTCAGAGTTTTCGACGCGGACAAGTCACTGGTTTTCAATCTCGACATCGAAACTAAAAAAGTTATCGGAAGAATCAGGCTTCCTCGCAACACGACGTCACTGGACTTCAACCGCGACCAATCCGTGGCAGCAGTCGGGCTGGCCGATGGCTCGGTTCAAATTTTGAAGCTGAACCAGAAGGGCTCGAAACCGGTCGAGTTTAAAACTCTGAAGTCCACCATCGCGGATATACGCTGGAACATAGGAGGCGACTATCTCGCTGCCTGCGACGTGTCTGGTAACGTCGCGGTTTGGCAGTGGTATGAACGCAAGTTGAAATTTACTGACACAGGTGTGCTCAAACAGGCTGGCAAACAGCTTTTGCACTGGTCTTACGATGGACACAAACTTTACTGGACCACCAGCAGCGAAATTTTCGAATGGGGAACTTCGGACGGAAAGAAAAAACAGATCGTTCGTGACGGCTGGATCGTCAGTCCTTGCTCGAGCCATGAAGGTAAACTTTTGGCGTGGGTCGGACCGGGAAATACGATCGTGATCCACAACCCCGAATCCGGAGAAACGAAGAGGCTCAGCGGTCATCAGTTGTTTGTGGAGACACTACATTGGCATCCGCACAAACACTATCTATTAAGTTCCAGTGCCGATGGATCGGTCCGCATCTGGAATGCGGATACTTTCAAGCAAGTCAGGCAGTTGCTTGGCCATGGCGGGCACGTGTACGCGGCGTCCTGGAGTTCTGATGGATCCAAAGTTGCCTCCGGAGGTTTGCCAGAAGATCATTTCCACGTCTGGGATGTTTCGAATTTGGGAAGCGAACAGGACCGCGAACTCAAAGATCATCCAGCGTTTGCCTGGCACCCTGACGGCGATCGGCTGGCGGTTGCAGAAGGTTCGAACATTTTGGTTGAGGGTAGGCAGAACGGTTCGATGGAAACGCTCCTGCTGAAGCCCGCTGACTCGAAGTCGCCTGAGATTTACTCTCTCGCGTACGACGATTCCGGCCAAAGAATTGCGTGCGTATCGGCCAAAGGACGAGTGTGGACAATTGACGCAGAATCCGGAGAAATGCTGAAATTGCTCGACGAAGGCAGCAATGCAAATCTGTTCCCTCGGATTACCGGCAAAGCCATCCAGTGGTCGCCAGACGGCAAGTTTCTGGCGGCGATCGGCAGTAGAGGCAAAGTCCGAATCTGGGACGATGCGACAGGAATCGACATCGGTAAAAAGCTTCCCTCGGACATGGACAAAACACTGGTTGTCTGTTGGAGCCCACTGTCCGATGGCGTTTCGAGACTGGCATTCGCCGGCGTCGACAACTCTATTTTTGTTTTCGATCCGATCGAACAGAAGGTCGACAGAACGTTTACGCAGTACGGGTGGAAAAAAGGGCTTGCCTGGTCACCCGACGGCAAACAACTTGCCGTCTCCGATCGGCGCAGCATCAATGTTTGGAATGTCGACAGCGGAACTCGATTCGGAACGTGTGAAGGTCCAAGCTCCATGATTCGCGACATCTCTTGGAGCAAATCTCAGGGCAGAATCGCGGCGTTGGCGGAAGACGGCTTGATCTGCATGTGGAATGCAGAATCGCTTGCGTATTGCGCCAAGTTCAATTTGCATCAGCGAATTCCGTACTCGGTTCGCTGGAGCCCCAATGGCGAACATCTGGTCTCGACCGCGAGGAATGGGCGATTGGTGAATCAGTCCCTTTCTGATTCCAACCACAATTCTGATTTTCCGACTCGCAAACTCGGGACAAACCCATCCGGAAATTGACCGAGCCAGACGCAAAACCAATTGGCGAAAATCGAAACGCTGTTTGTTCCAGATCGCTGTCGATCGTCGCTACTGAATCCTGGCGATGGATACAACGAACTCCCGTTGACCGGGATTCAGACTGTCGAGTTGATGCTGGGAGAACGTGGTTGCGCTGAGCTTGGCGTGAGTTCTTTCGCCGCTGAAGAAAGATGCTCCGATCAGCGAACTCCCGCTCAAATCAACGTCCGTCAAATCGGCTCCAGAAAAGTCAGCTCCCTCCACATCGGTTCCTGAGAACTTCGCCCCGGACAGGTTTGCACCAACGAAACTGGCATTCGAAAGATTGGCATCAGAAAAGTCTGCCTTGGCGAGCGAACAATTGTCGAAGGCAGCGTCTCGAAGTTTGGCGCCGACGGCATTGAGGCCATCGAGATTTCGATTGCTCGCATCGATACTACGAAGGTCGCGATTCGAAAAGTCCTTTGAGTCAATCAGCGTCGCCGCAGTTCGCCGGTCAATCGTCGCCGCCATGTACCGCTGCTCTTTCCAGGGGTCCGCCAGATTGTGATATCCCGCGTCGGCTTCCCAATATCCCAAACGGTCTTCTTCGAGAAACTCAATCTCCTCCAGCCACTTCACGCTTTTATAGAAGTACTTCCTCGGGACAATATTTCGAATCGGGCCGCCGTGCCCTGACTCAATCGGCTGACCCTCGGCCGCAAGTGCAATCAGACAGTCATGCGCAATCGCAACGTCCAAGGGAAGCGACGTCGAATGCTTTCTCGCCGAACGCGAAACAAAGGAAACAAACTTTGCGTTTGGCTTGGGCTCAACGAGGCGCAAAAGATCCTTCAGCAGCACACCGGAAAATGGAACATCCAGTTTGGACCAACGCGTGACGCAGTGGATGTCGACCACCAGGCTGGTTTGCGGCATCGACAGAAGTTGCGATGTCGAAAAGGTGGCTGGACTCTCAACCAGCCCCCCCAAAGAAAGTGTCCAGCTTGTCTTTTCGCTGTTAGCAGGTTCACGTTCACCAATCACAGGCCATTTATTCGATGCAACTACTTGTTGACCCGGCGGAATTTTCGTGAGTTCTGTCATATACTGTCTCGGTATTGCGAAAATGGAAGTTCGGATAAAAGACGGCTCATCGCGAGACTCGACATTGGTCGATTTCCGATTTACGCCGAATCATAAATGAACCACCAGTCCTCAAAGGGAGTCACATGTACAAATTACTTGCTTGCCTGGTTGCTGTTGCAGCGATCAGCCTTACTGCTGGCGAATCTCAAGCCCAATTCTACCGCGGCGGATCAGGAATTTCGATTGGCATCGGCGGTGTCAATGGAGGAATCGGCTATAGCAGCTTCAACCGCGGCTACGGACGCTCGGTCAGCGGACTGAGCATCAACCTTGGCAACGGAGGATTCTCCCCTTACGGCGGATTCGCTCCGGTCTACCGCGGAGGCTATGGCGGCGGATTCTACGGTGCCGGACGTCCTGTCGTTGTGGCTCGTCCTGTCGTTCAGGTGGCTCCTGTCTACCGTGGCGGATACTACGGCGGACATCGTGGAGGCGGATATTACGGCGGGCATCGCCATGGCGGATACCGCAGTTGCGGTGGAGGCTGGTAGTCAACGGATTGCCGACCGGCAGATGAGATACTTAAATTTCGCAAGCGCAGATTTGACCCGTTTCAAATCTGCGCTTTCTTTTTATGATCTTTGCTGACAACCGACGGCCTTAACGTTTCTGACCCAATGACGATCGACAAAAACCAACGAGAACTTGGCAAGCCCAGCCTGGTCACAGGCAGCCGCGTCGGAATCGTCGTGTCGAGCTACCATCGCGACATCACCGGAAAGCTTCACAGCGGCGCCGTCGAGACCCTGAAAAGCGTCGGTATCGCGGACGAGGACATTTTCACCGCGTGGGTTCCTGGTTCGTGGGAAATCCCACTGGCGGCTCAGCGTCTTCTGGACACCGACAAGTGGGACGCGATCGTCTGTTTGGGCTGCGTCATTCGCGGCGAGACGACTCACGACCAGCACATCAACACCACGATCAGCAACGCGTTGGGCATGCTGTCGCTGGACTATTCAAAACCGGTGGCTTTTGGCGTTTTGACCTGCAACACGCTCGATCAGGCTCTGGCTCGCAGCGGTGGATCCGTCGGCAACAAAGGCGTCGAAGCTGCCGAATCTGTGCTGCATATGCTTTCTCTATTCGAAGAAATCGGCAGCTAAAAGCCCATCCGATTCGACGGCTTCACGCTTTGCTGTTGTCGATTAAACTGTGGCCTCAAAGTTTACTCATCGCACGACTCCTCCAATCTTTTTTTATGTCACGTCGCAGTCGAGCCAGAGAAATTGTTTTACAGGTGCTCTATCAAAACGAGCTCAATCCGGAGCAGCCTGATTTTGTGCGTACCAGGTTCGTCGAAGCCAGACTGGGGCACAACGACAAACTGGTCGCGTTTGCGCGTTCGCTGATCGATGGCGTTCGCATGAAGCGGGAAACACTGGACAGGCAATTGGAGAAAACAGCCATGAACTGGCGACTGTCCCGGATGGCGGCGACCGACCGGAACGTTCTGCGGTTGGGAGCTTACGAACTGTTGTTTACAGATGCTCCTGGACGCGTCGTGATCAACGAAGCCATCGTGCTGGCTCGGCGATACGGGTCCGACAATTCGTCGTCGTTCGTCAACGGAGTTCTGGACAAACTGATGAAACTTCAGGCCAAAGGCGAACTCGAAGAACGCGACGAAGCTGCAACAACAGACAAAGAAACTCAAGAAGACTGAACCTGAATCATGGCCAAGTGGAACCCCTTCCGAAGAAACAAGCCTGAGGACAAAGCTCCTCAGGAATCACCTGCCGTCGAACCAGGGCAGGGTGGTGAAAGCGATGCTTCGTCTGAGTCCACGACACCGGTGGCTCCATCAGAAAGTTCAACTGCTCCGGCGCAGCAGACTCCAGCGGTTCCGTCCGAGCCAGTTCCTACGGAGCCAACCTCAAAAGCGCCAACCCCCGAGGCACCCGAGCCTGAGAAAGAACAGAAGACCGGATTTTTCAGCAAGTTCAAAACGGCGCTGAAAAAAACCGTCAACGTGCTCAACACGGACCTTCGAGACATCGTCAAGGAAGGCCGTTTGGTTGACGACGCATTCCTGGAAGAAATCTTTGCGTTGATGATTCGCACCGACATGGGTGTTGCGTCGGCCAGCAAGATCCGGGACGACATCGGCAAAAAGTTTCGTGCTCGCAAAGTTGAGTTTTCCGATTTGGTTGGGTCAGCAAAGGAAACCGTTCGCGAAATCATGCAGCAAGGTTCAGCCGATGTGAACTTTGCCGAATCCGGCCCGACGATCATCATGGTCGTCGGCGTGAACGGTGCCGGAAAGACAACTTCGATCGCGAAACTCGTCTATCGCTACAAAGAGATGGGCAAATCCGTCGTGCTTGGCGCTGGCGACACGTTTCGTGCTGCGGCCGTCGAGCAGTTGACGGTCTGGGCCAATCGTCTGAATGCTGAAATCATCACCGGGAAGTCTGGCAGTGACCCTGCAAGTGTGGCCTGGCAGGCTACCGAGGCAGCTTACAACAACGACCATGACATTTGTATCATCGACACGGCGGGCCGACTTCAGACGCAATCCAACTTGATGGATGAGCTTGGACGCATCAATCGCTTGATCAACAAAGCTGCCAACAAAGTCTCCGAGGGCTCGACCGCGCCGCACGAAGTTCTACTTGTGCTCGATGCGACCGCAGGCCAGAACGCACTCAGCCAGGCAAAAGGGTTTTCTGAGGCAGCAAACTGTACTGGCATCGTTTTGGCGAAACTCGACGGAACGGCCAAGGGCGGTGTTGCGATTCCGATTTGCCAGGAGTTCGGCTTGCCAGTCAAGTTTATTGGACTGGGCGAGACGCCGGACGCTTTTGCCAAGTTCGATGTTGATACTTTTGTCGACGCACTGTTCGACGAAAACTAGGCACTGTTTGATAGATACCAGCCTGAAGCGTGAGAGCGGGAGCGAGTATACGCCCAATTTCCGACTCACTCACTTGCGCGCGTCGTGCTTGTATTAAGTATGCCAAACAGTTTCTGGCAGTCGTTTTCTTCGCTCGGGCAATCCAGACTGCATGCCGTAAAGGCTTGGCGACCGATTGGAATTTTGTGGGCCTGCTACTGTCGCTTGCGGACCGTGTTTGCGTTGAGCTCGCGAGAGTCCTACACAATCTCGATTCACGTTCGTAGTGATGGCTTTCGATCAGTGCTGGTCGTTAAACATTGACGAATGCACCGAAGGCTCCGGCCGTCTGAAAGAATCCGTCTGTTCTGGCACAGAAAACAGAGACGTAGCGACCCTAAACTGCCGTTTTTACCCATAGAGGCGGCGCGACTACAACACTGAAGTTATTCTCCGCGCCACCATGTCCCTCAACCATGGGAACCGGTGAAACAATGAGCAGTATCAAACTCAAGTCCCAGGTCAGCGGCGAAGAAATCAGAGATCTGACCATGCAGTGGGGCTATCAAACGGCAACAGCAAAATCAGGCGGAGCCAGTCGTCAGGCCGAGGAACTTGTCGAAGCTCGAGTCATTCCAGCGTTCTTGAACCGAATCCTCAACGGTCTTTCGATGCTCGCCGGAGCGGCAACCGCAGCGTGCCTGATCGCATGGATCCTCGCCGCGTTCAGCGGCTAGTTCTGCTCGGCTTTCGTGTCGACCAGTTTCTGGGCCGCGGTTGCCCATTTGGATTTCATCGCTTCGTGAACCGAGAGCGTGAACCGATCGCGGCTCTTGTCAATTTTTGCGTTGAGCTTCTGAACCAGCTTGTCTTCTTTTTGATCAAGCTTTTCATCCAGCTTCTTCTTGACGATCCGCGTCACCTGCTGCGCAAACTCGCCGCCGGCCTTACTGACACGATCAATTCGAAAGTTTTCCAGAACGATCGTCGCGTCGTCAACTCTCGGATCGAAAATCAGGTCCGGCGGAAACTTCGACAGATCCATTGATGATCCAAGACTCACCGCAACGGTCAGCTGTACATCCGCCGAACCGTTAGCGCTAATGCTGTAGAGTTGAACTCCCTTGACCCACTTCGCCTGACGCGCAACCACGCTTACCTTTGCAGTGACAACAATGTCAAACGAAACTCGCTCTTCGCCAGTTTCCAGAAAATTGTCTAACTGGACCGAGAACCAATTGTCCGGATCGACCAACGCGACTTCGTAGCGATCCCAGGTTCCGTGATTGACTTTCTTCTTGCGTCGTTTCGTTCGCAGCCGACCGTCGCGGAAGCTCACTTTGACACCATCCCAGCGTTCCGATTGCTTGCCCCAGTCTTTGTCTTCGACGTAACGAACCGGCATGCTCTCGAGGGCCAGCTTGGTCAGAAACTCATCCAACTGTTCTGCGTCATCGTTATGCGTGCTTGTTGATGCGTCGCCGGTCGGATCCTGAGCAACAGCAACAGACGACACGAGTAGCACGACCGCAACGAAGGTCAAACTGAGTTTCGATTGTGACACTGATCTTCTCGCTTCAGTTGAACGGAATGGCTGCTTATTTGATATCCAGCCGAACGCGTCTGACAGGTCTGACATTGTGATAGAATTCACGGTTTGGAGCTATCTCAATGTTCCCCGTACCTTCTCACCGTCTCCAAACTGAACTGCCGCAGACATGTACGTGCTACGACGAATTCCGGTTCAAAACTTGATCCTGATTGCAGCGGGACTGCTGTTCGTTGGCTGTAGTGCTGAAAGCCATTCGTCGATTCCGGTTTCCGTTCAGCAGCCTCCGCCCTTTTCATACAGTGGCCGGATCGGACGCATTTGGGGCGGCGACAACTTTGAAGTCGTTGAGAATGGCAAACTGCACTACGCATTTATTCGCGGAATCGACACGCCTGAACCTGGCCAGCCATTTCATGAGGAAGCCAAACGAATGTTGCGGCAATTGGCAAAGAGCAAAAGAACCGTGATTCATGTGCTGAAACGTGACGAATGGAAACGTGAAGTATGTGACGTGAGGATCACCAACTTTGACATTACCGATGAATTCACAGCGAACACGTCGGGCGAGTCGGACGTCGATCCCGCGCTCGAACTGCTTCAGAGTGGACTGGCCTGGTTCGATCAAACCGACGGGCCGTACGCTGAAAGTTATCGCAATGCCGAGGCAACCGCCAAAGAGCAGGGGCTTGGATTGTGGTCTCAACCGAATCCCGTTGCTCCGTGGGAATTTTGGCAACAACAGGTTATGCAAATCACACCCGACGAGTCAGACAGCGAAGAAGCGCAGCACGAACCGGCTCAGTAACTGTGGCGGCGGTACGGCGGAAGCAATGCCGAATCTACAGCGGCGCACAAACAGACCTCTCCGAGTTCACTCGAAGAGGTCCGTTGGTTGTCTGAATTTGTCAGGCGTTAGCCATCGATCAGCTTCACATTCTCCGCGCGTGGTCCTTTCGGACCTGTACCTTCCTGATACTCGACTTTCTGTCCTTCACGCAACTCCTCGAAAGAAATTCCCTCGAGTGCTGAAAAGTGGAAGAAGATGTCTTTTTCTGCTCCCTGAATAAATCCAAAACCCTTTTCAGCCAACTTTTTGATAGTACCTTCCGGCATAGAAATCCCCAAAATCACTCGACGCAAATCAAAATTAAAAGTGTCTCGAAATTCGAGCAAAGTACAGAGACACCAAACAAGTTGGACAGGCCAGTAAATTTCAACATCGACTTTGGGAACATCCGCAACGCGAGCATTGGAATTCGTGGCCAGCTATCGCCGAAACGAAATCTAACCGAGCCTTTCCGATTTGCATGATATGCGACTCGTTCTCGCCAAGCAAGCAACGAAATTACGACTCAGATTGGAAAACGTCCGGCATCGTTCCCAATCGACTCCATCAAAGGTATTCTGTCCCGGAGATGCCGCAAAAAACCGGTTTCGGCTACGCAACCATTACGACTCTACGCGAAACAAATTACTAACGACTCTGCTCATTAGCAAATTTTAATACTCAGAACCCGAGTAATCACTCATGCTGCCAAATGACGACACCGAAGCTCTGATCTTTGATTGCGATGGAACGCTGGCCGACACAATGCCATTGCACTTCATCGCATGGCAGAACGTCATGACCGGTTATGGATTCCAGTTCGACGAAGACCTGTTCTATTCGCTGGGCGGAAAACCGACAGAGCTGATTGTTGAAGATCTGTCACGCGACCAAAACATCGACGTCGACGTGATGAAAGTCACGAACGAAAAAGAGTCCGCGTTTCTGGATTTGATCGACCAGATTGAACCCATCAAAGCCGTCGTCGGCGTGGCTCAACAGTTTCACGGCAAGCTGCCAATGGGCGTTGGGTCGGGAGGGCAACGCGAGGTCGTGAAGCAGATTCTGTCGACGCTTTCTATTGAGCCACTTTTTGATTGCGTCGTCGGTTCAGAAGATACTGAAAAGCACAAACCCGAACCCGATGTATTCCTCGAAGTCGCATCGCGCCTGAAAGTTGAACCGTCCAAATGCCTGGTTTATGAAGATGCGGATCTGGGCGTGGAAGCCGCGCGGCGTGCGGGCATGCAGTGCTTTGACGTCCGCACCATTTTTACTCCACGCCGAATCACTTCGACCGATCCCGGGAACGCTTGATGCTGAACGTCGACGACATCCTTGCCGATGGAGGAGCTGTCGCCAAGCGTCTCACGAACTATGAGCAGCGCGAGGAACAGCTACAGATGGCGGCCGGCGTTGCCCAGGCCATCGCCACGAAACGGCACCTGATTGTGGAAGCCGGGACAGGCGTCGGCAAAAGTCTGGGCTATCTGGTTCCGGCGATCCTCAGCCTCGCAGCCAATCAGGAATCGAAGGACGAAACCAAACGGCGAATCGTTATCTCGACGCACACGATCAGCTTGCAGGAACAGCTGATCGAAAAAGACATCCCGCTACTCAACAGCGTGATCCCGCTTGAATTCTCAGCCGTCCTGGCGAAAGGCCGCGGCAACTACGTCAGCCTGCGACGGCTGCGAGATGCGGCGCGCAACGCGGGAACACTTTTCGGGTCCGAACAGGAAGTCAGTCAACTCGATCCGTTGTTGCAATGGAGCAAGGACACGGTCGACGGTTCGCGAAGTGATCTTCCGATTCGCGTGCTGCCACAGGTTTGGGATGAGGTTCGTAGCGACAGCGGAAATTGCCTGGGAAGAAAATGTCCCAGCTACAACGACTGCCATTACTTCAAGGCGCGACAACGGCTTCAGAACGCGGACATCCTGGTCGTGAACCATGCGTTGTTCTTTACCGATCTGGCGCTGCGACGGCTGGGCGTGAATCTGCTGCCGGACTATCAGTGCGTGATCCTCGACGAAGCCCACACGGTTCCCGATGTCGCCAGCGACCATTTGGGGTTGGGTGTGACGATGGGGCAAATCGACTACACCTTGCGGCGGCTTTATAACAACTCGCGCAACAAAGGCCTGCTGGTCGTGCACGGTCTTGGCGAGGCGCAAAAGCAAGTCGTGAAATGCGTCGAAGCGGCCAATGAATTCTTTGGCGACGTCCAGGGTTGGTACGAGCGAACGGCCTCCGGAGGTTCCAACCGCCGCGGCAGCACGTTGCGGGTCCACAAAAAAGGTGTCGTTGCCAACCGGCTGTCGAAGTCGATGAACGAGCTT
Source organism: Mariniblastus fucicola (assembly GCF_008087665.1). GTDB lineage: Bacteria > Planctomycetota > Planctomycetia > Pirellulales > Pirellulaceae > Mariniblastus > Mariniblastus fucicola. The sequence continues at coordinate 5,284,910 of NZ_CP042912.1, forward strand.
TCGAAAATGGTGTCTCTGGCGGCAGAGGACGTGAAATCTCCTGCCGAAAAACAGAATTTGATCGCGGCCGCTGATCGTCTGACTGCGATGTCGTCGTCGGTGGAACAATGGCGGACTCACGAGCTGGAGGACTCCGTTTACTGGATCGAAAGTTCAATGCGACGCAGCGGCAAGCAACACGTCGGCTTAATGGCGGCGCCATTGGACGTCGGACCGCTGATTCGAGAAAACCTGTTCGACAAAGTGGACTCGGTGATTATGGCCAGTGCCACGATTGCAGTTGGCGATGGCTCGTTTGACTTCTTCCAAAACCGGGTCGGACTGACTCAGGGCGACAGCCTGCAACTGGGCAGCCCATTCGACTATGAAGAACAGGCGAAACTGATCGTGGTACGTGACATGGCGAATCCGTCAACGCATCGCGACCTGCACGAGCGACAGTGCATCGAAGCGATTCGGCACTACGTGAAACAGACCGACGGGCACGCGTTCGTGCTGTTCACCAGCTATGAATTTCTCAGCCGTACGGAACGCGAGCTTCGTCCGTGGATGATCGAGAATGACTACGGCATTTTCAGCCAGGCTTCTGGCGTGCCGCGCGGCCAGTTGCTGGACCAGTTCAAGAATTCGCCGCGAAGCATTCTTTTTGGGACGGCCAGTTTCTGGCAGGGAGTCGACGTGCAGGGCGACGCGTTGCAGAACGTGATCATCACGAAGTTGCCCTTCAGCGTGCCCGACCAACCGCTGCTGGAGGCTCGACTGGACGCGATTCGCGAAGCTGGAGGCAACCCGTTCAACGAGTATCAACTTCCCGAAGCGGTCATCAAGTTCAAGCAGGGTTTTGGTCGACTGATTCGCAGCAGGCAGGATTCCGGCATCGTGGTGGTACTCGACCCGCGGATCCGAACCAAACCTTACGGCCGAGTGTTTATCAACTCGTTGCCCAAATGCACGATCGTCGAGGAATCGATTGAGTAACGTTTGAATTTCTTCCTGATCGCGAGGTTCACACTCGGTTATCAACGACCGGGATCGTGGCGACGATCTGATCCGGAGCAAAATTCCCTCTCGCGTCAGCCAGTGTTCCGCCGATCAGCCGAACCGAATAGTCTCCTTCGACCAGAGGACTGCCGTCTGATGGAAAATTGTCGAGGCGATAGTACACGAAGAAGATGTCGCCTCGCCCTCCGAAGTCGCTGTAGCTGGAAATCCTCGGCAGGTAAACGCGGCCTTCCGGATCAATCAGCTCGACCTGGATACTGGAAAGGATCGCGTCCGGAGTCGGAGGAACCTGAAAATTGTCAGTGATCCGTAAGTTAAAGACAGCTGCTGACTCTCCGTTGCCGACCGAAAAAACGTTCAGCTCCGGACTGCCGCTGATCGTAACAACCGGAGGCTCGACGTCTTGCGAAAGGTCAACCGTTTCCAGACGAAGATCCGTCAATCGAAGCGGCACGAGTGTGTCGTCCGATGTTTCTCCGACCCAAATCCAGAGGAAAGCCGAAGTTGCATTCGCTGGCGCGGTAAACTGATTTGACTGCACGCGATTCGATGGATCCATCGCGTTGTCATTGAGGTCGAAGTTGAAGAACGACGGAAGCTCATTTCCCTCCGCGTCACAGAAGTCGACGCCTGCGCCGACTCCCGCGTTATCGATCGATCCATAGATCTGGTTTCGCCATGCGTCCACCGTCAGTTTTACCAGAGCACCTGGTTCGAATTTAATTTGGCGTGAAAGAGAAATCTCTCCTCCGGATCCGTTGACGACCAGTTCGTTGTACTCCGGGTCCACGCTAATCTGATCGGGACTGAACGGACGACTTACCTGCCAAGTGTTTCCATTAAAGTCGATTTCGCCCGAGCCAAAATCCTGAACCTGGATGTAGCCGTTCTGGTGCAAAATACTGCCCAGATCGTAGCCCGGCTCAACTCCGCGGCCAGGCACGTAGGTTCCGGTTGAAAATACGTTGGGTGCTTTCAAGATGTGGTTGATGCCATCGAAAACGTATCGTCTGATGCTCAGATTGCGGTCTTTGACTCCGGGCTCGTAGAGGTCATTGACGAAGTTGATCCGAAGATCATCAAAGGACAGCGAATCGTCGACGTCAAAAGTGAACGAACCTTCCTGAGAGGAGGGCACGACCTCGCGCAACAATTCAGTTTCTCCGGCAGTGACCACCATGACTTCTTCGCCGGTGTAACCGAATGCTTCGATCGTGACCGTCGAGAGCATCTGCCTTGGCTCCAGCTGTTCGACGTACAGTGAACAGGCGTCAGATTTCGTCTTGTGAATCATGAGGGGGAGCTTTAGTGCGAGACCGGAATGGGTTATTGATTGGGGCTGCCAGTATAGCTTCGCTCTGTGACGGAGATACTCATTCTGAATGAGTTTTCGAGTGTCTCAAGAGCGGCATTGTGGCGACGATCCCGACCATCGCTGATTCGTTCGAACAGCCGAGGTTTTACTTCGAAAGAAGCCAGTTTTTGGCTATAATGCCCGGCCAACATTTACCCTTAACTGGAGACCACCTTGGCCAAGCGTATCGCAATCGCGGGAGCTACTGGAGCCGTCGGCACACTCGTTCGGCAAATGCTCGAAGACCGCAACTTTCCCTATGAGACCATCACTTTCCTGGCGTCGAAACGTTCTGCCGGTTCGACGATTGAGTTCAAGGGCGAGACGCATACGATTAAGCTGCTGGAACCGGACGCTTTCAATGACATTGATATCGTCATTGGCTCAACACCCGACGACGTGGCAGCGATGTTCGTTCCGTGGGCAGTTGAGCGTGGCTGTATTGTTGTCGACGAAAGTGGTTACCATCGCATGCTCGATCATGTGCCGTTGGTCGTCCCGGAAGTTAACGCCGACGCGATCGCGGATCACAAAGGGATCATCGCCAGCCCGAACTGCAGCACGACTCAGATGGTTGTGGCCATGAAGCCGATCCACGACGCAGCGAAAATCAAACGCGTCATCGTTTCGACTTATCAGGCCACCAGCGGCGCCGGAGTGAAAGGCCAGCAGGACTTGACCGATGGCTCTCGTGCTTTCCTTGAAGAAAAGGAACACGATTACCAGGCGTTCAGCCATCCGATCGCCTTCAACGTGATCCCGCAAATCGGTTCGCACAAAGCGGACGGCTATACTTCGGAAGAGCTGAAGATGGTTTACGAGACTCGCAAAATTTTCGGCGATGATTCGATTCAGGTCTGCCCGACTTGCGTCCGCGTTCCTGTTTCCAATTGTCACAGCGAGACCATTCTTCTGGAAACCGAGCGTCCTGTCTCGCCAGAGGAAGCTCGCAAGCTTTTCGAAGACGCTGAAGGCATCACGGTCGTTGATGATCTCGATGGCGGAATCTATCCAATGCCTAACAACAGCGACGACCTGGATGATGTCTTCGTCGGCCGAATCCGCAAGGATATCAGCTGCGAAAACGGGCTGACGTTTTGGTGCGTGAGCGACAACCTGCGCAAAGGTGCGGCAACGAACGCGGTTCAGATTGCTGAGCTTTTGGTATCGGATAAGTACTCGGCATGCGGCACCTCAAACTGACGGTTGCCTACGAAGGCAGAAACTTCGTCGGTTGGCAGGTACAGAAGAACGGGATCTCCGTGCAGCAACGGCTCGAAGAGGGCTGGGCGGAGGTCACCGGCGAAAAAATTCGGATCACCGCCAGCGGTCGCACCGACAGCGGCGTGCATGCGCGCGGCCAGGTGTGCTCATTGGCGACAAATTCACGGCTTCCCAACCGCGATTTGATTCGTGCGCTCAATGCGAAAACGCCGGAAGACGTTTCGGTGCTGAAAGTTGAATCGGCGATCGATGGATTTCACGCGATCAACCATTGCGTGAAAAAGACTTACAGCTATCAGATTCAATGCGGCAGAATTCTGGATCCGCTGGGGCAGGACCATTGGTGGTTCGTTCCGCATCATCTGGACATCGCGGCGATGAAGGAAGCTGCCGCTTTCCTGACCGGGAAACTGGACTTTGCCAGCTTTCAGGCTTCCGGCGGTGTTGCTCGACAAACCACCGTTCGGAATGTGTTGGAGCTGCGAATCGAAACGGCGGAACGCGAACCGTTCACAGAAGTCCGGATTTTCTTGACCGCAGACGGCTTTCTTTACAACATGGTCCGGAACATCGTCGGGACTCTGGTTCACGTTGGACGTCGCAGCGAGCGTCCCGAGTGGGTGAAATGGGTGCTGCAACAGAAGGACCGCACGGTGGCAGGGCAAACCGCACCGGCCAACGGGCTGTTTTTGGACGAAGTTTTCTATCCGCCAGAAACCGTGGTTCCCGAATCGATTCAGCACGGTTGAACGCCGATTAGGGTCGAATAATCCTGCCATCTGGCTAGAATGTTGTGGGCGTTCCGGCAGTAAAATCGGACGCTTGATTTATTGGGCGATTCGTACGGGAATCTGGTCGCCGACTTGTATCTAACCGGAATTCACTGTGTCAATTGGGCGAGACTTTATTGGGCCGTTTCAACTGCTGAGGCTGATTCGCTCGGGTACCTCGACGCAAGTCTGGGAAGCGCTTCGTGCGGGAGAGAAAGAACGCATTGCTCTGAAAGTCCTTCTGCGAGATTACCGCAAGGACAAATACGAAATCGACCAGCTCAAACATGAAGCGATGGTCGGCAAGGACCTGAACCATCCGAACGTCATCAAGATTTTCGGCTACCACGAAGACCAGGGATTTCCGCTGTTGGCGATGCAGCTTTCGAGCGCGAAAAACCTGAAAATTGTTTTGCGTGAACAGCCGGAGTTGATTGCCGCAAACGTCGGTCCGGTGATCCGCGGTTGCGCCGACGGACTGAAGCATCTGCACAGCAAGGGCTGGGTCCATTGCGATGTTAAGCCGGACAACTTTTTGGCCGATGATGACGCCAACATTAAACTGATTGACTTTTCAATCGCGGTCAAAACGCAGAAGCGAAAGACCGGGCTGGGAAAACTGTTCTCACGTAAACCCAAACAGGCTTCGGGCACGCGTAGCTATATGGCGCCCGAGCAGATTCGCCGCGAGGCACTTGATTTCCGCTGCGACATGTACGGACTTGGTTGTGTCGTTTTCGAATTGCTCGCAGGGAGAACTCCTTTTTCCGGCACTTCACCAGACGATTTACTGAACCGGCATCTACATCAGACGCCTCCGTCGCTCGAAGCGGTCAGTGATTCTTCACGAGAGTTTGCGGCAATCGTTCGAAAGATGATGGCCAAGGATCCCGAAGACCGGTACCAAGACATGAGCCAGATGCTGTCTGATCTGGCACAGACTGAAATATACAAAGCTGGCAAACGCCCCGAAGGCTACCAGCGATAAACTTATTCCAACACTGCTTTTCAAAACCTGGAACATCTCCATGGATTACCTCGACTTTGAACAACCGATCGCCAAACTGGCAGATGAAATTGATCAGCTAAAGGCTGATGCTCAGAACCCGGATTGCCCGGAGCTTGCTGATCAGATCCAGTCAATTCGCAAACAAATGTCGGATCAGACGCGTGAACTCTATTCCAATTTGACACCATGGGAAACGGTTCAGGTTGCTCGGCACAAAAACCGTCCTCATACCACCGACTACCTGTCTCTTGTGTTTGACGAGTTCGTTGAATTACACGGTGACAAACTTTTCGGAGACGATCCTGCGATCCGAACCGGATTCGCGTCTCTGGGAGACCTGAAAGTCATGGTGGTTGGACACCAGAAAGGACGCACATTCAACGATCGCCAGAAAACGCACTTCGGTTGCGCCCACCCGGAAGGTTATCGCAAGGCGATGGCCAAAATGCGGATGGCTGAAAAGTACCGAATGCCTGTGATTTGCATGATCGATACGCCCGGAGCTTACCCTGGTATCGGCGCTGAGGAACGCGGTCAAGCTCAGGTCATCGCCGAGAACATGTACGAAATGTCACGGCTGAAAACTCCGATCATCTGCGTGGTGATTGGGGAAGGCGGCAGCGGAGGAGCGTTGGGGATCGGCGTTGGCGATCGCGTAGCCGTTCTGGAAAACGCCTACTATTCGGTGATCAGCCCGGAAGGATGCGCGGGGATCCTTTGGAAGGGAGCCGAGCATGCGGAAAAAGCGGCGACGGCACTGAAGTTTACTTCGAAGTACTTGCTGGAAATGGGGATCGTCGACGACGTGATTAATGAACCGCTTGGCGGCGCCCATCGCGACCACCACGCGATGGCGGCACGAATGCGACGGTACTTCCAAAAGAACCTTAAAGAACTGGTCGAAGTGGATACCGAGTCGTTGTTGGCAAATCGCTATGACAGGTTTCGAAAAATCGGCGTCTTCCTGGAACAGCCTTCCGAACAGACTGCCTGAGCAAGGCGCGCAAGAAAACCGCCAGCCCAAATTGGAACTGGCGGCTTTCGTCAAGAAAATTCGCGTGTCGGTTGCCGTCTCGCCTATTCGATGGTCAAAACCTGAATCGTGTTGGCAATCTCGTTGAAGGCATCCAGCAACTCCTGGTCGGTGTTGGCGTGGACATGAATGCCGCCCGTCGTGTTAGCAACGTTCTTCATCAAGGTTTCGTTCGCCCCGCTGCTGAAGGTGATCGTATGAACGATAATGCCCAGTCGCTTGGCTTCCTGTGCAACCGCAGTCGGGTTGATGCCACGGTTCTGATTTCCGTCTGTCATCAGGACAACGGACTTCAAACTGAACGGGCCGCGTGAACCGGCGTCGTTTTGAATCGAATCCAAGCCAACCTGAAGTGCTCGGCCGATTCCTGTGAAGCCGTTTGGAGTTTGAGTCGCGAAAGAGTCCCGAATCGAAACCAGGTTGTCCGTCATGTCGACCAGTTTGGTCGGCTGTGTATCGTAAACGGTAAGCGAAACACGCTCTTCGGGAATCGAACGGTCCATCTCGTTGAGGAACACATCCAGGCCGTTTTTGAGAGCAGCGAATCGCCCGTTGGAGCCCATTGAGCCTGATTTGTCGAGCACCAGTGCGATATCGCGGTCCAGACGAACGGCAGTGGACGAAGCAACAGGCGAGAACGTTCCGGTTCCCAACATGGGACCAAACATGAGAGCGACCGGACCGTCTGGAGAGTCTTGCGTACGTTCGCCGAATACGCGAACGGAGTTGATGGTCGTGCTGCTTTCCGTGAAGCTGAACTTTCCGTCGCTTCCCTGAGTCGAATTCCCAAAAACAATCTTGTTGGCGTCGAGGTTGAGTCCACTTCCCGCGACGATATTGCGTTTGGCAACGGCCAGCGCTGCATCGGTCGCTCCCTGAGTGTTCTGAACGCGACCGAGTGACTCAACAGCGGCACGTGCTGCAGCATCGGTGGCGGTACGAAGTTCGCTACGTGTCAGGTGCATCCGGGCGATGTCTACTGCGAACGAAACGGCGATGAACAGGATGACGATCACGACGGCAACCATCGGAAGCATGGCTCCGGTTCGGCTTGACTGGCCGCTTTGGCTGAATCGTGTTTTGAGTTTCTGATTGATGGTGGAAGGTTTCATGTTTCTCTCCGCGAGTTTTTTTCTTGACGACCGACCAAAATGCAAGTCGCCTGCCAAACTCACAGCAGCGTGAAATTTGCTACTCAAAACCCGCATTTTACCGGGTGAATTGCAAAACGAAGCAGAACCAAGCCTGTTTACTTTTTGCGTCATCGGGAACGCGAGATCAACATTGATGCAAAAACGCAACCCGGTCGCTTTTGGGTCGGCGCATGAAGCTTTTGCGTTGGCGCATAACGGTGGCGCGCATACATAATGTTGGCGCATAAAAAAGGCAGGGAAGAATCCCTGCCTGATGTGTCTCAAATCAATGTGGCGACCGATATCCGGATATACCACCCATTTCACGGCGAAGAGCTTACTCTTCTTTTGCTGCTTCTTCTGGAGCGTCTGTTGCTTCAGCAGAATCAGTTGTTTCAACTTCTGCCTCTTCCGTTTCTCCAGGCTCAGCAGCCGGCTCATCCTTAGCGACAGGTTCGTCATCCTGAACGACCGGTTTTGAAGCAGTCGTTTTCTTGCTAATACGATCGTTCTCGCCAACGAACTCGAGAATCGCCTGCTTGCCCGCGTCACCAAGGCGAACGCCAGCAATCTGGATGATTCGAGTGTAACCACCGGTGCGGTCCATGAATCGTGGAGCCACATCATCGAACAGAATCGAAACGGCTTCCTTGTCGCGAAGCATAGCGAATGCACGACGACGAAGATTGACGGCCTGAGCGACTTCCTTGTTCCATTCCTGGCCAGCGTCGGTCTTACGCCACGCTTTCCAGTCGTCCGAACCGCGATCTGCAGAAGACTCAAGATTGTCAGCGGCTTCCTGATGAGGAATCGCTTTCTTGGCCAACGTAATGCACTTTTCGATCATCGGGCGAACTTCTTTCGCCTTGTGAATCGTGGTCGTGATTCGGCCTTTGACGCGTGGCGGATTAACGGCAGTAACGCCATCCGACTGAGTCATGCCTTCGTAGAACATTTCGTCCCGCTCTGTCAAAAACAGTGCCGACGCAAGATTGCGAAGCAATGCACGACGATGACTTGAGTTGCGTCCGAGGGTACGGCCTTTTCTTCTGTGTCTCATTTCTCTACCAACAATTCGCCGCCAAGGGCACTATTAAGGAGTTGTGTTTTGAAAAAACGTGATTAGAACGCCTAAACCGTTACGTAATCACAGGAGCTTTGGGAACCTTCATGCCCAGGTGCAAACCCAAGCCTGTCAGAACCTGTCGTACTTCAACCAGTGTGGTTTCGCCAAAGTTGCGAATCTCCATCAGCTGGTCTTCGTTGTAAGCCACAAGATCACGAACCGTCCCTATATTCGCAAACTCAAGGCAGTTGTTAGCTCGAACCGAAAGTCGCATTTCAGCTACCGGCATGTTGAGCTTGGCTTCAAGAGCCGCATCAATGCCACCTTTGCTTTGCGGCTGAGCGTGTACTTGAGCTCCAAGCTCGGCGTACTGAACGAAAGGATTGAGGTGCTTACGAAGTACCTTCGAAGCTTCCACCATCGCCATCTCAGGATTGATTGAACCGTCCGTCCAAACTTCCAAAGTCAGCTTGTCATAGTTCGTTTTCTGTCCGACACGCGTTTCTTCAACGTCATAGCGAACGCGTGTGATCGGGCTGTAAATAGCGTCGATCGGAATGATGCCGATTTCGTGATCACGACCACTGTGTTCCGTCGAAGGAACATAGCCACGACCGTTTTCGACAACCATTTCCATCATGAACGGAACGTCTTCGGTCAAATCAACCAGGACGTGGTCGCTATTGATGACTTCGACTTCGCCGTTGGTCTGGATATCAGCACCGGTCACTGGACCAGCGGTATCCTTTTCGATCGTGATGACTTTCATCTGATCGGTGTGATTTTTGACGATCAACGACTTAACGTTCAGCACGATGTCCGTTACATCCTGTAGGACGCCTGGAATCGAAGAAAACTCGTGATTGGCACCACGAATCTTGAGTTGGGTCACAGCACTACCTTCGAGGCTCGAAAGCAGTACGCGACGCAGGCTATTGCCGATTGTTGTTCCGAAACCACGCTCAAAGGGTTCCGCAACGAACTTGCCATAGTTCGCGGTAAGCGTCTCACGATCGCAGTTAACAACGCTAGGAAGTTCAAGGCCACGCCATCGAATGTGCATGGAGTTTCTCCGTATGGATTGGGGGGTTTGTTTCGATCCGAAAGCAGTTGACGCACTCGTTGCGTCAGTGAAAAACTAGACTCGACGCTTCTTGCGAGGGCGACAGCCATTGTGCGGGATCGGTGTAACGTCCTCGATTGACTTGATGTTCAATCCCGCAGCCTGCAAAGCAGTAATCGCACTTTCGCGACCGCTTCCCGGACCTTTGACGCGAACATCAACTTCCTTCATGCCGAACTTGACGGCCTTTTCAGCAGCTTGCTGAGCAGCACTTTGGCCTGCAAACGGGGTACTTTTACGAGACCCCTTGAATCCACAGGTTCCGGCACTTGCCCAACACAGGGTCTCGCCCTTGGTGTCAGTGATCGTAACCGTTGTGTTGTTGAAAGTTGCCTGAATGTGGGCAACACCGAAAGTAACGTTACGCTTGGCGCGCTTCTTTTTGACTTTTGCCACTTCTAATAATCCCGAAAATCGGGCTCGCTGTTAATAGTGTGTAAAAATTGGTTTGGTGCCGTCGAACAGGAACGACCTGATCGTCGGGGGGATTGTCCAGCCAGTTTTCACCAGCGTTACTTGAGATCCTTAACGCCTTTTTTACCCGCAACAGTCTTCTTGGGACCTTTACGAGTTCGAGCGTTTGTCTTGGTTCGTTGACCGCGGACCGGAAGGCCAACACGGTGACGGATTCCACGGTACGACTTGATGTCGCGAAGACGACCGATGTTTTGAGCAACTTGTCGGCGAAGAGCACCTTCGACGATGTAGTCACGCTCGATGATCGTAGCGATGCTACTGAGCTCTTCATCAGAAAGGTCACGAGCCTTTTTATCTGCGTCGATGCCAGCTTTGTGGCAAAGATCTCGCGCAGACTGATGACCGATCCCGAAGAGATAGGTCAACGAGATGTGTGCTTTCTTGTCGTTCGGAATGTCAACACCAAGTAGACGCGGCATCTAAAGCTCCAGCCTGCACCGCAGGCATATCAAATGATTTGGTTAATAAATCGAATCAAAAGCGTCGGCAATGATTGGCTTGCAGCGAACGCGATTCGGACGACTGATGGATTTTGGAAGACGTGCTGTAAAAAAGCAGGTCTTTAATAATGAGCGAACCTAGCCCTGACGCTGCTTGTGGCGTGGGTTGGTGCAAATGACGTAAACCTTACCTCGACGGCGGACGACCTTACAGTTTTCGCAAATTCTCTTCACACTGGCGCGGACTTTCATCGCCGATTTTCTCGCAATTGGACGCAATTGGTAAAACGCACAAGTATATGAGCGTGGCGGGCGATATCACAAGGCCCATTTTTTGCCGATTCTGCCAAAATATTGCATTCTGGCACAGCGGTCTCTGTGTCGTTCCGTAGTGACAGCTTCCAGCGGTCGCATTTGAATTTGCGACGGTTGAAAGCAGTCCCTGCAGATGGCATCAGAGTCCAAGCAATAATGCTTCGAAATGGTCGAATATCTCGGCCGCAATCTCCGAAGGAGTCTTCGAGTCTGCGTCCACGACCAGGTCAGCACAAGTCTGATAAATCGGCGAGCGAACGGCCAGCATTTGCTCGATTTCATCAATTCCACCAGTTTGAGTCAAATTGGGGCGCTGAGTTGCCGAGTTTTCGTCAATCGTGATCCTGGCATGCGAAGTTTCAGCAGAAACCTGCAGCCAAACCGCTTTTCCGGACTCCGCGATCCGCTTTCGATTGCTTTCTGCCAGCACTGCTCCACCACCCAACGCGATCACGGTCTGGTCGAGCATGGCCAAGCCCTCGATGACGGTCGACTCCCACTTGCGAAAGCCTTTCTCTTGCTCGGATTCAAAGATCTGGCTGATGGTCTTGCCGGCCAGAATCTCGATCTCATCGTCAGAATCGACAACCGCCCAGCCGAGTAGCTCGGAGAGAATCCTGGCGACGGTCGATTTTCCGCTGCCGCGGTAGCCGATCAGGTAGAGGTTCATGGTTCATTGCACGATGGTCTGCACCGTGATCCTGATTAGACGGCGGCGACCACCGTTCAAGTTGGGCTTAATCTTAATACTTCGCCGCGCTGATCGCACGTTTGACTTCGTAGCGAATCAGTTTGAGGTCCGGATTCTCGCCCGTGAACAGTTTGAATTGTTTGGCGGCTTGACGAACGAACATGTCAACGCCAGTGATTGTGGTGCAACCTGCTTGCCGAGCCTGTTTTATGAACAGCGTTTGTTCTGGATTGTAGACGGTGTCGAACACCATCGCTTTTTTGTCAAACCATTCTGCGTCGAATGGAGTCACGTCCATCTCCGGATACATGCCGACAGGCGTGCAGTTGATCAACACGTCGCACTCAAAGTTCGCACGGCTTGGCCAGTCAACGGGCTCACAATCCAAAGCGGTTGCGAGCGCGTCGGCTTTCCGAAAATCCCTGGCACAGATCGTCACGTTGGCTTTGGCTCGCTTGAGCCCAAAGGCGATGGCTCTGGCAACGCCACCCGAACCGAGGATCAAAACCCGGGCTCCTTCGAGCGTCCCGCCTTCCTGCCGTTCTTCGATCGTCTTTGAGACGCTTTCAACTGCCGCAGAACAGTCCGTGTTGTATCCGTAGACGTTGGGGTTTTTGAAAACCAGAGTGTTTGCGGCACGGATGCCGGCAACGTTGTCATCGAGTGCATTGATCAGTTTAATCACGCTTTCCTTGTGCGGAATTGTGACGCTCAGCCCGCAAATATCCATCTCGGAACAGGCATTCACGAATTGCTCCAAGTACTCACGCGGCACCCGAAACGGCAAGTAGATATAGTCGAGCCCTTTGTCGCGAAGGCAAGTGTTGTGCACGATCGGGCTGAGGCTGTGAGCAACCGGATCGGCGATCACGCCAAGAATCTTCGTGTCTTTGCCTATCGAATCGTATTTGTAATAGTCACGCATCTGCTCAAAGCTAAGCATTCCCGGTGCCAATTTTCGGTCACTGCTAAACGTGGCGTACGTAAACGGGGCTCCAAACTTTCCACACAGCAATCGGGATGTGACGCCCATCTCGCCCATGCAAAACGCGATCGTTGGAATCTGCGAATCTCGACACAGCCGCAGCGCGGTGATGTTGTCCATCGGGTTGTTGGCCATCGTGGCAATCTTGATGATGTCCGGATCGAGCTCCGTCATCTGATGATGGATCTCTTCAAGATTCGATGGCGTTTCATCAAAGTTGTGATAACTGATAATCCGCTGTGTGTCCTTGTATCGCGGAATCTGCTCTGCGATATCCATCTCAATATCGACGTAGTCGGCACCGTCCGCGATTGCAGTCCTCAGCACCATCACGCGATCGGATTCACTCTTCATCCACTTGCCACCGTCGGCCGGGCGCCGGCATGTCGCCACGACAGGACAGGGGCGATCTTTCAATAGCCGCTTCAGATCCACGGGCCTGCGGATGTAGTCCAGCCGAAGCTCGACCAGTTCGGCACCTTGCTCAGAAAGATGCTTGTGTTCCGCCATCATCATTTTATGGCGGCCGCGACCAACACTGACGCAAATCATTCGAAATCCGGGAGGAAGAAAGTTAGCTCTGACAGATAAACGGCGCGGGATGTCTCAAGTGAGCACATTGTCGTGCGCCGAAATCACTCGTGATCCATTTTGGACCGAAATCGGCCATTTTCAAATCCGTTTGAACTTTTTGTCGAGTTCTTCGCGAGAAAACGTCAAAGCCGTAGGTCGTCCGTGCGGACAATGATGAGAATCCTGACACAGATCACCGTGCTCAAGTAACGCCGTGATCTCTTCGGGCGACAGTTTGTCTCCGGCTTTCACCGCGGCTTTGCAGGAGATCATGTGCAACAATTCGTCCAGCACATCGCGCCGATCAAGGTTTTTGGCTTCCCCCATCAGCTTGTCGATGACGCCCTTGAGCATCTCAGCCGGATTGTGATTCGCCAACATGGCCGGGTAGGACGACACCAAAACCGTGTCGCCACCAAACGGTTCGACAGTGACTCCGATCTGCGTCAGCAACTCTGCCTGCTCGAGCACGGCGGCGGCTTCGGCGGGAGGAAGGCTTACGGGTTCAGGAACCAACAGGCGTTGCGATTCCAGTTTCCCGGCGAGTACTTTCTCGCGCAGTTGCTCGTAGATTACGCGTTCGTGAAGTGCGTGTTGGTCGATGATGACCATGCCTTCAGCCGTTTCGGATATCAAGTACGTGTTGTAGACCTGAAGCGCGGTACGGGTCTGAGTCGGCGAAGGAACGTGCGGCGACACGCCAGTCGGATGAGCAAACGGTTCGTTGTCCGGCGCCTGCTGGCCGCCTGAAACCGGCGCGGCGGAAGGCATTGAATGCGTGGAAACACTGCCGCCGGATGCGGGCAACGGCGGGAAGGGCTGAAACGATCCCGAAGCCCCTGGCATTCCCGCACTGGCAGAATGACTGCTTTGTCGAGGAGCCGATGTCCAATCGGTACTGCTGGCGGGTTTGGCGAACGCAATCTGATCCTGAACCGAAGAAGCAACCGCAGGAGCCGACGAATGCTGGGCGACTGCCTCGGCTGCAACGTGGCCTCCATCAGGACGATGCCCCTCATCGTGGCGGCGACCACCATCGCGGCGCGAAAGGTGACCTTTGGCCGTCAAGTCGGTTGAGAGAAATTGCTCGCGAATCGTCGCCAACAATTGCTTGTAAATCTGACCGCCGTTTTGGAATCGAACTTCCAGTTTGGCTGGATGCACATTCACGTCGACCATGTTCGGTGGCATGTCCAATCGCAGAAAGCACAGTGGATATCGCCCCACCATCAGCAAACCACGATAAGCCTCGGTCAACGCGTGCTGCAAAGCGTGATCACGGATGTAGCGTCGATTGAGAAACAGATACTGCATCCGTTTGTTGGATCGACTGATCGACGGATCGACGACGAATCCATTGAGCGATATTTCTCGCTCTGTGCTGGAGACGGGAATCAGATTGTCAGCGATCTCGGGACCGTAAAACGCACTAATCCGCTCCCGCCAGGATTCGGTCGCAGCCAACTGATGCACAACGCTCTGGTTGTTCATCAGCGTCATCTGGACTTGCGGATTCGCCAACGCCACACGAGCAAACGCCTCCGCAATGTGACTCTTCTCGGTCTGTGGTGTCTTCAAAAATTTCTGACGGACAGGCGTGTTGTAAAACAGCTGCCGAACTTCAATCGTCGTTCCAACCGGACAACCGCAAGGCTCAATCGGTTCCGCTTGACCACCGTTGATCAACAGCTCGTAGCCGCAATCGCTGTCCGCCGTTCGTGATCGAATCATGGCCTGGGAAATCGTGGTGATCGAAGCCAGAGCCTCACCGCGAAAACCGAACGTGCCGACACGGAACAGATCATCCGCGTCGGTGATCTTGCTGGTCGCATGACTGGTGACCGCCAGCGGCATATCCTCTTTGGCGATCCCACCACCGTTGTCGGTGATGCGAATCATTTCGATACCGCCTTGCTCGATCGTGACTTCGATCTGAGTCGCACCGGCGTCGATCGAGTTCTCCAGCAACTCTTTGACGACGCTGGCCGGACGTTCGATGACTTCGCCAGCCGCGATTTTATTGATGACGCTCTCAGAGAGCTTTCGAATCGCCATTGGTCTACCGCAGTCCGTAGTCGTTAAGTTTTCGATACAGGTTTCGTTCGCTGATGCCGAGAATTCGTGCCGTTTCTTCGCGATTGTGGTTGGCCAACGTCAACGTGTGCTCAATGGCCCAACGCTCAATTTCCTTCAACGATTTGCCGACCAGAGACGAACTTGCAAGGTCGTCGCCCGGATCGGACTCAAGCAGTTCCGCAGTCGACGGATTCGCGTTCTCACCAGACTTTTTGCTCAACGCCGCAGCCGTTTTCTCGTCCAGCAAGTCCGGCGAAAGATCATCCATGTCCAGATAGTCGTCGAGGTCCATCACGACCAGACTCTCGACGACATTTTTCAGCTGACGCACGTTACCTTTCCAGGGTTCGTCCAGCAACCAGCGACGCAGGTCCTGCGAAAAACCTTTCACGTTGCGGCCATTTTTCTTGTTGGCCTGTTTGCGAAAAAAGTCCGCCAGCGGCAGGATGTCTTCGCGGCGTTTGGACAGCGGATCAAGATGCACCGTCACGACCTTCAGGCGAAAATACAGGTCGCTGCGAAAGCGGCCTTCATCGATTTCCTTTTCCAGATCCTTGTTCGTCGCAGCGAGCACGCGGACGTTGACCGGTATCGATTTGTTGTCTCCGACGCGTGTGATCTCCCGCTCTTCGAGGACACGAAGCAGCTTGATCTGAGTCGCCATCGGCATATCACCGACTTCGTCGAGAAACAGCGTGCCGCCGTTAGCGTATTCGAATTTGCCCTCGCGGTCGGAGATGGCATCCGTGAAGGCACCTTTGACGTGCCCAAACAGTTCGCTCTCGACCAGATGCTCGGCCACTGCTGCCGTGTTGATCGCCACGTAGGGTTTCTTTTTCCGCGGACTGTTTTGATGAATGGCCTGAGCAATCACGTCTTTGCCGCTGCCCGTTTCGCCCGTGATCAGAACCCCGGCGTCAGTCGGAGCAATTCGCTGCAACCGTTGCACGACGCCTTTCATGGAATCACTGGCATAGATCAAGTTCTCAAAGCCAAACCGTTCGTCGAGCCTCTGATGCAGTTGCTGGTTTTGCCTTTTCAGCCGAATGGACTCGGTGGCTTTGGAGACGATGGCCTGCAGGCGTTTCGGCGTGATCGGTTTTTCCAGAAAGTTAAACGCGCCTTCTTTCATGGCTTCGACCGCCAGCGGAACCGAAGCATGGCCGGTAACCATGACGACTTCGCATTCTGGCTGAGTCTCTTTGGCTTGCCGCAAAATCGCCATGCCATCGACGTCGTTCATCATCAGATCGGTAACAACGATGTCGTAAATATTTTCCGCCAGCAGTTTGGCTCCGTCAGGGCCAGCGGTGGCGGTCGTACAGTCCAGGCCGATTCGCTCAAGGCTTTCGGTCATCGCCCGAGCGTGATCTTTGTCGTTGTCGACCAGCAGAACCTGAATCGAACTGCCCACCGAGCTGGAATCCGTCGCATCGTTTTCTGTTTTTGCTTCTTTTGCCATGCGTCCATGATAACGATCGAAATCAGGGCAGGGCAGGGGCGACAATAAATGCAGAAACTTATTGAAGCTCTTTCAAAATCTCTTTTTCAAGAACCTGAAACGTCGCCCAATCTGGCCATCGCTCGTCAACGCCGTCCTGCATCGTGTCCTGCCGTGCCACCTGCCAGGCTTTCCGTCCAAGCTCAAGCGACGCTCTCGCAAGGTCGGTTTCGCCCAGCCGAACATGGGCCAACGCGTCCACCGCGTGGCTGGTCGCGACCGTGTAGTCATATTCCTTTTGATCAGCACGCAAAGCACGACATTTCTGATTCCATTCTAACGCCGACTTATAGTTGCCACGACGCAACTCCGCCAAAGCACGCGTTGAACGGAACTGATTCGCCAAATCCGAGGACTCAAATCCGGACGCATACTCAGCAAGCTCCTCAGCCAAATCAAGGTTGTCTTCAGTTTGCAAATCCGGTCGCAGCAAGCTGACTTTCGCGATTCGACTGGCGATTTCGGGACGGTAAGCGAACTCGAAACTGGAACGCAGCTTGTCACAATGATGCTGATACCGATCTTCATCTCCTAAATACAGCCACCCGATGGCTGCTGCGTAGCGATCATAGGAGCGTTCCGTTTGCGCAAGCAGTCGGTCGCTGTTCTCCATTTGCTGCCGCAGCTCAACCTCATCGCCCGCTCGGCCGGCATTCCAGACGGAATGGAGCATCCCCTGATAGTCGCTGCCAATCAACGCCATACAGATAAACGGCACCGGGACCATGCCGACTCGCAAGTACCAGCTGGACATACGCACCGCGAGAAACAGCCCAAGCAAAAACATCGCTAGCGACGCCACAACCAACCAGATCGATGGCCAAACGGGACGCAGCAGGAAACTCAAAACCAGAAAGAACAGCAGCAAATAAGCGGCTCGCTCCCACGTACAACCAAACCATTGCCAGCCGCGAATGCCTTGCCGCCACAGCATTCCTGAGAGCACGCTGGTCAGCGTCAGTGGAAGACCGGTGAACAGGATGGCAACACAGACTCCCATCCAGATGCCAGGCGTCAGTCCGGTTTTCTGGTCGTGCATAATCTTTCTCCGAATCGCCAACTGCCGATCGGCGGCTCCCATTTCTTCCAGACCGGGATATCGCTGCACGAACGCACGCCGCGCCAGTTTTCTTTCCGATTCGGATTCAAGCCACGCAACAGAGGACAACAACTCGATGTCTCGAAATCCCCGATCGACAGATGCGGAACTCACAATCCCCCACCCTCCGCCGAGCAAAAACGTGACCGCGCTGGCGACGATTCCGCAGGTGACTGCCGCCGCGATGTTGGCTTCGCGGGTTTTCGGCCGGACCCAACGAACGCAGAGGAAAGCACACAGCGCGACCGCTGGCACCATCAGGTAGGACAGCAGAAACCATTGGCTGGACAGTTGCCGCAGGCCGATAAAGATACTCACCCACGTGCTGGAAGATTCGCCGCCTAACTGTTGAGCCCGGTATTCTTCTTCGGCAGCGTTTCGAAGTTCTGCGACTCCCAGAATCCCTCCGACGATCAGTCCGCACAACAAGCCCGTCGCACAAGCTGCCAAAACCGTCCGCAAATTTTTACGGACCCAGACCGATGCCATATTCATCGCTGTCGCCCGCCGCACGCTCAATGGTTCCCCGTCGAGCCACGCGCGTAGATCATCCGCCATCGCCGCCGCGGAACTGTAGCGTTGCAGCGGATCTCGATGCATTGCTTTCTGACAGATCAAATCCAGGTCAGAGTTTGCATCCGGCACCAGCAGTCGTAACGAAGGAGTGTCGCCTTCAATGGTTTTCATGACCGCCTGAATTCCCGTTTCACCTTTGAACGGTGGCTCGCCGGTGATGATCCAATAGAGCATCGCTCCCAGAGAAAAAATATCTGCGGACGTCGTAACGTCTTTGCGCCCCGCGGCCTGTTCTGGCGACATGAAGCCCGGCGTGCCCATCACCAGCCCCGTTTGCGTCAGTTCGCTGTCCCCATCGGTTCGTTTGGCCAAACCAAAGTCCGTGATCGCGGGCTGACCGTCGCTGTCAATCAAAACATTCGCCGGCTTGAGA
Organism: Mariniblastus fucicola; assembly: GCF_008087665.1. Taxonomy (GTDB): domain Bacteria; phylum Planctomycetota; class Planctomycetia; order Pirellulales; family Pirellulaceae; genus Mariniblastus; species Mariniblastus fucicola. The sequence continues at coordinate 5,303,730 of NZ_CP042912.1, forward strand.
TCGCGATGAAGCACGGCTCGCTGATGCGCATGTTGTACCGCGTCAGCAATCTTTGCGATCAACTCGCACCCGGCACGCCGATCGGATTGGTACTCATCCAGCTTATCCAGCAGCGAACTTCCGCCGATAAACTTCATGGCAAAAAAGTGGTTTCCATCAACCTGGCCAGTATCGTAGATCGGCACGATTCCCGGATGATCCAGCCTCGCGGCTGATTCGCCTTCGATGCGAAAGCGTTGAATCTCCTCGTCAGACGCAAACTTGCCGCCCAGAATCATTTTCAATGCGACGACGCGATCGAGCTTTGTGTCACGGGCTTTGTAGACGACACCCATGCCGCCGCGTCCAAGCTCGTCAAGAATTTCGTAGTTGTCGATCGAAGGCACCGCAATCGATGGCGGTTTGCCTGTGTCCGATCCAGGTTTGGGAATGGCACCGGGTAGAATCGTTGCCTGATCGTCTTCGATTTCCTTGCTGTTTTCGTCTGCCATACAACCATGCTACCAGCATGTCGATGACGCCACATAAAAAAACGCAGCAACCCGAATGCTCAGGATGCTGCGTCTAAACCCTCAGTCGTGCGACCAGTTCAACCGGAACTAGCGACGGCGGCGGAGAAACAATCCTCCCAGTCCCATTGCCAGAACCCCAAAACTTCCTGGTTCAGGAACGGCCGTAATCGTGACGGTCGCAATTCCGCCTGAATACAACGCTCCGTCATTGAAGCTCAGTGGGCCAAAATCGAATCCGGCCGGAGTGTTCAAGAAACCCGAATACGGATCGCCAGTGACTTCTGCGATCAGGCCGCCTTCAGCTGCACCGGCTGCACCATCGCCTTCCGGAATGCCGAACAGGGGGTTCCCTGGCGCAGTCGCGAAGTCGTTGACCTCGGTACCCGCATCCCAAACAGTAGTGCCAATATCGAACGAGATTGATCCGCTGGTTCCGAAAATGGAAGCCAGATCGATCGAAGTCGGATCTCCGTTGGCGACGAAAAAATCGCTCGATGGCAACACCATCGCGGCGTAAGAAAAGAACTGGTTGTCGGTCGAATCCAGATCGAAAATCCCGCTAACCGTTTCACCAGGCTGAATCGGTGGAGGCCCTGTTGGCGAACCCAACGATCCTCCGACTCCTCCCGCAGTCATGCCAAAGTCGGCGGCAAGCCCGGCAGCCGAACCCGTTTCAGCAATCTCTTCCAATCCTGCCGACGCAGTTGATCCGGCGTCGAAAACATCGAAGCTTCCATCGTGAAAGCCAACCCACAAGGGTGTAATCGCAACGCCACCAGTCGGCGCGTTGCTGCTGACTTCAACGCGCACGCGCTGCGTCTGAGCTTGCGTCGGCGCGGCGACGACCGTTGCCAGCATGATGACACAAATACCAATAATAGATTTCTTCATTATCAAACTTTCTGTTGTGGTTCAAAGCGACTGCCGAAATGGCGGATCACTTTTTCAATAAAACGAACAATGCGGATACCGTACTTGCGTCAGCGCATTGATGCTTCACTTCGAAACCAGAACAGAGGTCGCGTGTGCGTTGAGATACGCAACGATTCAAGAACGCAAAAACTTCGTTAGATCGACCACAGAGACAACGTTCCGTAGATCACAGTTTGAAATCCCGACTACTGTCCAATCCAGTGAACCACGGCGTGGTTGAAAGCTTCAGGTCGCTCCAATGGCGACATGTGACCAGCCTCGGAAAGTTCAACAAACGTCGAGCCGGGAATTTCCATCGCCATCACTTGCATCTCATTGGCAGGAGTGATGACGTCGTCTTCGCCTGCGACGACAAGAACCGGAACTTCGATTTGCGGCAGCAATTCCGAAAAATCGCTTCGCTTTGACATCGCCAATTGAGCCGCAGCGATCGTTGCCGGCGCGGTGGATCGAATCACATCCACAACGGAAGCGACGACCTCCGGTTTTGTTTCCAACGTCGATTTGGAGAACAGTTTTTCGCGCATGGCTGCGGCGACAGGATCGGCTCCCGTTTCCACAACTTGTGCCGCCGCGACGCGCCTGCCACGAGCCGTTTTTTCATCATCGGCGGTGGCTCGCGTGTTGCAGCAAACCAATCCGGACAGCATTTCACTGTGGTTTTTGAGAAATTCCCAGCCAACGTAGCCTCCCATCGAAAGCCCGCACCAGATGACTTTCGTTGCTCCGAGCTGCTGCAGCAACTCGGCAACATCATCGGCCAACTGCTGCATCGAAACGCCGTCGGACACCTGATCACTTTGCCCAAAACCGATCAGGTCGGGCATGATCAATGAGGCCACTTCGCGCAGCGGCATTTGCCCAGCCCACATCGAATGGTCCAACGGAAAGCCGTGCACAAAAACGATCGTCGGTGCGTTTTCTTTTTCGCAAACGTGATGCAGAAAGCTGATCTTTCTTCCATCGTCCAGATGTATCGATTTCAAAACAGATCTCCTCGTGCCAATCGCCACAACCATTGAATTAAAATCGCGCCGCTCATCGCGAACAGCGGAACGTACAGCCACAACGTCTCAATCGGTCGCCTGAGTTTCCACAGCCGGAACATTTGATAGAGATGCCAGGGAATCTGGAACAAAACAAACAGGTAGACCAGGGGCCCCGCCGGGTTGAATGAAAACGCACGGCCGAACTGTGCGTGGCTCATCGAAATGAACGAACGTGTCAGCCCGCAACCGGGACAGTCGACGCCCCAAATGCGTTTGGACATGCAGGTGGAGGGCATCTGCACGGGCACGCCAGGCATGCGAACGGTCGTCTTGCCTTCCGATGACATGACGAACGAACAGGTGATGACCGCTGCCGCCATCAACAGAAACACGATGTGCAATCGAAAGTTCAGACGGTAGAAGCGCCAGAAACTTTCACGATGCGAATCAGGCAGGTCAGTTTCGGTCATTGGTCGCGCCAGAATCGGGGAGCAAACAGCACAATGATCGGAAAGATCTCCAGTCGCCCCAACATCATCAACCCGATAAACAGGACTTTGTTGATGGCGCAGAAGCTTGAGTAGTTTTGCGTCGGACCGACCAGCCCGAGTCCGGGACCGATGTTGTTGAGCGTCGAAGCCACGGCGCTGGCAGAATCAATCAGCTTGTTATCCGCGTTCGCTCCCCACGTCAAATCAGGTTCGACCAGCACAACAAAGAGAAATCCTAACGCAAACAAAGCCGCGATCAGGCCGAAATAAACCATGATCGTACGCCGCAGCGACTGATCCTCGAGAGGCTTGTCGCCGATACGCAACTGCCGCACGATTTTTGGATGGTAGGCTTCCTCGATCTCGATCCGCAGAATCTTGACGAACAAAACATATCGGATGACTTTCATCCCGCCTCCCGTGCTTCCGGCGCAACCCCCGACGAACATCAGGACCAACAGGACTCCTCGGCTAAAGTGATTCCACTGATCAAAGTCCGCAGTGCCGAACCCGGTCGTGGTGATAATAGTGATAACCTGAAACAGCCCGTTGCGGATGGCTTTCTCTGGTGAGCTGAAACCCTGATCGTCGTTGATCAACCCCATAGTGATGATAGCGATCGCGACTCCAGTGATAATGCCGATGTACGTCTTGAACTCGACGTCTTTGAGTAGTTGCAGCGGATTGCCCATCACGCTGATCAGCAACAGCGTAAAGTTCGTGCCAGCCAGCAGCATAAAGAACATCACGACGTACTCGATCGTTCGGCCATTGACTCCGTCGGCAACAAAATGTCCGAGGCTGGCGTTGTAAGTACTGAACCCTCCGGTCGCCATCGTGGCAAAGGCGTGACAAATGGCATCGAACACGCTCATCCCCAGAAAGAACAGAATGATCGCCAGCACAATGTTTAGCACCGTATAGGTCGCTGCAAACAGCCAGGCAGTATGCTGCATTTTTGAGTTGTGGCTTTCCTGCGTCGGACCAGGCATTTCGGCTCGCATCAGCGATTTTCCTGCCGAGCCCTGACCGAGGATTACGACGAACAGAGCGATGATGCCCAGCCCTCCAAGAAAGTGTGTGCTCGATCGCCAAAACAGAATGCAGTGCGGAACGAGGTAGGGGTCTTCGAGATCGTTCAACACCGTGGCTCCGGTTGTGCTGAAACCGGACTGGGATTCGAACATCGAATCGATCAGCCCCATTTTCATCCACCGCTGACGGTAGTGCGCGGCGCGGTCAACGGGAGCGTTGCGGGCCTCGCCGGGAGCAATCAAATAGCTGCCCAATCCTGGCTTCGATTTCAATTGCTGAAAGACACCAGGTGCGTTGCTCATTCCTGTGCGGCTGACCAATTCTTTTCGCGAAAGCCCGCGGGCTGATGAATTGGAGATGGCTTTGAGGACGGCATATTCGTTTGCGGAGTGCCCGCTGGACTCCTTCCATGCACTCCAGACGTTCGTGCGATGGCGGCTCAGCAATAACAGCGGCTCGACTTGTTCTCCGCGATCAAAGAAACGCATCGACGGCCCGCGACTAGTCCCTGAAAGCGCGTAGGGCAGGGCACCGAGGAAGGTTGCAAGGATCCAACTGAGCCCGACAACTGCCATGGCTTCTTTGCGAAACAGTTTTCCATCCGCACCGCGTCCGAAACGAAACAGCAGACCGCCGACAGCCAGGGAAATCAGCGAACTAAGAACGAGCCCGCGGATGCCTGCGGCCTCCCAGGCAGTGTGTTCGACTACGGCGTCAGTGTGATATCCGATTGAGGGGACGGCCCAAATGAGACTGAGCAACATCACGCTGCCGATGAGCGACGCGAGTATTCCGAGCAATCGGCAGAGGAGTTTTACGTTCATCAGGGGGAGGGGATCAAACCGGAAGTTGAGGAGGCCGTTTTATCGTAGTGGCAGATGATTTTGGATTTCGAATCCTGGTGAGTTTAAGTCACGTTTCCAGCGGTTTGGTTTACAAGGCTCAGGCTCCGCCTTCACTATTCGCCGCCAACCGCAATCCGGGCCCCGATCACCAATGCGATTGGCCCAAAGGCAACCATGATCATCGCCACCGTCTGAATTTCCGCCGGCGTATTGTCTCCGGTTGCGAACACAAACATTGTCGCCGCGACCAGCAAAACCAGGATCACCGCATGGACCATTCTAGAAAACGGAGCCAGTCGAACAATCAGCCAACCCAATCCAAAACAGAACGCAGAAGTCAACGCCACGAAAGGCAAATATCGGCTGCGTTTGAACAACAGTGCTGAATTTTCTTCTATCTCTCGAGTAAACGCGTCGGGTTCAAGATTCGCCGCTGCCTGAAACGCTTCGTAAAAAACGATGCTCCCAATGATTGCCAGGCCTGTCATAAAAAGCGTGTAGCAAAAGATCACGATCATGAAACTCTTCAGCAGCATCTTCTGCACATCACGCTTCTCAAAGCCCTCGTAATCTTCTTCGTGCTCTTCGTGCGTTTCGAATTCATTGCCAGCGTCGGACATCAGTTAACCTTTCTGTCTCGCCACAAGAATCCTTTTCAGACCGGCGTAGTCGTTGATGACTTCGACAAAATCCAAACCGGACTGGTTCACCATCTCCACACAACGATCCATCGTCGTCGGACTGGCTTCGATGACCAAATGGCCGCCAGGAAGCAACATTTTCTCGGCCTGCGGAATCAGCCGCTCAATGATTTCCGTACCCTGCTCACCCGCGAAGAGTGCGGCATCGGGTTCGTAGTCTTTCACCGTGTCCTCCACCGTATCGACTTCGACGCGACCGATGTAGGGCGGGTTGCTAACAATCAAATGCACCGGATTGCTGCCTTCTGGAAGTGCGTCCAGCAGATCGCCTTCGTAGAATCGAATCCGTGACTCGACTTCATGCGATTGAGCGTTTTCGCGAGCCACCGCCAGGGCTTCGAGCGAAATGTCTGTCGCCGCGATGACGTATTGTTTGTCCAGATGTTTCGCCAACGTCACCGCGATACATCCGCTGCCGGTTCCGACGTCGATGATTCGAATGGGCTCTTCGGCGTCCTTGCAAACTTCCAAAGCCGCCACGATCAGGTGCTCGGTTTCCGGACGCGGGACCAGCGTTGCGGGCGTGACTTTGAACTTCAGCGAATAGAATTCTTTGTGGCCGACCAGATAAGCCACTGGCTCACCGGCGGCGCGGCGTTTGACCCATTCGCGAAACTTCTGCAGCGGCTCAGCGTCGGGAACTTCCGCAAAGCGTGTATAAAGTTCGATGCGTTGGCATTGCAGTGCTTCGGCCAGCAGAACTTCCGCGTCCAGTCGCGACGAATCCGAACCGGCTTCGTTGAAATGGTTGGTGGTCCATTCCAGCAAACGCTGCAAGGTCCATTCATTGATCGGAGTCGGTGTCATAGAAGCGTTTCGGCGGGAAATTTGTTGAGGGACGATTATGACCGAAGTTGCCTAACGATGCACGGTGGGAGGGATTTCATCGAATAAAGGAGGCCTTCCCCGGTTGCTGCGTGCGAATCCGCATAAACCTGCCAATGAAAGCTTCCTGCAATCACAGACTGCAAGCAATCGTCGAAAAACGGCACTCGGTTGAGGAGCACCGGCCGTGCGTTGGCATCAAGCCCCCTCTTCCGCGATTCGATTCAAAACTTCGATGCCAGCTTCCAACTTCTCCTCGCTGGCCGCATAAGAGATCCGAAAGTGCGTATCCTGGCCGCTGAAGATGTTGCCAGGAATGACCATCAAGTTGTTGTCGATGGCTTTCTCCACAAAGCTCTGGCCGTCGCCCCAGGGCAGTTTTGGGAAAACGTAAAACGCGCCGCCAGGTTTGACGATTTCGTACTTGTCGCCGATGCCTTCGATCAATCGATCACGCTTGGCTCGATACGAATTCACGTACGGAGTCATGTCATAATCCAACGCCGCCAAACCGGCCCACTGCGCGGGCGCCGGAGCACAAACGAATGTGTACTGTTGAATCTTCAGCATCGTTTCGACCAGCTTTTTCGGCCCGTGGACGAACCCCAAACGCAATCCGGTCATGGCATATGTTTTTGAAAATCCATCAATCACGATCGCGTCCGGATTGAACTTCGCCGCCGAAACGTAAGGCTCGTCGTACACGAACTTGCTGTAGATCTCGTCCGAAACCAGACAGATGCCTTTCTCAGCCGCCAACTCAGCGACGGCTTTGATTTCTGATTCGGAAAAGCAGACTCCGGTTGGATTCGAAGGGCTGTTGAGAATAATCAGCTTCGTTTTGTCTGTGATCGCGTCGCGGACTTTCTCGATGTCGATTTTGAAATCGGGATAAATGCTGACGGGCACGGACTTACCCTGAGCCAACTCGATGATCGCCGGATACATCACGAAAAACGGATCGAAGTAGATGACTTCATCGCCAGGATTGACCGTCGCCATGATCGACAACATCAACCCGCCGCTGGTTCCTGAACAGACAAAAGCCTGTCGATCGGAATGGCCCCACTGATCGTCAACGATGCCCTGAATCTTCTCGCGAAGCGGCGTGATGCCCTGCGTCAACGTGTAGCCGTTTTTGCCGTCCTGAATCGCCCTGATCATTTCCTCCTTGATCGGCGGCGGGACGTCGAAGTCGGGCTGGCCGATGGAAAGGTTGATCGGATCCTCAAGCTTGGCAGCGAGGTCGAACATCTTGCGGATCCCACTGGAGTCAAAGTTTCGAGTCCGGTCGGCGATCCAGTTTTCAAATAGGCTCATATCAGTGACGAGGTGCTTGAGATTTGAACAGGTGTCTTTATCAGAACGACATCCTACCAGGAAGCTTGTCGTTTGTAGTCCCATCTTGGGCGGATTGCAGCAATCGGTCGTTTAACTGCGAGCTGCTCGTGGATAGCCAGCAAAGGAGGCCAGCCAGTCCTTTGCTCACGCGTCGAATTATGATTTGTGGCTTTCCGTTGTCTGGAAGAATTCTTCCGGTTGAGGCATTTCGGAACCGGACCTAAGATGCGGATTCTTCGGCGAGGCGGGAGGGAGTCCTGCTCTGTTTGACCTCTGGACGACATCTCAATGAGTGAACTTTTCCACGAATGTGGCGTTGCGGCGATTTACCATTTGCCAAGCGAAACAACCAGCGAACTTTGCCCCGGATCGGACCCGCAGCAAACCTCTTCGTTGATCGTGCGGATGCTGCTGGACATGCAGAATCGAGGCCAGCTTTCAGCCGGAATATCGCGGTTCAACGAGAACGCGACCAACCATCAACTGATCGACACGTATCGCGATCTCGGCAGCGTCCAGGAAGTCTTTCGGCTCTCACATAAAGCCAAAGCCAAAAACCTGATGAGCGAATACGTCGGCCCGGTTGCAATCGGCCATGTTCGCTACGCCACCTGCGGCGCCGACGACAAAAGTTATGCTCAGCCGTTCGAAAATCACCACTTTAACAAACGCCGCTGGTTTTCATTTGCCTTCAATGGGCAATTGGCCAACTTCAACGAACTGGCCCAGGAACTTCTTAGCGAACCCGACACGCATCTGGTGCGGAACTCGGATACGGAAGTTTTGATGCACGAGTTTTCACGGCAGCTGCTGCAGGATTCGCAAATTTCGTTGATCGATATGATTCGGAACGTTTCGCGACGACTCGACGGAGCCTGGTCGCTGGCGTATCTGAACGCAAAAGGAGAGATGCTGATCGCTCGCGATCCGCTGGGCATCAAGCCGATGTGCTACGCGGTCAAAGGTCCGCTGTTTGCCGCAGCGAGCGAAAGCGTGGCGTTGGTGAATCTTGGTTTCTCGCGGAGCGAGATCGAATCGCTCAAGCCCGGGCATGCGATCACGATCGTGGACGGTAAAATCGAGATCACGCAGTTTGCGGACGATCCCGGTCAAGCACATTGCTTTTTCGAGTGGATCTATTTTGCCAACGTCGCCAGTCGACTGGATGATCGCGGCGTATATCAGACACGGACGGAACTTGGCCGCGAGCTTGCGGATCTGGAGCGAGATCGCTGGAACCTTTTCGAAGTCGATGAAGACACGATCGTCGTTCCGGTCCCTGATACGTCGAAAGCTGCGGCGGATTCGATGGCTTTCCACATGAAGATCCCGTCGCGTGAAGGTCTGATCCGAAATCGCTACAGCGGACGAACGTTCATTGAGTCGTCGCAGGAGTCACGTGCTCACAAGGCGAAAATTAAATACACGCCCCTCCGTGAAGTCATGGAAGGCAAGCGAGTCGTGCTGGTTGAGGACTCGATCGTTCGCTCGACAACGATGCAGGCGCTGCTGCAGCGGATTCGTGACGAAGGCGGTGCGAAGGAGATCCATGTTCGCGTGGCCTGTCCGCCAATCATGGCTCCGTGCTATTACGGGATCGACATGTCGACGATCAGACAACTGTTTGCACCGAAGTTTTGCCCGCCGGGAAAAGAACTTACCGAAGCGATGCAGGACGAGATGGCGGCCAAGCTCGGTTGTGATTCGCTGCGATATTTACCGATTGAGTCGATTTCTCGCGCGATCGGAATTCCGGAAGACGGTTTGTGCCAGGCCTGCCTGACAGGTCAGTATCCGACACCAACCGGTCAGAAGCTTTATCAGATCGACAAGGATAATTTCCTCAACGATCGCGACGCGGTCGACCTGTTTGCGGGACGGGCTTTCGACGTTAATGCCTCTTAAGGCATCATGGCGTGTAATAAGTAAGTGGCGTCGCGCTTACACTGCTGTTTTCGAGCCAGAAGCCAATACACGTTTCCTTAGAAGGTGTTTTGAAATTGCTCTGAGTTGAAAAAATCGCTACAGCCCCGTTTGCATTTAAACCGTAAACGGAAGGAGCCGTAGCGATGAGTATTGAGTATCCCAGCAGTCTCAGTGATGATCAATGGCGATTGCTTCGTCGTCTGATTCCGCCAGCAAAACTTCGCGGCCGCAAACGAATCGATCGGCGTCAAATTGTCGATGCGATATTGTATTGGTGTCGAACGGGCTGCCAGTGGCGGTTGCTTCCGGACTGCTTTCCGAATTGGAACACGGTTTATGGAGTTTATCGAGCTTGGCGTATTGATGGGACATGGCAACGCATTCACGATCGTCTTCGCGAAAAGGTACGCCGCAAAGAAGGCAGGAAGCCAACGCCAACAGCAGCCATCATTGATTCGCAAAGCATTCGCAGTGCTGAAGGAGGAGAATTACGCGGGTATGACGCGGCGAAACGAATTACCGGACGAAAGCGTCACATCCTGGTGGATACGTTGGGGCTTGTGATGGTCGTTGTTGTCCACTCGGCCGATCTACAAGACTACGAAGGTGCACATCTTGTTCTTGAAAACATCAGACAGAAGTTTCGTCGGCTTCGAGTCATCTTCGCGGACTCGATTTACGGGCGGGCTGATTTGCCGGAGTTCCTGAAGCAATGGTATCGTGTCATCTTGCAAACCGTTAAGCGTCCGGTCGAAGCCGAAGGGTTCGTTGTCTTACCCAAGCGATGGATCGTTGAACGGACTTTCGCATGGCTTGGAAAATTCAGAAGGCTCTCAAAGGACTATGAAAGACTGACTCAAAACAGCGAAACTGTCATACGAATCGCAATGATTCAATTCATGCTAAACAGGCTGGAAAAATAATTTTAAAACACCCTCTGAAACGGATCATGTACATTTTGGCACATTCGTGAAATTGGCTGTTGCGGCCAGGCAGCGATGTAGCTTTAATCGATAACAGCGACAGGAATTCTGTTCGCTCTTTAAAATTTCAGATTACCGTCTCGCAGCAAGCATCCAGGGCATTTCGGCCAACGCCGAAGTATCTCGCCAGCCACGCAAGGTAATCCGCTGAATTCGTTCAGTGTTAATCCGTGGTATCTCCAGGAGTTTCCAACATGTCTGTATGTATGCGCGCCGCCGCGATTTTTGTTTTGTCCGTATCTGTTCTTTCAAGCTCAGCTTTCGCCGACGAAATCGGCTATTTCGCGGGTTCCGCCGAAGCCTCCGACGGCGATTTTGGCTGGGATGTGTTCTCCGGCGCGTGGTCTGACACGCACCAGTCCCAATTTGCTTCGGGCATCGGAACTGCGGAACTTGTGATCGGCGGTGGAGCACCAACAATGCCGCCTGGCGGAGTCACAGAAACCGGCGACATCTACACGCACGATGCCTCGAACCCAACGTTTGATTTCACTCTGACGGGGCTCGATTCGAGCGAAGCTTTCACCAGCGTTGTGCTGCAATTCGCAACCACCCAGACAACTCTCGACGCGTCCGCATTTGAACTTGGCGGCGCCGCGCCTGACGAGTTCATTTCGCTTGGTCAAGACGGTTCGGTTCCGTTCGGACAGACTTCATTTCCGTACAACTTCTACTGGGCAGAATGGATCGGCGTCGACAGCGCGACGACGCTCAACGCAAGTATCGACATCGGAAGTTTCCGTGTGATTGGTGGCGCCAAAGCAACCTACTACAACACTGATTCGGCGCTGAACGTCACCAACGTATCTGCGGTGCCCGAGCCAAGCGCAGGCGTTCTTTCAATTCTGGTCGCGCTATTCGCAGTCCGTCGTCGTCGCGACTGAATTCTAAATGGTCATTCTTTAGCGAGAGGCAAATTCTTTCGCCAAGTTTTAGCTTTGACTTTCTTCCCGCAGCAAGCCAGCTCCGTCGTCGACGGATACGCCAGCCACGTACGGAAGTCGCCTGGATCGATCGGTTCGATCCGGTTTACGTGGAGTCAGCCCAACGTGGCTGACAGGAAAGGAAAACGATGAATTTTACATGGAATCGCCGCAAGGCATTTACGCTTGTTGAACTGTTGGTCGTGATTGCGATCATCGGTATTCTGATCGGAATGTTGTTGCCTGCCGTGCAGCAAGTTCGTGAAGCAGCTCGCAGAACATCTTGCATGAACAACATGCGCCAGATCTCACTGGCGACGCTGAACTTCGAAAGCGCCCACATGGAGCTTCCGTTTGCAACGCAGGACCGAATGCCAGGCGATGATAGCGATACCTGGTCCACTGGATTTATCCAGATTATGCCGTTTCTGGAAAGGGACGACATCGCCAGTCGCTGGAACAAAAATGAGCCTCGGGACAGCAACAACGACGACGATGGAGACGGTTTCACCAACGCCATGCTGACTCAAATGAAAATCGCGGCCTACACCTGTCCGTCAATGACGGAGCCCAACGGCGAACTCGTGGACAACCGGGCTCCCAGCAGCTATCTGTTTTCTGCCGGCACGATGGACACCGCGCTGCTGCACTATGCGATATATTACGGAATCTCGGAGCCAGTTTACGATGGCGCGATCATCCCGACTCGCAACGACGAAAACAACACGTCAAGCCCGAACTACCGTGTTGAAACTACGATGAGCACTCTATCCGATGGCTCGTCGAACACTTTCATGATCGGCGAAACTGACTTCATGCCTCGCGGTGTGCCGTCGACCGAATACGGAGCCGTTTGGGCTTACGGCTACATCGGTTACTCATGGGGAACGACCTATCATCCGTTCAACAAACATGACAACACGAACGCCGTTTACGGAGCGTTCCGCAGCGAGCACCCTGGTGGTGCGAGCTTCGGCCGCTGCGATGGCTCGGTTGCGTTTTTGTCGGATGGAATCGTTCAGGAAACCTACGACAGCCTCGCGACTCGTGCGGGTGGTGAAGTCGTGGATCAGTTCTAACGGTTCACTGTCAACCTGTTCAAATTCATGGACGCGGCGACGCTGCGTCCATGTTCTGGAGACGCCCAATGAGATACCTGATTACGGTGTTGGCGATCACGACATTGACGATTGCCGCTGGCTGCAGTCCACAGCCGCAAACTGCCACCATCGACCCCGACGAGCCTTTGACGGTCGAAGTCTGGACCGAGCTCGACATTGGACAGAAATATGAACTTGAAACTCTGGAATGGCTACGCGAGAGCAATCCAAAGCTCAAAGGTGAACGCCAATGGACAAAGTTCATGAAAGAAGTCGTCGTTCCGCAGCGACGAAAAGACATTCCAACTGACTACTAATTAATAAAACAAATACAATTCGGCAAAACGCCGTTAACATCCGAAAGGGTAACCATGACAATCTTAAAACGATCCTGCTTGTTGATTGCCGCAGCTCTCTTCGCCAGCCTCGCGTTGGCGGAATCCGCTCACGCTCACTTTTTGTATGTCTATTCCGAAGACGGAAAAGTCAAAATCGTTTTCGGTGAAGATACCGATCCCGATCAGGCCCAGTTTCTCGCTGGCCTGAAAGACATGCAGGCCTTCACCACGGTTGACGGTGAAACGAAAGAAATTGAATTCGAGAAAGTCGTTGAAGGCGATGACGGCTGGTTCGAAGTCCCGCTGGATAGCGTTGGCAATACGGTCGACATCAGCTGCCCTTACGGCGTTTTTGGCCGCGGTGACAAGTCCATGCATTTGGACTATAGCGCGAAACTGGTTCGCTACACTGCCGGCGATTCTGTCGCCAAACCCAGCAAAAAACTGGCTCTGGACCTCGTTCCGCAGTTCACGCCCGATGGGCTGAAAGTAGCGGCGTACTTCAAAGGCATGCCGCTTCCCAACGCAGAAATTTCACTCGTTCGCGTCGAAACGGACTCGCTCGACACAACAACTGACGAAACCGGCAACGTTGTGCTGGCTCCAACTACGCGATACCTGGTCCGCGGAAAACACATTCTCGAAGAGAGCGGAGAAGTCGACGGCAAGAAGTTTTCTGAGAAACGTTTCTACTGCACGATGGTGCTGGACGTTAACAGCACGCCTGCCGCGCCCGAAAGCACCACGGTCAGCACTCCAGCGACCGAAGCCGCGCCCGTTTCACTGGAAAAAGTTGACGCTGGATTCGCTGATTTCCCTCGTGGCATGACCAGCTTTGGTGCCACCGTGGTCGACAACAATGTTTACGTGATCGGCGGCAAGTCCGGACGTGCTCACTCGTACGCCAAGTCTTACCAAAATCGGGACGTGTTCTGCTTGAGCCTTTCTGGCAACGACAAGCAATGGAAGTCCGTCGGTGAAAATCTAGGCTTGCAAGGTTTGGCGATCGTCGGGCACAAAGGCAAAGTCTACCGCATCGGTGGCTTGGAAGCTCGTAACGCCGAAGGCGAAGATCACGATCTGAAATCCATCTCGGAAGTCCTTGAATTCGATCCGGCGACCCAATCCTGGAATGAGATGCCTTCTCTACCCGAAGGTCGTTCTTCGTTCGACGCCTGTGTCGCTGATGGAAAGATCTACGTCGTCGGTGGATGGACGATGAATGGCGAAGAGGAAACCGTTTGGGCCGAAGACATGTTGGTGTTCGACCTTTCCAAACCGGATGGAGAGTGGAGCCGAATCGAAGCTCCGTTCCGCGCCCGAGCCCTCGCAGTTCGCGAGTTTGACGGAAAACTGATCGTCATCGGTGGCATCGAGGAAGGTGCTGGGACGACTAACGCAGTTCACTTCTACGATCTGACCAGCGGTCAATGGAGCGAAGGCCCTGAAGTTCCGACCGACGGCGGCATCAAGTCGTTCGGCTGTTCTGCGGTTGCTGTCGACGGTAACTTTCTGATCAGCATTTACGATGGCCAGGTGCTGCGATTGAGCGATGACGCTACGGCGTGGCAGCGAGTTCACCAGTTGGACGAAGGTCGCTTTTTCCACCAGATGCTGCCCGTTGGCGATTCTCAATTCGCACTCGTCGGCGGTTCGCATATGGAAGACGGCAGCCGGATGGAAGTCGAAGTTTTCGAAGTCGTCGCTGAAAACTAAATATTCGCAACGCTGAATCGATGGGTGCCATGTTCAACTCTCGCACAAACATGATTTTGCGAGCCAGGGCAGGGCACCCTTCAACGTTTACTCAACCATAAAACGGAAGTAGAACTATCCCATGAAAATCTCGACCACCATCCACACCTTCTTTGCAATGTCGCTCGCTCTGATCTTCGCCAAAACGGCAACGGCCCAGCATTGGAATTCATTCCAAAACGGCGGATCGCTGCAAAGTGAAAACTGGATGGTGCCGACCGAGTGGAGTCCGGAAAAAGGCATCGCATGGCATACGAAACTCGCTGGTTACGGTCAGTCTTCGCCCGTGATCGCTGACGACGTTGCCTACCTGACTTCGGTCACTGGCCCGAACAAGGAAACACTAAACATCGAAGCCATCTCGCTGACCGACGGTCAACGCAAATGGATCTTCAATCACGAGAACAGCTCTCCGGAGGAAAACACAGTCATGGTCAGCCGCGCGGCACCAACGCCGGTCGCTGATGCCGATGGCGTGATCGCGTTTTTCGAAGGCGGCAACCTGTTTGCTCTGGATCACGCTGGAGAACTTCGCTGGAAACGCGATCTCAAAGCCGAGTTCGGCGAACACAAAGCACGCCACGGATTGTCCGCGTCACTCGAACAGGATGACGAACATGTTTACCTCTGGTGTGAACGTGCGGAGTCGCCGTACGTGATGTCGATCAAAAAAAACAACGGCGAAACGGCTTGGAAGAAGCCCGGGTTGGGCAACACTTCCTGGAGCAGTCCTCGTTTGATGACCGTCGACGGCAAGCCCCAGCTAATCCTCAGCTCCATCGGTTTGATTGTCGGCGTCGATCCATCCACCGGAGATCGGCTTTGGGAATTTGACAAAGTCGCTTCGAATTCGTCTTCGACTCCAGTCCCCGTTGGCGACGGCAAGTTTCTGATGGGAGCCAGTGGAAGCCGCGGCGGCAAAGAAACAATTCCGTCCTGCGGCGTGATTTCGATCACCAGCCACAACGGGGTCTACGCTGCGAAATGGGATTGGGTCGCGGAGAAAGCCAGTTGCTCTTTCGGTTCGCCGTTTGCTTTCGACGGCAAAGCCTGGTTCGTGAACCGCACGGGCATCGTGAACTGCCACGACCTGCAAACCGGCGACAAAGTCTTCACCGCCCGACTTGGCGCCGGCCAGATTTGGGCGACTCCGCTGGCCACGAAAAGCGGAATCTACTTCTTCGGAAAAAACGGTGTGACTTCGATCGTCGAGCCGAATGAGAAACTGAAGGTTGTCGCAGAGAACACGCTCTGGAAACCAGATGCACCGAAAGAAAACGACAAAAAAGAGGCCGAATCAGGTCCGGGATCAGGAGCCGTTTTGTACGCGGCAGCGATTGCCGGAGACACGCTGGTGATGCGTCGCGGCGATATTCTGTACGGCGTTCGTTAGTCGGACGACTGCAATGTGAGCACGATCTGCAATGAGCGATTTCTGCCATTGGCTATTCTGCCGCAGCGATGCATGCAAAAGCTGACTCTCTGCTTATGCCTTCTTACTCGTTTCCCGGCATCGCACGGCGACGTTCAATTTTTGCTGAACCCCAGCCCAATCGTTTCGATCGCCAGCGGGTTGTCGATGTATTCGCTGTAGCACTGGCTGCACAAGTCAAACGTCTTGGCGTTGGCGAGTTCAGTAAACTCATCAGACGGAGCGTCGATCTCGTCAAGCATCTCTTCAAGTTCGGCGAGGCTCGCTTCGTCGATCTGATCGTTGTCCCGATCTCCGATCGCAAGCTGAACGTCAATCCTGACCACGTAGCGAATTTCTTCCTCTGCGTTGATCGCCTTGTTGCATCGGTCGCAAGAATAATGAATCATGGGTCCTTCCCCGGACAAAAACAATTCCTGACATCATTGGATTGAATCCGTAGACAGGATGCAAGGAAATTTCAAAAATATTGTTTCGGGATTCAGTTTGAAGAATCACATTAAACGATAGCTTTTTGAATTGATTGCACAGCGACCACTCGTTCCTATCAGAGAATTCCTATCGAATCATTCGCATACGTTATCCTTCCACTGTTTCTACTCGCCAACGCGTTTTACGTCGTGCGAGATTCGAAAGAGTATGCGCTGTTCAAAAAACAGGAATCAACGCGCGAGCGACAACGGTACTTTCGCGTTTGGGTCGTGAGATCATTTTTGCTTCATGGCGTGGCTTCAATCGCAATCCTTGCGTTGACGGGGCAGCTTGCAACATTGATTTCGATGCCGCAAGCTTTCCAAAACCTGCTGCCCACACTTGCCTTTGAAGACTCCTCCAGGCTTGGACGAATGTTCGGCGGATTCATGGACGGGCTGAAGACGATGGCGCTGCCAGTCCTGTTTGTGTTGCCAACGACAGGCAGCCTGCTTCGTGTCTGGCTGGCAAACAGGAATCCGTCGAACAGCACGAACAGCGCCAATGAAGATCCGCAAAGCGACGTTGGCCGGGACATTCTGCCGCTGATGCCGAGGAATGCCAGCGAGCGATTCTGGACGGCGATCCTGTCCATCAACGCCGGCTTAAGTGAAGAGCTTTGTTTTCGCGTAGCGATACCGATGCTGCTGTTGATTGTCAGTGGCAGCGCGTGGATTGCGATCGTCGTTTCGACGTTGCTATTTGGCCTGGCCCACTTCTACCAAGGCTGGCTGGGCGTTATTGCAACGACATTTATCGGAGCCATCCTGTATTGGGTCTATCTGGCGACCGGCAGCATTTGGATCACGATCCTGCTTCACGCCTTGCTGGACCTGAACGATCTGGCGATTGCCCCCTGGTTCGAAGAGTGGCTAAAAGCAAGAGATTCGGCACGGGCGCAAGCTTAAGCCGCTCACGCCGCCGGAAGAAATCTTTGCCAGGGAACCAATCTTCCCGTGGACTTGGACCGATTCCTACTTCTTCCGCTGCTTACCTTTTTTCTTTTGCTTTGCCTTGGCAGCAGCAACCTTCTTTTTGCGAGCAGCCTTCTTCGCCGCTTCGGTCGATTTCTTTTTCTGAGCCTGAACCTTCTTGCTCTTCTTCGACTTGGTTACCTTGGACGATTTAAACTTCTTCGCCTTTTCCGCTTCGCGTTGCTTGCGAGTCTTTCCGCTCTTGCGGACTTCCTCCCAAACGAAATCCTCGAAATCATCCCGGTCCTTGCTCCGCGATCGATTTCGCTTCGGCTTGGCCCCCGCTTTTGTTTTGTCCTTTGATTTCGATCGCTCAGAGTTTGTTTTGTCTCGAGCCGAAGACTTCTCGCGAACCGGTTTCGCGTCACCGCGTTTTTCTCTGGATGGTCGTTCTTTGGACGGCCTTTCTTCAAAGCCTTCATCCCTGACCGGTTTGCGACTGGAAAGCTTCCGGTCCTGACTTTTGTCCTTCGTCCGACCACCACCTCGCTGAGTCGAACGGCTACGACCGGGCTTGACGCCGACAATTCGGTATTCGAGCAAACGTTTGTCCAGATCAACCACGGCGACTTCGACTTCGATCTGGTCACCAAGTCGAAACTGGTTTTTCTCACGAGCACCGCTGAGCGTACGGGAGCGACGTTCGTAAGTGTAGTTGTCTCCGGGCAGTGACTCGATCGGAATCAAACCTTCGGCCGGAATCTCGATTCCTTGCACGAACAGGCCGAACTGCTCCACACCAGTGATGACCCCGGTCAATTTATCGCCAATTTTTTCGCTCATGAAGCTGAGCAGTTTCAGTTTCTTGAGCTCACGTTCTGCATCGGCCGCGCGTTTCTCCAGATGACTGCAGTGCTTACCCAACGCCGCCAGCGAATCGAAATTGCTTTTCGGTTTCTTGCCGTCGACCAGATCACCGACCATGCGGTGAATGACCAAATCGGGATAGCGGCGAATTGGCGATGTGAAGTGACAATAAGCCGGGCTGGCCAGAGCGTAGTGCCCGATCTCCTCAGGGCTGTAGACGGCTTTCTGCATCGTCCGCAAAACGGCGAAGTGAATTGCGTGCTGTTCCTGCATCGACTCCGATTCTTCAACCACGCGTTTGAGTTCGAAACGGTCTTTCAGGTTGCCACAATCGATCCCCAGCGACTGCACGAATTTCGTTAGCTCCTGCAGTTTCTTTTCCGTTGGCGATTCATGGATCCGGCGAATCAAAAACAGCTTCTCATCTTCGATCCGCTGAGCCACCGCTTCGTTGGCCGCCAGCATGAACTCTTCGATCACCTGATGGCTCTCGGTATTCTCTTCGGTGTGAGCTCCGCTGACTTTTCCGTCATCATCAAGATCGATCCGGACTTCGGGCAGCACGAGGTTAATCGCCCCGCGGTCCATCCGACGTTTCCGCAGCTTCATCGCCAACGTGTGCATGTTGCGAACGAGGCCGAAGACTTCTGGCGTAAGCTCGTCTTTCCAGGGCTGATCGTCTTCGAGGTACTCGTCGATTTCTTCATAGTTGAATCGATGAGCACTTTTGATAGCCCCGCGGTGCAGTTCCGTTCCGATCGGAACACCTTCATCGGTGAACTCAATCAACGCCGTCATGCAGTAGCGAATTCGATCCGGTTGCAGTGACGCCAGGTTGTTGGAGATAATTTCCGGAAGCATCGGAATGACTTTATCCGGAAGATAAACGCTCGTTGATCGGGCGTAAGCTTCGGCGTCGAGGGCACTGCGAAAGGGAACGAAGTGCGACACGTCAGCGATGTGCACACCAAGTTGCCAATGGCCGTTCTCAATCTGTTCGAGCGAGATCGCGTCGTCAAAGTCACGAGCCGTTTTGGGGTCGATCGTGATGACGGTCTTGCCGGTGAAGTCGGTTCGATCTTCGCCGATGGTTTCGTCAAAAGCTTCGGCTTGCCGCCGCGCGTCTTCGAGTACGGCTTCGGGAAATTCTTCCGGCAAGCCGTATTCGGCGATCACCATGCGGGTGTCGACGCCAGGTTGGCCTCGGTCGCCAAGCACTTCCACGATGACGCCTTCACCTGGCGAATGGGCCGAAGGAAAGTTTGCCATCTCGATGACGACTTTGTCACCGACCTTGCAGGCTTTCGCGCCGGCGTCGCCGACAAGAATTCCGTGCTCGAACGTTGCACTGTCGACAACGACGATGCCGTAGTCTTCGTTTTCCTGGTACGTGCCAACAAAGCGATGCGTGTAGCGTTCGATGACGCGAACGATTCGCCCAGCAGGGCCTCGTCCGGATTCCTTGCGCTTGCCGCGCTTTTTCGAATCCTCTTTTTTCTCTTTGGGGATCCGGACAATGACTTTGTCCAGATGTGCTGCGTCGCCAGTGCGCGAACGGGGCACAAAGATGTCTTCGCTGCGGTCGGTAACAATGGAGTCTTCGGGTGTGACGAATCCAAATCCGCCTGAAGTTTTGCGAAACGTACCGACAATTTCGTTGTCTTTACGTTTAAACTTCTGTCCTGTTTCAGTTGTAATGTTTTCTGTCTTCTTTCGTGGTTTACGGCCGGGCTTTTTCGGCTTGGACGGTTTCATGACAAGATGCTTGTCACCGAACCGGAGGTCGCCATCCCGGATGAGCCGCTTGATGGCCCGTTTGACTTCCCGCTCATCATCGAGCAGGTCAAGTTTCTTTGCGATCGCTCGAGATTTGAGCGGTTGATAGCTGTCGTCGAGGACGAGATCCAGCACCATTTGCCGGATATTGGGTCTTTCATTCATGCTGTGAGTTTATTTGCCTCACTCGCAAATAGATAGAGATGAGACAGCTATTGAACCCGAAGGTTCGCAAAAGAACGGCTTTTTAAGGAAAGGAATTGGCATAGCCAGGGGTGGGAACGTGAGAGTCCACCTTTTGTAGTTTAACGGCAAGCCGCAGGCGACGGTGCCGCAGCCAGATTCGCACCGTCGCCTGCGGCTTGCCGTTAAACGACTGAATGACGAGTACATCAAACTGGCAAGCGAGGTAGCTGTAGGCTCTTCGCTACAGCTTCGGGATGCGATTTCACTGTCCTTCGGCAATGTCCAAATGAAATTTCACATGGTGTGTCGGGGCAAGATCTCGCAGGCTGCACGCGGTTATGCAATCAGTTCAGCGATCGGTTTGGCGCCTTCGACACCGACCAACCGCTGGTCGAGTCCACCATAAAAGTAGCTCAATCGATTCGGGTCCAAACCGAGCTGATTCAGAATCGTGGCGTGAATCCGCTTCACATGCATTCGCTTTTCTACCGCTCTGGCACCAAGTTCGTCGGTCTTCCCGAAGCTCACGCCGCCTTTGACGCCGCCACCGGCCAGCCACATGGTGAATCCGTAAGCATTGTGGTCGCGGCCTGTCCCTTTTGCGTATTCCGCTGTCGGTTGTCGACCAAATTCGCCACCCCAAACGATCAACGTGTCTTCCAACATGCCGCGTTGTTTCAAATCCGTCAGCAAACCTGCAATCGGTTTATCCGTGGCTCCGGCGTGCAGCGTGTGGTTCTTTACGAGGTCGCCGTGAGCGTCCCAGTTGTGGTCATTATGAGCACCGCCGCTGTAGATTTGAATGTAACGGACGCCGCGTTCGACCAGACGACGAGCCATTAAACACTGACGGCCGAAGTATTCTGTTTTCTTGTCGTCGAGTCCGTAAAGCTTGTGCGTGTCTTCGGTTTCGTCATTGATGTCGACGGCTTCCGGAGCAGTCGATTGCATACGATAGGCCAACTCGTAGCTGGCGATTCGCGCTGCAAGTTCAGAATTGCCCGGGTTCGTTGCCGCGTGGTCCTCGTTGTACTTGCGAAGCGTGTCGAGCATTTTTCGCTGGACTTCATCGCTGATGTGAGCCGGACGATTGAGGTCGAGAATCGGAGCTCCTTTGCTACGAACGACAACGCCCTGATAGGTAGCCGGCATGTAGCCGCTCTGCCAGTTCTTGGGCCCGCTGATTGGTCCGCCGTTGTGGTCGAGCATCACAACAAAGCCCGGTAGATCTTCGTTGACCGTTCCGAGTCCGTAGTTCACCCACGAACCGAGACACGGACTTCCGGATTGAATCTTTCCGGTGTTCATCTGCAGCATAGCCGAGCCGTGAATCGGCGAATCGGCAACCATGGAGTGCACGAAAGCCAGATCATCGACGTGCTGACCAAGATTCGGGAACAGATCGGAAACGTATTTTCCGCACTCGCCGTACTGCTTGAACTTCCAACGCGGTTCGACGATGCGGCCTTTGTTTTTATGTCCGCCACGACCAAACGTTTTCACGTCGATCGTTTTGTTATCCATCCCGTACATGTTTGGCTTGTAGTCGAACGTATCGATGTGACTCGGCCCGCCGTACATGTACAGAAAGATGACGGACTTGGCCTTGGCCGCGAAGTGTGGCTCTTTCGCGCGAAGCGGATTCTCCCAGTCGGTGACTCCGTCGGCTTTTTGAGTTTGTGCTGCCAGGAATTTCTGATCCAGCATTCCAGCCATCGCCAAACCGGTAAAGCCGCCTCCGGCTTGCCAGAGAAATTCACGCCGCGTCCGATTGCAGAAGTTTTTGCTCATAAGCTCAGTATATCCTGGTCGTTGAGGAATTTCCGAATCTGGCACCTGAACACAGGTATCGACGGCGACCAAAATTGCCGGATGGCCGTCGCGCTCGGGTTAGCATTCCACTACAAGGCTACACGATTCGAGCGTTCACGAACGGCCAATCCACCAACGTAATCGGCTCATTTCACTCCAGGCAACCGCTTTAGGCGGCATCGCGCGGCACGGTTTCCGCCAAGGTATCTTGAACGATTGGAACGCTTTGCACACCCAAAGTCTCAAGGAGATATTCCGCAGCACGTTTGGTCGCGCCGGGTTTCGCGTATTGTCGCGCGAGACTTTCCAGCTGCTGCACATTCTCATCCATTGACTCAGGATTTGAGAGCCAGTTGACAACATTGTTAGCCATTCGATCGGCCGGGGAGCCCGTTGTCATGTACTCGGGCATCACCACTTGATCAACGTCCGGATTCGACGGCGCCCAAGTCCGTTTTCGGATGTCATCGGTGGCCATCAGGTTGGTCAACGTAATAAATTGAGTCCGCATCAGGATCGATTGGGCGACCATATACATCCATTTCAGCTTGTACACGATCACGGTCGGCTTGCGGTGATAGAGCAGCTCCAGCGAGACCGATCCGCTGCAGGCCATGCAAACCGTCGCGGCCTTCATCAACTCCGGCGTGCGATCGGAGTACAGTTTGATGTTCGCCGAGGCGTCGTCGCGCTGATCCAGCATCGTCTGGGCGGCTGCGAGATGTTCGTCTTTGTAGCAGGCGATCGCGAACGAAGTATCCGGTTGCTGGACCGCGATTCGATCAGCGGCTTCGATCAGAATCGGCAAGTTGTTTTCAACTTCCTGGTCGCGTGATCCGGGCAGCAACAAAACCAGTTTCTTCTTGCCCAGCATCAGTTCCGTGCCGGCCTCTTTGAGAAACTGCAAATCCCAGGACTGCGATTGCAGTTGATCAAAGTACGGATGGCCAACATAGGTGGCTTTGCATTTACGGTCTTCGAACCATTTCTTCTCAAACGGCAACTTGCAGAGCACGTGGTCGACATACTTGCGGATCTTCCGGACTCGCCATGGCGCCCAAGCCCAAACCTGCGGCACGCCGTAGTAGTAAACCGGGATGCCGCGAGCTTTGGCTTTTTTGGCGATGTGCCAGTTGAAGCCCGGATAGTCGATCAGCACGACAGCGTCGACTTTGTTGTTCGCGAAGTAGTCGTCTGCCTGATCGACGAGCCCAAAAAAGAACCGCAAGTTGGCGATGACTTTGCTGAGAAACATGACGGCCATCTGCGTCAGATCGTAGATCAGCTCGCAGCCGGCAGCTTTCATTTTTGGTCCGCCAAAGCCGACGAATTCGAAGTCAGGATTGGCGTCACGCAGGTGGCGAATCAGGTTCGACCCGTGGAGGTCGCCGCTTGGTTCGCCGACTGAAAAAAAGATTCGCATGGTTGTCCGTTGTGTTCGTCCTTGAAGCACGGAGTATGACCGGATTGGCCAGAAGCAGGAACGCGAGTTTTGATGTCATATCGAGAGATGTGTGTAAGCCGCATCACGATGATTTTCATCTTCGGATTACAGAACAAAACGCGACTGGCACGGCGATCCTTACCGTGCGAGCCTGGCGTTTTGATGCAACGCACAGTGAAATCACCGTGCGACGAATGACAGCATTTCTACTTTTTCGCGAAGCCTTTTTCGAACAGCTTTGATCCGAAAACAAGTTCGCGTTTTGCTTCGTCGGTGGATGCCGACTCGACTTTGCCTTTGCAGTTCTGGCAGCAGAACGCAACTTTGACGCCGTCGATCTCAACGGATTGCTCTTCATCAATGTCGCCGCCAGAAATTGGGCAGGCCGTTTGCTTGAACTGGCCAGTTTTAACAAGCTGATGATTTGCCATCGACTCATACTTTGCCGGCTCCTCGTTCCACTTCTTCACGCAACCAGGGCAGCAAAAGAAAACCTTGCCTTTGCGGTGCTCGACAACTTTGTCTTCCTTGACGCCCTTCTTTGGCATCATGAAACACTTCACATCCTTCAGGTCGTACGAAGGCTTCTTTTCGAAAGACTTCTCAAACGTTTCGTTCGCGAAAACAAGCTCACGTTTTTCTTCCTCAGTGGCGGCTGTTTCGACCTTTGCCTTGCACTTGCCGCAACAGAAAAACACTTCCGTGCCGCCGACTTTGCACGATTGCTCTTCGCTGATGTCGCCACCAGAAACGGGGCAGGCTGTCTGATTGAACTGGCCAGTTTGAACCAACTGATGATTCGCGAGAACGGCGAACTTGCTTGAGTCCTTATTGAACGTTTCCACGCAATGATCACAGCACAAAAAGACTTTGCCGCCACGATAATCCGCTGCCGCCTCTGCTTTGGCGGGCTTGCCGGCAACGATGCACTTGGCGTCTTCCGGTAATTCCTGAGCCTGAACAAAACCGGTAAACAGGAGGGCTGCCAAAGCGGCAAAAGAGAGCATTTTCTGGTACATGATTTTACTTTCAATAACTGGTCATCTGACCTGGACGTGGATTGTCTATTGTCCGCAACGGTGCTAATCAATGTCAAGAGAAATCGCAGCGACAAGAATCATGCATGCGAGCCGTTGGACGCCTGTTTTCGTGGCTCATCAAGCCGAAAACTGACCGCCAAGCCGATCAACAAAAACACGACCACGGTTAAAAACACGGCCTCGAATCCGACGATATCGACCAAAGCCCCAAAAATCAGCGACGTGGCAAACACCGGAATCGAAATGAACAGCCCCAGTGTGCTGAGGTACAGCGGATGTTTCGCCCGATCGGTCACTTCGAGCGTGTAATTCGTCAGGAACCGAGCCACGATCGGCGTTAGCCCCAACAGAAAGAACACGAACGGATACATCATTCGGCCAAAGTCTCCTGACCAACTGAGGACTAAACCGAGTACCGGCGTGACGGACAACAGGAACATCAGAATCTGCAACACAATCCGGTTGCCGAACCGATCCGCCAGCCAACCCATCGGTAACGTGATCAGCGACACGCCGATATGCTGCGCAATGACCCACGGAATCAGCGAGCGAAAACTGACTTCCAGGCGTTCGCGTGCCAGCGTCTGATAGTGCGGCGTCAGCACCACGCACATGCCAAACATTCCGGCAACGATCATCAAACGACGAAAGTTCGCGTCGTGGACGACCAACTTCAACGATGACTTGATCATGTGCATCGAATTTTTGACGGTCTCCGATTCCGTGTCTTTGTCTTCCACCAGCACCAACGCAGTCAGGCTGGCGATAAAGAACGCGATTCCGGTGAACCCAAACACGTACTCAAACTTTCCCGTGTCCGCACTCATCCAGGTCCGCAAAAAATACCAGGCACAGAAGATCGCGATCAGTCCGCCGACCGTGCTGCCTGCTGCTGCGAGGCGTCCGCGAACCGAAGTCCCAACCAGTTTGCCGATTAGCGTATTGAGCAACAATTGCGACACGCCGGTCATCAAAAAGAAGAACGTGTAGATGATCAAAAACACAAACGGCAACGCGTAGAAATCGCCCTGAGTTTGGTACCAGATCAACGAGAGTGCCATAAAGGACGCACCCATGCAGAACGTGGTCGCGGCGAGAGCATATTTCTTGTTGGGCAGGTTCGTGATCCGCTGTGACAGCAGCAGCGGAGGGATGCTTTGTCCGA
The DNA here is from genome assembly GCF_008087665.1 of Mariniblastus fucicola. Taxonomy (GTDB): domain Bacteria; phylum Planctomycetota; class Planctomycetia; order Pirellulales; family Pirellulaceae; genus Mariniblastus; species Mariniblastus fucicola. The sequence goes on from NZ_CP042912.1 coordinate 5,329,534, forward strand.
ACCGGTTCAGCATCGGCAAACAGCCTCGCAACCAGCCGCTTCCGCCGATGATGTCCAGAAACGCCGGCATGATGACGCTCTCGGTTTTGAAGATCCAGCCAACACGGAGCGCGATTTGGTACAGTGCCAGGCTGATGAAGTTGCTGCCGCGACCGAATTCCTGCGTTTCCTCGGCTTGCGATGGCCGCGAAGGGATTGGGGGTGCTGGAGGTAAATTGTGCGGATTGCGGGCGTTCATCGCCGGATTGTAGGTCCGATCGATTTCCACGCGAAGCGCTGATATCTTTTTGGTTCACTCCTTTACGTTCGAGCAAATTGCTGATGCTGCAACTCAAAAAAGGCCTGCGGCTTGAATGCCTCCGCCAACCGTTTCGACAGGCACTTCAAACCGCTGCGCAAATCGGCGCCGACGCGATTGAAGTCAACGGCCGAACTGAAATTAAACCTCGCGACATGACCCGCACGGCGGTGCGACATTTGCGCAAGATGCTGGCAGATTATCGCCTGAAGATTTCCGCTGTGAATTTTCCGACCAGGGCAGGGTACGGGTCGCTGGACCTGCTGGAGCAAAAAATCGAAGGCACCAAGGCCGCGATGACGATGGCTTATGAACTCGGTTGCAACGTGGTCGTCAACGACGTCGGAGCGATCCCGGATGACCGTGAATCTCCAACCTGGCAAACCATGACGGAGGCTCTGGCGGACATCGGCTTTCATGGGCAACGCTGCGGAGCGTGGCTGGCGGCCAAGACATCGCCCAATTCGGGGGACGGATCGCGGCTGAAAGAGCTGATTGACTTTCTTCCGGTGCAATCATTGTTCGTAGATTTCGATCCCGCCAGTTTTGTGCTGGCCGAACAGTCCGCGACGGGCGCGATGGAGATTTTGGCTGAGCACGTCGTAAACTTTCGGGCTCGCGACGCGGTACGGGATTTTTCGCTCGGTCGCGGCGTGGAGGTTGAACTTGGCCGCGGAAGCATCGACTGGGCGGCGCTGCTGGGAACACTGGAGCAGAAAAACTATGCGGGCTATATCACGATCGATCGTGACGCCGAATCCGACCCGGTGTCGCAATGCGCTCAAGGATTGGAATACCTCTCCAACCTGTTCGAGTGACCATTTGATGAAACCATTAAAGCGTGAAGCTCTTAAAAGCATCACTCCGTAACGGCACGTCCACGTCATATGAAATCGGCAGCCTCTCTTTAGCAAGTCGACTGACGGCTTTGACCAGGATCAAGGCAAAGCGATCGCTTCATTGGATTGCGTGATTCGCATTCTCGCAGCCGCCTCTTCTTCTTTTTCGACTTTGGATTCAATCTTGTCGACGCCAGCGGCAGTGATCGACAACGTGCCGCTTTCCTCGCGGTTGAGCCAGCCTTTTTCGCGAAAGTACCAGATGTGAAAGTCAAGCACTTCGGTTGGCAACCCCATCATCTCTTCGAGCGTTGAAACTCCAATGCCGGGACTGTTCATATTGCGGCGGCGTTGTGCGTAGAACAGCGTCAGTAGACGATGACGATCTGCAGTATCGCTCGACGCGTGCCCTGCCTCGCGGATGATCTCTGACTGTTCGCTTTTGAAAGACTCGAATTTCGCATCATAGGCCGCGCGCTTTTCCGGATCGCGCAGCGTCTCGTAGGCTTCTACAATTTCGGTGAAGCGAAGTCGATCTCCCTGTTCACTGCAGTCAGGATGAAAGCGTTTTGCAAGGAATCGAAACGTGCGTTCTATTGTTTCAAAACTCGCATTGCAGCTGGCTTCGAGCGTTTCGTAGTAATCGACAAAGTCTTGATCAGTGCTCACAGGAACTCTTTCTTCTAGTGCAGTCAGGATAGGCGGGAATTGAAGGAAGGAGGGTTCTGCAAGGCTAGGTCGGCCGTAATGCGAACTCCCTATTCACCGAAAATCTGAAAGTCCCTTTGCTGCCCAGCCGTCGGGTCGATTGCTCTGTAACAGTTGCAACGGTTAACGCTTCGGTTGCATGTGGGTGTGAACCTTTTCAAAGGCCTATCTATTTAAAATCACGCACGACCCATTGGCGGGCTTGCTCCTGCGACGTCAGTTTTCCATCAAGCTGCAAAGCTCTGGTCTGACTGAGAATTAATTTGAATTGAGGCCCGGGAACAATTCCCAGTTCCATCAGATCGTCGCCTCGCAACAATGGCGGCGGGTCAAGAACGCCGTCGGCCAGCTGCAGTTTTTGTCGGCACAATTCCAACGATGACTTTGCCAACGCGGAATTGGAACACAGGCCGGATTCGATCAATCCGTGTAGCAACTGCACCGCACAAGACGCGTGCCCGGACATGAGACGTGGCTGAAGTTCCGACCAGGCCATCGTGTCAGCCGCCGAGAGCAAATCAATGTTGGCCAGCAGCCAGTTCGCCCTCGCGACTTCCTCGTTCTTGAGCCGCCAGGGGTCTTGAAAGTTCTCTGCGTTGACACCGGTGCCATACAGCAGTGCGGCGAGCGTTGTCGAAAACCCAGCGTCGAGGTTCTCCAACAGTTTGATCTTCGTCAGCCAGTCAAAATCGCCCAGCCGATCACCCGGCAGGACCTGCTCCCAAAGGCCGGACTCGACCAACAAACGAAGTGCTCTGGCCTTTCCGCGATGGCCAAGCATGCGTCGAAGCTCTGAACCAATACGTTCCGGGCTGACGGCTTCGATATCCTGGGCACGCATCTGAATCGCCCGCATTGTCGCGGGCTCGATAGCGAATTCATACGTTGCGGCAAATCGAACACCACGCAGCATCCGCAGTCTGTCTTCCTCGATTCGTTGATTTGCGACACCGATCGCGCGGATTATTTTTCGCTGCAGATCTTCCTGCCCTCCAACGTAGTCGATCACCTCTTCGGCAATTGGATCAAAGAACATGCCGTTGATCGTAAAGTCTCTTCGAATAGCGTCTTCTTTTGCGTCAGTGAACTCCACGGAGTCCGGATGGCGTCCATCGCTGTAGCCGCCATCGCGTCGGAAGGTTGCGACTTCGATGTTGCCGGCTGACTTGGGTCCGATGACCGTAATGACACCGAAAGACTTACCAATCGCCAATGTTTTCTTCACACCAAACAGCTGCTGTACCTCGTCTGGATTTGCCGAAGTGGCCACGTCAAAGTCTTTGGGCTCAATTTTCAGCAAATTGTCCCTTACGCATCCGCCTGCCCAAAGCGACTGGAATCCGGCACTTTGCAGCCTTTCTACAACCTGAATTGCCAGTTGGCGAGCTGTCATAACTGATCCAAATAGAGGTGATAATTTCAATGCAATTGAATGTTTTTTTTTGTTACAAAATCTACTTGACTGCGATTCATATCATATAGTTTACGCAACCACTTCCAGACCATTCGCAAGTCAGACGTCAGCACCTTGCCTGGTCGCCCTCATCTCATCAGGAACGGACGAGTAGCGAATGCCTTCGGAGCGAAAAGATCAAAACGACGAAAGTAAGCCGTCAGAAGGAGAGGCGCCCGAGTCGACAAAGCTTGCTTCCGAGATCAGTGTTCACGATACCAAAAAACTTCTGGAGTCTGAGACCGCGATGCTTTTGGTGGATTGTCGCGAGCCTCAAGAGCATGCCATTGCGCGAATTGCAGGTTCGGTTCTGATTCCGATGGATGAGTTGCCGGAACAGGTTTCAAGACTGGAGCCATTTCGAAGTGAACGGATTATCATTTACTGCCACCACGGAGGCCGTAGTTTGAGGGTCGTCAACTGGTTGCGAAACCACGGATTCAACACGGCCCAAAACATGACCGGCGGTATCGCGTATTGGAGCCAGGAAATCGACCCCGATGTTCCAGTATATTGACCTGCAAACGGATCGTAGCCGGCCTGATTTGACCATTCGTGTCACCGACAGCCTGTTTTCTGCTTTTACCCGGCGATTGCAGTCACCTCCGACATTGTAAAAGAGAACGGGTTGCGGATGAGGTTCGTTATTCGTATCATTTCGTCTCGATTATGGGCTCTGTGCTCATGACTGCCTGCGGATGTGGCGGAATTGGCAGACGCGCTGGCTTCAGGTGCCAGTGGGGGCAACCCCGTGGAGGTTCAAATCCTCTCATCCGCACTCTCGGCGTGCTGCTGAACTGATCGCCCACGCGAAAGATGCCGTTGATTCTGCGACGGTCTGCTGTGGCTCCTTCGTAGCGACTGCCAAACTGCCATATTCTCTCGGCAACCGATAAACGTTCCCCCAAACCGAGACTGCCGAGCGGTGCGCGGTTGACGTTCTTGTCAGCGATGGACAATGTCCGACTCGTTCGCACGCTTTTAACTACCAACCACCGACAAACGTCGTTCGGACGTGTTAGCACGATTAACAACACCCCAAATACATGTTAAAATAAACCAACAATATTAACACGTTTTATTGACGTGTTAAATCTGGCAACATAAACTTGGGGATGGCCCAAACACCCAAATCGTCGAAAAACAGCGGCAAACCGGACTGGTCTCCGGACCTCCCGCACAACGGATTGCCCACGTTGCCGCCACCCGTTGAGCTGGAAACACGCACCGTTCTCAAAGCCTGTATCACAGCCAGAGCCGCACTTGCGGAACTTAAACAGGCGGCTGAGATGATTCCAAATCAATCGATCCTGATCAACACGCTGCCGCTGCTGGAATCCCAGGCCAGTAGCGAAATCGAAAATATCGTCACCACGACTGACAAACTTTTTCAGCATCAACACGAAAAGGAAAGCGCTGACGCGGCGACCAAAGAAGCGCTGCGATACAGCCAGTCGCTCTATCAGGGTTTTCGTTCGATCCACGAAAAGCCGCTCAACACTCGAACCGCCGAAGAGATCTGTACCCGGATCAAAGGCATCGAGATGAAAGTCCGTAAAGTCCCCGGTACTGCTCTGGGAAAAGAGTCGGGCGAAGTTGTCTACACACCTCCCGTCGGAGAAGATCGACTTAGAAATTTGTTGGGCAACTGGGAGCAGTTCTTACACAACGAAACGGAAATTGATCCGCTGGTTCGGATGGCGGTAGGGCACTATCAGTTCGAAGCCATCCACCCGTTCACTGATGGGAACGGAAGAACGGGACGCGTTCTGAACAGCCTGTTTCTTATCCATGAAGGGCTGCTAACACTTCCGATTCTTTACCTCAGTCGCTACATCATCGAGAACAAAGCCGACTACTATCGTCTGCTGCTTGGCGTGACGACGACACAGGCATGGGAACCCTGGGTGCTGTTCCTGCTCAAGGGAGTCGAAGAGACTTCGATCTGGACGAAAGCCAAAATCGACGCCATTCTGAAACTGTTTGACCGCACTGCCGAGTTCGCTCGTGAACATGCGGCCAAAGCTTACTCTCATGAGTTGATCAGCCTGATTTTCGAGCTGCCGTACTGCCGAATTCAGAACGTCGTCGACATGGACGGTTCCGTTCGCCAAACAGCGGCCAAAAAACTGAAGAAGCTTGTCGAAGTCGGCATTCTCGAAGAAGTTGCATCTGGGCGCGAGAAGCTTTTTATCCATCCGAAACTTTTGCGACTGTTGACTCGCAATCCGAATTCATTTTCGCACTACAAAGCTCCGCCTGGATCCTGAACCGACGTTGCCGAATCGGAACATTCGATCATGGTAGTGCGATCATGCGGCAGCCCAAGCCGCTCTCAGCAAAACTATACCAGCGAGGCCCGGTTTCCGCCCGACTTTTTGGAGTGATACATCTGACGGTCGGCCTGATCTATCAGCGACTGCATATCAAATTCATCGCCGTGCTTGGGCTGATAGATTACGCCGCCAACGCTAAGCGACATCGGAATTGCCCCTGCGTCGGGACAATCGAGATCCGGCAAATCGGCTGCCAACCGACGGGAAACGGTCTCGTAGTACTTCTCCTTGATCTGCATGATGACAAGGAACTCGTCACCACCGATGCGGAATACAAAATCCGTGTCTCGCGTGCAGTCAGTCAACCATTTTGCAACATGCTTGATCGCAAGGTCGCCAGTTCTGTGTCCAAAGGCGTCATTGATCAGTTTGAAATCGTCAACGTCAACGTACAGCATTGCAACCGGCTTGCGTTTACTGACCCATGCATCGAGATGCGTGCCCATGACTTCGTCAAGGAATCTACGATTGTAGAGTCCGCACAAAAAGTCCCTGTAAATGATCTCGTCGTCGGCTTTCGCTTTTGAGTTCGCCGACTGTTGCACGGAGATCATCGCCAACTGACTTTCAAGAGCGATCTCCTGGAGCAGTTCTTTCGCGAGTCCGACGACTTGTTCTACCGTATCGCCATTGGAAATATCAAAGTTAAAGACGACAGAGTATTCCGTGACTCGTTCTTCAATCTCCGAAATGACTTCCCTCGCGTCGAGTGGATTCAGACCGAAGTTTGAATTGAGAGATCGCAGCCACTGCGTCACAGCCTCTTCGACAGCGCTCGACGATGCCCTGGTGGCCAAAATCGATGCCCCCAAACTTGCCGACTGCAGAACTGCAGCGAACCGGGTCGCTTCCGAAGACTCGACCTTTCCGTCGAGCTCATGATGTTGTCTGGTCGCGTCGATGAACGCGTGCCCCATGTTCCATCGTTTGAGAATCTCACCCGTGACATCCACGTGCGTAAAACCAAACTGTTCTTTCTCGCGGTCGGCAATGTGAAAGTGACTGCTGGAGTAAAGCACATTGGAGATGTAATCTTCGCCCAACTCAGTGACCATGGCGAGAATGCCGATGTCCTGAATCAGACCGCCAGTGAAACAAACCGAAGATTCGAGTTCAGCTTTCTCAGCCAACAACTCCGCAATCACGGCTTGAGTTAAACAACTACGCCAAATCGATCGAAATGCATTCTGTGTGTCGGGAGAACTTGCCTTCCAGCTGGACAGATGAAAGCTGAGCATCAACGTTCGCAAAGTGGAGATCCCGAGCCGCGGAATGGCGTCCTCGATGGATTCGACTTTCGGACGCAACGCGAACAATGCGGAGTTCACCGTTTTTAGTACTCGCCCACTAATGACAGCGTCCGCACGTATGGCTTCAGAAAGCTCGCGATAGCTGGGCTCGTCCTGTTGCGCAATCTCAAGCATCCGTTGAGCCACACCTGGCAGTGACGGCAAACGCTTGGTTGCGGCAACGTCCTGGGCGGACATCGACGTCGTTGGGGCTTGCTTGTTTGGTCGGGTTAGGATTCGCCTGGGCATTTCAGTCGTACGCATCTCGGAGACTATTTGGTTGTGTTGCTGGGACGATCGATCGTTTTGAACTTACGTCGCAGTAAGAGAAAAGCGTGGCTTGCGTGGGTCACCTACGGAAAACCCTCAATGCAGGCCGATCGCCCTTTTTATGAAACGTTTGCGCGATTCAGCACCCATTCTGTCGCCTTTCACATCCGTTTTTCGGTAACCCGCCGGATCGGAATCGCCCGTCCCCAGTCCTACCAACCTTCAGTTTGGAATCTCTGTCTGAAGCCTTGGATCGAGCGATCCTGATATCCGCGGGCCAACGCCTGACCCGCGACCACTCGATTCGCTTTTCGTTTAGAATTTCTGATTCGAGGCGTCCTGAAGTATCTGACGCTTCTTTCAATTTCGTGATCAACAAATTGCTCCAACGGAAATCCGATGATCAACTTTCAACCTCACGTTTGGCTTGTTCTGTTTGCTTTGACCGTGCCTTGGGCAACAGCAGAATTGGCACATGCTCAGGATGAAGAACCAAAAAAACGTCCGCCAAACGTCATCTTCATCCTTGCAGATGACCTCGGATACGGAGACTTGAGTTGCTACGGCCAGGAAAAGTTTGAGACGCCACATATCGATTCGCTGGCTCGGCGCGGCATCAAGTTCACGCAGCACTATTCCGGCAGCACCGTTTGCGCTCCCTCCCGATGCTGTTTGCTGACAGGATTCCATACCGGCCACGCGGTCGTTCGCGGGAATGCAGAAGTGAAGCCGGAAGGCCAGGAACCGATGCCAGCCGACACACTGACGGTCGCTCACCTGATGAAAGAAGCCGGATACAAAACCGGTGTTTTTGGAAAATGGGGATTGGGCGCACCTGGTTCAGCCAGCGAACCTTTGAAGATGGGGTTTGACCGTTTCTACGGGTACAACTGCCAACGAATCGCGCACTGCTACTATCCGGCATTCGTGTGGGACAATGGCGAACGCCAGCTGTTGATTGAAAACGCCGCCCAGAAAAACAATGTTTATGCACCGAAGCTGATTCAGGAACAGGCATTGAACTTCATTCGTGAGAACAAGGAAGAGCCGTTCTTTCTCTACTACGCCGCAGTTCAGCCTCATGCCGACATGATCGCACCGCCGAGCTACATGAAAAAGCACCGCGGCAAGTATGGCCCGGAAAAACCGCACACGGCAGGGCACTACCATCGTCAGGAAGATCCTCACGCAGCGTTTGGAGCGATGATTAACGTACTTGATGATTACGTTGGTGAAATCAATGCCGAGCTGAACATGCTGGGTCTTGCGGACGAAACCCTGATCATTTTCACTTCCGATAACGGTCCGCATGTCGAAGGCGGGCACGATCCGGAGTACTTCAATTCCAACGGAAACCTGCGGGGAACCAAACGCGACCTCTACGAAGGCGGCACTCGCGTTCCGATGATCGCCTGCTGGCCCGGAAAGATTAAGCCCGATGTCGAGTCCGATCATGTTTCGGCGTTTTGGGACTTTCTGCCAACGATGGCGGAATTGACAGAGCAGGCGCCGCCAGTAGAAACGGATGGCATTTCGATGTTGCCCACGCTGCTTGGCCAACCGGGACAGGGAGAGCATGAGTATCTCTACTGGGAGTTCGCAGAGCGGAAAGGTCGCGTCGCGATCCGCAAGGGTGACTGGAAAGGCGTGCGATACAATGCTTCGATCGATCCGCACTCACCGCTGGAGTTGTACGACCTGTCGACTGATCCCGGCGAAGAGATCAACATTGCAAACAAGCATCCGGAGATTGTCAGCGAACTGCGAAATCTGGTAGAAAGCGCCCGGACGACTCCGGACAATCCAAGATTTGACTATCTGCGAAAACGAAACAGGTAACCTGAAGATGAGCCACGCAACTATGCTACACACGATCGTTCTGTCTTTGTTTTTCGCTTTCCCGGCCGCTCAGCTGCAGGCTGCTCCTCAGGAAAAGGCGAACGCAAAAACTGTTTCATGGTCGAACACTCACGATCGCGTGTTTCTTGGCGGCGACACATGGGCCAATCCGATGGAAGACTGGACGGTCACCGACGGCGCGGCTCAGTGCAATTCCTACGGCGGCAATCGCAACGTCCATCTGTTGACGCATCAGCTGACCAACACGGATGGCGACTTCGAAATGTCAGTCAAAATGTCGCTGATCGACGTCAAGAAAAACAGGCTCGGCGCGGGATTCAAAATTGGCATCCGGAGCGACATCAACGAGTACCGCAGCAACTCATTTGCTCAAAACGGAATCGCCGCAGGCATCGTCGACGGGGAACTGATCCTGGGGCAAAAGTCAGCTGCCTTTGACGGTTTGGCGACGCCAAAAGACATGACAGTGAAGCTTGTTGGTACTCCCAACGACGAAAAATATGCTCTCACGTTATCCGCGATTAATTCAGACGGCGAAGAAATCGGCTCGATCACAAACGCGTTTCCCAAAGACACAGTGTTGGGCAACGTTGCGATCTTTAATAACTTTGCGAAAGGCGCGAATCGCGGAAGAGGCTGGGCTCAAGGCAGTCGCTATCGGTTCAACGACTGGATCGTCTCTGGCGATGCGTTCACGGTCACCGAGTCCAACAAGTTTGGACCGATTTTATGGACGATGTATTCGCTTTCGGATTCGCGAAGTGACGAAGGATTCGTGATGAAGCTAAGTGCTCTCACCGGTCCGCTGGGCGAAAAGGACAGCAAGGACGTCGAGTTGCTGGTCGAGAATGATGACCAATGGAAATCGCTTGGCACTGCGGCGCTTGATACCGATGCATGGACGGCGACGTTTCGCATCGCCAACTGGGATGAAAAAACTGCCACGCGGTACAAGGTCGTCTATCGCGAACAGCATCGCGATGGATCGACAACGGATTCCGTTTGGGAAGGCACCATCAAAGCCAACCCTTCCGGGCGACCGCTGCGACTGGGAGCGCTGACTTGTCAGAAAGACTACGGGTTTCCCTACGCTCCGGTTTGCGAAAACCTGCTGCGACTCGACCCGGACATGTTGTACTTCTCCGGCGATCAGCTCTACGAAGACCACGGTGGGTTTGGTTTGATCCGCGACCCGGCAGGGCCAGCAATTTTGAACTACCTGCGAAAATACTACATGCATGGCTGGGCGTTTCGCGACGCGATGAAGAACGCGCCAACGATTTGCCTGCCCGACGATCACGATGTCTTTCAAGGCAACATCTGGGGAGAAGCCGGAGCTGCCATGGACCTTGAAAGCAAAGGGGTTTCCAAGGGTGGATATCGCGAACCGGCTCGCATGGTCAACGTGGTGCACAAAACCAATTGCGGACACCATCCGGATTACTACGATCCAACTCCCGTCAATCAGGACATCAGCGTTTACTACGGCGACATGGTCTATGGCGACGTCAGCTTTGCCATCATCGCTGATCGCCAGTGGAAGAGCGGTCCCGAGAAAGTCGACACCGCCAGCGGCCGCGCGGATCATGTGATGGATAAAAATTTCGATACGTCGGTGCTCGACAAACCGGGCTTGGTGTTGCTCGGCCAGCGTCAGGAAGATTTCCTCCAGCATTGGGCCGACGACTGGCGCGGTCACTCGATGAAAGTCGTGCTCAGCCAAACCGTGTTCGCGGGCGTAGCCACACACCACGGAATCTACGACGGATACCTGAAAGCCGACCTTGATTCTGGAGCGTGGCCGCAAACTGCGCGGAATCGTGCGATCAAGATTATTCGCAAAGCCAAGCCGCTGCACATCAACGGCGACCAACATTTGACTTCGCTGGTTCAATACGGCGTCGACAAACAGCGCGACGGGTTTTGGTCTTTCTGCACGCCTGCGATTTCAGCCGGCTATCCGCGTTGGTGGCATCCGGAACGAGCCGGCATGTCGCATGCGAATCGCCCAGAACATGGCTTGCCGCACACGGGCGAGTTTATCGATGGGTTCGGAAATTTTGTCTACGTTTACGCTGTCGGCGATCCGGAAGTTGCTTCAAAAAAGAACCGTTACGAGTTGGCGCATCAAAAAGGCAGTGGTTTTGGAATGGTCACGATCGACACCGAAGCAAAAACCTACTTTCTGGAATCGTTTCGCTTTTCAGTTGACGCAACCGATGGAAAAGAATCAAACCAATTCCCCGGTTGGCCTGTGACGATTCAGCAGAAAGAAAACGGCGGCGATAATGTGCTTAAGTAAGCTCGTGATCGTCTGCCGACAGCGATCGCATGTTTGCGTCTTTGCGTCTGCGCCGCTGCACGTTTGGTTGGGCAACCAGGCAAGTGCAGAAGATGACTTATCAGGTCAGCCATAAAAATGGGCCTCAGGGAATGTCCATGAAGTCGTTGAAAAAGTTTGATCTCAACGCAGCACAACGATAGACTTGCCGGCTGCCCCACACTTGACCTCAGGACTTCCATGTTCTTATTCACGCTCGAAACGATCTCAAGACGACAGCTGCTTTTAATTGCTCTTTGCTTCGGCTTGCTGGCTGGGCATGCGCACGCTCAAGATGAATTTCGTTTCGAGGCCGACTGGGATTCGATTCGAAGTCGGTATGAGTGCCCTGAATGGTTTCGCGACGCCAAGTTCGGAATCTTTGTTTTTTGGGGTCCCGCATCGGTGCCCCAAGTCGGAAACGACAAGTACGGCAGATGGATGTATGGACAGAAAAGGTATGTGACGAAAGGCGTCGATTGCAGAGCTTATCACGAGTCACATTTTGGCCATCAATCCAAGTTCGGCTACAAGGATTTCTTTCCGCATTTCAAGATGGAAAAGTTCGACCCCAAATCGTGGGTTTCGCTTTTCGAAGATTCGGGCGCCAAATACATCGTGCCCGTTGCCGAGATGCATGATGGCTATGCGATGTATGCGTCCAAACACACGCGTTGGAACGTTGTCGATGTTGGTCCAAAGCGCGATGTTATGCGACTGTTGGTAGATGAGGCACGTAAGAAAGATCTCAAAGTCGGACTGTCGTCGCACTTCGCATGGAATCGAGAGTTCTATCCCAAGTGGGACCCGACGTTCGACACGAACGATCCCGAGTTCCAGGACTTGTACGGAAAACCTGTCGACCCAAAAGATCCTCCGACTCAGGAATTCCTCGATCATTGGTGGGATCGCACGACAGACATCGTTGACAAGTACCAACCAGACATCCTGTGGTTTGACTTTGGACTCGACAAACCCGGGTTCGAGCCCGTGCACAAAAAAATTATGGCGTACTACTACAACAAAGGGCTCGAATGGAACAAGCCCGTCGTTTTCCAGGACAAGAACATGCGGATGGAATCGTTTCCGGAAGACTTGATGGTTCTTGATATCGAACGAGGAAGACGTAGTGAAGCCAGCGAACATCCCTGGCAAACCGATACTGCTGTCGGCAAAATCTCGTGGACCTGGATCATCAATGAAAACTACAAGTCATCCGATTTCCTGATTGACGAACTTGTTGATATCGTCAGCAAGAACGGCAATCTATTACTGTCTATCGGACCGAAACCTGATGGCACAATCGGGGACCGGGAAGCAGCGATTCTGAGAGACTTCGGTGCCTGGCTCAAACTCAATGGAGAGGCAATCTACGGAACTCGGCCATGGAAGACCTACGGAGAAGGCCCCGCGAAATTTGCCGAAGGGGAAACCAGATTCAAGAACAAACACCACACTGAATATACAGATGTCGAGTCAGTCACCGCCGACATTCGTTTTACTGCCAAAGGCGATGTGCTGTATGCGACTTCTCTGGCTTGGCCGGAAGACAACACGTTTCGAATCAAGTCGCTTTGTATTGGCAACCCCTACGAGTCGCGAGCTGTTGCTTCGGTCGATTTCCTAAGCGGCACCAACAAAATTGAGTGGAAGCAAACGAAAGAAGCGTTAGTCATCGAAACCGAAGGCGAGAAACCCTGCGAAGCGGCGTACTCTTTTCGAATTCGGTTTATCGACGAATGATTGCCGACAAATGATTGGCGAATGACCGGGCTCTTCTGCGGAGGTCTCGCGTTTCGGCAACTCTGCTTGATCCGGCTACTTGGCCATCGCCTTCACGGGCTTACCGTCTTCGGTCAGATTTCCTGTCGTCCACAGTAACCCGCGGATGACCAACTCCATGTAGCGATCGTCTTTCACGGTTTCGTTGTAATGGCCGAGTGAAGTCGTAAAAGTCTTCGTTTTGTTCGGGCCGAATTCGTTGGTCCAGACAACTGCTGCGGACCAGGGCTTGCCGTTTTTACGAGTCTGTTTGCCGGAGGCCAGAACGTTCGTGCTGTCAAAAACGCGGACCGAGTTATAGAGCTCTTCGTTGCCCGTCGTCCAACTCTGCATGCCCACGATCAGCGGATTCTCTTTCTGATCTTTGTCGAATGTGATTTCGATGGGAGCGTGATGGTCGTGGTGGCTGGACTGGACGCCCAGCATTTCATACCAGCTCGCGTTGTCGTCGCCGATGTTGACCGGTTTGCGAAAGTTGCCCCACCGGTAGCTGTGCACCGCGCAGTGTAAATTCACCGCTGGCGTACCGTTTCTGTGAGCCGCCAGAATACGTTGGACGTAAACGGGATCAGAGACATCGGCACAGCACTCATCGTGCAGGATCACGTCGTAGCCTTCAGCCCAATCGTCGGATTCGTAGATCTTGAAGCGAGTGTCGGTCCGCCGGTTTGGGTTGTAGATCACGGTAACTTTCGCGTTGATGCGAGACTCGATGCCCTGTTTCAGAATCTCGGTTTGATTTTCGTAGTCATGGCAACAACCGCCGGCAATCAACAGTACGTTCAACGGTGCACCTGATTTGTGTGACCAGATTTTCAAATCGTCAACGACTGCTTTCTTGTTGACCGCGAGGCGAATGGTGCGTTTGGTCGGATGAGCGATCCCTGGCGACGACAGCGAGCCAACTCGCTTGCCATCGATGTCGAGTGAAAGCTGCTGACCGTTGACGGTGACAACGGCCGAATACCATTTGCCAGTTTCGAGCGGATGTTTGAAGCGTTGCCGCTTGGTCTTCAGCATCTCTTGCTGAGCGTCGCTCAATTTATTGGATTGGCGAGCCTTTCGAATCTCCAAATCCATCAAACCTGTCTTCCAATCCGCCAACTCCGTGGACTTGGTGCCAATGGTGACCTTGAACAGATGGCCAGCGTGAACCTGTTTGTATTTCAGATCAGCAAAGTTCAGCCCCAGTGTATCTTTTTCATTTTCGAGCATGAACCTGATTTCGAGTTTCCCGTCTCGAAACGGAGCATCGTGCACGACGGAGACACCATGGTCGGCGACGGGATGGCAGGCGATATACATCGCTCCATCTTTGAGATCGACCTGTTTATTCCCGGCAGCCCGGTTTTTGCTATTGGTTTTCCAACCATTGCCTGGCTCGTCTTTGGTTTCTTGCGATTCAGTGCGATTGAAGTCGTCCTGAAAGACAAGCGTTGCGTTTTGCGAAAACGCCGACGATGCCAAAAAGGAAACAAGGATAGCGGCAGCAGTTAAAAGTCTGTTCATGAAATGATCTTATGTGGCAAAACGGTCAGTCGATCAGCAAAGCCACAGATGAAAGCAGAGACACACAGAGGCCAATTAATACCTGTGTTCACCTTTGCGAACCTGTGGCCAATTTTGGCTACAATGCATTCTACAGGAGACCACCATGAAACGATTCGCCTACTTCGCGATTTTCATCGCGTTCATTTCCGATACCGATTTCACGCTTGCATTTGATGACGGCGAGAAACTGCCAAACGTCCTGATCCTCTATGCCGACGACCTGGGCTACGGAGATCTTGGCTGCTACAACGCTGACTCAAAGATCCCTACGCCGAATCTTGATGCGCTGGCCAAAGTCGGGATGCGTTTCACAGATGGTCACTCGTCGTCCGGCATCTGTTCGCCCAGTCGCTATGCTTTGCTCACCGGTCGCCACCATTGGCGAGACTTTCATGGGATCGTCAATTCATTTGGAGCGTCGAAGTTCGATCCTGAACGGATCACGCTGCCAGAGATGATGCAGTCCAAGGGCTATCACACCGCTGCGATCGGCAAGTGGCATCTGGGCTGGGACTGGGAGGCTATCAAGAAACCGGACGCCAGGCCCGAGGAAATCGTGCAGGGAAACCGAAAACGCAAAGTCTGGGGTCCGGAAGATTTCGACTGGAGCAAACCGATTCCCGACGGCCCACTGGCACATGGATTCGACCATTACTTCGGCGACACGGTGATCAATTTCCCGCCGTACTGCTGGATCGAGAACGACAAAGTCACGGCAGTTCCCGACCGGTTGATCGATGGTTCAACAATTCGCGTCAAGGAAGGCAACCTTGAATTCCGCCCCGGCCCGACGGTTGAAGGCTGGGATCCGTATGAGAACATTCCTACGACCACGCAGCGCGGTGTCGAGTACATCAACGCTCAAGCCAAAAACGACAAACCTTTCTTTCTGTATTTCGCGTTTCCGTCACCGCATGCTCCGATCATTCCCAACGATGAATTTGACGGAACGTCTGGCGCCGGTCCGTATGGTGATCTGGTTGTCGAAACGGATCGCGCCTGTGGCAAGTTGTTGAAGGCTCTTGAAGATAGCGGGCAGGCAGACAATACGATTGTGATTTTCTCGGCGGACAACGGGCCTGAACGTTACGCTTACGCTCGCGACGAAAAATTTGGTCACTGGTCGGCTCATCCATTCCGTGGACTCAAGCGAGACATCTATGAAGGCGGACATCACGTGCCGCTGATCGTTTCCTGGCCCGGCGTTACGAAAGAAGGCACGGTTTCGGATGCTTTGGTCAGCCAGATCGACATCATGGCGACGCTCTCTTCGATTGTTGGATTTGAGCTTCCGAAGGATTGCGCCGAAGATTCGCACGACTTTCTTCCGCTGTTGAAAGGGGATCAAAAAGAGCTGCGAAGGACGCATATCCACAATACCTATAAAGGCAAGTTCGCGATTCGCGATGGTGACTGGTTGTTGATAAATCACAAGGATGGCTACACTTCCAGCCGCAACAAGAAGTGGGAAGAGCGTCGTGGCTACGAAGCGGACGATGATTCACCGGTTGAACTTTACAATCTCCGCAACGACATTGGTCAGCGTTACGACATTGCAGAGAAGGAGCCAGCCAGGGTTGAGGAGTTGAAAGCGTTGCTGTCGAAAATTCGGAAGCAGGGTTTTTCGGCGCCGCGGCTTGCAAACTAACCTCAGATGAAGCACAAAAATTGAGTGTCACCTGCAAAACCTGTGTTCAACTGCGGCTAAAACAATACGCAGCTCGCACACGCTTCGAGTTATGATTTCGAAATGACCATGACAACGATCTTTAAAACACTCATATTTATTCTGGCTGTCTGCAGCATTGCTTTCGCAGACGAACGCCCCAACCTCGTCCTGATCATCGCGGACGACATGAACTGGGATGACTGTGGAGCTTACGGTCACCCTTCGATTCGCACTCCGAACATTGATTCACTGGCGAAAACTGGACTGAAGTTCAACCACGCCTACCTTACGATCAGCTCTTGCAGTCCGTCGCGGTCGAGCATCATCACTGGCAAGTACCCACACAATACGGGCGCTGAACAATTGCATTGGCCGCTGCCAGCGGGAAGCAAAACGTTTGCAGGTGAACTGAAGAAAGCCGGCTACTACACAGCGGCCGCAGGAAAGTGGCATCTTGGCGATGCGGTTCGCGATCACTTCAACAAAATTTACGATGCGTCTACCGCTGGCTTCGTTTTGCCATCTGGCAAAGACGGCAAGAAACCGAAGATGATCGCCCAGAAACCCAGCGGTTGTGAAGACTGGGAAATCGCTCTCGACGAACGCCCAAAAGACAAACCGTTTTTCATGTGGCTGGCAGCACTCGATCCGCACCGAGCCTATAGCGAAGGAGCACTCGATCCGCCACACAAAGATTCAGAAGTGATCGTACCGCCGCATTTGCCGGACACGCCCGACGTACGAAAAGACTTGCGGATGTACTACGACGAAATCGGTCGACTCGATCAATACGTTGGCAAGGTCCTTGCAAAACTGGAAGCGCAGGGCGTTGCTCAAAACACGGTCGTGCTGTTTATCACAGACAATGGACGACCGTTCCCGCGAGACAAAACAACTCTTTATGACGGCGGGATCAGGACTCCGTGGCTGGTACGTTGGCCGGCAAAGATCAGGGCAGGGCAGACAAGCGATGCTTTGGTGAGTTCAGTCGATATCGCTGCTACGTTTTTGCAGCTGGCAGACGTGAATGCCGAATCGTTTCCCCATGAAGGAGTCAGCTTTGCGGATGTTCTCGACGATCCGACGGCGAAGCATCGAACTTACGCCTTCGCGGAAGATCACTGGCACGATTACGAAGACCAGTGCCGAGCCGTGATGACTCAGCAACACAAACTGATTCGTAACGACTACGAAGATCTGGCAGCAACTCCTTCAGCAGACGCCGGACGGGCGCTGACGTGGCAAGACATGTTGAGGCTGGAAAAAGAAAACAAATTGACGGAAGCGCAACGGGCGTGCTTGATCGCCCCGCGTCCCAAATGGGAACTGTTTGACCTTCAACGCGATCCCGGTGAGATCAATAATCTTGCCGCTGACCCATCCTATTCTGCGGTAAGGGCAAAGCTGGAAGCCGCGCTCTCGAAATGGTCTGAGAAAACGAATGACTATTTACCAAGCCGTCGTACACCGGATGAGTTTGATCGGGTGACAGGTGCTCCGGATCACAGTGTTCGCGTTCGACCGCGAAAGTCAAAACTGGAGACGTTTGGGACGAACGGGAAATATTAGCCTCCGATTCACACAAATCACTATCGACCACATCGGACAGATTTTGCAATGAACATGATCAAGACACTTACAATCGCCTTCACGTTGCTGATGTGCTGCAGTAGCGCTTTTGCGGAATCGCCGATTGATGAACGGCCAAACATTCTTTGGATCACGATTGAAGATTGGTCGCCGGACCTTTCGTGCTACGGCACCAAGGGGATCGCTACGCCGCATGTCGACAAGCTGGCGTCAGAAGGCGTTCGCTACCAATGGGCGTTTACGACTTCGCCCGTTTGTTCGACTTCCAGATCAGCAATGATGACGGGCTTTCATCAAAACTACATCGGGGCCCATCAGCATCGCACGACGAACAAAAAGCCGCTGCCGCACAACATCAAACCGATTCCGCACTTGCTGAAAGAAGCCGGCTATTTCACAGCGCTGATGTCGTACAAGCTGGATGTGAACTTCTTACCCGACACACGACATGAACTTTTTGAAGGGACGGACTGGAAACAACGAAAAGAAGGCCAGCCGTTTTTTGCTCGCATCACTTTCCCTGGTACGCATCGCAAATGGGAACGTGACCCGCAACGGCCAATCAAAATCGAAGACGTTGAACTTCCGCCTTACTATGCCGACACACCATTTTGTCGACGCGACTGGGCGAACGGCCTGGAGCAAATGCAGATCGTGGATCGAAAGGTCGGCAAGATCCTCAAAAGACTTGAAGACGAAGGCCTGACGGAAAACACCATCGTGTTCTTCATCGGTGATCACGGCCGTTGCCATATCCGCGGCAAACAGTTCCTTTACGACGGTGGAATTCGCGTGCCGATGATCATGCGTTGGCCTGGAAAAGTCGAAGCCGGTTCGGTCAACGAAGACCTGACGAGTTCAATCGACATCTGCTCAACAGTCCTCGAAGCCGCCGGTGTCACCGCGCCAGTGCCGCTGCATGGCACCAGCCTGTTAAGCGATGATCTGAAGGACCGAAAGTACATTTTTGCGGCTCGTGACAAGATGGACAACGCACACGATTCGATGCGAACGATCCGCAGCAAGGACTACAAACTGATTGTGAACCTGATGCCGGAGCGACCGTGGCTGCAGTTCAGCCGCTACAAAGAGCAGTGTTACCCGATGCTTGCCGAGATGGGAGCCATGTATCAGCGTGGCGAACTGACTCCGGCCCAGGCTGTCTTTTTCGCTTCCAGCAAACCGGAGATCGAACTGTTCGATCTGAAGAAAGATCCCTTTGAGATCAACAACGTTGCCGACGAACCTGCTTACGCCGACACGAAGGCTGAATTGCTCGCGGCGCTCACTGACTGGCGCGAGAACGTGATCATGGACGAAGGCGTGGATGACGAGTTTCGCGCAGTCGGTCAGTTTGATGAATCGCAGCGCGGTGACCTGAGCATGGATCAGTGGGTTCTGAAAAACCGCGATCAGTTGGACTTCAATCGCTACGGATGGCCCGGGTGGTACCCGACGCGTTCGCAGCAGCAATGGGAAGAGGCTGTAGAGACCTGGAAGCCCTATGTATTCCGTGGGCCAACTGAGGACGTTCAGCGCCCTTCGGTCGCGCATGCTCCCAAGCAAAAAGCGAAGCCGGCGAAGAAAAAGAAATCTGGTGCCAAGAAGGCGGGATAAAGCAAAACCGTTTGGCCGCAGCGGTATCGCACCGCTGCGGCCTCACTGGCGATTCTTACTTACCGCGAGCTTTTAATCGCTCCAGGCGTTTTGCTTCAATTGCCTTGGCACGCTCTTCACCCGCCTTCCAATTAGCGGGTGGATAAGCTTTAAACGTGTCGATATCTGGTAGCGGAATGCGCGGATTGTCGCGGCCTTCGTAGACATCCAAATTTGCGTTAAGTTCATCTTCGGTCAACGAATTTGACTTCACTCCGGCCTCCGGCACGTCCATTCCAGCAACCCACACGACGGCGTTAAGCACCAACTTCCGATAGTTATCGTTGGCCCAGTTGTGGTGATAGTGCCCGCCGACAAAGCCAACTCCTCGCCCACCGTCCTCGCGTTCTTTACCCCACATCAGCGTTTGGTCCTTGTCGATACCGTTGACGCCGTTGTTGTTCCACATATTGATGATGCGTTTGATCCGTTTCCTCGTCGGCATCGCCGTCACCAGATCCAACACCTTGCCGCGGTCTTTTTGGAATCGCATCTGGTAATAGAATTCGTCGTAGGATTGGACCACATCGGGTAAGCCATTTGAAATCGCGTGGCCCGGCAACGCTCTCAAGTCCGCAACCCAATGTGGGTTAACCGAGTAGTCGTTTTCCATCGCCGCACCAATCCACGGCCGAAAATATTTATCGCCCATTTCCGGACTTGGGTGAACCGCGTAGTGCATGAACATCAGCCCGACACCAGCTTTGGCAAGCTGGTCGGTTTTCTCCCATCCATTTTGAACGACGGTCGTTGCATCGGAATAGACAATGACCGCATCCACTTTGTCGAAAACGGATTCGTCTTTTGGCCAGCCCTGGATGACCGTTGCTTCCACATCAAGGCCGCTCTGCTCGTTGAGTGCTTTGGCCAATAGCAAACAGCCCGCATTGAATTCATGCTCACCCGAAGCATGACTTCGCGCACCGGCGAGGAACAGAATGTGAGTCGTGTCTTTCGCAAACGCACTGGTCGCGAGAGAAAGCAGCAATGCAATGGAACAGAAACGCAGTAAGTTGTTCATAGTTCAGGCTCGGTTAGGTTTTCTTGAAACAACATTTTGATTCACTTGGCGACGACTTACAACCGAGTAGCCTGGCATCCGATTATTTGCGTGACGAGGCAAATTGTCATATGGTGAACGCCACGTTTTCGTTTTGGAGAATGCTATGCGTCAGACAACTTCCATTCTGTGCCTACCGCTGTTCGCTCTGGTGATCGCGGCGTTTTTTATGTCACCGGTAAATGGACAGGTTTTCGGGATCCCGACGGCCGAGAAAGGCAATCCTGCGTGGCAGGATATCATCGACCGGATGCCAGAAGACGAACCGATGGCGTGTTTGATCTGGAACGAACCCGGATCGCTTAACCCGGAAGGCAATGGTAGCGAAAAGTGGCTGGCCGACGTTGAGCTGCAAAAATCGCTTGGCAAACTCAGCAACGCAATCACGGCTGCTGCCAAACACAATGGTTCGCCAACGAAAATCGAGTTTCTCGATGGTGCTTTTTGGAAAATGCTCTCCAAATCAGGCTCCGTTGTCATTGAAGAATTCAACGACGGCTACGCGAGTGGCGCGGCCGTTTTGCGATTGGGAGACGATCAGAAAACCATCCTTCCCTTTCTGAATGACCTGTTGGTGGAGTTGGAGTTCGAACCCATCGTTGTCGGCGAACAAACCGTTTACACGCTGCCCGACGCGACCCCGCCCGTGGTCATCGGAGCCAGTTCGGGATACGTGATCGCCGCCTTTGGCGAGGGACAATGGAATAGAGCGGTCGAACGAGTTACCCAGAAATCAGGAACTCCGGACTGGCTGAGCAAACGTTTCGATTCGGTTTCGATCTCGCGCCGCAGTCACTTCGCGTTTTGCAATATCGAGCGATTCATGAAGCTGATTCCTGCAGAAACCATGGAAGATCCGGAGTTCAAACGAATCAGCGAAATCCTTGCTCTGGAAGACCTGAAGTCGGTTTCGCTATGCTCAGGTGCTGACGCCAACAGTAATCTTTCCATGATGCATCTTGAGTGCAGCAAAGAAGGCGTCGGCTCAGTGCTCGACGTGCCAGCCATCGACACGAAGAAACTCAAGGAGCTGCCGGCGGATGCAATCTCGGCGATGGCAATTCGATTCTCGCCGCAGACAATCATGGACCTGGTCAAGCAAACGGTTCCTCCGGCGCCACTCGAAGAAGCCCTCGAAGCGATGACCATGGAGACTGGACTGGATCTTCAGGATGACATCATTGAGCACCTCGAAGGAACAATTCGCTACTACAACATCGGAATGGTTATCAACCCAAAGCAGATTTTGATCGTCAAAATCAAGAACCAACAGTTGTTTCAGGCGTCCTTCGAAAAGATCAACGAGTTTGCGAAAACGATCGCCGCAGACCAGAACCTTGAGTTCTACGAACAGGACAAGAACGGGATGCGGATCTACGGCATCAAGAACTATGGCATCTCTGGCTATTGGGCGATTCATCAAGGCGAGCTCTATGTTTCGACGAACTCTCGTGCGATTGGCTCACACATCCGAAAGTCTGCCAAAGTTGGCAAGTCGTCTTTGATTGACAACGAGCTGGCCTCACAGATTCTTGCAGATTCAAAATCGATGGGACTGGAGGGACCGATTGGGCTACAGCACTACGACCTGGACCAAATTTTCGAAGTCGTTGTGCCGCTGCTTCAAGGAGCGATGGCTTTCATTCCTCCGGACGCCCAAGCTCAGCTTCAATTCGGTGCCGAAGATTTTCCACCGATTGAATCTTTTCTTGGTCTCCGTCCGACCAGCAGCATGCTATTTAAAGCGACTGATGGTTATACGGCGATGATGCGATACGACACACCAATGGCGATCGAGGCAACTTCCTTCGTCGCCGTCGGCATGTTGTTGCCTGCTGTGCAGCAAGCACGCGAGGCCGCAAGACGAACTCAGTCGATGAACAATCAACGGCAACTTGTTTTGGCGCTGCTGAACTACGAAAGTGCCAACGGTGAGTTTCCTCCGCTGTACACCGTCGACGCAGACGGCAATCCGCTGTTGAGCTGGCGCGTCGCAATCCTGCCTTACCTCGAACAACAGGAGCTTTACGACAGGTTCAAGCTCGACGAACCCTGGGACAGCGACCACAACTTTCAGCTGGTTGAAGAAATGCCGCTGCTGTTTCGCAACCCTTCGGTCGCAGGTGTGCCAGGATTCACGGACTACGTCGCGCCGTTGACTGCTGGCAGCGTTCTCTCGTCTGGAGGCGGCACGAAAATCGCATCGATCACAGATGGAATGTCGAACACGATTCTATTGATGGAAGTCGGCGAGTCACAGCAAGTTCCATGGAGCTCTCCTCAAGACATTGAGATCGATTCCCTTGAATCTTTGGAACTGCTGGACAATGGACACGTCGGCGTCGTCGTCTGTTCTCTCTGCGACGGATCGACACACTCAATCTCCATGATGGCATCGATCGAGGGGTTCATCCGCGCGTGCTGTAAGAACGATGGTGGCGTTTTTAACGAGCTCGAATAGAGGCAGTCAGCTGTATTTACAGATCCGTTTGCCCGTCTTTCGGCTTTTGGCGATTTAACGCAATTAAAACGCACGCGAAACCATCCCAATGGATGTACGTTTAACCAGACGTATGTTCGTATGCGCGAAAAGAATCCACCGACTCATTGCCGATCTGAATTTCATGACAGGAACTTTTTCCAAAATCCTGCTCGCAGCCACCGCGTTTCTTCTGGCTTCAGAACATCAATCGTTTGGCCAGGATGCAGACGTTATGGCGCCAGCGCCTGAGAGCGTTCGTACTTTCTTGGAAGAGAATTGTCTGGATTGCCATCAGGGAAGTTCCGCAGAAGCGGGTTTCGACATCGATGCATTGTCAGACCAGCTTGACCACAAGAACTCGCATAAATGGAGTCGCGTATTTGATCGAGTTCGTGATCGGGAAATGCCACCGGTCGACTACAACGAGCTTGATGCGTCGGATCGAAAGGAGTTTCTCAAAGCGACTGGTGGCTGGATCAGCAACGTTCAGACCCGTCGCGCCAAAGCCGTCGGTCGTGTCGGAGCCAGGCGATTGACAAATTTGCAGCTTGAAAGAACGTTGCACGATTTGCTCGGCATCAACATTCCGCTTGAGAATCGGATGCCGGACGAGCCGCGAACCGGAGGCTTTACGACCGTCGCTTCCGGCCAGTCGATGTCGCATTTTCAGCTTGAGCAACACGTCAACACGGTTGATCTGGCATTGGACAACGCCTTCAAGCGTGCTTTCACGCGAAAAGAGGGTCGTGAAAAAACCATCCCCGCCAAAAAAGTTGCTCGACCAGAAAAACGAAAACGCTGTCGCGAACCCGAACTGATCGACGGTCATGCAGTCACCTGGTGTTCGACGATGCCTTACTACGGTCGCATTCCCGCATCAGAAGTGGAAGAGGATGGTTGGTATCGATTTACCATTCGCGCCAAGGGACTTAACTTGCCAAAAGAGGGCGGTGTTTGGTGCACAATTCGATCGGGACGTTGCATTTCGAGTGCGCCATTGCTCAGTTGGATCGGTGCTTTCGAAGCCGGAAGTGAAATCAGGGAAGTCGTTGTCGAAGCGTGGATGACGGAAGGGCAGATGCTTGAGATTCGACCGGGCGACGCCACATTAAAGAAAGCGTGGTTCGATGGCGGCCAGGTGCAGACCGGAAAGGGCGAGCCACAAAACGCTCCGGGGGTCGCGATCAAGTCCATGGACATGCAACGGATTGAACCCGGACCGGACAACGATGCGATCCGCAAATTGTTGTTTGCAAAACATCGAGTCACCTACGGCAAAAAATTCACCGGTTCGGTCAAACCGGAGGATCCGGACAAGGCTCTCAAACAGCTGCTCTATCGGTTCGCCAAAAAAGCGTTTCGACGCCCCATCAAGAACGATGACATTGCTCCCTACCTGAAAATTTCGTTGGAACGGCTTGAGAGTTCCGGAAATTTTGTCAGCGCTCTACGCGTCGGCTACCGCGCGATTCTCTGCTCGCCCCGATTCATGTACTTCTATGAACGGCCTGGTAAGCTGGACGATTTTTCGATCGCCGCGAGGATGAGCTATATGCTGTGGAACCGTATGCTGGACGAGGAATTGTGGTTGCTGGCTTCCAAAGGCCAACTTTCCGATCCCAAAGTGGTCAAACAACAGGTCGCCAGGATGCTTCGTGACCCGCGAGGCAAAAACTTCGTTGTGGACTTCGCAGACCAGTGGCTGGACATGAACCAGATCGATTTTACGGAGCCCGATCGCAGATTCTATCCCGGTTTCGATCCAATTGTCGAGCGTTCGATGCTCGACGAAACACATCGTTATCTGCAACAGATGATCGATGAAGATCTCAGCGTGACACACCTGATCGATTCGGACTTCACATTCCTCAACAGCCGTCTTGCGAAGTACTACGGTGTTGGCGGTAGCGGCATTGGGGCAGTTGATGGCGACCAGATTCAAAAAGTCAGCTTGCGAAAAACGGATCACCGCGGCGGTTTAATCACACATGGATCGGTACTGAAAGTCACGTCCAACGGCAACAACACATCGCCTGTTGTTCGTGGCGTCTGGGTATCGGAACGACTGCTTGGCGAGCACATTCCGCCGCCGCCTGAAAATGTCCCCGCAATCGAACCGGACATACGCGGCGCCAAATCGATTCGTGATCAACTGG
Source organism: Mariniblastus fucicola (assembly GCF_008087665.1). GTDB lineage: Bacteria > Planctomycetota > Planctomycetia > Pirellulales > Pirellulaceae > Mariniblastus > Mariniblastus fucicola. The sequence goes on from NZ_CP042912.1 coordinate 5,354,853, forward strand.
CAAAGCACAAAAACAACAGCGATTGTGCTTCCTGCCATCGCAAGATCGATCCTCCAGGATTTGCCCTTGAGAATTTCGATCCCTCCGGACGCTGGAGAACTCATTACGGCGTTGGCAAAAAGAAGAAGAAAAACCGGCGGGTGATCGACGCGAGCTTTGAAATGGCCAGTGGCAAGAAGTTCAAGAATCTGAATCAGTTCAAAGCGTTGGTCCTCAAAGACAAACAGAAACTGGCGCAGAACGTTGCTGAAAAACTAATGACGTACGGAACCGGCGAGACGATTCAGTTCGCCGATCGTGACGACATCAAAGCCTGCGTTTCCAGAACAGCAAAGTCGGACTATGGTTTTGAAAGCCTGATCAAGGAAGTCGTTGCCAGCGAACTTTTCATGTCCAAGTAAAACAACACGACACACTTAACTTTAGAGGCCATTGTGAAGAAGATCGACTTCAGTTTTCAAAAGCGTCTTGATCGCCGATCCATCCTACGAGGAACCGGCGTGACACTTGCTCTGCCGTTGCTTGGAGCGATGCGTCCTGCCTACGCAAAGGGCGCCGACGCAGAGAATGCCCCCAAGCGTTTTGTGGCCATGACCTTGGGACTGGGTTTGCACGCACCGAACCTCAACCCGACTGAAACTGGCGCGAACTACAAACCCAGTCGCTACCTGAAGCCGCTCAACGACATTCGAGACAAATTCACAATCATCTCCGGGTCGTCTCATCCTGGCGTCGGCGGAGGCCATCGCGCCGAAGCAAGTATCCTGACCGCGAATCCGGTCGGCAGTTCAGGACGGGCGAGCAATTCTGTGTCCATCGATCAACTGTTGGCCAAGCATCTTGGCGGAGAAACCCGATTCCCGTCGCTGGTGCTCAGTAGCGAGGGCTCGAACAGCCCTTCCTACACCGAGAACGGCGCCATGATTCCCGCCGAAGATTCACCTTCTGCGTTGTTCAAGCGACTCTTCGTAAATGATTCCAAACGTCAGCGAGAACGTCAGGCCAAACTGGTCCGGGAAGGTCGCAGCATCATGGATCTGGTCCAGGAAGATGCCAAGCGACTCGAGCGGGAACTCGGCAAGGGCGATCAACAGCGACTCGACGCGTACTACTCGAGCGTTCGCGATCTGGAGAAACGCCTGGCTGCATCGGAAGACTGGGCTCATGAACCCAAGCCAAAAGTTGATGCCAAGAAACCAGTCGATATCGGAAACCGTAGCGACTTTGTCGGACGGCAAAAGCTGATGTCGGACATGATTCGCCTCGCGCTGCAAACGGACTCAAGTCGATTCATCGTCTACCACCTGGGCAGTTCTGGCGGCGTACTACCGTTGAAGGGCGTTCGCGAAGCCTATCACTCGCTGAGCCATCACGGTCGGGACGAAACCAAACTGGAACAACTGGCGATTATCGAGCAGGAAATCATTTCCTCCTGGGGCAACTTCCTGCGTTCGCTCGACGGGATCGATGAAAACGGCGAAAGCCTGCTTGATCAAACTTCGGTTTTGCTAACCAGCAACCTTGGCAACGCTTCCAATCACAGCAACAAAAACATGCCAGTTTTGTTCGCCGGCGGTGGCTTCAAACATGGGCAACATCTGGCCTTCGATCAAAAGAAAAACTATCCGTTGCCGAACCTGTTCGTCAGCCTGATGCAAAGCATGGGGCTGGAATCCGACAGCTTCGCCAGCAGCACCGGTACAATGCGTGGGCTGCAAGGTTAGCGTGCCTCGCCGCGAGTCACCGCGAGCGTGCTACAGCGATTTGAAGGCTTCAAGGGCTCGTTCGCGACCCGCTTTGTAGTCAACAACGAACGCCGGGTAGTCGACATCGTGCTTTTCCAGCGCAGCGGCAAGCTTCTTCTGATCGTGAAGAGCAGAGGAAGGCACTGCTTCGAGTTCGGGGCAAAGCTTTTTAATGAAAGTGCCATCCACGTCAAACCGCTTGCTTTGGCTGAACGGATTGAAGATACGAAAGTAGGGCACCGAGTCGGTTCCCGTTGATGCCGACCATTGCCAGCCTCCATTGTTCGCTGCCAGATCACCGTCGACGAGTTTCTGCATAAAGTACTTTTCGCCCCAACGCCAATCGATCAACAGATTCTTGGTCAGGAACATAGCCGTCACCATCCGCAAACGGTTGTGCATCCAACCGGTCTGATTTAGCTGCCGCATGCCGGCGTCAACGATCGGATAGCCTGTTCGCCCCTCGCACCAGGCTTGAAAATCATCTTCGGCGTATCGCCACGGGATGCCTTCGGTTTTCTTTTTAAACGGATGATGACGCGACACGCGGGGGAAGCCCACCATCACGTGCGTGTAAAAGTCACGCCACGTCAATTCGGAGATCCACGTTGTTGCGCCCTCGGAACCCGTGATATTCCCGTCGTTATGTTTTAACGCTGCGGCCAGACATTGACGCGGAGAGATGACGCCGGCGTTGAGGTAGGGCGACAACAAACTCGTTCCAGTTTGCGAAGGAACGTCACGGGCTTCGTCATAGTCGTCGATTCGATCAACGAACTTCTTCAATCGCTTTTTGGCTTCTGCTTCACCCGGTTTCCACAAGTCAGCCCGATCGTTCGAAAAATCAAAACCGGCGATCGAGTCGGGAACGGAGTCTGCTTTGACATCGATCGAGTTGCGGGCTGTTGGTTTGCGCAACACCTTCGCAAAGTCGAGTGCTTTGGTATCCCAAACTTTGCGATAGGGCGTGAACACGCTGTAGAATTTGCCTTCCTTGGTCTCGATTTCGCGAGGCGGAACGATAATCCGGTCGTGGTAGCTGGTGACTTCGATGTCAGACGCTTGAGCCGATTCAATGACGACGGCGTCGCGATGATGCTCGTTGACTTCGTATTCGCGATTGAAAAAGAGCTTTGAGCAATTGTGTTCTTCGGCCGTTTCAACCACCAGTTTCGGTGTTTCTGCGAACGAATCGCAACTGCGGATAATCAGCGGAATGTTCAAGTCGTCCAACTCGTCGGAAAGACAGCGGAGGTTTTCGATCCAGAAACTGATCTTCGCGTCCGCGTCGTCGTGCTGTTTCCACTGTTCGGGAGTGAACACGAATAGTCCGACAACTTCGTCGGATTCTTTGCAGGCGTGATACAGAGCGGAGTTGTCGTGGACGCGCAGATCGCGACGAAACCAAACGAGAGATGACATAATATTTGGCAGGCAAGGTGAAAGTTACGGCACAGAATTTTAACCGGTTTTTCTCGTTGGCGTTCACCGGCAACCCAATCAGCAGTCCAAGCAAATAGCGTTTTAATCCAAAATCCCTCATGTTTTTGCTCATTTTCCCAAACCAACTGTTCGCAAATCATCCCGGGCTCAAGAAAGATCCCCGTCGGATCGTGTTGATCGAGGACAGCCTGTTTTTTGGCGACGCAAACTATTCGGCAGCGTTTCACAAGCAGAAACTTTGGCTGCATCGGGCCAGCTTGAAACGCTACGAGGCAATGTTGGTTGAGAAAGGATTCAAAACGATCTATCTGGAGCATGACGAATCTGCAGACTCGCTGAAAACCCATCTCGAAAGTCTGCTTCAGGCGAGAACGCTCAAACCGAAGCGATTCGAAACGCTCGATCCCGTCGACTTCATGCTCAGCAAACGGCTCAATCGGTTTTGCGACCAACTGGGCATCAAAGTCAACTATCTGGACAATCCCGGGTTTCTGAATTCGCCGGAACAGAACGCCGAATACCGCAGCGGCAAAAAGCGATGGTTCATGGCAGACTTTTACAAGTCCCAACGGCGACGTCTGAACGTTCTGGTCGACGATCAAGGTGAACCGTTTGGCGGCAAGTGGTCTTTCGATGAAGACAATCGTAAGAAAGTGCCAAAGAAAATGCTGGCTGAGATTCCCGCGATTCCGAAAGTCAAGTTTGACGCAATCGACGAAAACGCCAGGGATCATGTGGAGGAAAAATACGCGGACAACCCCGGAAACCTGGAGTCGCTGTTCTATCCGACCAGCCATCGGGCTGCGACTTCGTGGTTGAAGAATTTCCTGAAGCATCGCTTTGACAACTTCGGCCCCTACGAGGACGCGATCGTCGAAAACGAAAGCTGGCTCTGGCATTCGGTGCTGACTCCCATGCTCAACGTGGGCTTGCTGACACCAAAGCAAATCGTAAAGGCCACTTTGAAACATGCGGAATCAAATGACGTTCCGCTCAACTCGTTGGAGGGCTTTCTGCGACAGATTATTGGCTGGCGAGAGTTCATCCGCGCGACCTATGATGATCTTGGCGTAACGATGCGGAACTCCAATCGCTGGAATCACACACGCGACATACCCAAAAGCTTTTACGATGGCACGACAGGGATCCTGCCAATCGACGACACGATCAAGCGTATTCTGAACACCGGATACTGCCATCACATCGAACGTTTGATGGTACTCGGCGGATTCATGTTTCTGTGCGAGTTCGAGCCAAAGCAAATTTATCGGTGGTTCATGGAAATGTTCGTCGACAGCTACGACTGGGTGATGGTTCCCAACGTCTATGCGATGAGCCAGCATGCCGATGGAGGTCTGATCACGACCAAACCCTATTTTTCCGGTTCGTCCTACGTTCGCAAAATGAGCCATCACAAAAAGGCGCCGTGGTGCGATGTCTGGGACGGTCTCTACTGGCGCTGGATCTGGAACCACGCTGACGAACTGGCGAAGAATCCGCGTTGGGCAATGATGTGCAGCATGGCCAGAAAGATGGACTCACAAAAGCGTGATGCCCATCTGAAAAATGCCCAAGCATGGTTGGATCAGCTTTGACGAATTGATTTACGCAACGGCATCGAAAGGCCTCGATGGGGCGAAGATGCGACAACCGATCGCACAACGCCCTTCTTTTATCAATGCACTCTGTCGAGGAATCCCAACAGTTTGCTAATCAGAACTGGACCGCATCCAACCCGTAAAGCGTTGTAAAAACGTTGGCAAGTTGGGAACAACTGTCGGAGCGGCTTCATCGATTCGCGCTGCCGGAGAATCCGTTTCGGAGTTCGCGTCAGCCGAAAGCTCAATCGTTTCTGTCTCTTCTTCGACGAACTCTTCAAGCTCAACGACCTCCTCCAATTCGGCTTCGGATTCCGCCTCAAGGATTTCGATCGCCTGCGGAACCTCCACTTCGCCAACGGCTTCTCCCAATCCAATCGGTGTCGGTGGAGCAACATATTCAACCGGAGTCGTCGGACGCACGAGTTCCTGGCCGCAGGCGTCAACCACGACTGGTTCTTCGCAAACGCTGCACGGATCGACAACAATTTCACAGCAACACGCATCGAGAAGCTGATTCTCAATCGAGTAGCCACCCGTCACCGGCCGTCCACTGTCAAGGCTTAGCACGCCTCCGTTGCTGAAAATTGGAATGCCAGGATAGATCGGCCCGGGCCCCGGAAGACCTGGATCGATTCGACTCGAGCGAGTGATTGGAGGGAACGTTCGGAACACAGGCGGATTGCCGCTGGTGGTGCTATTGTCCAACTCGCCAAAGTTATAGCTGAAGGTATTGTCGCCCCAAATCAAGGAAAGACCACCAAAGTTGTCATTGGAAACAATGACCGGTACGCTTCCGTTTTGCTCCTGACCGTCCTCGAATTGAGTCGGCTGAATTTCGTTCAAATCGTAGGTACCTGCGTACAGCGAGGTGAACTCATAGAAGCCGTTCGCGTCCGTCGTCGTCGTCCGAAGAACCGGAGTGCCGAAAACATCAACGCCGGAGAGCGTCACGGGGACTTCCGGAATGCCTCGCTCGCCAGGATCGAACACACCGTTATCGTTGGCGTCAACAAACACGTATCCATCAGTGCGTGCTTCCGGGATCTCGCTGAAGTCATAGTCCGTTCCGTGCTCGTCAACGCCCAGCAAGATGGCGGAATGCTGGTCGGCGATGAGCGAATTTGACGCCGCGGCACCGCCCAGCGAACCAATCGTGTCGAGGCCATCGACGTAGTTCGGCGAGCTTGCTGTCAACGGCGAAGACGTCGGTTGCGTCTCGATGATCGTGTAAGTTCCCGGCGGCAGGTCAAGGAAGCGATAGTCTCCCGCCGAATCCGTTGTGGTCGTTTTGGTAAATGGAATCCCGGAATCGGTAACGCCCTGAAGCGTGATCGTCACGTTCGGAATTCCCGGCTCGCCTGTGTCCTGAACGCCATCAATGAAGAACGGCTCGTCGGCATCGTCGACTCCGTCTTCGTGTACAGTTCCGGCAAGCGAACTGATTCCGGTCAGACCAAAGTCTACGTCGCGGCGATCCTGATTCGGATCGAGCGTTCCATCGAAGATGTCGGTCGCTCCGCCATCGGCGCTGAAAGTTCCCCGGTATCCCGCTGGAGGATTGACCATCGTGACAGTAACGGTACCCGGCGGAAGAGCAGGGAACAGGTACTCGCCATCACCACTGGTGGTTGTGGTTTCGGTGTAGTCGCTTGTTCCGTCACCATCTATGTCGACTTCGATCTGAATGTCGATCCCGTTGAGTCCAGCTTCATCAGCGTCCTGGACTCCGTCCGCGTCAACGTCAAACCAGACTCGATCGCCCAGCGAAGCCAATGGCAGCAACCCCGCGTCCACGTTCGGATTCGTTTCTCCCGGAGCGATGCTGTAGACAGCGTCCGTGATTCCAGTTGTTCGATTGGCATTGCTGTCGACAGCAAGATCACTTCCGACGTTGGCGATCGTAAATGTATGGCCCGCAGGAAGCTCGAACTCAACTCGGTAGTCGCCTTCCGGAAGCCCCGGGAACTCGTAGAGCCCGCTGGCATCCGTCACGGTGACAACATCGTTTCCATTCGCATCCGTAAGTCGGTTCCCGGCAGCGTCCAACAGGTAGACGTTGACTCCCGGAGCACCGGTTTCGCCCGCGTCCTGCAGCCCGTTGCCTGTCGTTCCGGCTCCGGTATCGAAGAACACGCGATCTCCGATGGCACCAAGGACATAGTCTTCGACTTCGCCTCGACCACCCAGGCCTGAAGTGCTTCTGGCAGTTCCCATGGCGTCGGCAGAGAGACGGAATCGAGCCGCCATGGTTCCTGTCGCGTCAGCGGGCACCTCGATCGTCAAAACATGGGTGCCGCCGATCGACAAATCGCTGATTGATGAAGGCGTCGCCAAAGGAACGCCATCGATCGCAGTGACAGTGACTTCGTCGAGTACGCCGTCGCTGTTGAAATCGATCCACGCGTTGAGGAAACCAGCCCCGGTCACCTGGATGTTCGCAGCAGTTCCCGGTACCAGCGGACTGAGGAACAGAACGCCGTCTTCATCGTCTGTGCCAAAATCATTGTCGTCGAACAGGGCATCGTCCGAATGCGTTCCGGTAGTCTCAACTCCAACGGCTGATCCAAGTCGGACAAGGGAATCGAAAATGTGTCGGGCTCCGTCATCCTCCAGCGTCGTTTCCCCGTAGAGGCTCGGCAGGTCACCAAAGTCAAACAACCCAAGGCCGACATCGAGAGTATCATTGAGCTCACCTCCAGACACCGAGACAACGTCGGAGATGCCCGTGATCGGATCTAAATCGCTATCGCTCGCATCGTCTCCGCCAACGTTCTGGTCGACGATGCTGTAAGGGCTTGAACCAATTTCGATTCGATAGTCGCCATCCGGCAATCCGGCGAACTCGTACCGACCGTTGCTGTCGGTTACAGTGTAGATGTAATTTCCAGCGGCGTCCTGAATGCGAACTCCGTTTTCATCGAGCAAGTACAACCCGATTCCCGTGATTCTGACATCACCGCCACTCTGCACGGAATCGCCATTGTCTTGCCAGACATAGTCGCCGATCGCGTTGAGAACGTAGTCCTCGACTTCTCCGTTCCCCCAGTGCCCGTTAGGACCAATCGCTCCGGCCGTGTCGTCGGACGTAAAACGGAAGCGGGCTCCCATGACGCCCGTTGCATCCGCTGGCACGTTGACGGTGATCGTGTTGACTCCCAGCTGCAACAGCAAGTCCGTTGCAATCTGGTCCGCAGCATCAAACGTCGTGTCGCCGTTGAAGTCGATCCACGCATTGAGGTAGCCAACCGTTGATGCGGTAACTTCGATGGTCGCAGTCGAACCGGCCGTCAATGGCGTCAGGAAGACAACTCCATCTTCATCGTCCGTTCCGTCATTGTCATCGCTGATCGCACCGGCAGAGTTGACACCATCCGCCTCTGCGTCAACCGTTGCTCCCAAATACGTGCTGCCATCAAGCGTATGGCTTGCGCCGTTGATGTTCTGCGCGACATGATAACCGGTAGGCAAGTCACCGAAATCTCGAGTCGTCAAACCGGCATCGACTGAGTCATCGTAGACTCCTGGCAATACCGTGATCGGAGGCGTCTGGCTTTGAATTTGAGGCTGAACACCGACGTCCGGATCCGGATCTGAGTCCACATCATCGTCGCCGCCTTGATTCGGTGGCGAAAGGAACGTGCCCGGAGGTGGCTGGAACTCGACATGATAGGTTCCCGGTGGAAGCCCGGCGAATTCATAACAACCGACTGCATCTGTCGTGGTAAAGATCTGACGGTTTTCAGCGTCTATCATTCGTCGGCCAAGCGAATTCAACAAGTAAACCCGAACGCCAGGAACGGTTGCTTCGCCGCTGTTGTAGACTCCGTCTCCATTCGCGTCGGCGAAAACTTTGTCTCCGATTGCTCCCAGAACGTAGTCTTCGACTTCTCCGGTTGGTGCAGAGCCAACAGGACTTCGCGCGGCTCCCATGGCCTCAGCTGTATAGCGGAATCGAGCCGCCATCGTGCCGGTTGCGTTCGCTGGGACATCAAACTGGAGTTCAGTAGTCCCCGCAGCCAGTGCGAGATCATCGATATTGGTCGGTGTCGACAGAGCCGTGCCGTCGACATGTGCGACAAGGACTTCGTCGAGCACGCCGTCTGAGTCAAAGTCGATCCATGCGTTGAGGAATCCAGCCGCAGAAGTCGTAATTTCCACCGACGCGGTGAATCCTGCGACCAATGGAGACGTGAAGACAACTCCGTCTTCGTCGGCTCCATCGCCTGTCGCATCGAAGGTAGGTTGGCCGTCGGCTTCGTTGTCAACGGTTGAACCGAGATAAGTGGTTCCGTCGATCTGGTGGTTGGCGCCGTTGTTGGCGTCGAGTGTTCCATAGCCATCTGGCAGATCACCGTAGTCGTAAGTGATCGCCGGCTCGGGTACGAATCCGGCATCCAGCGTGCGGTTGATGCCGCCGGCTCCGAGGGTAATGGGAGCCGTGATCGCACCGTCGCTGTCAATCGACTCATCGCCGCCAACGTCCGTCGTCGTGAAGTCCAAGCCTGTTGGCTCCACGAACTCAACGGAGTAACTTTGAGCCGGAAGACCAGCGAACTCGTACATCCCAGCCGCATCGGTGACCGTGCTGATGGCGTTGCCGTTGGCGTCAAGGATTGGGTTTCCGCTACCATCGAGCAAGTTCACCACCACTCCAGCCAGAGCTGTATCGCCGGCATCCTGCAATCCGTCTGCATTCACATCGGTAAACGTGTAGTTACCGATCATGCCGAGGATGTAATCTTCGACTTCACCCGTGGACGCGGTTCCGCCTGATCCAAGCGAGCCCGCTGGATCGTCAGCAGTGAAGCGGAAACGGGCTCCCATCACACCGGTTGCGTTCGTTGGAACGCCGACCGTTAGCGTGTTCACGCCAGCGCTCAACAGTTGATCCGAAGCAATCTGCTCACCCGAATCAAACGTGCCATTGCCGTTGAAGTCGATCCACGCATTGAGGTATCCGGCAACTGAAGCCGTGACTTCGATGGTGGCGTCGGTTCCAGCCACCAACGGTGTCACAAACACGACGCCGTCTTCATCCCCAACATCACCCGTGGCAGCGGAAGAAGGTTGACCGTCCGTTTCATTGTCAACGGATGACCCCAGGAACGTTACGCCGTCAAGCTGATGTCGCGCACCGTTGTTGGCATCGAGCGTCTCATAGGAATCCGGCAAATCGCCGTAGTCATAGTCCGGATTGGGTTGCGGCACGAACCCGGCATCGAGCGTGCGGTTGATGCCGCCGGCTCCGAGAGCAATTGGAGCCGTGATCGCACCGTCGCTGTCAATCGACTCATCGCCACCAACGTCCGTCGTCGTGAAGTCCAAGCCTGTTGGCTCTACGAACTCGACGGAGTAACTTTGTGCAGGAAGTCCCGCGAATTCGTACATCCCAGCCGCATCAGTCACCGTGCTGATGGCGTTGCCGTTGGCGTCAAGGATTGGATTGCCGCTACCATCGAGCAAGTTCACCACGACTCCAGCCAGAGCTGTATCGCCGGCATCCTGCAATCCGTCTGCATTCACATCAGTAAACGTGTAATTGCCGATCATGCCGAGGATGTAATCTTCAACCTCACCGGACGAAGCAGTTCCGCCTGATCCAAGTGAGCCCGCTGGATCGTCGGCGGTGAAGCGGAAACGGGCTCCCATCACACCGGTTGCGTTCGTTGGAACGCTAACCGTTAGCGTGTTCACGCCCGCAGTTAGAGCCTGATCCGTCGCAATCTGCTCGCCGCCTTCAAAGGTACCATTGCCGTTGAAGTCGATCCACGCATTGAGGTATCCGGCAACCGAGGCCGTGACTTCGATGGTGGCGTCGGTTCCAGCCACCAACGGTGTGACAAACACAACGCCGTCTTCGTCCCCAACATCACCCGTGGCAGCGGAAGAAGGTTGACCGTCGGATTCATTGTCAACGCCCGCACCAAGGAACGTTACGCCGTCGATTAAGTGATTGGCGCCGTTGTTGGCGTCGAGTGTTTCGTAGCTGTCTGGCAGATCGCCGTAGTCGTAAGTGATCGCCGGCTCGGGCACGAATCCGGCGTCGAGCGTGCGGTTGATGCCGCCGGCTCCGAGGGTAATGGGAGCCGTGATCGCACCGTCGCTGTCAATCGACTCATCGCCGCCAACGTCCGTCGTCGTGAAGTCCAAGCCTACTGGTTCCACGAACTCGACGGAGTAACTTTGCGCCGGAAGACCTGCGAACTCGTACATCCCAACCGCATCAGTCACCGTACTGATCGCGTTACCGTTGGCGTCAAGGATTGGGTTCCCGCTACCGTCGAGCAAGTTCACAACCACTCCAGCAAGCGGCGTGTCGCCGGCATCCTGCAATCCGTCTGCATTCACATCGGTAAACGTGTAGTTACCGATCATGCCGAGGATGTAATCTTCGACTTCACCCGTGGACGCGGTTCCGCCTGATCCAAGCGAGCCCGCTGGATCGTCAGCGGTGAAGCGGAAACGGGCTCCCATCACACCGGTTGCGTTCGCTGGAACGCTGACCGTCAGCGTGTTCACGCCCGCAGTTAGAGCCTGATCCGTCGCAATCTGCTCGCCGCCTTCAAAGGTACCGTTGCCGTTGAAGTCGATCCACGCATTGAGGTATCCGGCAACTGAAGCCGTGACTTCAACGGTGGCATCCGTCCCAGCCACCAATGGCGTGACGAATACAACACCGTCTTCGTCCCCAACATCACCCGTGGCACCAGAAGAAGGTTGACCGTCGGCTTCGTGATCCACACTACTGCCAAGGAACGTCACGCCGTCAAGCTGATGTCGCGCACCGTTGCTGGCATCGAGCGTCTCATAGGAATCCGGCAAATCGCCGTAGTCATAGTCCGGATTGGGTTGCGGCACGAACCCGGCATCGAGCGTGCGGTTGATGCCGCCGGCTCCAAGAGCAATTGGAGCCGTGATCGCACCGTCGCTGTCAATCGACTCATCGCCACCAACATCCGTCGTCGTGAAGTCCAAGCCTGTTGGCTCCACGAACTCGACGGAGTAACTTTGCGCCGGAAGACCTGCGAACTCGTACATTCCAGCCGCATCAGTCACCGTGCTGATGGCGTTGCCATTGGCGTCAAGGATTGAGTTTCCGCTGCCATCGAGCAAGTTCACAACCACTCCAGCCAATGCCGTGTCGCCGGCATCCTGCAATCCGTCTGCATTCACATCGGTAAACGTGTAGTTGCCAATCATGCCGAGGATGTAGTCTTCAACCTCACCTGAGTCCACGTAATCGTCGTAGCTAAGCCCACCGCCCTGGTGGTCAGCCGTGAATCGGAAGCGGGCTCCCATCACACCCGTCGCGTTCGCTGGAACGCTGACCGTCAGCGTGTTCAAGCCCGCAGTCAGAGCCTGATCCGTCGCAATTTGCTCGCCGCCTTCAAAGGTACCGTTGCCGTTGAAGTCAATCCACGCGTTGAGAAAACCATCGACCGACGCGGTGATTTCGATGGTTGCGTCGGTCCCGGCAACCAGTGGCGTCGCAAACACAACACCGTCTTCGTCGTCGCCATCGCCACTGGCATCGGCCGTCGGCTGGCCATCCAACTCATCGTCGACACTCGACCCAAGAAACGTCACGCCGTCGATCAGATGGTTGGCTCCAATCGAAGAATCAAGCGTCACGTACGAATCTGGCAAGTCTCCGTAGTCGTACACGGGAGGAGGTTCAGTGACGAAACCGGCATCCAGCGTCGTATTGGTCTCGCCGGCAACGATCGTGACGGGAGCTGTAACCAAGCCATCGCTGTCGATCGAATCGTCGGCTCCAACGTTTGAAGTCGTGATATCCAGACCAGCCAGCTCGGTAAACTGAACTGAATATCTCTCTGCAGGAAGGCCTGCAAACTCGTACAGACCATTGAAATCGGTGGTCGTTGTGATCGCGTTGCCGTTGGCGTCAAGCATCGGATTGCCGGCTCCGTCTAGCAGCGCCACGACCACACCAGACAGTGGCGTGTCGCCAGCGTCCTGCAAACCGTCCTCGTTGTTGTCGTTAAACGTATAGTCACCGATCGAGCCGAGGATGTAGTCTTCGACTTCACCGTTGTCCCATTGCCCATCCGGACCAAGACTTCCATTCGGATCGTCTGAAGTAAACCTGAACCGCGCGCCCATAATTCCCGTTGCAGTTGCGGGAACGCTAACGGTGATCGTGTTCGTCCCTGCCGTCACCGGAAGGTCTGTTGCGATTCTCTCTCCGGCGTCGAATGTGCCGTTGCTATTGAAGTCGATCCAGGCGTTGAGGAAACCGTCCACGCTGGCCACGACTTCTATGTCGGCATCGGTCTCGGCAACCAGAGCGTTGACGAACGTTACGCCGTCTTCGTCCAAACCGTCTCCGTTGGCGTTAGCTGAAGGTTGTCCTTCCACTTCATTGTCGACACTCGAACCCAGGAACGTCACGCCGTCGATTTTGTGATTGGCTCCACCGCTGGCGTCCAAGGTGCTATAGGAGTCAGGCAAATCACCATAGTCGTAAAGCTCCGGCACGAAGCCTGCGTCAAGCGTTGTATTGCTTACGCCGGCACCGATGATCACTACGGAAGTCGTGGCACCATCGCTGTCGATCGTGTCGTCTGCTCCTACATTTGACGAAGTGAAATCCAAGCCCGTTGGCTCAACAAACTCAACGGAGTACGATTCTGGCGGAAGGCCAGCGAACTCGTAGGCGCCGCTCGCATCTGTGGTCGTTGTGATCGCATTCCCATTGGCATCGAGCACCGGGTTGCCGCTGCCGTCGAGCAGATTTACGATCACGCCGGCGAGTGGCGTGTCTCCGCCATCTTGCAGACCATTCCCGTTGACGTCATTGAAAGTATAGTCTCCGATCGAACCGAGGATGTAGTCCTCAACTTCTCCCGAAGCAGCGGCTCCGCCAGAACCAAGCGTTCCAGCCGGGTCATCGGCAGTGAATCGAAAACGGGCTCCCATGATTCCCGTTGCGGTCGCGGGAACGCTGACCGTCAGCGTGTTGACTCCGGACGTCAGCATCTCATCGATAGCGATTTGCTCGGCTGCGTCAAACGTGCCGTCGCCATTGAAGTCGATCCACGCGTTGAGGAAACCGTCCACCGAAGCGGTAACTTCGATGGTCGCGTCGGCGCCCGCCACCAACGGTGTCACGAACACAACGCCGTTTTCGTCGGAGCCATCTCCGTTGGCGCCCACTGACGGTTGCCCATCGGCTTCGTTGTCGACTCCTGCACCGAGGAAGGTAACTCCATCGATCAGATGATTGGCACCGTTGTTCGCGTCGAGCGTTTCGTAGGAATCTGGCAGATCTCCGTAGTCGTACGTGATCGCCGGTTCAGGCACAAATCCGGCATCGAGCGTCGTGTTGCTTTCCCCGGCGCCAATGGCGACCGGAGCCGTGATTTCGCCATCGCTGTCGGCCATGTCGTCTGCGCCAACGTTGGAAGTCGTGATGTCCAAACCGACCGGTGTGACAAACTCAACCGAGTACGATCCTGCTGAGAGTCCCGCGAACTCATAGAGTCCGCTGGCATCGGTGGTCGTCGAGATCGCGTTGCCGTTGGCGTCGAGCACAGGGTTGCCGCTGCCGTCGAGCAAGTTGACAACGACTCCGGCAAGCGGTGTATCGCCCGCATTTTGAAGTCCGTCGGCATTGTTATCGTTGAAAGTAAGGTCGCCGATCGAACCGAGGATGTAATCTTCGACTTCTCCGTTGTCCCACTGACCGTCGGCTCCGAGAGCTCCTGCCGGGTCGTCTGATGTGAAGCGAAAACGGGCTCCCATGATGCCCGTCGCAGTCGCGGGCACGCTGACATTGATCGTGTTGGTGCCAGCCGTTACCGCGAAGTCAGCAGCAATCTGCTCGGCAGCTTCGAAGGTTCCGTTTCCGTTGAAATCGATCCACGCGTTGAGGAAACCGTCGACAGAAGCAGTGACTTCGATCGTCGCATCTGTTCCGGCAACCAGTGGCGTTGCGAACACCACGCCATCTTCGTCGCCAATATCACCGCTGGCGTCTGCCGTTGGTTGTCCATCAGCTTCATCGTCAACCGTCGAACCAAGGAATGTTACGCCGTCGATCTGATGGTTGGCTCCACCGCTGGCGTCCAGCGTCGAATACGTGTCAGGCAAGTCGCCGTAGTCATAAGTCAGAATTGGCTCGGTTACGAATCCGGCGTCGAGCGTCGTGTTGCTTTCGCCAGCCCCCAACGAAACAGGAGTCGTGACTGGACCGTCGCTGTCAATCGAATCATCAGCGCCCACATTGGCAGTCGTGGCATCAAGACCGACAGGCTCGATGAACTCAACTGAATAGGAACCTGGCGGTAGCCCGGCGAACTCGTACCAGCCCGCAGCATCCGTCGTGGTGGTGATGGCGTTGCTATTGGCATCAAGAACCGGATTGCCGGCTCCATCAAGCAAATTCACGACCACGCCAGATAGCGGAGTGTCCCCTGCGTCTTGCAATCCGTCGCCATTGACGTCGGTGAAAACGAAGTTTCCGATCGAGCCCAACAGATAGTCTTCGACTTCTCCCGTCGTCGCTGCGCCACCCGTCCCCAAGGTCCCGGCTGGATCATCCGCGGTAAACCGGAATCGTGCTCCGATAAGCCCGGTTGCCGTTGGCGGAACCGAGATCGTGAACTCATTGAGCCCTCCGGTCAAAAACATGTCGGTTGCGATCTGCTCGCCAGCACCAAACATTCCGTCGCCATTGAAATCAATCCAGGCGTTGAGGTAACCGTCGACAGAAGCTTCAACTTCGATCCGGGCATCGGTTCCGGCCACTAATGGATCCAGGAATTCGACTCCGTCTTCATCGCTACCGTCTCCGGTCGCATTGGCGTTGGACTGACCGTCGGCTTCGTTGTCCACGCCCGAGCCAAGGAACGTGACGCCATCGATCAAGTGGTTCGGCCCGCCGTCGGCGTCAAGCGTACCGTAGGAATCCGGCAAGTCACCATAGTCGTACGTGAAGGTTGGTTCGGGAACGAATCCGGCGTCGAGCGTCGTGTTCGTTTCGCCAGCCCCAATGAAGACTGGATCGGAAATAGCGCCGTCACTGTCGATCGCATCATTCGCGCCAACATTGGCGGTGGCCACATCAAGCCCGGCGGGCTCAATAAATTCGACCGTGTAAGTTCCCGCTGGCAAACCGGCGAACTCATAGGCACCTGATGCGTCGGACGTGGTCGTCACCTGATTGCCGTTAGCATCAAGGATCGGATTCCCCGAACCGTCGAGCAAATTCACGACGACGCCAGCAAGCGCCGTGTCTCCACCGTCCTGCAATCCGTCGAGATTGTTATCACTAAACGTGTAGTCGCCAATCGAACCAAGGATATAGTCTTCAACTTCACCGTTGTCCCACTCCCCGTCCGGACCAAGGGCTCCAGCCGAACTATCCGAAGTGAATCGGAATCGCGCTGCCATAACTCCCGTCGCACTGGCCGGGACGCTGATGGTCAGCGTGTTGGTCCCCGCAACCAACGGTTCGTCGACAGCGATCTGCTCACCAGAATCGAAGGAGTTGTTGCCGTTGAAGTCAATCCACGCGTTGAGGAAACCGTCTACCGAAGCCGTGACTTCGATCTGGGCATCCGTCCCAGCAGCCAGCGGATTCAAAAAGATGACTCCGTCCTCATCATCACCATCACCGGAAGCATCTGCGGTGTTAGTCGCGTCAACTTCGCCATCGACGCTGGCTCCAAGGAACGTCACGCCGTCAAGCTTGTGGGCTGGACCGCCGTCAGCACTGGTAACATTGAAGCCCGTCGGCAAGTCACCGCGGTCGAGCAACACAAGGCCAGCATCAACTGTATCGATCGTGGTGTTGGCAGCAATCGTGTAAGTCTGCGACGTAATTCCGGTGACTTCGTCCGCGTCCGAATCGTTCGCATCGTCGGCTCCCTGATTGGCTGTCGTAAACAACAGACCCGTCGGTGCCACAAACTCAACGCGATAGTCACCCGCCGGAAGCCCCGCGAATTCATAGTCGCCGTTGGCGTCGGTAACCGTCGAAATATCGACTCCATCGGCATCCTGGATACGTGCACCGGTACCGTCGAGCAGATACACGGTGACGTTCTCGACTCCCGGTTCGCCCGTCTGCAAACCATCACTGTTGGAATCCGAGAACACGCGATCGCCAATCGATCCAAGCACGTAGTCTTCGACTTCACCAGCCAGCGGAACACCAAACTCATCAATCGCGATGCCGTTGGGACTTCGTGTGGTTCCCATCAAATCATCTGTGAAGCGGAATCGAGCCGCCATGTTGCCGGTCGCGTTCGCAGGAACATTGAAACGGATTTCTGTCGTTCCAGCCACAATCGGCCAGTCGCTAAGCGGAAACGGAAACGGCAGCGGGTTGCCGTCTTCGTGCGTGATCATGATTTCATCCAACACTCCGTCGGAATCAAAATCAATCCACGCATTGAGGATACCGTCCACCGAAGCGGTGATCTCAAATGACGCGTTCGAACCGGCTGTCAACGGCGAAGTAAATACCACGCCGTCTTCATCAGTACCGTCTCCGGTCGCGTCGACAGCAGGTTGCCCATCCTGTTCCGAATCAACGGTCGCACCGAGGTACGTCGCTCCATCGAGCAGATGTACGGCGCCAGGATTGGCTGCACCATCAGTCGTGCCATAGCTATCGTCGAGGTCACCGTAGTCAAACCGCGCGACTCCCGCGTCAATCGTCTCGTTGACTTCGCCCGGCGTCAGGCTGACCGTATCCGTAACCCCGGAAGTCACGTCCGCATCGCTGTCGATGGTATCGTCTGACCCAGCATCCTGTCGCGTAAACTGATACTCGGGGCCCGGAGCAAATTCAATCTGGTAGTCACCTGCTGGAAGCCCGGCGAATTCGTAACGTCCCGATGCATCGGTCGTGGTTGAAATATCGTTGCCGTCGGCGTCCTGGATTCGATTCCCGGAACCGTCTAGCAGATAGACCGTGACTCCGGCAACCGGTGGCTCACTTGCGTCCTGCTCGCCATCAAGCGGAACGCCGCCGAGAATTCCATTGTCTTCCCAAACATAGTCACCGATCGCGCCAAGCATGTAGTCTTCGACTTCACCGTTATCCCAGTGACCGTCGGGGCCAAGCGCGCCTGCCGGATCGTCGGAGGTGAAGCGGAATCGAACGCCCATCGCTCCTGTTGCCGTGGCTGGAACTGCAACCGTAATTATGTTTGAACCTGCCGTCAGTGGCTCGTCAGAGACAATCTGTTCGCCCGAATCAAAGGTGCCGTTGCTGTTAAAATCGACCCACGCGTTGAGGAAACCATCGCTGTTGGCAACCACTTCGACACGAGCGTTGGTGCCTGCGACTAACGGGTCAAGGAAGGTAACACCGTCTTCATCGGCTTCGTCGCCGGATGCATCCGCAGTGTTGGCAGCATCAGCTTCTCCGTCAATGCTGGCTCCGAGATAGGTCGAAGCGTCAAGCGTGTGGCTTGGTCCGCCATCGGCGATCGAGACATTGAATCCGGATCTCAAGTCACCACGATCGCGATTGGTCAGGCCGGCATCGACGCTGTCTTCGGTTGTGTTGGCAGCGATTGTGTAAGTTTGCGTTGTGATTCCTGTCGCTTCATCCGCATCAGAATCAATCGCATCATCGGCTCCCTGGTTCGTTTTCGCAATGTAATAGCCGACAGGAGCAACGAACTCAACGCGATAGTCGCCCGCTGGCAAACCAGCAAACTCATAGTCGCCATTGACGTCGGTGACGGTCGAAATGTCTACTCCGGCAGCGTCCTGAATTCGCGAACCGGTAGCGTCAAGCAGGAAGACAGTGACTGTTGAGAATCCAGCTTCGCCCGTTTGCAAACCATCGTTGTTGGAATCGAGGAAGACTTGATCGCCGATCGAACCCAGCACGTAGTCTTCGACTTCACCTGACAGCTCCGTTCCGTTCGGGCTGCGTCCAGCACCCATTGCAGTCGCGGTATAGCGGAACCGCGCAGCCATATTACCGGTTGCGTTGGCGGGCACGTCAAAGCGAAGTTCCGTCGTGCCGCCTGGTAGCGCGAGGTCATCGATATTGACTGGCGTCCCCAGTGCAGCGCCGTCCACATGTGTGATCAACACTTCATCCAGCACGCCGTCGGAGTCAAAATCAATCCAGGCGTTAAGGAAACCAACAGCCGAAGTCGTCACGTTGATCGTTGCGGAAGCCCCGGCGGTCAACGGACCGCTGAAGACAACGCCGTCTTCGTCTGTGCCGTCTCCGGTCGCGTCTGCCGTTGGTTGTCCGTCCGTTTCAGAATCGACGCCACCTCCCAAATAAGTCACACCGTCGACAACGTGTCTGGCTGATCCATCGGTGGAGCCATTGGTCGTCCCATATCCGTCCGGCAAATCGCCGTAGTCCAGTCGCACAAATCCGGCGTCGAGTGTATCGTCAACTTCGCCAGGCAACAGATTCGTCGACGCGGTCACACCCGTCAACTCATTGGCGTCGCTGTCCGTCGCATCGTCAGCAACATTCGCCGCAGTGAACGTGTAGCCGCCAGGTGCAACGAATTCAACGCTGTAGTCTCCCGACGGAAGACCAGCAAACTCATAGGCTCCACTGGCATCAGTCGTCGTAGATATCTCGTTGCCATTGGCATCCTGGATTCGATTGCCCGAACCATCGAGAAGGAACACAGTCGCGCCCGAAACCGCGGGCTCGCCGCCGTCCTGAACTCCGTCGAAAGCAACGCCTCCGCCAGCGCCATTGTCTTCCCACGCATAATCGCCGATCGCGCCGAGGATATAGTCTTCGACTTCACCGTTGTCCCATGCTCCGTCGGGACCAAGCGAAGCGCCAGTGTTGTCCGACGTGAATCGGAAACGGGCTCCCATCACACCCGTCGCGGTCGCGGGAACGCTGACGGTGATCACATTCGTGCCGGCGGTCAGCGGATAATCCGTAGCGATTTGCTCGCCTGCGTCGAACGTGCCATTGCCATTGAAATCGACCCACGCATTGAGAAAACCATCGCTATTGGCAACGACTTCGATTCGCGCGTCCGTGCCGGCGACCATCGGATCAAGGAACGTGACTCCGTCTTCGTCATCGGTATTGGCGTCATCTCCAGTCGCCGTACCGGAGGGTTGCCCGTCGAGCTCTGCGTCGACGCTGGAACCAAGGTACGTATTCCCATCGATTCCGTGAACTGCTCCACCAGAACCGGTGAGCGTACTGTAGCTGTCTGGCAAGTCGCCAAAATCTTGCTCCAGCAGACCCGCGTCCACGGTCGCGTTGGTCACTCCGGCGGTGATCGTGTATGTCTGATCAGTCAAACCGGTTGACTCGTTGGCATCGCTGTCGGTCGAGTCGTCACCAAGGTCCGTGTCCGTAAACTGGAAACCGGTCGGCAGGTCGAATTGGACTCGGTAGTCTCCGTCCGGCAAGCCCGGAAATTCGTAGCTTCCATCAGCGGCAGTCACCGTTGTGATCGCCACGCCGTCAGCGTCGACAATCGGATTTCCAGCCGAATCCATCAGCCGTACCGTGACGCCAGCGAGCGCCGGTTCGGTTCCGTTCTGTTGACCGTCGTTGCCAGTGCCTCCGCCGAGTCCGTTGTCAATCCAGACGTAGTCGCCGATCGCGCCAAGCACGTAGTCTTCGACTTCACCGTTTCGCCACAGCCCTGTGGTGCTACGGAGGGATCCCATTGCGTCCTGAGAAAATCGGAATCGCGCCGCCATCGTCCCCGTGGCTGTTGCGGGGACATCGAAAGTCAGATCGTGACTTCCGGCCGTCAGGTTCAAGTCATCGATATTCACCGGTGTACCAAGCAGCACGCCATCGACGTGTGTAACAAGGACTTCATCCAGCGTTCCATCGCTGTCGAAATCGATCCACGCATTCAGATAGCCGTCGACGTTGGGTGAAACTTCGATTGTCGCCGGGCGTCCGGGCACCAGTGGTGTCACAAACAGGACGCCATCCTCATCGTCAGTGTCGTCCAGATCGTCTCCGGTCGCCGAAGCGTTTGGCTGACCATCAATTTCGTTGTCGACGCCCGAACCAAGATAGACTCCGGTTTCGATCGCATGGCGAGCACCATCGACGCCTCCGGTCGTTCCGTAGCCGTCCGGCAAATCGCCAAAGTCGACTTCCAGGATACCCGCGTCAACGGAGGTCTCAGTCGTATTCGCAGAGATCGTGTAAGTCTGCCCCGTGATCCCGGTTGTGAAATCGGCATCGCTGTCGAGCGCGTCATCGCCGCCTTGATCAGCATCAGTCAGCACAATTCCCGGCTGGCCAAAATGAACCTTGTAGTCACCGGCAGGAAGGCCGACAAATCGGTAGCTGCCGTCCGCCGCTGTGGTCGTAGTGACACTGTTTCCATCAGCATCGGTGACCGGATTTTCGGACGCGTCGAGCAGCGTTACAAGAACGCCGCCAACGCCAGATTCAGTTCCGTTCTGGATCCCGTCTTTGGCTCCGCCGCCGCCATCGCCGTTGTCGACCCAAACGTAGTCGCCCAGCGAACCGAGAACATAGTCTTCGACTTCGCCGTTAGACCAATCGCCATTGGGACTACGCATGGCGCCCATTTGGTCGGACGTAAAACGGAATCGCGCCGCCATGTTTCCGTCGGCGTTTGCAGGAACATCAAAAGTGATCGTGTTCGCGCCGGAGTTAAGCGCGATATCAGCAAGGTTCGCAGGAGTCCCCAACGGAACTCCGTTGACAGCGGTGACGACAACTTCATCCAGCACGCCATCGGAATCGAAATCAATCCAGCCGTTAAGGAATCCGGCCGTCGAAGCGTTGACTTCGATTTCCGCCGACACGCCCGGCATCAACGGAGACAGGAACGTTACGCCATCTTCGTCATCGGAACCATCATTGTCGTCACCGTCTGCGGCTGCCGTCGGCGCGCCATCGGCTTCGGCATCGACGCCAGCTCCAAGGAAAGTCACATCGTCAACGACGTGCTTTGCGGCCCCCAAACCGGAAGCGTTGGTTGTTCCGTATCCATCAGTGAGGTCGCCGTAATCGTATTCCACCAATCCCGCATCAACCGTGTTGTTGACTTCGCCCGGCGTGAGTGTTGTGGTGGCCGTGACGCCCGTCGTTTGATCCGCATCGCTGTCAGTTGCATCGTTGCCGATGTTGGCTTGCGTAAATTCAAATCCAACCGGTGCTACGAATTGGACCCGATAGTTACCTGCCGGAAGACCGGCGAACTCGTAGGCTCCATTGACGTCGGTCGTTGTCGAGACATCGATTCCATCAGCGTCCTGAATCCGGGCTCCTGTTCCATCGAGCAGGAACACGGTCACGCCGGAGACCGGAGGTTCTGTGCCATTTTGAATGCCGTCATTCGGGACGCCGCCACCGTTGCCGTTATCTTCCCAAACGTAATCGCCGATCGCGCCGAGCACGTAGTCTTCGACTTCACCGTTGTCCCAATGTCCGTCAGGCCCGAGAGCTCCGAACGGATCGTCAGAGGTAAATCGGAATCGGGCTGCCATAACGCCTGTTGCATTCGCCGGAACAGCAACCGTGATCGTGTTCGCTCCGGTTGTCAGCGGACGATCAAGAGCGATTTGCTCGCCTGAGTCAAACGTGCCATTCCCGTTGAAGTCGATCCACGCGTTGAGAAAACCGTCGGCGCTGGCAACAACTTCGATACGGGCATTTGTTCCGGCGATCATTGGATCAAGGAACGTGACTCCGTCTTCATCGTCGGCGCCAGTATCGTCGCCCAATGCGTCCGGGGTGTTGGCTGCATCAAGTTCGCCATCGACGCTGGCTCCCAAATAGGTCGCTCCGTCCAAAGTATGGCTGGGGCCGCCGTCAGCGTTGGAAACGTTGAAGCCCGCCGGCAAGTCACCGCGGTCCTGTTCGACCAATCCCGCATCAACGCTGTCTTCTGTGGTGTTCGCCGCGATCGCGTAGACCTGAGACGTAACACCCGTCGCCAGATCAGCATCGGAATCGATTGCGTCATCACCGCCAACGTCCTGGCTTGTGAACGACAGGCCGACCGGCGCCTCGAATTCGACGCGATAGTTACCAGCTGGAAGCCCTGCGAATTCATAGTCGCCGTTCCCGTCAGTCGTTGTCGAGATCTCGTTGCCAGCCGCATCGAGCAAGCGGTTCTCCAGCTCGTCCAGCAGATAGACGGTCACGCCAGAAACGCCAGATTCGCCAGCGGTTTGAAGCCCGTCGATATTGTCGTCGAGGAACACGCGATCCCCCAGCGAGCCGAGAACATAGTCTTCAACTTCGCCCGATCCAGCGGTGTTGTTGGGACTGCGGGAAGCTCCCATCGCGGCCGAAGTGTATCGGAATCTGGCCGCCATATTTCCAGTGGCTGATGCCGGAACGTCGAATCGAAGCTCCGTCGTGCCAGTGGTCAAGGCAAGGTCGCTGATCGTAGTCGGCGTGCCCAGGGCGACGCCATCGACATGCGTCACGGTGACTTCATCGAGCACACCGTTTGAGTCAAAATCGATCCACGCGTTGAGGAAACCGTCCGCGGCGCCCGTCACCTCGATCGTTGCCGATGTTCCCGCGACCACGGGAGACGTAAACGAAACTCCATCTTCGTCCGCACCATCGCCGGTTGCATCTGCAGTTGGTTGTCCATCGAGATCAACATCGACGGAACTTCCAAGATACGTGACGCCATCAAGGACGTGCCGAGCCGGACCTGCGGCTGAACCGTCTGTCGTTCCGTACCCATCCGGCAGATCGCCGTAGTCGAAACTTACGATCCCCGCATCGATCGAGTCGTTGACTTCTCCAGCAACAATCGACGTGGTGCCGGTAACGCCCGATCCGTTGGCATCGCTATCCAATGCATCGTTGCCAACGTCCTGCTGAGTGAAAGAAAAACCTGTCGGCGCCACAAACTCGACTTGATATCCACCCGGTGGAAGCCCGGCAAATTGATAGAAGCCATTAACGTCAGTGGTGGTCGAAATTTCGTTGCCCGCAGCATCCTGAATCCGGTTGCCAGAACCATCGAGCAGGAACACAGAGACTCCGCCGACTCCCGGTTCCGTGCCGTTCTGAATCCCGTCATAGCCCGTCCCGCCACCGGCTCCGTTGTCTTCCCAAACGAAGTTTCCGATCGCGCCGAGCACATAGTCTTCGACTTCACCAGTCGGTGCAAGGCTGTTGGTGCTGCGCGTGCCGCCCATCGCGTCGGCAGTGAAGCGGAAGCGCGCGGCCATCGTTCCGTTGGCAGTTGCCGGGACGTCAAAACGGAGCTCAGTCGTGCCAGCCAACAGAGCCAGGTCGTCAATGTTCGTTGGCGTTCCGAGTACCACACCATCAACGTGAGTCACAAGGACTTCGTCCAGCGTGCCACTGGTATCGAAATCAATCCACGCATTGAGGAAGCCCGCCGTCGAAGCGGTGACTTCCAGAGTAGCCGAAGATCCGGCCGTCAGCGGAGAAGTGAACTCAATTCCGTCTTCATCACTGCCGTCTCCAGTCGCATCGGCGCTGGGTTGTCCGTCGGTTTCCGAATCAACGCTCGCTCCAAGAAACTTGACTCCGTCGAGCACATGAGAGGCTGCGCCGGAAGCTGACCCAAACGTCGTTCCATAGCTGTCCGGGAGATCGCCAAGGTCCAGACGAACCAAACCGGCATCGATCGAGTCATCGGTTTCTCCTGCCACGATGCTGGTCGTCGCCGTAATCCCGGTAGACTGGTTCGCGTCGCTATCGGTCGCGTCATCGCCAAGGTTCGCTTGCGTGAACAGATAACCTGCCGGAGCAACGAACTCAACCTGATAGTCTCCCGCGGGAAGCCCTGAAAACTGGTAGAAGCCAGCAGCATCAGTCGTTACCGAGACATCATTTCCGTCAGCATCCTGAATTCGAGAACCGGTGCCGTCGAGCAGGAATACCGTGACGCCGGCGACTCCAGATTCGGTGCCATCCTGAACCCCATTGAGCGCCGTCGCGGCCCCCGGACCGTTGTCCTCCCAAACGTAGTTGCCGATCGCCCCAAGGACATAGTCTTCGACTTCACCGTTGTTCCAGATTCCATCCGGGCCCAGCGTTCCAGCCGGATCGTCAGAAGTAAACCGGAAACGGGCTGGCGTATCGCCGGCGGCATTGACTGGAACCGAAACGACGATCGAATGCGTGCCACCGGTCAAAGCAAGATCGTTCAGCGTCGTCCCGCCAGCAACCGGAACTCCGTCGACAGAGACCACGTCGACGACATCGAGAGTCCCGTCGCCGTCGAAATCGATCCATGCGTTGAGGAAACCATCGACCGAAGCGACAACTTGAATCTCAGCGTTGGTGCCGGCGACCATTGGGCTGAGGAAAGTCACGCCATCTTCGTCATCGCTGGCTTTAGAATCGTCTCCAAGTGCATTGGCGGTGTTCGTCGCATCCATTTCCGCGTCAGCACTTGCCCCCAAGAACGTAACTCCATCGAGCATATGCGTCGCACCGTCGTCAGCAGCAGTAACGTTGTAGCCGGTGGGAAGGTCGCCACGATCCGTTTGGACCAGGCCCATATCAAAGCTGTGATCGGACTCGCCGGTCGCTCCGGTGGTGAGCGCGACAATCGGAATCCCGCCCTGATTGACGGCGTCAGAATCGATGGAGTCATCGACCGCATTGGCAGTGGTCGCAACGTAGTCCTGCAGCAGTCCGCCGCTTTGGAAGTCGCTCGCGACGAGCCTGATTTCATAGTCGGTGAACGGACGCAAACCGACTGCCGTCCCACCGTCGGAGTAGGCTACGTTCGAGTCATTGAACAGGTATTGCCCGTTTGATGTGGTAGCGGTCCCGACGAGAACCGGATTCAATGGATCCGTCATGTCGTACAGTTCAACCGTGACTCCGTCAGGAACGTTACCTTCTCCCGCGTCCTGTTCCCCATCGCGATCGGTATCGAGCCAGATACGATCTCCGATTTCCATCTCGCCAGGAGCCGACAGGAACTCGACGTCTCCGATTCCGTTTCCTTTCCCGAAAGATTCCGATGGCGCGGTCCCGGAGGTGTACAGGCTGATCCCCATCGTACGCCCGCCGGATGTGCTTTCGGCGCCCGTCGAGTTATCAAGAAAGATCAATCCGCCAGAGAAGAACACGTCATCAATCGGATCCATCGCAGACGTAAAGACTTCGCTGTATCCCGGAACCAATCCAAGTGAACCTTGTGCGATCTCATTATGAATCGTGGGCCCAAATCCGTTCGTTTCTGCGTAAACATCGGCGTCGTAGAATTCAATCGAAGTATCAGCCGAATCCGGACTTGGCAGCGCAGGATAAACAAGATCACCCTCAATCGTCCACGAGTCGGTTCCTGCAACGTAGTCGGCGCGTAAGATATCGCCGGCCGAATCAACTGAGTAGTCGGTGCCTGAACCGTCGGGACGGTCCTGTCGATAGCCGCCCATGTCTCCAAATCGATCGCGGAAACCGAGGATCATCGATCCGTCGTTGTCGAATTCGATATCGGACAAAATCGGCATCGCGTATCCGACTTCCGAATTGTCAGCTGTCGGGACCGCGGTTCCATCAATGTAGGTTGTGGGGAAAGTACTGAGCCACGGATTCCAGGCACCCGGCGTGTATGGAGCAAACGTTGCGTCAATGATCGCCTGGCGTTGATAGTCCAGCCCGAACTCGAGGACTTTCTCGGGCGCCGAAGTCGGACTCGTTGGGTCGAAGCGAAAAACGTAGGCTTCCAAATCTTCATTGGTCAGCACGCCTTCAACGCCGCTGGCATCGTATTGAGCTGAATTGACGATTCCGATGTAGACCATTCCGTCGTGAAATGCCAACCCGTTGGGGCGGGCATTCTGCAACGGATTGACACCAAGCGCGTTGGCGTCCTCATTGAGAATCGCCGTGATGATGTCGTGAGCAACGATGTTGCTGTCGCTATGCTGTGACAGATCCAATGGCGCATCGGTGCTTCCGATCGGGATCTCGTAAAGCTGATTGTCGAACAGATTCATGGCCCAAACGGTGGTGCCGTCCTCTGACAGATCGACGTCGCCAAGCCCAGACTTTCCGACCAAGTCATACGTCGCGAGGTCTGCATCCCAATCGTCGCGATAGGTCGCATCGCCAATCGTGGACGTTGGATGAGGGTCAGCAATGTTTGGCAAAGTCGCGAACACAACGGGCGTACCGCCAGCAGTGATCGAGTAGATCGCACCTGAACCTCCCGAACCATAGCCCGAGTGCCGTTTGGTGTGAGCACCGGCAAAGAACGTATCGATTTCGTTTTGGTATGCCAGGCCTGTCACCGAACCGACTTCACCGATCGTGGCTACGACGACATAGGGCGTGGCCGGATCGGGTGCATTGCCACGGACCTGTCCCGCGTAATCGCCTTCATTCGCGTAGTCCCAGCGGATGATCGCCGGTTCATTTCCTGTCAGTCCATCCCCAAAAAAGTAACAGGTCGCGACAATCTGCAAGTCACCTGAATCACTGATGTCACTGGGGCGATGAAGCGCCAGATTCATTACCGAATTGGTGACTCCGGCCGTGAAGGCGACCGAAGCAACGGCGTCCGGATCAGCCGTCGCAGGATCCAGCAGACTTTCGGTAAAGCCCGTCGGCGCATTGGTGAACTCAACACGGACCGGAATGTTTCCTACGTTGTTGATCGTGTAAGTACCATCGGCAGCCGTCGTTGTGGCATCGACAACGTTGCCGTCCGAATCGTAGGCCGTGACGGCGAGACCCGGAATCCCGACTTCCGATGCAGAGGCGGCCAGATCCTGGGAACCGTCATTGTTGTAGTCGATGTAGGCCGTTCCGCTCACCGTCGACAGGACGCCAAACCACTGGCTGTGGCGAAGCACATACTCATGGTCGATCTGTCCAGTATTGAATTCCAAATCCCAGTCACCACCAAGTTGTTCGGCTCCAGTCAAGTCATCCGAAGCCGCGACGTCAGCTCCCGTAAGCGAAGCCATCTTTTCAACAAACGATTCGCCCGCATCGGAACTGGCAAGATTACACCCGTAGATCAGCAAGTCAGCGTCTTCGGTGAGTGCATCGGCCCACTGAGCGATTTCTTCGGCCCGCGCACTCAATGCCGCACTATCAAGCGTCGACGACCCCAGTTGTATCAGACCGTCGTCGCCGTGCGACACCAGATGAACGGCCGCAAAATCGATTTCGGATTTCGAAAGTATCTCCGAGATCTGACTGACGCCGTCGGTGGCTGAATCGAGAACCCTGATTTCGAAGGAGCGATCGGGAGCGGATTCCAAGATCGAACGAATCAACTGGTCACTGCCGGCAACTGCGCCGTCCACAATCAGTAACTCAACAGGCGTCTGCTGATTTGCTTCCTGCACAAACTGCGAATCCACAGATTCTGGAAGCGCATGATCTACCAGATGTTCTGGCAGGACAAAGGTCGCGTCAGGAACACCGTCGAATAACACTCGATCTTCGAGCTGCTCGACAATGGAAATAAAATCAAGCTTGGATCGTTTGCCAATTCGTCGATTAGCCATCCGATTTCCTGTGGGGCAGGCAGTATTTTAAGGGCGAGACCGGGCCGCAGATGCGCGCAGACCGGACCAAAATGCACATTGGTAGACTTCGCTTTCATCGAAATAAACAGTGCAGCCATATGACGAAGGCACCCCAAGTTCAGTTTGTAACGATTATGCGGGCGGCATTGGCGTCGCATGATCGTTGCAGCCGATTTAACTGGAACAGGGATTTCCTTTTGACGATGGAACAATCGGAGCAACCCTCCAAATCGAATCCGCGGTCCTGCCCTAACAGACAACTATGCCTGATCACCCAACCATCCGCACAAAGCCTGCCCAACCGATTGAGTTGACGCAATCGATACAGCTTTACTCGCTGCAGCCCTACACCATGCCAGCAATCTTCGTTGGCTTGATTCTGTTCGTGGTGATTTTTAACGAAGCCAAACTTCGCGGACAGGATGCGTTCAAGGATTTCAACGCGACTCAGGTTTTTCGCGACATGAATGCTGAAGCTGTTGCCGCGGCGCAAAAGCCACTGGTGAATTCGTGGTGGGATCGCCACGTTCAGAACTCGCTCAGAGAAGTCCAACCGCTACCGACTGACCTGCATACGATCCTGTACCTGGCCGTTCATCACTCCAACCAAATCAAGATCGCGAAAGCAGATCCACTGATCCGGGAGACGGCGATTCAGGAAGCCGATTCGGCATTTGATTGGGTCCGCTATTTGAACACGGCGTGGAACGATACCAGTGAACCCGTCAGCAATTCGTTGACTGTCGGCGGAAACCAGAACCGTTTTAACGACACGGTTTTTCAGGGCACCGGTGGCGCAAGGAGAACAACTCGCAGTGGTGGACAACTGGACATTTCGCAACGATTCGGATGGCAAGACAACAACTCGCAGTTCTTCATCCCCAACGACCAGGCGACGGGCCGGCTGACCATGTCGTACACGCATCCGCTAATGCGAGGCCGCGGTGCTGCATACAACAATGCGATCGTGTTTCTCGCACAAGTCGACACCGAAGTTGCCAACAACGAGTTTCTTGCAACGTTGCAGGACGAATTGCTGGAGATCACGCGAGCTTACTGGAATCTGCATCTTGAACGAGCCGTTCTGGCTCATCAACTTCGGCTCTATCTTCGCACGAAGGAGATCTACCAGACGCTTTCGGCGCGGCAAACTGTCGACACGCAAGGCACGCAACTTATTCTGGCAGCAAGTGCTTTGGAAAACCGCCGAGCTGACTTGATCCGGGCACAAACGGCAGTCACCAATTCGGAGACGCGACTGCGTGGCATGATCAACGCACAGGAACTTGGAAACTCCGATCAGATGGAACTGATCCCTGTCGAGCCGTTGCCGACTTTCCAATATCACACGGATTTGCAGAACGAAATACAAATCGCGATCCAGAATCGCCCCGAAGTTCGCGCCGCGGTCCAGCAAGTCAAAGCGGGCTCACTAAGACTCGGCGTGGCTCAGCACGAATTGATGCCAGTTTTGAATCTGGTAACTCAGGGCTATCTGTCCGGACTGCAGGGCGACAGCGATTTTGGCGAAGCGTTCACGGATCAGTTTTCGGTTGGCCGCCCCAGCTACTCGGTTGGGCTGCAATACGAACTGCCGGTCGGAAACCGATTGGCGAAAGCTCGAGTCTGCCGCCGTCAACACGAATTGGAACGATTGCAAAGTGAATATGCGAGAGCTTTGCAGGCGGTGCAAACGGAAGTCGACATCGCGGTTCGTGAGCTCAACACTTCTCGCCGGGAGATTACGGCGAAGAGCCGTGCATTGGCAGCAGCCGAAGCAGAGGTGACAACGATCGAACAGCGTTGGCAGCGAATGATTGACGGAAGCGGAACTTCTTCGCTGAACCTGGAGTCGTTGTTGCGTGCTCAGGAACGAGTCACCGCGGCGGAGCGCGAATACGTGACCGCTCGACTGACTTACAGTTTGGCGATGGTGAACATGAAGCGAGCCAACGGCACTCTGCTACAGTCAGAAGCCATCTCAGTATCACCAAGCTGTAACGGACAAGGTTGCAACGACATTGTGATCGACAAAGCCCAGTCGGTGCCGATGGAAACATTCCAGATGGTCCCTCAGGCGGGCGAGTCAATGAACATTTTCACCGGGCAGGCTCCGGCGCCTAACCTGAACGTGACACCGACTCCTGCTTCGAAACAATGGGATTCAGTCGTCGTCAATTCGGATAGCGATGAAGGTGTTCGTGTCGCAGATGGTTCTTTCAATGCTGACGCTGGACCACGTTCTCCGTGGCGCGGCTCGTCGGCAGGTTCCTCCGACACGGTCAAAACGGAGCCTGACGGTCCAGTCTTCTCCGATCTTCCCAGATACTAGTCGGGAGTCGTCATGCCTAATTCGATCTCGGCGTCCAAAAGTCGCTCGCCATTTTCGTGGCTGCGTCGTCAGGCGTTTCGAAAACACCACTGGGTTTCGGATGTCCGCCAGGCAGAATCCAGCTTTGCGTCGCTGAGCGATGCAGCGCTGAAGCTGCAGTCCGACTCAATTCAGGAACGCTATTCCGCTTCGACCCGCGGCGAGCGCGACCGGGTTCGAGTCGAGTTCGCGGGCCTGATTGCCGAGTGCGTTTTCCGTTCGCTGGGCTTTCGTCTGTTCGACGTCCAGGTCCAGGCGATCGGCGCGGCCAGCACGGGAGCCATCATCGAAATGCAAACCGGTGAAGGAAAAACGGTCGTCACTGGCTGCATTGCGGCTTTGCGAGCGCTGGACGTTCCGTCAGTCCATGTCAGCACCACCAACAGCTACCTCGCTGACCGCGACTGTGACGAACTGGCTCCAATTTTTGATCGGCTGGGGCTGACGCATGGCAAGCTACCGCAACAGAGCGATGAAGCAGCGTCCAGGTTGGCATATCGAAAGCAAATTGTTTATGGGCCGGGCTATCAGTTTGGATTTGATTTCCTGCACGACCAGATGAAACTGCGACAACAAAAGAAACGGCGACTTGGTCGGGAAGTCATCAATCGAATACGGGGTGCGGAGCGCGGCAACAAGCTGATCCAACCGGCCGACCATCATGTCGCGATTATCGACGAAGCCGACAGTGTGATGATTGATGAGGCGATGACTCCTTTGATCATCAGCTTGCCTGGAAAACAGACACAGGACCCTGTGCCGTATCAGTTGGCAAAGAAGATTGCCGCCGAACTGGTAGAGGGAACCGACTACACGATCGAGCTTCCCGAAAAATCGATCGAGGTCACCGAAAGCGCCAACCTGGCCGCGCACGAGAAGATCGCCCACCACCGCGACCTGTTGTTGGCTCGCCCCTGGAAGTCCTATATTTCCAATGCGATCCGGGCACAAATAATATTGCAGCGCGATGTGGACTATGTCGTGCTGGACGACAAAATCCAACTGGTGGATCAGTACACCGGCAGGATTCTGCCAGACCGAACCTGGCAATCCGGTTTGCACCAAGCCGTGGAAGTCAAAGAAAACCTGACGATGCAACCGGCGCGTGAATCAACGACCACGATCACCCGGCAGCGCTATCTGCAAATGTACGACTCAATCGCCGGACTGACCGGAACGGCACAGTCAGTCGCGGATGAGTTCAAGGACATCTACCAATGTCCAATCGTCGTCATTCCGACAAATCGAAAATCTCAGCGACACATCGAGAGAACCCGTTTCTTCACTGATGCGGCATCGAAAGCAAAAGCGATCGCTGACGATGTTTGGCATCGGCATCAAAAAGACCAACCGATTCTGATCGGAACCAGGACCATTCGGGAAAGCCTGGAAATCGATCAGGCACTTCGATCCCGCAACATCAACGCGGTGTTGCTGAACGGAGTTCAGGACGGCGACGAAGCCGAAATTGTGTCTCAAGCCGGCCGAGCAGGCGCCATCACGATCGCCACCAACATGGCGGGCCGAGGCACCGACATCAAACCGGACGACCGTGCCCTTGCCGCTGGCGGACTGCACGTTGTCGCCGTTAGCCCGAACGAGTCGCCACGAATTGACCGTCAACTAATCGGACGCGGGGCGCGACAGGGCCAACCAGGATCGGCTCAATTCTTCGTCGCCGCAGACGATTCCCTGCTGACGGACTTTCAGTCGTCGCTTCCCAATCAGATCAAACGTGACGCCGGTGCTGACGGAGAATCGAGAGATTTTTCGCGTGAGCTACGGGCGTTGCAACAATCGATCGAACAAAGAAACTTCGACCGTCGACAGCAGATGATCCTCCGGGATCGTTGGATGGATTCGGTAAGAGAATCGATCGAGAAAGACTAAACCGGGTTTTCAACTGAACTCAGGAAGAACCATGAAACCAGTTTTCACCATCCCATTCATCATCGTTGTCGCGGCAGCCGCGTCCTGCGCCAACGCGCAGATGCACGAGGGCCGAATCACGCGATCTTTCACCGAACCGATCGAGAAATGCGTCGCGGCGAGCGCGGAATCCGGCATCGTGGCGGGCGCACATGTTCGCGAAGGGGATCGTGTTCGCATCGGCGACGCGTTGGCTTCCATCAACCACAACGTGCTCAAAGAGTCGTTGGCAATTGCTGTCGCCAAAGCGGAATCGACGGCACGCCTGGACGCTGCGAAATCGCAACTGAGTCTCATCGAGTCACAGCTCGACGCGGTCACGTCGCTCGTTTCGGGTGGACACACGAACAAATACGAAGTGCAGCAAAAGACAGCCGAACAGCAGCAGGCCGTTGCGGAACTTCGTGCGGCCGAGGACGAGTTGAATCTGGCGGCACTGGAAGTCAATCGTATCAAGGCACAAATCGAAGACCGGATCATCAAAAGCCCGATCAATGGTTTCGTGACCGAGATCCACAAGCAACCTGGCGAAAACGTTTCTCACAACGAACCGCAGTTTGCCACGATCGTTCGCGTCGACCAACTCAAAGTTCGCTTTTACCTCGATGCGGCGACTCTCAGGAATTCCAAAGTAGGCGATCGGGTGCCGTTGGAAGTGGGAACCAACGGAAAATCGACACAAGGCATCATCAGCTTTGTCTCGCCCGTCATCGACCCGGACAGCGGACTGGGGCGGTTGGACGTAGTCCTGGAAAACAGCGATCTTTCTATCCAAAGCGGCATCGCATGCTACTGGAAATCCGAAACCGCGTCGGTCGCTGACCGTTCCGCAAAACTTCGATAGCCCTCCAACGAACGCGAATCCATGACAACATTCCCTACCGACAATTCGACTTCGCATTCGACGCAAGTTCCGCTGCACAAAAAGTTCAGCCGGCAGGTTTCGAAGTCAAAGCATAAGCAGAAACCTCAACCTAACCTGGAACAACAGGCTCTGGCGATCATCTCTGCCGGAACCAGCGAGTTTCAGGTTCTGTCAGGCCTATTGCAGTTGGCGATCGGATCTGTGGGAGGCATCGGCGGCTTCGTCGCGGCGCAATCTCAGGAACATTGGTACCTCTCCAAACAGAAACCAACCATCGGGAAGATTCCATCGGCTTCGTTTTTCGATGAGGGATTTTCTCAGCAGTGTGAGACGTTTTTGCGCTCGGGAGAAATCCAGACGTGGGCTTGCGAGACGCTCGAAGGCGTCCTGATGTTTTCGATTCCCCTGAATCGGGACGAAGATGCTGCGGAGCTGATGCTGATTCTGTCAACAACGGAAGCTTCAATCGTCGAGTCAACCCAGCGGCTGACTCGAATCGCTTCGGCCATGCGATTGTGGATTAACGCGAATGCAGCCCAGGATGCGAACTGGCAAGTCCACTCGTTGGCTTCGATCATCGCCATGGTTTCGCAAATCGAAACACGAGAAACGCTAAATCTGGCGGCTGAGGAAACTGCGAACCTGATGGCGAATCACCTACCGGTCGCCAGCGCGGCGATTGGTATGCTGGACAGGCACCTGATGACCTTGAAGGCTATTTCCGGCGTCAGCAAGATGGATCCGGGATCGGAAATCAGCCGAAGCTGGCTGCAGGCGATGGTGGAAAGTCAGACTCGAAAACAACCGGGGTTGTTTCCTGCTGTGGATCAGGAGAACAATTTTCTGCTTCAGTCGCACCGTCGACTGGCTTCGAACTTGCAAGCAGAAGCGGCATTCAGCCAACCGCTGGTCGCGGAAGACGGAGAGGAAATCGGCTCGATCGTTTTCGTCGGCGAGCAAAGTCAGCTGCAGTCGGAATCGTTTCAACGATTTGTCGCCACGTCGGCGCCCGCGCTCGCAGCAGCACTCCGTTCAGCCAAACAGCGACAAAAAGGAAAGCTCTCGCGAGCCAAATCGTGGGTGCTGGAGAAAATGCACTCGATGCCCGGCGCTATCGCCTTGGCTGCCGTGTTCGGTTTTGTGCTGCTGATGATGCTGCCGGTCACGTATCGAGTTCGCTGCTCTGCGATTACCGAACCGGTGTCGCGTCGCTTCGCAGTGGCTCCTTTTGCTGGCCAAATTATCGAAGGCCATGTCGAAGCAGGGGACTTTGTCACCAAGGGCCAACTGCTCGCAGAGCTGGACGGTCGCTCGATCCGCTGGGAGCTGTTTGGTGTTTCGGCCGAGCGTGAACAGTCAATCACGTCACGGCAGATGGAGTTGTCCGAGCGTAACATCGCCAAGGTAAAGCTTGCCGAACTGGAGCATGACCGGTTGCAATCGAAAGAAGAAGTCTTGAAGTACAAGCAGGAACATTTGCAGGTTTGTAGTCCGATCGACGGAATCGTCCTGAGCGGTTCACTGGAACGTGCCGAAGCCGCTTCGGTCGAGACTGGCCAGACGCTTTTCGAAATCGGCCCGATGAAGCCAATGCGAATCGAAATCGAAATTCCGGCGAACGAAGTGGCTCAAACGAAGCCCGGATTTCCGGTCAGCATCTGGATCAATGGGCAGGAAAATGAAGTCATCGAAGGCAGCATTCTCAAGATTCACCCAAGAAGCACGACTCGAAACGCCAAAAACGTTTTCGTTGCCGAAGTGGAGTTTCCCAACGAGGACGAACGGCTTCGGCCAGGCATGAAAGGGACCGTTCGCATCGATTGTGAGAAACGCAGTCTCGGGTGGTCGTTGTTTCACAAACCAATCAACTGGCTAAAAGCAAACTTCTCCTATTTTTAGATCGCCTCTACCAAGTTAGACGAAGGTCATTCCAACAAACCAACGAATCAAACATGCTTCAAGATTCCACACTCGAATTCGGTCAGGCACGACTCAAACTGAAAGAGTCGCTGCGTTTTGACATGCGCCAGTCCGGCAACAGCGTGTCATGGATCTGCGAAGATGAAGTCACCGGAAGATTCTTTCAACTCGGATTGCCACAATATACTTTTCTTACAATGCTCGACGGACAGCGT
The DNA here is from genome assembly GCF_008087665.1 of Mariniblastus fucicola. Lineage (GTDB taxonomy): Bacteria > Planctomycetota > Planctomycetia > Pirellulales > Pirellulaceae > Mariniblastus > Mariniblastus fucicola. Next base: position 5,390,420 of record NZ_CP042912.1, read on the forward strand.
ACCGTCAGCACGGCTTTGATGAAAACGGCGACGCTGCTGCGAGAGCATGCGATCGAGGAATCAGAGGCGGCGAACGTTTGCAAATGGGCGATCGAATCGGGATTGGTCGAAACCGAATCCGGCAACTCAGCCGCGCGACGAAAAGAACAGCATCAACAGATTCAGAAACAGCAACTTGTTTCGTGGCTGAATCCGATGATGATTCGTATTCCGCTGTTCGATCCCGATCAAATGATCGAAAAAGCTGCCAAACTCTTCGGCTTTCTCGTCAGCCCAATGGGTTTTCTGTTGTGGCTGGTCGTGGTGATCGCCGGCTTTTTTCAACTGTTGATGAACTGGGATCAGTTCTTCGTCAATCGCGTCAGCTCGTTCTCGGCCAGCGACCTGCTGTGGATCGCGTTGACGTCGTTGGTGCTCAAACTGATTCACGAAGTCGCTCATGGAGTCGTCTGTAAGAAGTTCGGTGGACGAGTCAAATCGTGCGGGATTCTTGTTCTTCTGTTGATTCCAATGCCTTTCGTCGACGTCACCAGTTCGTGGCGTTTTCCGAGCAAGTGGCAGCGGATTTTGACTTCAGCCGCGGGAATGATCAGCGAAATTTTCATCGCGGCGATCGCCTGTCTGGTTTGGGCTTCCAGTTCGCCTGGACCGCTGCAGTACCATGCAGGCAACGTCATCATTACGGCGACGCTGTTGACGCTGCTGTTCAACGTCAATCCGCTGATGCGATTCGACGGTTACTACATGTTGTCCGACTGGTTGGAGATTCCGAATCTGTCAACGCACGGACGCCAATGGCTCAAAGGCGCCTTCAAGCGGTTGTTCTTCGGCAGCCAAAAACCGACGGTCAAGGAGACTGGGTTCCGGGGATTCTTCGTGAAAACTTACGGAGTACTGGCCATGATGTGGTTCTTCTCCATCGCTGTTGGGCTTTCACTCGGGGCGTCGAGTTTGTTGGAAGGATTCGGGTTAATCATCGCGATCATCGGACTGCTGCTCTGGATCGGAGTCCCGGTTTGGAAGCTTGCCAAATACGTGATTCACGGCACGGAAACGGAAAATCCGAATCGCGTCTGGTTCGCGACAGCTTCTGCAATCACGGCCGCATGTCTGGTCGGTTTTTTGATGCTCTGTCCGGCGCCGTCGGTTGTGTCGGCACCGATTGTTATCGACTACGATCCGCTGACTGTGGTGCGAGCGAAGGCATCCGGTTTTGCGAACACGATCCACGTCACTGACGGTCAATGGGTTGAAGCAGGTGACTTGTTGATGACACTCGAGAATCCGGAGCTACAGCTGGATTTGACATCGCTTCTGATCGACCTTCGCATCTCCACGATCCGTGCACAAGCTTTGCTGACCCGAGAACAGCTCGGGGAGCTGAAGTTGGAAAATGAAGCCATCGAGTCGATGCATAAACGTCGCCGAGAACTGGAAGAGCAGATCGCGAACCTCAACGTGGTGGCAACGCAGAGCGGCACAGTTCTGGCAGCGGACTTGCACGCGGACACGGGAAAGTACTTTCGTCCCGGTGACGAAATCCTCTCAATTGGCAACGATGAAAAAATTCACGCGATTGCACTTACGCGGCAGCAGGACATCGAATGGATTGAACAGCGCGATGCTGTCGAAGTGGAACTCCGCATTTGGGGACGCAGTGAAGATGAACTGATCGCCGGACAGATCAAACATGTTCACCCTCGGGCTCGGGACGATTTGCCTCACGAAGCTTTCGCCGCAACGGCGGGTGGTCCGCTGGCCGTGGTGCCGAGGGAACAGGTGGAAGATTCGTCCGAATCCAACAACGGCGAGATGAAGCTGACCGAACCTCGCGTGCCGCTGGAGATTGAATTGGCGCGTTCAGATCGCCAAACGCTACTTCCTGGGCAGGCGGGGCAGATTTTGGTTCGTGCCCGAGAACAAAACATGGGAACCTATCTGGCCCAGAACTTTGTCCGTTTTGTGAAGCGTAACAACTTGCGAACTCACGGGCTGTAGTGGCTAAGTGATCCTGAACAAAGATTCGGCTCGCTGCCGAACGGCCTCGCGGCATTCACTGACTTTCGATGAAAGCTTGCCACCATTGGAAAAGTTCAGCAGTAGCGCAAGTCGCTCAAGCTGACTTTCATTTTCCGGAAGATCATGCCTGGCCGTCGTATTCATCAAACGCAATCCGGACTCAACGCTTCTCAAAAACTGATACTGCTCACGAAAGAACTCTGCATCGTCCGGCTTCATCAGCCCCGCGACGCTTAGCGATTCGATCGCGTTGAGCGTTCCAGGGGTCAGGACTTCCGGATTTGCATCAGCATGAGCAAGCTGCAGCATCTGCACAACGAACTCGATGTCGACCGTACCTCCGTGACCACGCTTGAGGTTTCCGGGTTGAGAGTCCCGTTGCATCGCCAGTCGCATTTTCCAAATGTCATCGCGCAGTGAATCGGGGCAGGGCAGGGTCAAATTTTTTCTCACCTCGGCCATTATCTTCCGACCCAATTCTGGATTCCCGGCAACAGGCCTGGATTTGCAAAGTGCCTGACGCTCCCAAAGCTGCCCCGGACCGGAATCAAAGTACCGCGCGAACTCTTCGACGTGCACTGCCAGAGAACCGCTTTTGCCGGAAGGACGAAGACGACTGTCGATCTCGTAGAGCCGTCGGTGGGTCACCTGTTTGCCAATCGCTTTGACGATTTCCGCAGCCAGTTGACTGAAGAACGACTGCGGCGACGTGCCTTTGGGTAAAAGAGATTCAAACTCCGGATCAGAGTCGTAAAAGAAGATAACGTCCAGATCACTGTGATAGTTTGGCTCCCGTCCGCCCAACTTTCCCAACCCCAAAACGGCGAATGGCACCGCATGCGATGCTGGCGTTTCCCAGTCGATCGAAAATTTCTTCAACTGCCGTTCGGTTTGCTGCGAAGTCACTTTTTGAAGACAAATATCAGCGACGTCCGAGAGAGCCCGATGCGTATCGGCAATCTCGTCCTGATTCAAAATATCGCGAACGCCAATTCGCATATGTTGCGTGCTCTTGAAACTCGAAAGGATCAGGTCAATCTCGACGGCGCCCCGCGACAGTTCATCCATATCCTGCTGCAACCATTCGCGGGAAGGCAGCGAATCAAGCTGCAACGCATCCATCAGCTCGTCGACCATTCCGGGACTGGTTTTCAAAATTGTCGCCAGATAATCGCTTGAGGCGCAGAGCCGGACGTACAGATTGAGCGTCGGTGGGCTTTCACTGAACAGCTCCCAAAGAACGCCGCGTGCCCCCAGGGAATCGCTTACCGAGGCCAGTGAAATCAGCGTTCGATCAGGCTCCGGCGTCCTGGCAACTTCGGAGAGCAACGAGTGAGCAATGGAAGCGAAGAAGTGTTTGCACCGGCGTGACGAAATGAATTGAGACTTTTCCTCGGCCAGTTCCATCAAGATTCTCCAAACCGTCTGCGGATCGGAAAACTGGTACGGCTCAAGCACTTCGGCAACGAATTCGGGCGACGGATCCGGATCAAGGATCAGGTCAACGACTGCCGAAACCGGTGCTTCGGCGTCCTGAAAAACTCTTGATGTGCCGAACGCGCCGTGCAGCAGATGATCAAGAATGACGCGGTTCAGCCGAGTGACTTCGTCGAGTTTTTCGCGAAACGCGTGCAGCGTCCCGGAAGTGGAGCTTTTGCGGATCCCCATTCGTTTTGCAAACGCATCAAGCGACGCATCGTCTGTCGGGAGCGAGTGAGTTTGTTGGTTGTGCATGATTTGCAAACGATGTTCGAGCTTCCGCAGCCAGCGATAGTTGCCGGCCAAAAGCTCAGCTTCTTCGTGAGTCAAACATTGCGCCCGCTCCAGCCGTCCGATCGCTCGCAGCGTATTTGCGGTTCGCAGGCTGGCAAGATTCCAACCGTTTAGCAGTTGCATGAACTGGATCACAAACTCAACATCCCGGATGCCGCCATAACCAGTTTTGATGTCGACTCGGTCCTCTCCCTGTTGCTGAGTCCGCCGTTCCATTTGCCGTTTAAGAGATTTGATTCCGGCGATGTCGGTGCGACTGAGGCTGGGGCGAAAGATCCAGGGCTGCAATCGATCGAGCAGGACGTTTCCCAGCGAACGATCTCCTGCCAGTGGACGCGCTTTGATCATCGCCTGACGCTCCCACGTTCGGCCCTGCAAGTCGTAGTACTGCAACGTTGAGTCAATGCTTTTGCAGATCGGACCTCGCGATCCTGATGGCCGCAATCGCATGTCGACTCGATAGGCGGACCCAAGTTCTGTCGGTTCGCCGACCATGCGAACAAAGTCCCGTGTCAGTTGTGCGAAGTATTCCTGATTCGAAGAAACTGCTTTGTCGTGAATCTTTCCTTCGATCTCGTAGACTGCGATCAAGTCGATGTCGCTGGAATAGTTGAGCTCGTTGCCGCCAAGTTTTCCGAGCGCGAGAATCACGTAGCGGCAGGTGTCGGCATTTTGGGAATATGGCGATCCAAACTTTTCGACCAGGCGTCGCCGGCACCAGAACAACGCTGCTTCGCAAACCGCAGCGGCTACCGCCGAAATCTGTTCGGTGACTTGTTCAATCCGATAGTTCAACACCAGATCGCACCACGCCGTACGTAGCGTTTCCCTTTGCCGAAACTTCCTCAGACGCCGCATCGCTTCGGCGGCGTCCTTGGCATCGTCCACCATCGCGACGGCAGTGCTAACTATCAGCTTTCGCGACAGCGGCTGAAATCTGCCGACAGCGACAACATCAAAGTTCTCTTCGTCTCGCAGCAGGTCCGACAGATACTGGCTGTCGGACACCAAGGTCAACAGCCCTCGAAAAGGAGTGGCCAGCGAAGAAAGCGTGCAGACTTTCTGGGCCAGCGAATCAGAAACGGAAATCAACCGCTCAAGATTGTTGAGCGCTTGGTCAGGATCAGAAAGCTCCGGCAGCACCTTTGCCAAAACCGACACAAAGCGGGAAATCTCCGCGTCGGACCAGTCAAGTCCGGCGATCGTTTGAAGATTCGCGACGCCACGTTCGACGTTTCGCAGCCCGCAACCACGCAGCCAACGCCCCAGAGTTTCGGGCGAAGAAATCGATTGGCGAATGTCGGGAATCAAGTGACGGGCCAATGCAAACCAACTGGAGTTTTGTTCAACGAACCATACTCAGAAAGATGCTACAGACCGCGCCGGTATTTGGATTTCGACTTCTTACGCTTTTCAGCGGCCACCTGATGCGGATACAAAATCGCTCGCCGTTCATCGACAAACTCCTGCATCGGATCGCTTTCGAGCTGTTTGTTGATCGTACGCTCGATCGCGTTGAGCTCACTTCCCTGATCGGGGCACACGAACGAAAACGCAACGCCCGTCTTACCCATTCGTCCCGTCCGGCCAACACGGTGCACGTAGTCTTCACTGAGTGTTGGAATGTCGAAGTTCACAATGTGTGAAACGTTGGTGATATCGATACCGCGACCCACAACGTCTGTCGCCACGAGGTAGCGAACTTTTCCGGACCGGAATCCTTTCATCATTCGATCACGAGCCGACTGGTTCATGTCACCATGAATCGTTCCGACATCCTGAAAGTCCGTTTGTTTGAGCAATTTGCGATACAGTCTCTCGGTCCCAAGTTTCGTGCGGCAGAAAATGATCGCCTGATCCGGGTCCTCGCGTTGCAGCAGCTTTTCCAGAACCTCAAACTTCATTTCCGTAGGCACGGTCATGAAATATTGATCAATCGTTTCGGCAGAAACATTGTTCTTCGAAAAGTTGATTACTTTGGGGCGATACATATAACGCCGTGCCAGCTCCAGAATTGCTGGCGGCAACGTCGCGCTCAGCAGCAGCGTCTGTCGCTCTTTCGGACAACGCCGCAAGATTCGTTCGATGTCGGGACGAAATCCGATGTCCAACATTCGGTCGGCTTCATCAAGCACAATGAACCACAACTGATCGATGTTCAGCGTTCCACGATTCAGATGATCGATCACGCGTCCTGGCGTTCCGACGACAACATGACAGCCCTCGTTAAGCCGGTTGATCTGTCCGCGAATCGGCTTGCCGCCGTAGAGGCAAACGGATCGAACATCATCGGGAGCCAATCGTCGCAACTCGTTTTCGACCTGAACGGCCAATTCACGAGTCGGCGCAAGGATCAACGCCTGCGGTTTAGGCTTTCTGACATCCATGTCCAACTGTTCGAGAATCGGAATCGAAAACGCAGCCGTTTTGCCGGTTCCTGTTCGAGCCTGTCCGATGACGTCGAACTCTTCCATCACAAGCGGAATGACGCCGGCCTGGACGGGAGAAGGTTTTTCATAGCCAATTCGGTCGAGCGTTTTCAGCATCGATTTCGAAAGGCCAAGGGTATCAAAAGAAAGTCGCTGTTTACGTTTTTGGGCAGTCTTGGTCACTGAGGTCTGTTTCTGGAAAAGATGTGGCGTCTCCCCACCCCGGGTCTGGGACGCAAATGCTATTGTTATTTTCACTCGTTATTCGCTTACAGGCTATCTCTGGAGCATCTTTCGGTCAACGCGAGTTTGCATTTGAGGCCGAAAACATCGACGTTTTCGCCCGTTACGGGCTTGCTTGGCCCGAATCCCGGTCCTCATCGGGGCTTACTGGTCCTGACCGCTCAACGCGACCTGACGAATCCTGTACGCGACATCACTCGCCAATGGACTCAGCCTCGCGTCCCGGGAACGGAAAACTGCCGTTATTTTCGTTCGGACCAATCTGCATCGATTTCAGATCAACGCTAAAGTTTCAGTAGATAATGTCTCGATGCACCGAATCCGCTTCGGCGAGAGATGGTTAGTATTTTAGTAGCAAGCACAGCGATTTTGAAAAACGCGGTGGCAGCGAATCTGCAACCGCTCAAGACAAACCAGGCGTGGCGACTTTCGATCGTCCGTATTAACCATGATGAAATCTGTCCTTTCGACATTGTCCTTTTCTCTGGTCACGATGTTCTCGGCGTGTGCACTGTTCGCGCAGGACGACGGCGCGGATTTCTTCTCTGCCAAAGTAAAACCGATCCTTGAACAGCACTGCTTCGAGTGTCACCGAGACGATCCTGACGACCTTGGCGGCGACCTTGCGTTGGCGTCGCGCGAAAGCATGCTGACCGGTGGAGACTCAGGTTCACTGATTGATGAAGACTCACCGGGCGACAGCCTGCTGCTACGCACGATCTCCTATGAAGACGACGCCTACCAGATGCCTCCGGAAGGCAAGTTGAGCGACGAAGAAATTTCCGTGTTGACGAAGTGGGTTGAGCTCGGACTGCCGTGGAATCCGGACGACGAAATTCAGCTGGAGCAGGATCATGCCGACGGGCCTCCACAAGTCAACGACGAGACCAAAAGCTGGTGGTCGTTTCAAAAAGTCGAGCGACCTGCTGTGCCGAAAGTTACAGATTCGACCTGGTGCCGAAACGAGATCGATGCCTTCCTGCTGGCCGGGCTGGAAAATGAAAACCTGCAACCGGCTCCTGACGCGACCAAACGAACGCTGGTCCGACGAGCCTGGTACGACCTGGTGGGACTTCCGCCGACTCCTGAACAGGTCGAAGCATTCGTTAAAGACGATTCGCCAGACGCGTGGGAAAGTTTGATCGACGAGCTTCTGGCCAGTCCTCACTACGGAGAAAAATGGGGACGACACTGGATGGATCTGGTCGGATACGCAGAGAGCAACAGTTTCGAACGGGACGACACCAAGCCTTTTGTTTGGGGCTATCGCGACTACGTGATTCGTTCGCTCAACGAAGACAAACCGTATGACCAGTTTCTGACCGAACAACTTGCCGGCGATGAACTGCCCGAAGTTTCGATCGACACGGTAACCGCGACAGGGTTCTATCGGCTTGGTTCCTGGGACGATGAACCTGCCGACCGAGAGCTTGCGAAATACGACGAACTGGATCGCATGGTGGCGGTCGTCGGCCAATCAATGATGGGACTGACGGTAGATTGTGCACGCTGCCATGACCACAAAATTGACCCCATTCCACAAGCCGATTACTACCAGATGGTTTCGTTCTTTCAGAACGTTCGCAGTTATGGCGTCCGCGACCACAATTCGGTTTTGGCCGCATCTGTGACCCAGATGGACGAGCGAAAAATCGACGACGCAACACGACTCGCTCATGAAAAAGAAGTCGCTGCCGTTGAAGCCAGAATGGATGCGATTGCAACTCCGGTCAAAGAAGACTTTGAGCCAGTCGATCACGAAGAGTTCAAACATCTCATTAATCGTGAACGTGTTCTGAAGAAGTACGTTGGCAAATCGCTGACCGAAGAATTGTTCGCAGAGTACAAAAAGCTGCGCGAACAGTGGCGTCAACTGACACAGAACCCGCCGCAGGGCATTCGCAAGATTCTTTGCGTAAAAGAACATGGTGCTGAACCGCCGGAGTCTTTCGTCATGATCCGCGGCAACCCGCACGCGCCGGGCAAATCCGTTTCGCCAAAATTTCTCAGCGTCCTGTCACCGCCGGAACCGGAAATCGTGCCTCCCGCGGACGGAGAAACCACGGGACGACGTTTGGCGTTTGCAAAATGGCTGACCAGTCCGGAGCATCCTCTGACGGCTCGCGTGATGGCGAATCGACTTTGGCAGTATCACTTCGGACGCGGCATTGTTCGCACAAGCAGCGACTTTGGGTTCCAGGGAATGGCCCCAACTCAACCAGAGCTGCTGGATTGGCTGGCGTCGGAACTGGTTGATGGCGGCTGGCGCCTCAAATCGATGCATAGAAAAATTATGTTGAGTCGTGCCTATCAGATGAGCACAACGTTTAGCGACGACTCGTATGCCGTCGACCCGGAGAACGATCATTTCTGGCGATTCAATCCACGGCGGCTGACGGCCGAGGAGATTCGCGACTCGATTTTGTTCGTCAGTGGACAGCTGAATCTTGATACGGTTTACGGGCCAAGCGTTTATCCGCCGATGCCGCAGGAAGTTCTCGACGGGCAATCGATGCCAGGCAAGAACTGGCACACTTCGAACGACGTCGATTCCCGCCGCCGCAGCCTCTACATTCACATCAAACGCTCGATGGGTGTGCCAATTCTGGAGTCCAACGACGCGGCCACCAACGATAGCCCATGCCCGGTTCGCTTCGTCACCACACAGCCCACGCAGGCGATCGGTTTGATCAACAGCGAATTCACCAACCGTCAGGCCAGGTTGTTTGCTGATTCGATTCGCGCAGAACACACCGATGCGAAGGATCAGGTTGCGGCCGTGTTGCGGCGTGTATTCCAACGGGAACCAACTGCTGTCGAAATTGATCGCGGGGTTGCCTTGATGAACGAATCCTCTTTGAAGAAAAAGCCTGAAGAAGCATTGAACATCTTTTGCCTGCTGGCCCTGAACCTCAACGAGTTCGTCTACCTCCAGTAGTTCGTCGTCCTTCAGAGCTCGTACGCCAGCACTTTTCGCCGGGTCGGCGCAGTATCAAACCGATGTATGATCTGCGTCTCTGCCCCGAGGCTGCGCACCGCGATCGCTTCCATCGGAAAGACTTCCAACCTGTGTTTGCATCCGCTCATGCAACCAGATACGCCCTAACAACAGCCTGACTACGCCGAATTCGCCACGGCAAGTCATTCCCGACACCCAACGAATCCACCTTGTATTTCACCGAATTCAAAAAGTTGATCTGGCTGGCCACTCCTCTGGTGATGGCTCAACTTGCCCAGAACACGATGTCGTTGATCGACACGATCATGGTCGGAAAGCTTGGTGACGAAGAACTTGCCGGCATGGCGATCGGCAGCACCACGTTCTTCTTCGTCCTGATGACATTTTCCGGTGTGCTCTACGCGGTCAACCCGCTGGTTGCCAACGCGGTCGGAGCAAACCAACAGGATCGCATTCCGCGGATTGTCAGACAGGGGTTTTGGATCGGAGCAATCGCTTTCATTCCGGCATTCATTCTGTTTTGGAATTCGGAATCGATTCTGAGATTACTCGGGCAAAAGGAAAACGTCGTCCGACTGAGCAGCCAGTATCTGCGCGCGATCTCATTCGGCCTACTCCCGGCACTGCTGTCGGTATCGCTGCGTGGATTCCTCGAAGGCATCGCACACGTTCGCCCGATCCTGTTCATTAGCCTCGCCGGCGTCGGCATGAACATCTTCACCAACGACGCCTTGATGTTCGGCCGATATGGATTGCCGGCTCTGGGATTAGTCGGAACCGGAATCGCCAGCTCGATTGTGTATACGCTGATCTGCCTGATCACCGCGGGTTATGTTTGGTATTGCCGCCGCGAGCACAAAATTTTTAGCGAACTGCATCGTCCGGACTCGGCGATGATTTCCGAGCTGATGCGAGTCGGAATCCCGATTTGCCTGACCGTCGTATTCGAAGGCTGCATGTTCATCCTGGCAACGTACGCAATGGGCATGTTCCCGGACGACGGCCAACAGCTGGCGGCACATCAGATCGCGCTCCAGTCGGCTTCCTTTACATTCATGATTCCGCTGGGGATCGCGCTGGCGATTTGCGTTCGCGTGGGAAATTTCGCAGGCGCGGGAGATCGCGAAGGAGCGCGCAGGGCAGGGCGGGTCGGCATGATCCTTTCCGTACTGGCAATGTTACCTGGAATAATCGTCTTCACGCTTTTCGGGAAGCAGGTTGTCGGGCTTTACATTGACCTGAGTTTGCCGGAACATCAAGCGGTCATGAATCTGGCAATTTCGTTCCTGCTGATCGCGGCTCTGTTCCAGATCGCGGACGGCCTGCAAGTCGCAGCTTCAAATGCCCTTCGTGGACTCAAACAAACTCGCCCGGCCATGATTTTGACACTGATCGCGTATTGGCTGATCGGAATTCCGGCCTGTCTGCTACTGGGATTTTTGATCGGGCTTGAAGGTCGCGGAATTTGGTTCGGCTTGACCATTGGCCTCGCGGCAGCAGCGGTTATGTTAACGGTCAGATTCGAAATAGACTTTCGCCCGAAACGCGACTAGCCGACTGGTGACCGCGGGGCAGATGCCTTCAATCTGGAACGTTTCGGCTACCGAACTCAATAACTCAGATCCGATTTCTCAATGTCAATTTTCCCGTTAAGCATTGCGCCGATGATGGACTGCACGGACCGGCATTACCGGTTCATGCTGCGGTTCCTCACGCGCGAAACGTTGCTGTACACGGAAATGGTGACCACCGGAGCAATCATTCACGGCGACAAGAATCGCCATCTTGATTTCTCAACCGACGAGCTGCCGCTGGCATTGCAACTTGGCGGAGACGATCCGCAGGCACTTGCTCAATGTGCCGAACTGGCACAGCAATGGGGTTACACAGAAGTCAACATTAACGTCGGCTGTCCCAGCGATCGGGTCAAGAACGGTCAGTTCGGTGCCTGTTTGATGGCGCGACCTGAGCGTGTTGCCGAGTGCGTCGAGGCGATGAAGATAGTCGTCGACATTCCGGTAACCGTCAAGCATCGAATCGGTATCGATGATCTTGATCGCTACGAAGACATGAAGAATTTTGTGACAGTGGTTTCGCAGGCCAAAGCCGATCGCTTTTCCGTTCACGCACGAAAGGCATGGCTCGAAGGTCTCAGCCCGAAGCAAAATCGAAACGTACCGCCGCTGCGATACGAAGAAGTTTATCGGCTTAAAGCTGAGCTTTCTGATCTGGAGATCGAGATCAATGGTGGCGTCAGGACGTTTGACGAAGCGGAAGAGCATCTGCGGCACGTCGATGCCGTCATGATCGGCCGCGCGGCGTATGACAATCCGTTTCTGTTTGCAACTGCCGACGAGCAGTTCTTTGCGAAACAACACGATACACTGAAGACACGTCGGGAGCTGGTCGAAGCCATGTTCCCCTACATTGAGCACGTTCTTTCGACGACCGATCAGTGGCTTTCGCGCGTCACGAGGCACATGCACGGCCTGTTCAACGGCATGAAGGGTACCAAAGCGTGGAAGCGATTTTTGGCGGAAAATTCCTACGGGCCCGACGCCAATGTGGAAACGCTAAAAAGGGCGTTGGAGGTGGTGCCCACCGAAACGCTCGACGCGACTTTCGACGCGACTTTCGACGCGACTTTCGACGCGAGAAGCGAAAAAGCCGCCAGAGCCGAATCGAAACAGACACAAACGGAGACCAAAGTTGACTGAACTGCTCGACATCGTTCTGAATTCTCGCGACCCGAGGCAAACACAATGGCAACTGGAGAACCGATCTGCGCAGATTGCCGAACTTGATCCTCAAGGCGTTGACAGCCTGCTTGTTGCGTTGGTGGAAACGCTTGGTGACGCACCGCAGGCCAATGCCGATACGGCGGCTTCCATTCAGATCCTGATCCACCGACTTTCTGCCAAGCCATCCGGACAAGCGTGGACCAACGCGAGGCTCAACGCTGTCGAATCGCTGTATCGCAACGCCCCGATCGAAGCGGATTTGCGGAATCAACTGCTGCACTGGATAGCAGCCAGTGGTGACGTGGACGCGATGAAACTGTGGGCCGAGTTGATCACGACGGAGCCTCCCGAACATCGCCTTGGCTTGGTGATGGCTTTTGCTCCATTGATGCACAAGGATTTTGATCCACCGCCCTGGCTGCAGGAAAAGTTGCTGGTCGAGGGTACGAGCCACATGCAGATCGCTCCGCTGGTTTTCGACGTGTTCAACTTTTGGTTTCGTTCTGAGAAAGTTTCAAAGCACCCTGCCGAACCGCGGCTGGACCATTTACTGACGTTGTTTGGTCAGCTGATCGGGCAGCTTGGCAAGATCGAAGAAGGCAACATTCGCAAGGACGTCGATTTGCTGACGCTAAATTTGCAGATCTCCGACAGCGTTTCTCTCGTCGTCAGTTTGTGCGATTTCTTCGGACTGCTGGAATCCGATTTGGCCAAACCGAAACTTCACCAGGCGATGGCGCTCAAGCATCGTCGCGTGCAAACAGAAGCGTCCGCGGCGCTGGCGAGATTGGGCGAAGAAGAAGGCAAAGAAATGCTGATCAGTCTGGCAGAGGAACCGGTTGCGCGGCTTCGCGTGTTGAATTACGCGGAAGAACTGGGTTTCCTGAAAGACGTTTCGCTTGAGTGGCAGGGTGAGATCGCGACGGCCGAAAGCCATCTGGCGATTTGGCTTTCCGATCCGCGACAAGTCGGTTTCGCGCCGGCGGAGATCAAACTGATTGACAATCGCGAACTGAATTGGCCCAGCTACGACCATCCGGTTCAGTGCTACCTGTTCGACTATCGATACGGACTCAAAGACGACGCTCCCGGAAACGTTGGCATCTGCGGTCCGATGACTCATGCGTTTCCCGCCGACCTTCGCGGGCTCAGCCAGGACGACATGTATGCCGCGTTTGCGGGTTGGCAAACCGTTCACGAAGAAATCTTTGTCACCACGATCGATCGGGCGAAGGCAGCCGCTCCGGATGACATCTCCGCATTGGAGAATCGGATGCAAGGGATCGAAGACGGTGTCGTAGAAAAAGTCGAACTCGTCGGCAACTTTTTTGGGCAATGGATTCTGCTTGCATCCGGTGAAACTGAAGGCAGTTCGGCAACGCTGGTGGTCGACGAAGAAGACGAATTCTGGATTGGCTGCGGCAACCCAAATGCACCGATCGATGCCGAAACGGTTTGGTCGATCGTACAAGGCCGCAAGCTTCTGGCGCACTTCAATGACGATGTTTGATCGTATCAGTTCAAGCTTCGAAAATTGACGTGCGAGATGAGTTTCGATTGCCTGCGCATGCTTCTGTGCATCGCCTTGTCATCGAAAATTTCGCTTACCACTCAATTCGCTCCAACAGCTTTCGAAGCTTCTCGCCACGCCCGCGGTTCAGCATCTCCACCCACTGAACGCGTCCTTCGAGATGCTGCCGAAAGGCCGGATGGTTATCCCGGTTTTGGGATGTTGGCCCGCTCCGAACGCAGTTGTGCAAAATGGCCTTGAGCCTGTCAAAATTCTCCCGCGGAACATTCAGTTTCTCGTTGAGCACGATTCCGGCTGCGAATTGCCGCTGGCTTGCCCGTGCCAGTCGGGTTTTTCGATAGTTGATTTCAAAGCCCTCTTCAATCGCGATCGCGCCGACGTGAGCCCGAAGCCGACCTGATTGACGCGCCAAATCCGAATCGCCGGAAAACAGAATGTCATCCGCATATCGTGAGTAGCAAACTCCGCCGACAGATCTGGCCAAACCTGAAAGCCGTGCGTCAAGTCGATAGGCGCACAGGTTCGCGATCGCCGGAGACGTCGGAGCACCTTGCGGCAAATGCCGACGAAGATGCTTCGGAGACTGCACGCTAAAGGTCGCCCGAGGATGCTCGACAGAAAGGATACGAGGGCTCGTTTGAACCGTCGTCAACATGGCAATACTGTTCGCAACATCGCAAGGATAGCCAGAATTCCGCAGCAACCCTGCCACCCGTCCAGTGGTTACCGAAGTAAAGAAATCGGTCAGATCAAAGCGCCAACATACATCTTTGCCGACATGCGGTTTCACAAAATCGATCACACTTCGGTTCCGGCAAAACCCGAACGCGAGAACATGCGGAGGCATTGCGTTGAAGATCGTGTCGAGCAGAATCCGTTGCACATATCGCAGTCTGGATCGAGGCGCTTCAATCAGCCGCCATCCGCCAGAGCGTTTCCGGATCCAGTGACTTCGATAGTGCCTGGACCAGGAATCGGGAGCGCTTCGTCGACCGCAAGGGTTGGCCAGCCAACGCAGCTGCTCCGGTTCGATTTCCAGAAGGTTGGCCAGTTGCAGAAGAGTTCTGATTTTGGGGACTGGAAACTTCATCGACAATTCGAAGCATTGGAAAACCCTTTCCGATTCAACGTGTCATGCCAGCAGTGAAATCAGGGGCGTCGGTAGGCGCCCGGTCTTTCACGCAAACGCGTTTGCAACGTCCAGTTAAACCACGGGGTAACCCCGCAGAGGATCTTTCGAAATGAAACATCCAGCTTGAATCGGAAAGGACCAGTATTTGAGAGTGGCTTCTGGCCTGTGTCAAACAACTTCGCGTTGAAGTTAGCGAAACGCAAGCCGGCCGGTCGACAGCTCGTGTCAGTCGCGTTGCCCGACGAAAGCAAGGTTTGCGACCAACATGATCAAGCCAAATTCCAACATCCCCATGCACAGGCCGATTCCCAGATGCAGCGGAACGGCGAGGGCCAGCATGACGGGGCGTGTTAGTTTCGGCCAGATCAAGGCAACGTAGCCGATTTCAAAAACGAGCGTTACCAACGTCATCAAACTGATAAACCACATGTGATCGGCCAACCAGGTCATGTCGAGAGTTTGATACTCGTAGCTGGCGACCGCTCCCCAGATGGCTTCTCCGTTCCACCAGGTTTCTCCCTGGCATTTCCCCAGCCCGGCAAACAGATAAACGATGCACAAGTGAATTTGCATCAGACGAATCGCGATGTTGTTGCCAACGGAAGTGTTTGCTTTCTGTCCACCGATCCCCAGTTTACGAGCCAGCGAAAACGAGCCGCCACAATTGCTGATCGCCAGATACAAGGTTAGAAATCCAGTGATCTGATCCAGCCCAAACAGAGCTCCTGTCGCGCGGTTGGCGTACGAGATAACCAGCAAAGCGGTGGCAATGCCCGTGACCCGCGTCCAGAATCCAAGGGCGAACAAAAGCATCACAATCAGTGCCGCGATGTGAACGACAAACAGAATCGAGGGCGACGAGATCCAGTCGAAGTGACTCCATGCGAAAACGGATTCAAAGAACCGGCTTCGATAGGCCAGCGGCAACATGCCTTCGGATCCCAAAAACTGGCTCAACAGCGGCGTCCAAACCAGGTGCGTGTAGAACGCGATCAAGCCAGTCAACAGCCGAATCAACCCCAGCATCTTTCCATCGCGAGGCGTGAACCAAAAGGAATCCCAAGCGTCGCAGACTGAACGAATCCATTTTGAAAGTCCGATCATGGCGAACCTCGCTCACCGCGTGCAGGCAAAGGTTCGGTCACGACCTGTTCCGCATCTGGCAGCTGCTCGTTGGAGGAAGCAAGCCCGAGTTCTTTCGCTGTGAACGATCCGATCATCGGAGGCTGATCCGGTTTGAGAAACCGGGCGTCACCCAGTTTGGCGCCTTCCTGAACCTCGACCGGGTGCGGAATCTCACGCTCGCGAACGTACAGTTCTATTTTCGTGCCGCCATGAACCTGCAGCAGCTTTCTGGCAACAGACTGGACCAGATCGTCGATTCGCTGACGAACGTTCTTGTAGGACTTTTTCTGAACTTCTATGTCGGCCCGAATTTGCGACGCGATTTCGTGATGTCCAGCGATCTGCTTTTCGGTCGCAAGTCGTTCCAGTTGCCTGATTCGATCCTGAAAATCGGCCTCAGGCGGAGTCATCAGATGCTCAGTCCAAATGGTTTCGCTAAGCATGAACCAACGATGGTACTCCAATCGCGGAAACCCGGTCGTCGCGTCGTCGCGATCGGGAATGCGACCTTTGGTGACACTTCCATCTGCCATTGTGATTTGAAATTCAACCAGGTGGGACGGTCCAGGATTGGGGGCGAAGAATCGATATCCGTGGCCAAGAAAAAGTGCCCGGTGGATTGGCCCAACGGTCTTTGCCAACGGCCGAGTCAGTGACTCAGACCCAACCGGGTTCGAGAGCGGACCAAGGATCAGCACAAACAGATAGAACCCAAGCGTGCAAGACAGCACTCGCTTCAGCGGCTTCGAAATTGCGTTCTCACTCGACGATGTGCCCATCCAAACAGTCTAGTTGGGAGCCACACGCCGCAATGAGATTCGACGTTCCTCTGAGCCGTAGACGAAAGGTAGCTGCGTCAATGGCAGGACTATGCCGATTCTGACGGTTGAACCAGCGACGCGGTCGGCAGCCTAGCCAGCTTCGGCACGCGGCGGATGGAAGTTGTGGTGGCGACGAGAACAGCGTTCCTTGAATTCCGCCAGAGCTGACTCCCGATCGTCGTCGGAGCGAAACGCACGAGCCAAAGTTTGGTCCAGGAACTGATGCGATCGTTTGAAAACCACGTCGTCGGCTTTGAGGTAACGGCGAACGAATTGCCGATCGTTCTCCGAAATTTCGGCGTCCTTCTTGGATACGTTTGCCCGCACGTAGCTCAGGTCCGAAAACACGGTCGGAAAAAGTCGTTCCATGCAGATGCACGATTCATCGAAACGCTCAATCGGAAACAGGAACGCGCGGCCTGTCGCAAGCGCGTTTTCGATCACGGACATGTCGTCGTTTCCGCGACCACAATTGAGAAAGTAAATCTGGCTGTTTGTCTGAGGGTGGACGTATTGGTCTACCAGTTCCGCGTTGGCAAATTCACGAAAGCTCATCCGCTGCGCAATGCAATTGACTTCTTCGAAGTGACGATGGAAGAAGTATCGCGAAATGAATCGTTCGACCGGTTCGCGAACGTAGCTGATCGCGTGAACGTTGGCTTCTTCATGATTCCATGGAAGGTCGAGCGAAAGTTTGTGGTCGCTCATGCATCGCACCCACGGGTGGCAGCGCACGATTTCGCTGACGTCTTCGCGAGTGTACTGCTTTGTCTCCAATAGCGAGTTGGAGTTATAGAATCCGTCGCCAAAGTTGCGGTTCATCAACTGTCGCAGCGTCGAACCTCCGGCTTTGGGGACGTGCACGTGCAGCCATGCCTGGCGCAAAGGAGGCGATTTGGGTTGGGTTTCGGTCATGTTTGCATTCTAGAGGAGGCGTCCCGTGAGTCCAATATCAACCGAAATCCATAACCGACCGAAGATGATCATCGAGAGAGAAATTCTGGCTCACGAAAATGGCGGCGTCACTTTGTGCGATCAACATTTCGGATCGCGGCCGGATTGGATCAGAAGATGAACGCTTGCTGGAGGCCTACGCTGCTTCAATGGCGTCTTGAACCTGCCGTCGCTCAGCGGTTTGCGAATCGCAAAGTGACAGCTGATAATTGACCACGGCCAACATCACTGGCGTCCGCTTTACGGCTTTGAACTTCAGTAACAGATTGGCAATTTTGCTGGCTTCCTCGAATCTTTCGGCGCGACGCAACACATCGACCAGCGTGGTGGCCAAGGTTGCCTGTTCTTCGCTGTCTTCGAAAGGCTGCATCTTCACCAGCAGGTCAGCTGACTGATTGCGAAACGATTTCGCCAACTCGTCAGCATCGGCATCGTCGCAACTCCAGGCAGCCCGAAGCAGAGCCGTCGCAGCGATCTCCCGATCGTGGGCGTTGAGCAGTGCACAGAGCGCGAACCGACGAGCAATTTCAGGAATCTCGGAACGGGAAATCATTGCCTGATAGGGCTCGGAATCCACGATCGACTTCGCATTTTCGCTTTCCTGGGCCAGGTCGACACTGACGTAGTGACAGGAATGACACTCCTGAAACCAGACGTGCATCGTTTCACGTTCCATGGGTGGCGGGCGCAAGTCGAGGTCGGGGCTGCCCATCGTGTTGGTACTGCCGAGCATCGAGCATTCGTTCTCGCTACCGCAGATACAGCAAATTTGCGTTTCCGAAAAGTAGGTCGTCATTCGTCATCATCTTCAAAATCGGGACGCTTGAGAATTTCGGCAATCAGAATCGATTGACGAACGGAACTGGGATCCTGCAACATCCGAAACAGCCCCGAGGCGACTGAGTTATTGTTCGCATCACGAATCAGCTCGTCGGTGGCTCCCTTGCCCGATCCCAACAGCCCCACATCGTGATCGAACACCTGATCCAGATGGGCTTCCAACCGCTCATCTGCCTGTTCAATATTTTCGGCCAGATAATCGCCGTGGTCGGCAACGTCTGATACATCGATGTGCCGACGAACGTGGTCAGCAACCGACTCTTCGCCGATCGAATGGGGCTGCTGTTCAGGAAAAGCCATTCGCTCCGGAACGATATCACGTTCGGAAATCGTATGCCGCGGAGCAGGCTTGGGAGGCTGACGCTGTGCCGGAGGCCGCTGAGCAGGCGGGCGTTGTTGACCGCCACCGCCTTGTTGGGCTTGCTTGCGCCGTTCGGCCGCGCGTCGCAAGAATTCTTCGATGTCTCGGGCCATGGAATTTCCTGCCAGTTCGAAAAGCGGCTACAGGGCTACAGAATAGCGAATCGCCTGGTGACCAACGTTAATTTTCGGGTTCAGAGTTTAGCTGCCTGGTTGCGAAGTACGTTTCTCACCAGCGGTCGAGATCGATTTTCGCATGTCTGTATCGGCCTGAACGTTTCGCAATTTGTAGTAGTCCAGGATCGCCAACTTGCCGGCCCGGAAACTGTCAGCCATCGCCTTGGGGACGTCCGCTTCAGCCTCCACAAGTTTCGCCCGCATCTCTTCGATACCGGCGATATTTTCCTGTTCTTGGGCAACCGCCATCGCGCGGCGACCTTCTGCACGTGCACGAGCCACGCGTGTATCAGCTTCCGCCTGGTCCGCTTCCAGTCGAGCACCGATATTGTCACCGACATCAATGTCCGCGATGTCAATCGATACGATCTCGAAAGCTGTCTGCGAATCGAGTCGCCGAGCGAGTACCGTTTTGGAGATAACGTCCGGGTTTTCCAGAACCGAGGTGTGTTTCTCTGATCCGATCGCACTCACGATACCTTCGCCAACGCGAGCGATGATGGTTTCTTCTTTGGCACCACCGATCAGTTGTTGCAGGTTTGAGCGAACCGTCACGCGAGCTCGCACTTTCAGCTGAATTCCATCCTGAGCCACCGCATCGAGCGACTTCTTTGCTGACCCGCGAGCCGGACAATCGATGACGCGAGGATAAACGCTCGTTTGGACCGCTTCGAGAACGTTCCGTCCCGCCAGATCAATCGCTGACGCTTCCCGAAAGCTCAGCTGAATCGTTTTGGCCTTGTTGGCCGCAATCAGAGATCGGATTACGAGCGGAACATTGCCGCCGGCCATATAGTGAGCTTCGAGGCTCTTGGTCGTTATTTCCGGATCATCCAGTCCGGCCTGCACAGCCATGATTTTGCTGGGCACGATGACGCTGGCTTTGACCTTTCGAAAATACATCCCGACCAGGTCACCAAGCGACACACCGGCGCCCGTGAACACAGACTGAATCCACCACCGAAGCATGCTCAACAGGAAGAACCCGATGATCATCATGACGAAGATCACGACGAGGGTTCCAACGAAGATCGCAATTTGGACGGGCTTGCTCATTTGAGCCAGCAAGGTCGTCGCAAAAACGTCGGCTTGCGCAAAACCGATTGGCATCAATTGCATATTGTTGTCCAGAATCAGAGGTGAGTATTGGTTACCGGCGAGCCAGATCGTGCTTCATCGGCAGCCACTTGCCGCCGTCCTGGCTGCTGGCGACCGATTGTTGAATGAAGTACATCCCTTCAACGCCATCGAACACGTTCGGGAAGATCGTATCCTTCTTTTCAAAGTTCTTACCCGAAATCCGCAGACACATGTTATCAAACGCGCTGCGATAAATGTTGGCAAAGGCCTCAAAAAACGCTTCCGGGTGCCCGGAAGGCAAACGACAGGACTCGGCCGCAACCGGCTTGGTGAACGGAGCATTGGGATCACGGGTGTACAATTGATGAGGCGAACCGTTTTTGCGGACCCACATCTCGTTCGGATTCTCCTGCCGCCACGACAGCGAACCTTTCGTGCCGTCGACTTCCAGTGTCACATCGTTTTCGCGACCGTGAGTGATCTGAGAGGCCGTTACGGTCCCGAATGCTCCATTTTCGTAAGTCACCATCGCGTGTCCGTAGTCATCCAGTGCCCGGCCGTCGACAAAAGTTTTCAGGTGACAACTGATTTGCTCGGGCAGCAAGCCGGTTACGTAGCGGCCAAGGTTATAGGCGTGAGTCGCGATGTCTCCGAAACAGCCCGCGGCACCGGACTTTTTGGGATCGGTTCGCCAGGCAGCCTGCTTTTGGTCTGAATCTTCCAGTTTGTCGACCAACCAACCCTGAATGTAAGTCGACCGGATTGCCATGATCTCACCCAACTCTCCGTCGGCAATCATCTGTCTTGCCTGGCGAATCAGCGGATAGCCCGTGTAGTTGTGCGACACGGCGAACACGACGCCAGACTCTTCGACGACTTTGGCCAGCTCTTCCGCCTGAGCAAAATCAAACGTCATCGGCTTGTCACAGATTACGTTGAAGCCAGCTTCCGCGGCGGCTTTGGCGATTTCAAAGTGCGTGTGGTTGGGCGTCGCGACCGAAACAAAGTCGATTCGCTGATCTTCCGGAAGCGCCAACTCTTTTTCGATCAGCTCCTGGTAAGACGTGTAGGCTCGATCGGGCGAGATGTCATAGTCTTCGGCTGAATCTTTGGCTCGCTGTGGATCAGAAGAAAGTGCACCTGCGACCAAGGCACAACGATTGTCCAAAACCGCCGCCGTTGCGTGAACGCGCCCGATAAAAGATCCGCGTCCTCCGCCGATCAGTGCCATTCGAAGTTTGCGGTTGAGTGGTTCGTTGGTTGGCATCGAGACTCCAGAGCGAAAAACAGCTAAATTTGACTGTCTGTTTTAGCAAATGTCGCCGCTCTGGCCAGACCGTGGACACCAACAAAAATAGCCTCCCCGGAAAAGGGAGGCTATCATTGAGCGGGCACTCAAATGTGAGTTACTTTTTGTCTGCTTCGGTTTCTTTTTCTTCCGCAGCAGCATCTTCAGACGACTCGGTCGTTTCGGCTTTGGTTCCTTCGCCGCCTTCGGCCTTGCCGTCTTCAACCTTGATTTCGCCACAGTCAGCGATTCTGATTATCGCCGAAGTGCGGCCAGTGCGACTTCCACGAGCTTCGATTTTCTTCACAAGATCCATGCCGTCGGTGACGCGACCGAACACGACATGCTTTCCGTTAAGCCACGCAGTCGGAACGGTGGTGATAAAGAACTGTGATCCGTTTGTGTTCGGTCCGGCGTTAGCCATGCTCAAAATACCTGGAACATCGTGCACGATACCGAACTTTTCGTCATTGAACTTCTCGCCGTAAATGCTCTCGCCACCCGTACCGTTGGCATTGGTGAAGTCGCCGCCCTGGAGCATGAACTGAGGAATGACGCGATGGAAAATCGAGTCTTTGTAGTGCAGTGGCTTGCCAGATTTGCCTTTGCCCTTTTCGCCCGTGCACAAGGCACGAAAGTTCTCAACAGTCTTTGGCACATCGTCACCAAAGAGGCCCATCGTGATCCGTCCAGCCGCTTTGCCGTTGATCTCGATATCGAAATAGACTTTGTGAGTCACCTTTGCATCTGCGGCGCTAACCGGATCCTGCAGGGCACCTCTTGCGGAAGTCGAAGAAGTTGAAGTTGCTGTCGAAGACCCGGAAGATGCTGTCGACGAAGCGATGAACATGGACCCGATCGCCAACGAAGCGATGATGCCGACAAGAAGCAGTTGAATACGAAACGACATGAAAGTCTCCATTGGAAAACTGGTAACGAACACAAACACGGTGTCTGGCGTTGGACCATAAAGTTGAACCGTATTTTTTCTGAATCAAGCCTAAAGTCAAGCTGCATTCACGCTCTGATTCCGGCTCAAACGGTTTTATGCGAAAACGTATCGATTAGGGCGATCTTTCAATCTGTCTTGCCCGAGATTTCCGCAGATTCGTAGGCTTTCTCGACCAAGGCAACCGTTTTTAAATAGTCGTCAATGGTGCTTTCAAACGGCGTTCCGCGATGCATGCAGTCTGCAAAATGCTGCTGCAACGCAAACACACAATCTCCGGCGAAACCGGTTCTGGATGGCTGATAGTCGACCTGCTGTGCGGCCTGGCCAAGCGGCTTGAGCGTGATCGATCCGTCGAAGCCCAACTCGAGATGCCCTTTGCTGCCTTCAATGCGAACGGTGCCAAACGTATAGCGAGCATCCGCCGCGGAACTTTCGTTGTAGCGATTTGCATCGAGCACCGCCGTCGCGCCGGATTCCATTTCGCAAACGATCAGAGCACTGTCTTCCCCCTTGATCACAGGGTTCCGCCTCGCGGTTCGGGCGAACAACGATTCGACTTCGCCGAACAGAAATCGGAACGTATCCAAAAAGTGAACTCCGGTTTCAAAAATGAACAGCCGTTCGTAGTCGCGAAAAAATGGTTGCCGAGCAAGGTAAGCGTCCTCGCCCCAGCCATCGCCCATCCGACAGTGAACGTTGCAGTGGAACACGTCGCCGATCTGGCCGGCGTCGAGCATCTTTTTGATCTGCCGATACCAGGGCTGCCAGCGCCAATTTTCATGCACCATGAATCGTGCGTTTGAGCCACGAATTAAATCTGCCAAGGCAAGCGTTTGCCCCCAATCTGGAGCCAGCGGTTTCTGGCAGATGATCGCGCAACCGGAATCAATGGCTTTCTGGCAAAGCTCAAAGTGCGTCCCTGGCGGCGTGACGATGTCGATGAAGTCCGGCTTTTCTTCGGCGAGCACTTGATCCAGTTCTTCCGTCGCGACGCTGCGAGGGATTTCAAACTCTTCCGCGTAAGTTCTCGCTTTGCCAATGTCACTGTCGCAGTTCGCAATTATCTCCACGCCTTCGACCCGATTCCAGGCTTCATGGTGAAAGCGACTGAAATAGCCCGCGCCGACAATCACGCCTCTGAGCTTTTCTGTCTTGCTCATTCGTTCTCTCCGCTGAGCTTTTCGACGGCCGCCGTCAGAGCATCATCGCCGCCGACGTTGCCAGGAAAGATCACGTAGTGCATGCCGGGGAATTTTGCTTCGTCGCCGATTCGCCAAACGGGAATGCCAGGCAAAATCGAACCGGCAACGGTCGCCAGTTTCACGCCCAATGACTTGGTGGCAATGTCGCTCGACGTGATGCCTCCTTTGGCAATCAGGTAGCGCGGCCGCACTTCGAGTTTGGCGACAATGTCGGAAACGCATTTGGAGATGATGTTCGAAATCTCCAAATTCTCGTCGTCGGAGTCCGCAGTGAAAAGTTCGCGACTGGTGAACACGACCGCGTTTTTGCCGGACTGCAGAACGTTATTTAGTTCGTCCACGATTTCTGCAACGACGTCGTCCGGCGCCTGCAAAACGTCTTCGATCGAAATAGCAATCGAGTGCAACGAAGGCACGTGCTCCATCAAGTGCTCCAACTGCGCCGTCGTTTTGGGGACGTGCGAGCCGACCATGACCAGCCCGCCGTTGGGATTGTCGTCGCATAATTGCTTGGCCGTCAGCAAAGGTTGCTTCGATAGCCCAGCCCGTGCCCGGACGTAGGATGCCGCGACTCTCGCCATAATTCGCCGTGATGATTGGCCCACCGCGGCGGCCACAACGGCAGCATCTCGATCGGTTGCTGAATCGGCAACACAAACGGTTTTGGGCGGAGCTTCGTCGAGCAACTTTTGCACGCCGGCCGGTCCTTCGTCGCGAATCAGCTCCAGCGGAATCACGATTACGTCGTCAGCTTTAACGCGGCCTTTCGTTTTCTCTTCGACCCAGTCGGGCAGGCAGGAAGTTTGAAATCCGAAAACGGGATCTTTCGCAAACGGCGTCTCGTGAGCCGCAACCATGCTCTCGCCGTCGCAGACATAGTGCTGTCCGTCGATCGTTAACCGCCCGCCTTCGGCAAAGAACGGCATCACCAAAGTCAAATCGGCTTGCTCGGGCCAGACACCGGCGATCGTATCGGTTTCAGCCGGATAGTGGCCTCGCAACGTCGAATCACTACGGCTGATCAGCTCCAGACGCCGACCGGTTTTCTTTGCGACGTCACGAAGCCGCTGAGCCAGTTGCACGTGCAGTTCATGAGTCTGCAGTTCGGTCATCGATCGCGAGTTGGTCAAAATGTACAGCACCGGCGGAGCCGCTTCGATGGCTTCGGTCAGGCTGGGCTCGTCAAACACGGTCAGCACCGGAACGTCGTAGACCGTTTGCGTTCCAGTCGGATCGTCGTCGAGTACGACCAGCGTTCGATTGCTGCTAACGAGAGCCTGGCGGATGCCTTCGGTCAGATCGTCGGGCCATTCGGGAATCGTTTGATGTTTGTCGGTCATGCGATCTTCAAATCTTTCAGGCTGGCAAACGCACGGCAGGGAGAACCGTCGCCACCAAGGACCTTAAGCGGTAGTGCGCCAAAGAGAAATGGCGCGGTCGTGGGGAGCTGATCGAGATTCGTCAGCCCTTCAACGATCGTGACGCCGCCGCCGAGCAAAATTTCGTGGATCTGAGTGACCTCGTCGAGGTTGTTCACGTCAGCCACCGAAGGAGGTTCGACTCCGAGGATTTTAATCTGTCGCTCAACGCACCATTGAGCCAGCTCTACAGAGATCCGCGGCAACTGGTTTCGAAACTTCTCAGCGTCGCAGGCGAACTGGCTCCAGCCAGTTTTCAACAGCAACGACTGACCGGGCTGGATTTGGTTCGCCACATTGCCAAGGTCGTTGACTTCGATCAGACATGAAGGTTCGGCATCGATCTCGGCCATCCACGCCGTTGACAGACAGACATTGAGCGGCGTTTGGTCGATGGTCGCCTGGTCGCCGCAACCGAAGTGCAGCGGCGCGTCCATGTGCGTGCCGCTGTGGGAATAGAGATGCAGCGTTCCCGCGTTCCAGCCGTCGTCTTCGAGAGTCCGAGCACTTTCCCATGAAACGCCGGGCATTTCGGGCGTGATGGTTTGAGTTAAGTCGATCAATTGGTTGTCGATCACCGATTCCTTTTTATTGGTGGCATAGGCTTCCAGCCTGTGTTTGAGTTCGTTTCCGGTTAAATTCATTCCAGGCTGAATAATTCTTCCCAGCGGCGATTCCGTTGCATTGATGTGTTTGGCATTGCACAAAGCTGCTTCTTTTCATGCGTTCACAGGCTGGAAGCCTATGCCACCGAGAAGCTCGACCACGCGATCACAGGCTGGAAGCCTATGTCACCCTCCTACAGACACTTCAAAATCGCATCGCCCATTTCCGTCGTCGACAGCGAACCACCGACATCACCCGTTCGAACTGCCGGATCCGCAAGCGCCTTCTTCACCGCCGAATCCAGCTTCACACCGGCCTCCTTCGCCGACGGATGGTCCAACCACTGCAGCAACATCGCCGCAGACAAAATCGTCGCCACGGGATTCGCCTTGTTCTGCCCTGCAATATCCGGAGCCGTTCCGTGCGAAGGCTGAAACACCGCACAATCCTCGCCGATGTCGCCCGACGGAGCCATGCCCATGCCTCCAACCAAACCGGCTGCCAAATCCGAGAGAATATCGCCAAACATGTTCTCGGTCACGATCACGTCAAAGCTCTGCGGACGCTGCACCAGAAACAAAGCCGCCGCGTCAACGTAGACGACTTCCGTTTCCACTTCCGGATACTCAGCCGCGATCTCTTCGAAGACTTCCCGAAACAACACCATCGACGGAAGCACATTGGCTTTGTCGACCAGCGTGACTTTCTTGCGACGCTGCATTGCCTGATCGAACGCGGCCCGAAAAATTCGTAGCGAACCTTTGCGAGTAATCAACATGATGTCGCGGGCTTCTTCTCGTGTCTGATCCTGCGGGTCGGTCCGGGCCGCAAACAGGCCTTCGGTGTTCTCACGCACGATCACGAAATCAATTTCGCCCGCCTGATATTTCTTCAGCGGAGAATCCTCGGCGGCATACAGATAGATCGGTCGCAAGCCGTTGTACAGATCTAGCCTCTCACGCAGGTCAATCTGCGGCGTCATCTCGCGACCATCGGGCCAACGCACCGAAGGCATGCCCATCGCGCCGAGCAACACTGCATCAGACTCGCGACAAACGTCGAAAGCGGAATCGGGAAGCGGATCGCCGTTCTTCAGGTACTCCTGAGCCCCGACGGAAACTTCCTGCAATGACAGGTCGATGTCTTCAAACGGTTCACAAGCAGCGGACATCAAACGGACGGCTTGCTGAGTGACTTCGGGTCCAATTCCATCGCCAGAGAGCACGGCGATCTGGAAAGTTTGCTTCGACATGAATTGCTACTGTCTTCAATGAGTGGTTTGCGTAAAGTGGTACAACAGGAAAACCGGCAGCGGTGAAACCGATGCGACGTCGGGTTCTGGCAATGAGCCACCGTCTCCCAATCATCAACGGATTCCAATCGGAAATCGCCATGTTCAAGAAGCTCGATCATATCGCGATCGCGGTGCGAAACACAGAAGACGCACTTTCTTTTTATCGCGACAAGCTGCGTTTACCGGTCGTCAAACGGGAAGTCCTCGACGGGCCCGGCGTCGAACTGACTCATTTGGATATGGGCAACGTGGAACTGCAATTAGTGCAACCGCTTTCCGACGACCATCCGATTGCGGCGTTCATTGACGAGCGTGGCGAAGGCTTGCACCATCTTTGTTGGGACGAAGGCGACGACATCGAAGCCGCGATGAATGGACTGGCGGAATACGGTTTGTCGGCGAAAGCCAATGAGCCTCATCCGGCGCCGCTGGGCGGTTCGGCTGCGTTTATCGAACCCAGCCAAACGCGCGGCGTGCTGTGGGAGATGACGACGAAGAAGCAATAAGCCGACTTTTGCAGCCCGCACCGCCAACGTCAACCTCGCGAAATTTCCGGTGCATCTGTGCGGTTTTGGCAGGGCTTTCTGCGAGAGCTGTGAAGTCAGGAATCGCAAACAGGGCGGCTTTTGAGCGATCCTGGAAGATACAATTCAGGGTTGAATACTTATTCATTGAATCGAGCTTGAGTTGAGAGGCATGACTATCCGTTTGCTACAAAACGTCTGCAGCGTCGCTCTTGCGGCAACCGTGTTCCTGTGTGGCAACCCGTTCGCGATGGCACAGGAGACGATCGATTTCAGTTCGCAGGTTCGTCCGATCCTTTCGGACCGCTGCTTTCATTGCCACGGTCCCGACGCGGACAACCAGGAATCAGATTTCCGCGCGGACTCACAGGAAGGACTGCTTGAAGCCGTCGAGCCGGGCGATCTTGACTCGAGCGAGCTTCACGCTCGCATTCATAGCGACGATCCGGGTTCGTTGATGCCGCCGCCGGACAGCAACCGTTCGCTTTCCGATGAAGAGAAACGCATTCTTGATCTGTGGATCGAACAGGGGGCTCCTTACGAAGGCCATTGGGCGTTCGAAGTTCCGCAGAAGCCAGAACTGCCAACGATCGACGCGGACGATGTGAAAGATCTTGGCTGGGACGAGCAACGGGTATCGCAATGGTCAAAGAATCCGATCGACCGTTTTGTGGCCGCGCGTTTGATCAAAGAAGGACTCTCTCCGTCGCCGCCAGCCGATCATGCCACGCTGGTTCGACGCGCCGCGATGACCTTGACCGGACTTCTTCCTGATCGCGATTTGCAATCGAAAAAGTACAGCGACGCGGTGGAAGCCTTGCTCGATTCCGACGCCTACGCGGAACGCCAGGCTTTGCGTTGGCTGGACGCAGCACGCTACGCCGACACCGATGGTTACCAAAACGACAACCATCGCGAGAACTGGCCGTGGCGCGATTGGGTGATCAAGGCCTTTCGTGACAACATGCCGTTCGATCAGTTCACGATCGAGCAAATCGCGGGCGACATGCTGCCTGAGGCAACGGTTTCGCAACGACTGGCTTCGGCTTTTAATCGCAATCATCGTCAAAACGGAGAAGGCGGCGCACTTGCGGAAGAGTTTCGGGTCGAAAACGTGATTGACCGAGTCGAAACGACGTCGACGGTTTTCCTTGGGCTGACGTTTGGATGTGCTCGATGTCACGATCACAAATACGATCCGCTGTCGCAGCGCGAATTTTTCCAGATGTATGCTTACTTCAACAACATCGGCGAAAAAGGAATCGGACGAGGGCTCAACGCGAACCCGACGATGAAGGCGATTTCTCCGTTGCTCGAAATCGATCCAAAATTCGTCCAGGCGGTTGAGAAAGCAGAAAGCGAACTGGCCAAAGCCAAACCCGAGTTCGAAAAACGGCTCAAAGCATGGACACAACAGACCACCGAACTGATTTCGCGAATCGATGCGGCCAGCTCAAAGGTCATCGACTCAGACGAAGTTTCGGACTCGGATGAACTCGAGGATTCGGACCGCGAAGCTTTCGAGTCGCTGGACAAAAAGCTGGTGGAACTGTTGCGAAACAAGAAACGAAACAACGGACAGAATCAGCAAGTCCGATATCACTTTACAAAAATCGATCCGCAGCAGAACGGCCTTCAAACGGCGTTAAACGTCGCGAAAAAGGAACTGAAGGATCGCGGCGGCGTCCGGGCAACCGTGATGGTGATGCGGGAACGCAGCGGCGATCCACAGCCAGCCTATTTGCTCAATCGCGGCCAGTACAACGAGCCCGTTAAGTCGGATCCGCTGCCGCGAACGGTGCCAGAAGTCTTGCTTGCGGAGGAAGCTGAGCCTCCGGGTGACCGGCTTGAGTTTGCGAAGTGGCTGGTTTCGAAATCCAATCCGCTGACGGCTCGCGTGATCGTGAATCGCATCTGGCAGGATCACTTTGGTATCGGCTTGGTGAAAACGTCGGCTGACTTTGGCGTGCAGGGCGAAGCACCCAGCCATCCCGAATTGCTGGACTGTTTGGCCGTTGAGTTCATCGATTCCGGTTGGGATGTCAAGGCAATGCATCGGTTGATTGTGACCAGTGAAACGTATCGCCAAGACTCCAAACAGACGCCTCAGTTGAAATCGAAAGATCCGCAAAACCGATTATTGGCTCGCGGCCCGAGATATCGAGCCGACGGTTTTGCGATTCGCGACGTGGCGCTGCAAGCGGCTGGTTTACTGAGCGATCAAGTCGGCGGTCCGGCGGTGAAGCCGTACCAACCCAGCGGTTTGTGGGAAGTCGTCGCAGCGAACAAGGGGACGCGATACGTTGCCGACAAAGGCGAAAACCTGTACCGACGCAGCATGTATTCGTATTGGAAACGTGCCGTCAATCCGCCGCGGCAAACGATCTTTGACGCGGGTGGTCGCGAGATCTGCAACGTCGAAGTGCGCCGAACGAACACGCCGTTGCAAGCTTTGGTGCTGATGAACGATCCAACGTTTGTGGAGAGCGCACGAGCCCTTGCCCAGCAAGTCATCCACTCGGAACAGGGCGACGACAAGCAGAAAGTCGCCGAACTTTACCGACGGGCCATCGCAAAAGACGCCAGCGATTCGACGATCGGCGTTTTAACCGAAAGCGTGTCTTACTTTCGCGAGCACTACGCGGCGAAACCGGAAGAAGCAAAAGCATTGTTGGCGACGGGCGAATCGAAGCGTGACAAACAGATTGATGCAACGGAACACGCGGCTCTGGCGGCGGTGGCTCATGTGATTCTGAACCTGGACGAATTTTTGACGATTGAATAGCAATGAATCAGAACGAAATCACCAACGAACACAAACTTCAGCAGACACGACGCCACTTTTTCGGAAAAGCAGCCACCGGAATCGGTGTCGCGGCGTTGGCTTCGATGCTGGGTCCGAAAGCAGTTGCCGATGAGAAACCTGACGGCGGCGTGCTGAAGAACTTTCACAACCCGCCCAAAGCCAAGCGGGTGATTTACATGTTCCAAAGCGGTGCGCCATCGCAACAGGAACTGTTTGACTACAAACCACAACTGCAGAAAAACGAAAAGAAAGAACTGCGGGACTTCGTTGAAATGACGCAGCGGGTCACCGGCATGACGGCCAATCAGAAGTCCTTTCCTCTCGCCGGAACGCGATACAAGTTCGAAAAGATGGGCAGCAGCGGCATGGAAATGTGTAGCGAGTTGCTGCCGCACATTTCCGGACTGGCCGACGACATCTGCCTGATTCGCTCGATGCATACCGAAGCCATCAACCACGATCCGGCAATCACGTTTTTCCAAACCGGTCATCAATTGGCGGGCCGACCAAGCATCGGTTCGTGGTTGCATTACGGTTTGGGATCGATGAACGACAACTTGCCGACCTTCATTGCGATGGTCTCCCGCGGGACGGGCCGACCGAACTGTCAGCCGCTTTACGATCGACTGTGGGGAAGCGGTTTTCTTCCTTCCACGCACGCCGGCGTGAAACTGATGAGCATCGGAGATCCGGTGCTGTATCTGGGCAACCCGCAAGGCATCGATGCGAAGGCTCGCCGCAGGATGCTGGATGATCTGGCGAAGCTGAACCAGGAGAAACTTGACGAAGTCGGTGACCCGGAAATCAACACGCGGATTCAGCAATACGAACTGGCCTATCGGATGCAGACTTCGGTTCCCGAGCTGATCGATTTCTCAGACGAACCGCAACACGTGCTTGATGCCTACGGTCCGGACGTGATGAAACGCGGGACTTACGCGTATAACTGCCTGTTGGCCCGAAGGTTGGCTGAACGCGACGTGCGCTTCATTCAACTGTTCCATATGGGTTGGGACCAGCATTTCACTTTGCCGAAACAGCTTCCTGGCCAATGCCGCGATACTGATCAGGCGTCAGCGGCACTGGTGAACGACTTGAAGCAGCGAGGCATGCTCGACGATACGCTGATCGTTTGGGGCGGAGAGTTTGGCAGAACATCCTACTGCCAGGGAACGCTCAACGCGGAAACCTATGGCCGCGACCATCACCCCAAGTGTTTTTCACTGTGGATGGCTGGAGCCGGCATCAAGCCAGGATTGACTTACGGTGCGACGGACGAGTTTTGCTACAACATCACGGAGAACCCGGTGCATGTGCATGATTTGCACGCCACGATCCTGCACCAGTTGGGCATCGACCACGAGAAGCTGACCTATCGGCATCAGGGGCGATACTATCGGCTGACCGATGTTCACGGCCACGTCGTGCGGGATATTCTGGCGTAGCGATTGGGGAACTATGGCTGCCACAAACGTGGCTGCGGCTTCCAGCCGCAGTTGTTGTGCAAATTGCTGCGGCTGGAAGCCGCGGAAGTCCTTCAGCTATCCCCGACAACCTTTGATAGAATGAATGCGACCCAGACATAAAATTGGGAGCGTTCAATGGATGCCAAAAAGAGTAGCCGCCGAGCCATTACGAAATCTTTCAGCCGGCGTACCGTGAGCCCATCGTACCTGCCCGGCATCGCAACCGCTGCACTCTTGGGTTGCTTGCTTGTTCAATCTTCGACAATTGAACCATTGCTCGCGCAGGTAAAACCTCACGACACACAATTGCAGAATCTCATTGCCAGGCAGGAGCGGTTTCTGCATTTCCCATCGACGCACGGTGGGGGCGTTACGATACGCCAGGAGTCTGCGGGAATCGTCTCCCCCTTGGAGTTCTTCACTCACCCTGAGATCGTCGACGAGCTGAAATTGGATGACAAAAACGTGAAAGCGATCGAAGGCCATTTTAAAACGGCCTTTCAGGAAGAATTAGCTGGCCCGAAAATATCAGAAACTGGTCAGTCAGATTCTCAAGACTTGCGATCGCCGCGCACTTCCGATGAACCAGGAAATTCGACTGATGCAATCCAGAAACGGCTTCACAAGTTTTTCGACAATGCGAATTCCATTCTGTCTGACACTGAAAGACATCGGCTCAAACAACTTCAATTGCAATTCTTGCTCTATCGCAATGGCCCACTGAGGTTTCTGAGGACTGCGGCAATTTCAAAGGAATTTGGATTGTCCCACATTCCAACTGGGAAGCTGAAACGCCTTCAGAAACGTTTGTCGAAATCGCTTTTGCAGACAGAACAAAAACTGGTTTCGGAAGCCTTGAATATCTGGCTAAAGAATCTTGACAAACAGCAGCGAGAGCTATTTGATCGCAACTGGAAACACGCATTGGAGAAACCTGGCTCGCTCGGGCGGCTTGTCTGCTATCTGCAATCCGATGCTTCATTCGATGCGAAAGACCTGGAGTCAACAGACGAACTGCAGCTTGTTTGGAAACGGCCGTTCTTTCGCCACTCCGCAAACGGCAACGCGGAGCTTCAACGTCGACTTCGGAAGAATGTGGGCGTTGAAAGCCCTGCGGTTTCGGTCGGCAATTCTAACGCAGATGACGTTTCTGAACTAAGCAGGCTTTACGCGCTGCAGCATTTATACCTCTCCGGTTTCATCGGCAAAATGGTTGAACTAATTCCGACACAAAGCCTTGAGATTGTCGAGATCAATCGTGAATTTGAAAAGGAGAAACGTGAGGTCGTATTGGTTCTTGCAGGTGAACTTGATGTTCCGATCAAGAACATAGTCCAGATGAAGCAAAGCGACGGAACGTTCAAAGAGCTTTTGATTTATGATTGGCCAGACGACATGTCGCTCGTTGAAGCCAAGCAGGAAGAACGCCTGGGAGATGTCGCAAAGCAAACATTTGATCGATTGCTAAAAGTTCTGCTACCGCACCAGTTGAAATTGCTAAAACAGACCGTCTCAGGGCTCCAGATCCGAAGTCATGGACCAATGGCAGACTTAAAATTTGGCGAGCTCAAAGAAGAGCTTGAACTCTCCACGAAAGATATCGAAAAGCTTGAAAAAGCCGCCAATGAAGCGGCGGAGTACCTCAGCAAGGAATCGCTCTTGGCAAGAGACAACGCAATCGAATCTATTTTGAAAGGGCTTGATCCGCAGGATTACCAGAAAGTCAAACGCAGACTGGGAGCTCCGAACTCCGCTGGCCACTGCGACCTCGCGACGCTGGCAATTGCACTTTCCATGTCCGATTGACGTACATAATTCGCAACGTCAGCATTCAAATTTTCTTTTTAGGAAACGGTCGCAACCCCAACAGCATCTCTGCTCGCTCGCTTAAGGGTTTGGACGCAGCTTCCACGTCGGTGTATTCGGCAAGACTGTCTTTTACGATCGAGTAAACCGCTTGCCGATCCTGGCTGCTGTCGATCTCTGTCACCCTGTTCTTGCTGCGAAAAAACTCGACGGTTGGCAACGTCTGTTGCTTGAACGTATCGAAACGCAATTTCACGCTTTCGATATTGTCGTCGTGACGTCCGGTGTATTTTGCACGGCCAAGAATTCGCTTTTCCAATACGTCGTAGGGGCATTCGAAATACAGCATCCGCGGCAGATCCGCATCGCGACCAAAGACTTCGTACCAGCCCTCCATGTTGTCCAGCGATCTCGGGAAGCCGTCGAGCAAAAAATTCCGACTGCCGGTGGTGCGGGTAATCAGCTCCATTCGATTCCGCATCAGCTCAACGACGATTTTCGTGGGAGCCAGTTTTCCGTCAGCCAACAAGTCCGTGATCAGTTTCGCGTTCGGCCCACCGGATTCCATTTCTTCGCGGCAAAGTTCTCCGACCGAAAGGTGCGACCAGCCAAGCTGCAGAGCTGCCAACTCGCACATCGTGCCTTTTCCGCTGCCCGGGCCGCCGATCACAAAGACCACGTTTGGAGCAGGGCAGGGCAGACGCGGGTCGAAGTGATGCAACACGACTTTGGGCGCCGGATCGACTCCTTTTTTGTAGACGTTCCACTGGACATCGGTCGGCGGCAAATCGTCTTCGCTGTCGTAGTGATAGGCCAGGTGCCCGTCGAGCCGAGCGATCCGCCATGACTTGTAAGTTTGCGACCACGAAATCGACGGGTTGCGATCGCATTTTCCATCGGCGCGATCCCAAGCCATCTTTCCGTTCCAGTATCCGATCGTCGACAGCGTCCCGGATTCGGATTCCTTTGGCGGTTCGGTGGACGGCACGAACAGGCCGTCGACTTCCGGTAGGCCGGCGCCGGATACTTCGATGAAATATGTGTTGGGTTTGAGGTCGTTGGAGGACATGACTGGCTTTCGAAACGGAATCGGATCGCTCAGTCTATCGCAGACTCCAGGTCCATGGCTACGGGAGAGCAGACTTCTACGAGGCGTCGCGGTTGTGCAAGCTCAAGGCGATCCTTGCCGCTGCCGACATGCGGACCAACCCAATCCCGGCTCGAAAAACAATCGCTGCCGGAAACGAAAGGGCCATGGCCTCGAACACCGAACGATTCAACGCCAGCAGCAAAACCATCGCGATCAGAGCCAGTCCGACCAACACGATGACCCACCCAAGAAACTCTCTAAAACCAATCCACATTTTCGATTCCTGATTCAGAAACGGATTCAACTGAACTGCCAACCACATCAGCCATCTTTCGACTTCAATTTCGCCCGGCGTCTCTCGAAGCCTGATATGTCTCGCCAAAATTCCTTGGCGACCAGACTCCGGCAGTGCACATCAGCCTGCGCCGGTTTCATTCTCCACCGGACGAGCATACCAATCGCAGATCGACACACGAACCAGGCGAAGAACAGCATCAGCGTGATAAAAATCAAACGCGCCTCTCGCGGTCGAATCCGAAACTGACGCAGCGGATGTCTCTCGAGCGGAAACCACTCCAGAAACAAAGCGGCCAGCAGCAAAGCCAATGGAATTGCCCACCAGCGACCTCCCAGCAAAGACGGAAACTCAAACCGAATGCCGCTCTGTGGCTTCTTCCCGATCTTCGCATCCGGATAGAAAGCGTTTCGGAAACGATGCGATTCCAAAAACCGTAGACTTGCCGCAGCAAACAGCATCAACGTCAACGCCTTGACAACATCGTCAGGACGGAAGCTCCGCAATCCGGAATAGGTTCGAGCCGTGAAGTAAGTCAGAAAGACAAGAATGCCGATCGTCATCCAGATCAACCAGGCTCGTTTAGACCAGACGCCACCAATGAACAGCACGCTCAGCATCAGCATTGGGTACAGGCCAAAGTCGCCGGATCGCATCGCGAATAGCCCTAGCAAACCGGCCAGCAAAGCCAGCACCGTACTCGATTCCGCAGGCGGCAATCGCAAGCGAAACTTCGGCGAACTTCCCGCGCCACCGGTTAACATTTTCGCCATCAACGAGCCCTCAACACGCGACGTCGTCCACTGGCCGATTGCAGCACGCCGACTTCCATCGCAACGAGCTTCATCAATTCCGGATTGTCGATTCTGGAAAACGCAACGCCAAGCTGACTGACTCGATCACGAAATCGACTGTCGCGGTTTCGCATGTCTTCTGTTTTGGCTTCGCTGAGAATCTCTGCCGCCAGCGGATCATGGATTCTGGCTTGAACCGGCGGAACCATGGGAGCAACAAAGATGACTCGATGCCCCGCAGCCACCACGGTCCGCAACGTGTTGACGAACAAGTCTTCGCACTCAAAATCGAAAGGTTCCGGAGCCACCACGACGAAAAGTTCGTTGTCTTTCGCTTGCGTGTTGGCCTGCAGCAGCGTTTGCGTCAGCTTCGTCGTCATCTCGCGGCTTTCCCGCTGCCAGCTGCCCGGATCCGACCAGGGAGGATTCACCGTCACGTTGGTTGCACTGGCCACGACCGAGAATTTGTCGACGTATTTCAGGCATGCAGTGCGTATCAGGTCATCGTCAACCTGCATCCGAGTTGACGTTCCGGGAGCCCATTTCAGCAGATGTTCCAAAACGACCGCCAACGAGCGACGGCTGCGATCCGCTCGACTGGCACCAAGCCGAAACAGGTTGCGACGGACCGGACCATAGTTGAAGAACTCGTCGAACAGTTCCGGGAAACGTCGCGACCCGTTTTCGTAAACCAGCTTGATCAAGTCGTCGATCTTCATGTGATCCAGCGGCGGATTTGGATTCGAGGCCGCCAAAAGATACTGCAGAATCCTGGTCAGTTGACGCTCACCGCCGCCATGTTTGATTCGCTCAACGGAATCCGACCGAAGTAGAATCGCCGCGACCGGATCGCGATCGGCCAGCAACAATTTCGCGATCGCGGCACAGGACATGATCGCCCGATCGGCTGCCGACGGTCTGGGACGGCCCTGAAACTGATACACGGCAAGGTCGACCAAAATCGTGGCTCGAATCGGAACCTCGTTTTCGTATTCGCAAGTCATGACTTTGCCCAGCCGAGCCGTTGGCTTCCAGGCGATCGTCCGCGGCGGATCACCGATGCGATAATCGCGGATGCCGAGCAGTTCCGAGCTCAGCCCGGAGCTCATGTTGCGATGGTGACCGATGTGTCGTTGCAAGTTGTTGTGCTTCAAAACCGAAACGGTGGTCTGCGGCCGAATCAAGTAAGGAAGCACGGTCGGTTCCTGAGCGATCGGCACAAAATGCTCGGTACGGAAGAAGCCCCAGTAATCAGAAACTTCGATGCAGATTCCCGGAAAGGCAACTTTCCCGCAGAGCGCCGTCGTGGCGGTGTAGGCGAGTTCAAACTGCGAGCCGATTCCGGAATCGATGACCGAATACGGCAGTCCGTTGGTGACCTGAAACGTGTCGGGAAGCATGTCGTGCACCAGAAATCGATAGCCCCGCGAAGCCATTGGCAGCGTTCCGGAAACGCGAACTTTGACGTCGCGATCTGCCACCATCGTGACGCGCGAATCGGACTGGCCGTCGATCGTTCGGGTGCAACCTTGCAGGACTGGATTGGCAAGCTTGAAACGCTGAAACGATAGCCACTCAATCCAGATCCAGAACAGAATCGCCAGCGAAATCAGCGAAAGCGGTTCGTGTCGCCCCAGCATTCCGACCAACAGCCCAGTGGCAGCGGCTCCAAGAATCAGACTGGTTCGAATCGTTAACATTGTGTTCCGGGTAGTGCTTGGGTCAGTTCGTTTGAGAGGCGTGAAGTTCGCCAATTCAGTCTTCGCGAATGGCCACGTTTTGAATCACTTCGTCGACAACTTCGGCCACCGAGCGACCGGAAAGTTCTGCTTCAGGACGCAGGATCACGCGGTGCTGCAACACCGAATGCGAAATTGCCTGAACGTCTTCGTGCGAAAAGAAATCTTTCCCGTTGAGCAACGCCCGTGCCCGCGCCGCTCGCAGCAAATAAATCCCCGCCCGCGGACTCGCTCCCAGCAAAACGTCTCGATGTTGACGCGTTTCGCGAATCAAATCGACCACGTACTCTTTCATCTCGCGTTTGCCAAACACCGTCGGCACCGCATTTTGAAGTCGTTGAATCAGCCCGGCATCGCAAATTTGCGGCGGCGTTTCGGGAGGAGCTTCTTGCATCTCCAACAAATCGATTTCACTGCCTCGATCCGGATAGCCGACTTTGACGCGAAACAGAAAACGATCCAACTGCGCTTCCGGCAAACGATAGACGCCTTCCTGCTCGACCGGATTCTGCGTCGCAAGCACAATGAAGGGCTGAGGCAGCGGCAGGGTCTCGCCTTCGATTGTGACTTGATTTTCCTGCATCGCTTCGAGCAACGCCGATTGCGTTCGCGCGGGGGCTCGGTTGAGTTCATCCGCCAGCAACAGCTGACAGAAAATCGGTCCGGTCTGCAGCACGAATTTCGATTGCGCCTGATCGAGAATTCGCGTACCGGTAACGTCCGACGGCAGCAGGTCAGGAGTGAATTGAATTCGTTTGAAGTCCAGCCCCATCGCAGTCGCCAGCGTTCGGCAAAGCGTCGTTTTCGCGGTTCCGGGGACGCCTTCGAGCAGCACGTGGCCGCGGGCGATCGTCGCGATCAGGACTTGTTCGATCACCTCGTCCAAATCGATCAGGGTTCGACCCAAACTGGAGATGGCGTTGTCGCGAAGCTGTTTGGCTTCCTCTGCCGTAGATTGGAGATTGATTGTGTTGCTCACTCAGTCCTCTTTTTTCGCATTTGCAAAATACTCTCGCCATCGCTCAACTTCGTTCTTCAGTTTTGCAAGTTTGTTGCGAGTCCAAAAGCTGGTCGGTTTCGATTTGTAGAGAATGCTCATCCTGGTCATCGATTCAAAAACGCTCTTCGATTCACGATCCTTGCCCGAAACCATTTCCGTTGGAAAACTGGGCCAGTCGTTGAATCGCCTGCCGGCCTGATGGACGCAAAATTTGTCCAGCAGAAAATGCGCCGCCTGTTGTCGTTCGTGAAACTGAATTTTCTTGATGTCGTTCTGTTCGTTGCGTGATCGTTTAAAGGCAACGACACTGGCCGTTTTGTTTTGCAGTTTCCTCTGACACACGAACGCGACCACCAGCGCAAGGCAGGCAATTCCAAACATCAAAAAGATGTAAAAACGGTTCATTGCCGATTCGGGAACTCGATCCAGGCTGTCGTGTATGAAATCGTTGATCATGTTTTCGTCTTCGACAACGGTGGCGACCGAGTTAGCGAATTCGAGCATGGCTGCGGGCGGCAGTTCCTGCAACGCGTCCATGACTTCACGCTGGGAGGGTGGCGGAACGTCGACGATGACGTCGGCCGGATCAAGCGACGTTGATTCTTCTCCGTCAACAAGAATCAACAATTTGGTTCGCTTGCCATCCTTGAGCCACTTGATCGTCTGGTCCGCAAAGCGAGCGTTGTCGCCGTAGACGATCATCTGGTTGGTGAAAATCGACTGGTCCGCCAACGCAACGAATCGGCCACTGTTTCGGTTTTGGTTTGCGGCAGCGAAGGCGTAAGTTTGACGGCGGTTTCGATAAATGGGCAACCAGGCAATGGTTTCCTGACGACCTGCCATCAGGTAGCCTGGCTGATTAGTAACGATCTCGTCGACGCCGGAAACGATGGGATGGTTTTGAATGTCGCGAACGATGGGGCAGTCCTGCATCTCGCCGAAAGCATCGGCTGGCCGAGTCCGGTAGCCTTGCAATTTGCCGAATCGCACGCCCGAGAAGGTGGCTTCGCTGAAGGGCCGCGTGCTGTCGCTGGCAACCATCGCGGAGCCACCGTTGTTGACGTGCTTGATGACGTTGAGCGGCAAGCCCCGAAGACGTCCGATGACGATCAGCAAAACGTCAGCGGAATCGGAGGATTGAAATTCGCGAAGCGTGATTCGTTGCAGGTCATTGCCTTCAGCGATCATATTGAAGCCGTGAAAGCCACGACTCCATTGCGATTCAGAAATCCGTTGCTGGTTGAGGCCAAACTGCGCGTTGGCGGTTGCCGGAGATAAAACGCAGGCGAACAGAAAGACAATCGCAAGTTTTAAACGCAGAGTTTGCAGGACCGGCTGTAGTCTTGCAATTGTCAGCGACAAGGCGCTAGCCGTCGGTTCGATTGCCCTTCGAGACCGGCGGCTAGCGCCTTGCCGCTCAACGGAGCGTGCAGTTGCAGTATTAGAATTTAGCCGGAAACCCACCAATCTCCACAAACCCAACCGCGGCCTTTCGCCGATCGCTGCACCAAACTTTGACAACACTATCCCTCCAGTGACACGGCCGGATCTGCGGCGGGTGGCTTCGGGACGATGGGAAGTTTTACATTCGGTCGAATGTCAAGCTTCGACAGCGCCTCCAGAGTCTCGCGGTATCGCTGTTGATCCGTGTCGGGAATCTGAATGTCACGACGCATGTAACGTGCTCGAACGTAGTCACGAAAGAGATCATCCACCTGACCTTGAAGCTCGGGAGAACTGGAATGCAAAATCCGCCGAGCCAGTTTCGCGTTCCACCAACTGGACTTGATGCCGAACTTGGCCAACAAAAACATATCCACGGTTTCAACCAGATCTTTCGGAGAACGCATCGTCGTGTTGCGAACGCGCCGAATCACTTCACGAGTTTTTCTTTTCGTATTCACGCCATCGCCAACGAAAGACTGCGTTGCCAGATAGACGACAAACAGCACGACACCAACGATCGCGAAAAACGTGAACACATGCGTTGGATCGACTCCCGAAAGATCAGGAATCAGGTCTCCCACATCACCCGTTTCAAATCGCGGCGGCTTGAAGTTTGAAGACTGGGAACTCGACCCGTTGGAGCCCAGGGAATCCGAGTTGCGATTAGCCTGATTGACAATGCTGTTCGCGATCGAGTCATCGTTCTGCCTGTCGTCGCCCGCGTTTTGACCATTACGACTGGCTTGATCGCGAGAACCTCGCCGCTGTGAATCGGAGGCCTGTTCTTCACTTTCCGACTCACGGTTTTGAAATCGCTCGATTAGGCTCCCCAGCATTCCGCTGACGCCTTCGGAAACTCCGTCCTCGTCCTGCGCAGCAAGCGTTCGGTCAACGGCTTTGACCAGCAAACGGTCGAAGCGGCTTCCAACTCGCTCGTTCGACTGAGTTCCATTGGTCGCCTTGCCGGAAGAGTCACCTTCTGCGGATCCCTTCTTGCCGTTAAACGCGTTGGAGATCAATTCCTGAGCCCGGCCGAGCATGTTCTTGCGGGGCGTGGCATCGGAGTCAGAGTTCCGCCCGTTGTTGCCTGGCTGACCGTTTTGATCTGAGTCAGCATTGCCAGTTCGATTCTCTGCGAGATTTTCGATCAGCTTTTCCCACTCGAGATCGGAGTCCGGTGACGAGCCGCGAGCTCGACGCTGGCTGCCAGGGCCGCCTTGGTTAACCTTCTGCTTCTTCAGTCCATCTAGTTGTTTCAGCAGCTGATCGAGTTGAGCTTCATCGCCAGAAGTCGCCTTCTCCCTATTTTGTTGGCCCGAGCGATTTGATTCGTCCTCGCCATTCCGTTTGCTGCTGCGGTTGGATTTGGGCCGACCGTTCGGGTCCAGGCCTTGCCTTTCTGGACCCTCTTCTCCCGCCGCCGTTTCTGGCTGACCAAACGGAGACTCAGGCGCGACTTCCGGAGGTTGACTTTCAGCTTTCTTTCGTGATGCATTTGAGGGCGCTGACTCGCCGTCGCGGTCTCCCTCATCACCACGAGCATCCTCCTTGGCCGCTCGCGTCCCTTGCTCATTGCCCTCGCGATCGCCATCGCCTTCACCGTCGCTTTGAGGCAACTCGGCAGAATCAGGACTGCGTCTCGCTGGATTGGCCCCAAGAGTTCCCGCATCGACTTCTGCCGCAGGACGAACCTTTCCTGTTTCAGATTTCTCGCTTTCTCCTTGCCGTCCTCCACCGGCT
The DNA here is from genome assembly GCF_008087665.1 of Mariniblastus fucicola. Taxonomy (GTDB): domain Bacteria; phylum Planctomycetota; class Planctomycetia; order Pirellulales; family Pirellulaceae; genus Mariniblastus; species Mariniblastus fucicola. The sequence continues at coordinate 5,432,070 of NZ_CP042912.1, forward strand.
TGTCGTTCGAATTGCTCACGAGCCTTTCGCAACAACTCACCGATTTCATCATCGCGATCGCCAGCCCGCGTCGCATCAGGATCCGTCCGCCGGTTGCCGAACTTGCGAAACTGCTTGGTCAATTCGTTCTGCATCTCGGGCGGCAAACCGAATTCCTGCAACAGCTTCTGAGACGACGCCGCATCGACACCGTTCTTGCGGAGATACTTTTCGGCGAACTCCCAGGCTTTGTCCTGCTGCTCTGGCGAGAGCTTGGAAAGAAAGTCACGGCCAGCTTTTTCGATGTCCTTCAATCGCTGCGGATCGATCGGAGCCCGTTGCTTTTGCGGATGCAGCCAGGACAGGGCATCGTAAAGCTCCGCTGGCGTCGCGACCAGCTTGCGATCGAACTCGCGAAAGCTGTCTTGCGCGATGGCAGGGCGGGTTGCGAGAACAGTCAACGCTGTCAGCAAAACGCCCAGGCAGATTTTCTTCCAGATGCCGCTTTTCATGATGTTCACTTTACCCGTGAAGCGTCGTGAATACCAACCACGGAAACTGTCAGGTTGCGTTTTGTGGCGTTTTTAACCAGGACACGTGGCAAAGGTGGGATAGGCCTCTGGTCTGTCATTGCATTGAAATTGCTGCGAAGAAGTTTGTGCGTTGCCTTCGGTGCCGAACTGTTTCGTACTTCCCCAGCGCGATCACAGGCTGGAAGCCTATGCCACCTGAGCCCTCACCGCATCAAAACTTCTTGCGAATTTCCATCCGCCCACCGTTGATGTCTTCGTCGTCGCGAAGAAAACCGACCATCGCGTCGGCACGGAAGATCACACTGTTGGTCAGCGGCAACTGATAGCGAACGCCGACTCCATATTGATCGCCACGAGCGTTTCGATTCGCATCGTCACCCATCACACCCAGCATCGCCATCTCGACGATCAACTGTTGAGCAAACTCGTCGGCGAGCAAGTTCAATCCCATCGCCATGCCAAAGGTATCGTTGGCTGTCGCATCGAGCGTTGGATAGCCCGTCAGGTTATCGGACTCAAACAGGATCCCGGTGTTCCGAAGAATACCACCCGCCGCGGCATTGCGACCAACCGATTGAGGATTGTCGAAACCGGCAAACATGTTCAGGTAAGGAACCACTGTCGACGGGTGTCCTGTGATCAAACTGTTTTCCGACAGCAACAGCACACCATCGGCTGAATCCGTCGTACCGTTTTGCTGACCCGCATTTACGATCACACGCGTCGAATTCGAAAGGAACCGGCCGTAGCGACGCGTGTAGCCGATGCCGATGTTGTGGTAGCTACGATCCTGAAAAGTACGGTCGTCAAGAAACGCATAGTCGATCTCAAAGTGCCCATTGAGAGCATCCAGAAACGTGGCGATGCCCATCACACGAGCCGCGCTGTCGTCGCCGACGAAGGCTGGACTGTCGAGTTTGTCGTAGCCCGCGAAGAACGTGATGTCCATGTTGGAAATGTCAAAGCGAGGGCTGTTGCGAGCCGGAATCGTGACAGCAAATCCGAGGATTTCGTCCTCCATCCAGATTCCATTCTGAAACACCAGCGGCATGATACCCATGGCGAACGGCAAATCGAAAGGCAGCGTTTCGCCCATCGCTCCGCCAGCAATCGCGCCGAGGTCGCCTTCGAAGTAGGCGAAGTTAATGTTCGCGTTGGCTTCCGATTCGAACTCGTCATCATCGAAAATATAACGCGTGTTGTTTCCGCCTCGCGTCAGCGGCGAAGTGAAGGCCACGAAACGCTCGGTCGATGTGAACTTAAAATGGTGAAACATGTTCAGCTGGCTCGCAACCAGCGAACTGGACTCGCCGCCGTTGTTGTTTGACGCAAACGCAGACCGGGCGTCGCCGAAAATCAAATACTGCGGATTGACGTTGTTGTGAAACCCGAGAATTGAGGAGCCCTCGCTGATCGGCCCCAGCTGATACCACGGCCGCCCCAACTCCAACAATGGGCGCTGATTCGCGTAAAGTTGCTTGCCTTCGTAGACGTTCATCTGCCCGTACGGATCGTAGGGGATTTCGGGCATCGTTGGTGTTGGCGAGAAGTTTCCGTGCGCGTCTTCAATGAATACCGAGCAATCGTCGGTCAGCGGCGTGTCGTCTTTGTAGCGGTCTCCTTTTTTCGGTGCACCGGCCAGTTTCCAACGGTTCGAAGCCGAAAGAACGACGGGCTGTTTGGTCGGAGGATCATCTTCGTCGTCATCGTCATGATCATGGTCATCTTCGTCACCGCTGGCGGATTTGCTCTTGGACTTGGCCGCGCCGAACTTCTTGAACTTCGGCTTGTCGTTCTCAGTCGGCAATGCAGCGATTCGGAGCTCAGACTCGGGCTCCGGGGTCGCGAAAACGCCAGCATTCTCAGGGCTCGAGCTGGTTTCTGATTCGAATCCATTTTCGAAATTGCTCCAGTCCTCAAGCACTGACTCCTGGCTTGTAGGCACAACCGATTCGCTTTCCCAGGAAGTCACCTTGGTGGGGATCGCCGCTGCCCATGTTTCGGTTTCGACTTCCGTCAGCGTTGCGACAACCTTCTCTGCTCTCGCGATTTCGGACGCCGCAGATTCGGTTGCGACCACCTGTGCAACCTCTTTCGATTCATGCAACGTTTGCGACGAAGCGATCTGACTGGCTTGCGGAAAGCCCTCGGCCTCCGTCGAGGCGTACGAACCGGGAATCTGAATTTCCTCTTCGGCATCGAAGGTCAGATCGGCCTCCGCTTCAACGACTGAATTCGTCGGTAGCGAGGGCGAGTCAAACGCTGCGATGACTTGCGGTTCGCTCCAATCCTGAACGTCGTCCGCTGCGACGCTCCATCCGACCGCTTGCTGTTCCGGTCGATCTGCCTCGCGGCTAAAGCGCAACGCGACCATCGTCACCAGCAAACAGGCTGCGACAAACAGATAGTATCGAGTTGTCTGGCTCTTGTTGTTCAACGTACTTCGAAAACAACTGTTTGCTCGTGAAAGTCAGCGATCCACTCGTTCATCATTCGAATCATCTCGGGAGTCGCATTGCAAAATCGCATGAAGTAGATCGGTTCAGCGCGGCTACGCAGCCGAACGCTCAGCGTGTAAGTTCCTGGCTGGGTCATCAAGCGGCTGGGCACGGAGTACTTGATATTTCGCGATCCCAGTGGTGGCAAAGAGTGGCCTTCCATGCGAATCCCGACAGGATGATTGAGCACGGTAACCGGCTGCGGAGCCGGGCGAATGAACGGCAATTGGTCAAGCTCAAACGGGACCGGCAAGTACATTTCGCGTTCCGTCCCTTTGACATTCGTCACCAGAAATTTGGTTTGCAGATTCATCAGCTGTGTATCGAAAGGCGCTTTGCGTGCAAGCACATCAAGCGAATGGTTGTCGCAAAGGTCGCCATTGGAATCGAGGTAGCCGGTCTCCCAAAGTCGCTGCCCAGACGGCCCGGTCAGCACTGCATTCATCCAGATCTGCGGTTGGGCTCCGAGCGATCCACTGGGCATGTTGTGGCCCGGATTGATATTCGTCAGGCAATAGCGAAAGCTCAGCGGCTCTCCCGTTCGCGGCGTATCAGCAAAGAACGGCCCGTCCAGCTTCGAACCGTTTTCCAACAGTTGAACGCGTAGGTCTTTTTTGTAATCCAGCTTCTCAAGGTTCGCGTCCACGATCTCCCGAGCGTCCATCCGCGTGTCCGCATCGTTCCAAGGCTCAGGGAAATGAACGTTTCCAAACTCAGCCATCTGTTTTTCAAACGCCTCGGTTCCCCAACCGGCGCGCCAGTCAAACGCCAGCCATTCATTAAACGACCAGCGATCTGCCTTGACGTTTTGCGGAAAGATTCCAGGGTGAGCAATCGAGTAGCCCGGTCCATAGAACATGTGATTCGAATGTTTGCGTTCCGGATTGACGACTTTGCCATCAACCACCGCGGCGGGCCCGTAAGTGTAGCCGCTGTCGACGCCCGGGATCGCGCCCATGTGGCACTGCTGACAGGTGATGCCTTCGCGGTACGCCGGCGATGCACGGTACTGATCCCAAACGACTTCCAGTTTGATCCCCGGCTCGACGGCAACCTGATGACAGGAAACGCAGTAGGTCGACTTGGAGAGTTCTTCAAACTGAATCGAACGCCGGTGAATCAGTTGCCCGGGCTTTTTTGAACTCGGGTCCGTTTTGGTTTTGAAATAGTCCGCGTACTTCTCAGCCACCTGATGCACGCCCTTGCCGTCGCTGCCTCCGACGATCGGATCTTCCGCACCGCCAGGAATCATGTGGCGCTCGCCGTTGGTTTTGCCGTAGGGCGTTTTGACTCGATGACAGGCAACACAAGTTACACCTTCGCGAAAGACACGTGGTCCGTCCCAGATCGCCTGGTCACGTCGCAAACCCATCGTCGTGGCAACGGGAGCGTGGCATCGCATGCAGAAGTATCCAATCGTTCCGGATGCAAGTTTGTTGATTCGATTTTCAAAGACGTGGAACATCGGCGAGACCGCGGCATAAGCGTGGCTCGACGACGCCCATTCGTCAAAGATCTGCTCATGGCATTTTGCGCACTCGACGGCCGACGGAAACGCGGTTCGCGAGAAAGCTTCGAGGTGCGGATCGACGTCGAGCGCCTCGAGCTGCTCTTTGGCACCTGCTTTGAGCGAGTCCCGATGGTTGGCCGTTGCTTTGGCGTGTGGGTTGTAATTTGCAAAGTCCGTAGACTCAAACGAAGCCGGATGGACGTGTGGGTCAGCAGTCGGCGATGTGTTTTGCGAAGCCGGTGGAGTCCAGGTTTGAGTTCCGAGCGGCATGTCCGAAGTCGCAGCATAGCCAGGAAACGTATGGCTTTCGTTAGACGAGTTCGTGGGGCCGTTTTGAGATGGCGAGTCCACTGAGAAAGTTGCTGGCGCCGAATGTTTTTTCATCTCTGCGTAGGCGGGAAGCTGAGCCATCGCATCAGTCGCCGGGCAGCCAGGTTTTTCTTCTTCCTTGAGGCCGGGGATCTCAGCAACGCAAATCGAAGGCAAATTCTGCAGCGTCGCGACATCGTCCGGTGTGAGCGAATCGAGCTGGGCATCCGGGTTGGGCAGTCCTGATGCGGAGGTGGCGTAAAACGGATCGTGATTCGTGGAATTTTGAACCGGCGCAGCGACAATGAGCGTATCGTCAGGTATGTTTGCCGTAACCGCTTCGCCGGACGGCGCGTTGAGTTTGTAAAACGCAACACACGCGAACGCGATAAACGCGAACCAGGCGTAAACTTTGAAATGTTTGGAGCTTCCAGTGCTCATGGCAGAACAGTCGCCGTAACCGTAAAATTTTACCTGATCGTTATCGGCTTCATGAGCTTCCGGCATTAGCCTTTTCCTAACCGGAATCTTTTAACAAGATCTGATAGCAGTTTTCTCTCCGCCGCCAAAGCAACATGCCGCCTCAGCTCCTGATCCAGATTCTCTTGCTTGCAGTTTTGGGGGCGTTGACCGGTTCGCTGATCAACTGGGCGATTTACCGATGGGCAATCACGCGTTATTTGCCAGTCAGCCCGTTTATGAAACGGGTGCCGGACCAATTGCGTGAACAGCATCCGGACTATGTCGCGGAGAACCGACTGGATGAAGTACAGCCGCGAGCGGCGTTGGATTTCGTTCCGATCGTCGGCTGGTTCCGGCTTCGTCGCGATGCCAGCGTTTTTGGAAAAGCCTGCTGGCTTCGTCCACTGCTAATCGAACTAACCTGGATGATTGGCCTACCGCTGTTTTTCCTTTGGCAGCACAACGGCGGACTGATCGGATTCGACCCGGCGGTTGGTTTGACCCCGGCTGATGCAGACCAATTTGCTTCGCTGGCCAACGGGTGGTTTTGGTTGCATTCGATTTTGATCGCGCTGATGTTCATCGCAACCTTCATTGATTTCGACGAACAGATGATTCCTGACCAGGTAACAGTTCCGGGAACGCTTGTCGCCTTGATCGCCTCCGCGATTTTCATAAACGTTCGCTTGCCACTGACGGTACCAACGCCAGCAGCATTGCGCTCACTCAGCAGCATTGACTTTGCTTCGCCGGATGTGCCCGGAGCGTGGGTCACCAGCACGACCGGCCTGTTAGCCTGTGTGGCGATATTCGTGATCTGGGTTTTGGCTTTGCTTCCAAAGATCTATCCGCCGCGTGAGTTCGGTTTGGGGCATTGGGGCTCGCTGAAGATCATGCTGGCCTCCACCTTTCGGCCGAGACGTAAAAACGAGTGTGAGCTTCGTGTCAGACCGCGGACCACGTCGTTGATGACCCGGATTTATCTGCTGATGCTGTTCGTTGGCGTGATCCTGCTTCCGATCGCCTGGTTTTCCTGGCTGGGGATGGCCGCAAAAATCAGCCTGGTTTCTTCTTTTATTGGCTTGGGAGTCGCTGGTGGTCTGATTTGGGGCATCCGCATCGTCGGTGGCGTGGCGCTTGGTCAGGAAGCAATGGGTTTTGGCGACGTGACGCTTATGTGCATGATCGGAGCGTTTCTTGGCTGGCAGGCGTCGATGGCGGGGTTCGTGTATTCGATCTTCTTTGCGGTGGTGCTGGCGATAATTTTGTTCGTGATGACCAAGAAGAGCTATCTGGCGTTTGGCCCGTATTTGTGCATGGGCTCGTTACTCGCAATGTTCCGCTGGCCATCGGTCTGGAGCGATTTTGAGCACATTTTCTGGATGGGGCCGTGGCTGCTGGCGGCGTTCGGTGGCTCTTTGGTGCTGATGGCGATTCTGCTGCCCTTGGTTCGGTGGCTGAAGGAGAGCCTGCTGGGGGTGGACCTGAATGCGGACGAAACGGCCTAGGATTTTCGCATTCGGACGCCAAAGTCTGGATAATCCCTGCCTTTGTTCGCTTGCCAAAGCCCGGCTGGGAGGTCACGTCGCCATTTTTACTGAGTCGCCCAAGCCCCGACAATCTCCCCGATCAGCCAAAAACACCCGCTTTTTCGGTTGCCTCTTGCCCGCGATTTTGCATAATACGCAGTCCGAATCGAATTTAGCCGCAGAATGGAAGGTCCTCTGACGATCTTCCCACTTTGGCCTCGATGCCTCTGCCGTTTGAAACTGAATTTAAACCCTGCTTTTTGAGTCGATCCCTTGGCATTCCAAAAACGAAGAAACACACGTCGCAAACCGAAACTCAAGACGAAAACAGTTCGCAAGGATCCTCTTTTCGTGGACGGCGAACGCCCGCGTCCGACTTACGTGGACTACAAAGACGTTGAGCTGTTGAAAAAGCTGACGAATCGCCACGGAAAAATTGTCGGCCGTCGTAAGACTGGCTGCACCGCAATCAGCCAACATGCCGTTACCGCGTCGATCAAGCGAGCTCGCTTCATGGCGTTGATGCCATACAAAGGCGACTGATACGATCCGCCACCACGATCAGTGGTGATGATGCAATTGCATTGGATACATTTAAAAAGCCTGCCGAAATCGGCAGGCTTTTTTCGTTGTGCGACTGGGACTAAAAATCCCAATCTCAATCTTTCAGTAAGCCCTCAAACCGGGCTTACGCGTGTTGTTCGATCAGTGCCTGGAGTTGATCCTTGGGCAGTGCTCCTGTCTTTCGCTCAACCACTTCACCGGCTTTGAAGACCAGAATGGTTGGCACGACGGAAATCCCGTACTTCATCGCCAAATCCATATCGTTGCCAACATTGACCTTACCGACGGTAGCGGTATCGCCAAGCTCATCAGACAGTTCATCAATCAGCGGCGCCAGTGCACGGCACGGTGGGCAGCCATCAGAATAGAAATCAACCAAGGCAACCTTCGCGGAATTGATAACTTCCGCCTCAAAGTTTTCGCCACTAAATTCTGCAGCCATCGTTTCCTCAAAAATTAAATCTACTGGTTTGCGTCCGCTCACCCATTGGGGCGTCGCTTGTTTTTGACGCATTGCGAGCTTCGATCCTACCTTACACCAGGGAATTTTCGAGAGGGCAGGGGCCCGAGCGACGCGTTTTACCGGCTATATCTGACTTACGCTCGCAACAGACACCTACGATTTTGGCGTTTGCCCGAAACCTTCACGGACGACCTGACCAATGGGCGAATCAGCGAACCAGAGGCCATGGATCCGCGTCTAATCGAACTTCTTTTTGCGAAACATCATCGCCACCATCGCGACCTGAACCGCCGCCAGAGCCAAAAAGAAGATTCCGATGCCCAGCCAACTGGAATACTCCGTCGTCGCCAGATCGGGTTTTCGCAGACTCCATATGCAGAATCCGCCGACCAGCAGCGAAACCGCGATGGAGATCGCAAGTTTTCCAAGAAGTAATGAACGCCACATGTTGGCAACCGATTGAGTACGAGAAAGTCCTTCAATTGTAACTGGTCCGGCACAAAGCGTTTAACGTAACAGAGTCGTGTCGAATCCTTCATGAAACGTAGCTTGCAGGACCTCAGTGAACAACTCGGTTTGCTGCGACACCGCGCGTCGATACTGCAGCGGATTGGGCATCTCCCGATAAAGACCGTTCTCGAACGCAATCGCGGCTTTCCCCACCGTCCACTGCGAGTCCTCCAACTCCAAACCATTCACGAAGATGGCAGTTGCCTTCCGCAAGTCCGCTTCGACACCAGCGACGTTTGGCAGCTGGATGCCAACAAAGCTGCCTGTCAGCTCACACTGCACACCACGGTCACTCGAATCGATGCTCGCGACACCAGAGAAATGAGCGTCTGCACCAAGCTTGGTCTCCAATTCCGGAAACCAGTAACTGGCCAGCCAGCAGGGCACTTTTCCTTTGTTGGTAGTATCGAAAGCCACACTGAATGTACCGGTGTCTGGGTTCTTCGCCATCCGCAACACGCCGCGATCTTCGGCTTGCCCGCTCTCTTCGCTGTCCAGAGGAGCCTCGATGGTGACGACCCGTCCGTCGCGACCGTTGTGCCACGTGACGTACAACCGATTCATGTGAAAGCTGTCGTACTCGAACTCGGACTCGCGACGGGAAATGACTTCGATATCCCGAAACTCAATTTCCCAGGGCTTCAGATCCGACTGGGATTTGACCAACCGCTCGGCAGCCTCCTCGAGGAAGTGACTGAGTCCTTCCCGTTTTACCTGGATTGGGTTTCGAAATTCGACGCGATTGATGTTCCCCAGTGTGACCTTGGCGCTCATGAAAGTTTCGACGATTGGCTGGCCATCGTTTCCAAACAGCTTCACATCATGAAACCATATTTCGCCAGGTCGCGGCGTCTCGACGATTCCGATCGAGGTCTCGACGCCAAGTTCGGCCTGTAACAATTTCGCCCACTGATCGGGCGTGCGCTGATGGGTCGCAAAATAGACGGTGGTGAATGTTGGAAGCGCGCAGAACAACAGAAACAGCAATCGGCAGATCGTTCGTTTCTGGTTGTCGCTCAAGTCATTCTTCATACTGACTTCCGTGTCAGAATAGCGCGGCGCATCGCCGCGCGGCCTTTTATCGTACGATTGTCCGCTGGTGGCTCAAAGCCGGGTTCTGGGTTTGCTAGCGTGACGACGATTGCTTATGTTCAAAAAGCACTGGTTTCTGTTCGGTTTGATGGTGATGCTGAGCGTCGGCATGGGGTTTGCGCCTGCGCTGGAGCCGCTTTCAAAGATCTCGGCCCTCAAATGGGGCATCGTGGCGACGACAATGTTTCTGATGGTCTGGAAGTTTTCTTTCGGTGACATCACTGATGTGTTGCGCCGCCCCCAGGCAGCTTTGCTCGCCGCGGCCATCAATACGATTCTGATGCCGCTCGCGATCTGGCCGTTCAGCAATCTGGTCGGCCCCGAAATCGGCGCCGGAATGATTGTGGCTTTTGCGGCGCCTTGCACGCTGGTTTCGGCCGCAGTGTGGACTCGCCGAGCCGGCGGAGACGATCGCGTCGCGATTCTGGTGACCTTGATCACCAACTTGCTGTGTTTTGTCTCATCGCCGTTTTGGGTCTGGTTGCAGGTCGGCGGACAGAGTGACACGGCGGTCAGTTTCAGCGACACGGTGGTCAAGCTGCTGATGTTTGTCGTCACTCCAATCGCGATCGCTCAACTGGTTCGAATGCATTCACGATCAGCGAAATGGGCTTCTGAGAACAAAAAGCAGCTGGGCATCGCGTCCCAGTTCGGGCTGCTGTCGATCGTTTTTCTGGGCTCGATTCCGTCAGGCATTCGGTTGCGTGAAAGCGACAGCAACTTTCCGCTTGCCGAGCTGGCGATTGGCATCGCGTGCTTGCTGCTGGTCCACGTCATTGTCCTGTATGTCGGACGCCATATCGCCAAAGTCTGCGGTATGAGCCGCGAGGAACAGATCGCAGTTGCGTTCTCCGGTAGCCAAAAAACGCTTATGATCGGGCTTTCAATCGCAGTTGGGTTACAGATCTCGATTCTGCCACTGCTCGCATTTCACTCACTTCAACTGGTAATCGACACGGTAATCGCTGATCGCATGGTCGCGACAAAATCCGGCGTGAATTCCGAACAAGCCGCGAGTGGCACGCATCAGGCGACCGGCCGCTAACTGAGCGAACCATCTCACGTTGGCGAATCGACACCGCTATTCCTGGGAGCTGTTATTGCTTCGGCGCAATTCAACGTTATCTCTGACCGCGTCCGGGTTGCTCTGCGTTGTGAACTTGAGCCCCATGATGCCAACAATGATCAGCATGACAAAGAACAGTCGCGAAAAACTGGCGGGTTCGCCAAACAATGCGATCCCAAAAGCAACCGTGCCCACCGTTCCGATTCCAACCCACACTCCGTAGGCCGTCCCCACAGGCAGCGTTCGAAGTGCGATGCCTAGCAGCGTCATGCTGATGACCATCGCCGCAATGGTCCAAATCGAGGCGATCGGTTTTGTGAAACCGTCTGAGTACTTCAGGCCAATCGCCCATCCAATTTCAAACAGGCCCGCTACGATCAATATCAACCATGCCATGACGGTGTTTCCATTTTGGATCAGGGCCGTCCCTGGATGAGAATAGAGCGGTGAGGTCGTCCTCACTTCTGGTGATTGTTTGCCAGCGAGTGCCGACTAGCTTGAGTCCACAAACGGCCGGCCTTTCAATGAACCCAACAGGACGAATTCATACTCTTCGAAATCGACTACTTTTGATTCGACTCAAGGTAGTGCACCAGATCCAGAATCTCTTCCTTGCTGAAATTGTCCAGCAAGGCTTTTGGCATGATCGATTTTTTCGATTCGGCCATTTCTTCAACTTCGTCCTTCAGAATCTTCGTCGTTTCGGAAACCGAACCGCTCTCAAGAAGCTCGATGCTTTCGTCGTCCTGGCTGACGATCAATCCGCTACGAGTTTGCCCGTCATCGGTCGCGACGATGAACATTTTGTATTGCGGATCAATGTGGCTGGACGGATCAAAGACCTGCTTCAACGCTGCACCACGTTCGAACTCCCATCGCTTGTAAAGCTCGTCGAGCGCAGGACCAACGTTGGCTCCGGCCCCGCCGAATTCGCCAAGCCGATGACACTGAGCGCAAGTCGCCTCTGTGAAAATTCGTTTGCCGGCTTCGATTGAATGCTCGCTCAGATCCATCTCCAGTTCGGCTTTGAAGTCATCAATCGTCCAGTTCTTGACCAGCTGACGAGTGTTGCCGATCGGATCTTCGGGCTTGATTGGGTTCTTTTCCCATGCCGCCAAATCATCGACCACGACCATCACACCGTACATGCGCGACCAGTGCTGCGGGAAAGTGCAAACGAAAGGGTAGGCCCCCGGTTTTGTCGGTACGGTGAAAGTCAGCCGTTCCTGTTGGTGAGCCTGAACCATGTCGGTGGCGAACAGCACGTCATTCGTTTTCGGAACGTACTGCTTGCCGTCTTTGCCACCGGTCGGTCCGGCCCTGAGTCCATCAGCCGCAACCTGTTTCAGTTTTCCCGGCTGGCAAACCAGCAAGTTGTGAGGCATCAGGTCTTCATTTTGCAAAACGATTTGAATCGGACGGCCGGCCTGAGCTGCGAAGTAAGGCACGTCATAACGCATCTCTTCCTTCACGGTTTTGATGCGAACAACACGAACGGAAACTTTGCTCATCCGGTCGCGGAAAGCGGCAGCCGAATCGTCATCCATCGTGGCCAAGAGCTCGTCAACCAACTCCATCGCCAGGAGCGCTTTCTCACCAGTTCGTTTCGCGGCCGGCATGGCTTCGGCTCGTTTGAGCAATCTTTCCACCAGCTTCGTCGCCTGCTGTGCATTCGCAGACTCCATCGGCAACGCCAGCAACGTTTTGATCGCGGCGTCGCGGAGTTTGCCATCCTTGACTTTCGACGCAACCAGCGACCATGTTTCGGCTTGATCGGTAGAAAAATGCTTCATCGCCGAAAGGGCGGCTTGGCGAATTGCGATGTCGTCGGCGCTGCCGATTTTCGAGACAACTTGCTCACGAAATCCGTTTCGAGTGTCGCGATCGCGAATCATGCCGATCGAGTTCAACCAGTGAATCGTGTGGTCAGCATCGATTTGGCTGGTCGAAATCGCTTTGTCCGAAAGACCTGCTGTGGCGAGTGCCGCGAAGCTGGCCGTGGCCAGAACCGTATTGCCGGAGGAGGTCGATTCGACCAGTTGATCGGCAGCAGCTTTGAGCTTTTCCGCGTCCAGCCGCAACAACATATTGGCCAACTCGCGAGAGCTTTCCTTTTCGGAATCCGAGCTCGATTTCATCGCATCGAGGGCGGCAATCAGTTCCGTTGCCGAGTCCGATTCATTCAGCTTCACCAAAGCCGCAAGCGATTCCTTGCGATACTGACGATCCATACCATCTCGAGTCAAAATCGCTGACCAGACGGGCGCGTATTTTTTGTCGTCGGTCTTGCGGCTGACCATCAACAGTCGCTCGTTGTCGAGACGCTTAAGCTGATAGGCGACGACGCGAGCAGGTTTGTCCAGAAAGATCTTCGGGCGATCCGGATTGTCGTCTTCCTGAGTCGTCGTGGCTCCGGTGCTGACGAGGGATGCTTCGGCGAGCAGTTGATCGATCTTCATGAAAGGATGATCGCCAATGCTCGACCAGCGGACCCGGCCAGCGGCATCGACAAGGATCGTGCCATGCAATGGTTTGTTGGTGGCTTTGTCGAAGGCACCTGTTTGGCGAAACAGATTCAGTTCGTGATCCGAACAGAGATTCTCAAGCGCAAACGTTCCGCCCAGATCTGCAAGCTGCTGAGTCAACGTTTCCGAATCGTCTGTGCTGACGCCGATAACTTCGACGCCGATATCGCGAAACGAACTCGAACGGTTCCCAAAAGCCTGCAGTTGTTCGGCGCAGTGCAGACAGCCTTTGCCGAGATGCAGAACCATCACGTAGGGCCGTCCGGAAAACTGATCGCTGGAAATTATTTTTCGGTTTGCGCCTGCGAGATTCCACGAGGGCAGGGCAGCGGGGGACGCCGAAACCGTGTGAGAATGGTTGTGATTATTGTTGGCGTGAAGCGAACTGCAAGCCGCGATCGCAACGATGAGTGAAAGAGCAAACTTCATGGTTTTGTGATTTGATCTTTGAGGTTGAGATGTGTTTAGCTGACAGTCGCGGGACAAAAACGTGGTTGCGGCGTCCAGTCGCAGCAGATACCAAAAAAGCTGCGGCTGGAAACCACAACCACGCCATGACTCTACTGCTCCAGAACTCGCATCGTTTCGTCGAGCGTGTATTCGAGATAGTAATCCATCTCGTGATTCAACACTTCAAGAGCGACTTCGATTGCGTCGTCGCCGGGCTCCAAAAAGCTCAGCGCCCGCACTGACTCCAGTCGCACGCGAGGATGCTCATCGCCGATCATGTTCTTCAAACGCTCTAGCGGTTTCTCGATCTGGTCAAGCCAGAACGACAGCACGCGAACACCTGCGGCACGAGCCCGATGGTCTTTCGAGGACAGGACTTTATCAAGCAAGTCCTCATTGATGCGGTTGTGCATTTGGTGAACCCAAAGAGCTTCCAATTGACGGTGCTCAAACTCCGGATCGGTCGCATCGAGCCCTTTCACCCAATCTGCGACCGCAGCGATGACTTCATCGGAATCGCGTTGGGCAAGTTCACGTTTGGCACGGTTCCGTGTGCGGTCTTCGTAAACTTTCAACAACTCCAGCAGCGCCGGAATCGGCTCACCCGCGATCTTCGCAGGCTTCACCAACGGACGATCCGGGTAGGTGACCCGCCAGATACGTCCGTGACTGTGATCGCGGCTTGGGTCACGAAGGTTGTGCTGCAGGTGACCGATCAAAGCGTTGTGCCAATCCACGATGTACAGCGAACCGTCCGGGGCAAACTCAACGTCGACCGGTCGAAAGTTTCCGTCGGTGCAGGACACGATCGCCGGAGCTTCGGTGCCCCAGAACCCGGATTCTTTCTCTTCGATTTTATGATTCAGCACCGTTCGCTCGCCGATGCAATTCGTCACCAGCCAGTTGCCTTGCACGTCGTCGGGAAAATGACTGCTGGAAACGATCTCGCAACCCGCCAACGGACGGATGCGTTTCTTGTACAGCGTCTTGAAGCGATAACCTTTCGGTTTGCCGACTTCTTTCTGAACTCGACGATCGTGAGAACCGCCGGGATGTTTTAAGGGGTACTCGATGTGCCCGCTAATAGGCGCCGCCCAATAGCTCAAACCGCCGGAAGCGTCACCGATAAAATCCTGCCCCCAGCGATCAAAGATGTGTCCCCATGGATTCGAAAATGTAAACGAAGTATGCACGCCGAATTTTTCAGTCCGCGTGTCGTACTTCCAGATCCCGGCTTCACCAAGTCGCGACAAACCGTACGGGCTTTCGACTTGCGAGAACTTGAACGTGCCCTCTTGAAAGTACAGTGTGCCACCGGGTCCCCATTGGAACGCAGCGATTCCATGATGCGAGTCCGCCGAATCGAAACCGACCAAACGTCGCTCGCTGTGATCGGCTTTGTCATCCCCGTCGGTGTCTTTCATGAACAGCACGTCTGGCTGTTGAGCGATGTAGGCTCCGCCGTCGCCGATTTCGAAACCAGTTGGTTGATGCAAACCGTCGGCGAACACTTTGCAGTTGTCCGCTTTGCCGTCGGCGTCGTTGTCTTCGAGGATCAGAATTTTGTCATCGAGTTTCGATTTCGGTTTCCAATGCGGGTAGCTGGCCATCGTCGCCACCCACAGGCGTCCTTTGTTGTCAAAGTTGATCGCCACCGGATTGGCGAGTTCCGGAAACTGTTCTTCGGAAGCCACCAGATTGATCTCATAGCCGGGAGCAAGCTCGAATTTTTCCAGCTGCTCTTCAGCCGTCAAATATTTCAGCGTTCCAAGCTTGCCGCGTTTTGCGTTTGGATCATCAGGAATACCAACGTTCGTCGTCGGCTCGTAGAAAGGTAGGGTGTTGTCGTCAGAAACGGGGCCCTTAAATCGTTCGCCGCGAGCCAAAGCCCAAATGCGCTCGTCGCGATTTGCCGTCATTTGATCAAGGATCGCACGTTCGCGTTCCATCACCATCCGATTGTTGAATTTTCCGGAACCGTCCTGCCCGGCGCCACCGCGGATACCGTAGATTGAGAACCCGTTGACCGCGCGATAGCGATGCCACCAGTGAAAATTTTTGTCGTCGACAACGGATTTGATCGAATCGTCAAAACTGACTTTCGCGTTCGATTCTCCAAACAGAGCCGTCATCAAAATCGGGGCGAAGGCTGTGTAGCCGGCGTCGTTCAGGTGAGCTCCATTGAGCGTCAATTGTGCATCGGTCTTCTCAAACAAAGCTTTCGTTGGATTGAAAACGTCCGCAAAACCAACATCGTGCTGACCGCAAATCGACTTCAACGCGTCAACATAAAGCTCGATGTTTTTGTTCTGTTCCGTCCCGTCGGGCAAGTTTGGATTGCCCGTGTTTTCGAACGCGATCGGCGATACGAAAACGATTCGCGGCGCTTCGTCTTTCGATTCGTCGTAGCGTTTGGCTTTGGTTTCTTCGATCAGCTTGCCGATGTCGGAAACAAACGACTCGACTCCATCCTTGCCGTCGAAGGATTCGTTGAAGCCAAAGAAGTACAAAATGACGTTGGCGTTGCTGAGATGATCATCCGGCGAACCGAAATTCAGCGAACGAATTCGCTCTTGAGGTTCGTCGCCAGGAAAGCACAGGTTGCGAACAGCCAGGTTCATTTCGGGAAACTGACTGTGCAGTGCCGTCTCCCACCAGTTGTGATGCTGCATCCGCTCGCCCAGAGCGTTGCCGACCAGGCAGATGTGGTCTCCTTTTTTAAGCTGCAGGACACCTGAACTTTCACCCTGCTCAACATTCTTTTTGCTTCGGTCGCGTTTCGGTCGCGGCTGTCCCCATTTCACCGCAGGCTGAATCGGTTTTTCAGGATCCATGATCGGCGTGTCCCAACCCGCCATGTCCTGCGGCTTGACGTCCAAACGATAGCCGAGATTGCTGAACGTCGTCGGATGGTAAGGACCGACCAGGCTCATTTCCGCGTCGGCCGTAATTTTGTCTTCCAGCCCAACTGCCCAGATAGCACCGTTGACGATCATGCGACGAAAGTCATCATCAAGGATGTCTTCGGAGCAACCTGAAGTCGTGGTGAAGACGCGGCCTTCGGTGCCGGATTTGCTTTTGTAAGTCCGAGTCCAAACTCCGGGGCAAGGCTTCTTGCCTTCGGCGGGCTCGGCATCTTTCTCCATCGACTCCAGCGGTTGAGCATGAGTCAGCACAACGCTGTCGGGCATCGGATCGGCCCAATAGCCACCGGCCTGTCCCCACGGATCGGTGACGCCACGCATGATCGGATGGTCTTTGGCAGAATCCAAAATGATGTGCCGCGTCGACATCTTGTGGTTCTTGCCGTAGTGACTGACCCACGTTTCGCCAAGGATCTGACGGCCGAAACCTTTTTCGAATTCCTTGCCTTCGTAGTTGGTGTCGAAGCGAGCGAACTTTTTGTCTTTCGGGATCTGGAACGCGTGCGTTGACGTTCGCAGTCCAACGACGGGGCCGCCGCGATCAAGGTAGTCGACGAAGTGCTGCATCTGGTCGTCCGGAAAATCCTGGAAACGTAGGAAGACGAAAGCCAAGTCCGCCGTTTTGAGTGCTTCCAGCCCCGGCATATTGTTGTTGCCGGGCTCGATGTAGCCTTCCGAATCCAGGTTGAACAGAACGGTGCACTTAAACCCAAAGTGCTTCGCCATCAGCCGCGCGATCGCCGGGCAGGTCTCCTCACTGCGATACTCGTGGTCGCCAGCGAGGAAGACGATGTGCTTTCCAGCTCCGATGCCCGTGGATTCCGCATCGTGGTAGACCAGCGGCTGATAGGCTTCGCTCGCGTCCTGAGCGTACGCAAAACTTGCCAGCACAAGCCAGGCAAATGGGAGCACCGTTCGTAGTACCGGCTTTAGCCGGAATGAGTTCAATGTCCGCCTGAACGCGGTACTACAAACATTCGAAACAGGCATTGTCATACGTCTTGTTCGTTTCATTTCGACTTTGGTGGTTGCTGTGAGTCGGTCGCGAGAAAGCATCTTAGCAATGATAGTTGTAAACGTCATTCGTGTTGCTGAAATGTGATTTGGCACTCGAGTGTTTTTTCTGCCTAAAAATCTGACATCACTAGCGAAACTTCATCTCTGTTGACTCACGTACACATGTACGTTAAAACAAAAATTCGACGGGTGACATGCCCGCGTTTTGATCAAGGAGGCGAATGGTGGTTGATCGAAGACCATTATCCAAAGGCGAAATGGAAATCGCGCGTGCTCTGTGGGCCATTGGGCCCGCCACCGTTCGTGAAATTCACGAATATCTATCTGAGAGCAAACCAATCGATTTCTCGACGGTGCAAACCTATCTTCGCCGCATCGAATCGAAGGGCTATGCCAGTTCGAAACTAAAAGGTCGTGTTCGGACTTATTCTTCAAAGACGAAGCCCGGAACGGTGATTCGCGAAACGGTTGACGATCTGGTCGACCGTCTTTTTGGTGGCGAGGCAATGCCATTGGTTCGGCATCTGGTCGAAGATCGTGGCATCGATGCTGAGCAACTGGCGGAATTGCGTGAACTGATTGATCGACTCGAGAAGGGCGATAAGAATAAATGATGCACGAATTTTTCCCAATGTTCATCACGCAAGTTTGGCAAGTCACCTTGCTGGCGGTCGCGGTTTGGATCGTGACGAAATTGTTCTGTAAACGTCGACCGCATCTGGGACACGCGTTGTGGCTGCTGGTATTGATCAAGTGCGTGGTGCCGCCGGTTTTTAGTAGCCAAGCCGGAGTCTACAGCTGGTTATTGACGAAAGACGCCCCGGTCGCCATCGCGGATCGCATAGTGGAGCCCCGACAAAACGAACCGGTACTTCTGCAGAGCAAGCTCAAGCCATCGTTGATTGATCGGTCGGTGACTCCTCCAATTGTTGCGACGAAAAAGACGTTGCCACCGCCTGCAACGACATTCCGACCATCCACTAGTGCTCCGTTGCCAAAAGTCACAGTTCTTTCTCCCGTTCCCAAAGCTCCTTCAGCCAGACTCAAACCAGCCCGACCAGCCCAGCGTCCTGTCGTGGCATCCATGCCCACGATGAGACTGACGTCAAAGCGAACTGTGTCTACAATCTCGTTTTGGCATTCATGGATCGTGAAAATTTGGCTTGGCGGAGCCGCACTGTTTCTGGCGATCACGATCCTGCGAGTGCTGAGATTCCAATCCTGGCTTCGCCGCCAATCGGTTGTCGAAGCCACCGACATTGAATCGCAAGTCCAGACTCTCGCCAAACAGCTTGGACTGCGCCGCAAAGTTCGCATCAAGGTTGTCGACGCCGAATTCGGTCCGGCGGCGATTGGCCTGCTGCGGCCGACCATCGTTTTGCCGCAATCCATCGTTGCTGACAAAACAGCCGAGCAACTTGAACCGGTGCTTGGTCACGAACTGGTTCATCTTCGCCGTGGCGACATCTATTGGTCCGTGTTGCAGACACTCGCTTGCAGCTTGATGTGGTTTCATCCGCTGGTTTGGCTGGCGTCGCGAAACGTGACTCGCGAATCAGAAAAATGCTGCGACGAAGAAACCATCGCCAACTTCCAGTGCGACCGAGCCAACTACGCTCGCGTGCTGGTTGACATCCTCGAACAAAAAAGCCGCTTGAGAATCGCTCCGGTCGTCCCCGGCGTTCGTCCTGCGGACATTACTTCTTCCCGACTGGAGCGAATTATGCAAACGAATAACGGAACTTGCCGCCGCACGCCTCGTTGGGTTTGGGCGATTACTTTACTAATTGCGGTTACGGTCATTCCCGGCGCCGCGATCGTTCAGTCGCAAGAGAGTGATCGGCAATCGAGTCATCCCGTGGCAAAGACAGCACCTCCAGTCAAACGGGCTTTCCAAAGCAATGATGCCAGGTGGCAGTTGGCAAGCGAAGCTGACAAGGCCGAAAACACAACGATCCAGGAACGAGCCCGGGCAGCCTTTGGTAGGCAAAACGATACGTTTAGTTCTGGCTTCAACAGTTTCGATTCTCCCGCGCGTCAGGCGCGGTTCGAAGCCAACGTTGCTGAGCTGACCAAGGACAAAGACGAACTCAAAAAGATCCTGGAAGAACTGAAAGAAGACAAATTCTGGCAGTCAATCAACACATGGCAACGCTTGCAGAATTGCAAAAAGCCCTCAATCGATCTCGAGGTTCGGTTTGCGAAATTACCCGCAACGGTAGCCGATAAACTTTTTGATTCAGCAGAAATGATTCAGTCGCCGTATCAGCCAGAATGCAAATTTGGCGAGCAACAAATTTCTCCGGATCAACTGGAGGAGCTAGTCGCTGGGATTTCCAAAACGGACGATGCGAGCATCTCAGCCGCAAAGCATCTATCGCTCTATGGGCAGAATCAGAGCTTCCGAACTCCTTCAGCTCAAATCGCCAGAATGATTAACTCTGGACTGGGAAACATGTCGATACTTGATCCGGAAAATGTCAATTTTGGAAAGACCGAGCATTTCGACGGAGCTTTTCTCTTTGGTAAATTCAGCGACGTCGAAGAAGACTCAATTGCGTTTTCAGGAAACTGTAATTTTCAATCACTCGAAGTTTCGCATTCAAGAAAACTGCCACTGAAGTTAGGCAAACGCGACATGCGAATTGAAACGCCAAACGTGCGATCGTTCCAAAACGAATGCTCATGGACTTTGCCATTGGATCAGGTTCAGGTGGTTCGATTGGCGATTGATAACGCCGCGCTGCAGATGCTCATGACGATCAAAGTTTCAACCAAACCAGCCTTGGTTGCCAAGGACAAGGGCTTGACGCTGGAGCACGTGTTAAAGATCAAGGAAAACCTGAAAGAGAAACTGGAGGCTGATCGGGAACCGTTGCCAACGCCGGAATCTGAGGTCGCCGTTTCGGACGATTCGACCACAAAGCCGAAGCCACAAGCTTTGGATCCTCTTTCGCTGCTGCTCCAATGTGGCGAGTCAGAAAAGAAGCGATCGCTGAACACAAAAATTGGACTCGCCGACGACGCGACGCTGACCATCGAAGGCGAAGTGGAATCGCAACAGATCTCGGTCCAATCGGTTAAGGTCAACGGAAAGAATTTTGTTTTCAAGAACGAGAAAGCTGATTCGTTCAGTTGCAAAGCGGACAGCGGATCGCTTTCGTTCAATCGCACTGGGCCGCTGGAGGATACGCTGCGGTTGTCACTTCGAACCAACGCGACGCTTCAGTTCGCTGGTGTTGAGTTTGCTGCGAATTCGATTGAGTGTTTCCCGGATCGAATCGAAGCCAATGGAAACGTGAAGGTCAGCATTCCGGAGATCTCGTCCAAGGTCACGGCGGGACGAGTGATCATGAATTTGAAGTCGCTGGCATTTGACTTTGATGAAAACGTCAAAGTTGAGCGAAGCATCGACGGTGATTCGTTTCCGTTTCTGGTGAAAGGGAATCACGTTGGCTGGAGCCTGGTGACCGGGGAGATGCAGACCGATGTCAGGCATAGCTCGCCAAATCGCAATGCGGGTGGGGCTGGCGGGTTCGGATCGTTTCCTAACCGAGGTTCTTCAGCCTTTGTGGCACCTGCGGTAAGTATGCCGCAACGCGTTCCGCCATCGAATCGATTTGGTTCGAGTTCGGGGACGCGTTGAACAGGTGGCATAGGCTTCCAGCCTGTGAACGCGCTGGTCATTGCCGAATCGAAGATGCTGCCAATATGCAAAGACAGGCTGGAAGCCTATCCCACCTTGCCACACACGGTGGAGACCACTGTGCCACGTATCATCACTTCGGCCGACCTCGAGCTCATGGCAACTGAACTCGGAGCCGAAGGCTCGTTTAACGGCAAGCCGTAGGCGACTGCGTCTGCAAGGCTGCAAATTCGTGGCACCGTCGCCTGCGGCTTGCCGTTAAACGACCACTGCCAACAACCAACCACAGCCACGTTCCGAAACTACTCCGGCAAGTCACGTCCTGGAGTCCATGGAATGCCGGCTTCATCGACTTCATCCTCGAAGGCTTCCAGTTCTTCATCAAGCAACTTGAACAGATCTTCTTCGATCTCTTCGAACTGCTCGACGCCGATCTCGTACTGCTCTTTCGCGGCTTTGGTGATGCCGTAAGTTCCACGCATGCCGCCGAACAAACCGCTGCTCACCCGAGAACGAATTCCCGGCTCGGCCATCATCCATAGCTCGGACTTGATGTCGTCGCCGTTGATCTTCAATCGATAATCCGCCAAACGTTCCTTGAACTCGGTCGCTTTCTTGACCAGATCAGGCGTGCCTTTCGGATGATTGCGGATCGTGGAAATCAAGCTTCCGATCTGATCATCACGCTCGCTCAAAACCGAAGACGCCGCTGAAACTTTGTTGGACATCAAACCGGCTTCTTGCAGGAAAGCAATCAACTCGCCGCGGTCCTGCATTTCAAGCGTTGGATCGACGATCGATTCGACTTCGAACTCAACCGCATCGCCCAACGATTCTTCTTCGCCATCGGCAACGCGAAATGCTTCGGCCGAATAAGTTCCAGGAGCCACCATCGGTCCGCCGCGACGCGAAAATCCCTGGTAGCGGAGATTCCACGACGTGCGATGAATTCCGGTGGAACTCGAAAGGTCACGTTTTGCAACCAGAGTACCCGCTGCGTCGCTGATCTTGACGATGTAGCGAGGTGCCTGTTCTTCGTCTTCTTCACGCAGTTCTTCGACGGAAGGAATTGGAATGTCCTTGCCGGCTTTTTTTAGCTCAGCTTCTTTTTTCTTCCGCTTCGACTTCTTCGATTTGAAATCGTTCTTGATGTAGTAATTGAAAACCGCACCGTATTCAGGATTCGAAGCGACATACACGGAATCACCCATGTAGCCTTTGGAACCGCCGATTGTGTCCTTCGGCGAATACCAGAACGTGCGGCGAATCGGGAACATGTGAAACTTGCTGTCGAACAATTCCGGCGTCGCGTCACGCAGCAGGCTGTAATCGTCCAGCACGTAGAAGCTACGACCGAACGAAGCACCCACCAAATCGTTTTCGCGTTTCTGAATCTCGAGGTCACGGAAGGAAATCGTTGGCAAGCCACCACGTAGCTTGAACCACTGCTCACCGGCGTCGAGCGTGCAGAAAATGCCGAACTCGGTCGCCAGGAAGAACAGGTCAGCTCGCTCGTGATCCTGAACGATCCTCCAGCAAATATGTTTCTCAGGCAGGTTGCCAGTCATCAGCGACCAGGTCTTGCCGCGGTCCGTACTTTTGACAACGTATGGCTTGTAGTCGCCTGTTTTGTGATCGTCCAGACATGCATATACGGTATCCGGATCGTGCAAGTCAGCCTTGATGTCGTTAACGAAGAAGTACTCTGGCACGTCGAAAATACGATCGACTTTTCGCCAGTTTTCCCCGCCGTCTTCCGACACCTGAATCAGTCCGTCATCGGTTCCGACGTACAGCAGACCTTCGACCAGTGGAGATTCCGCGACCGAAGTAATGTTGCCGTGCTGCGACATCGCGTAAAGATCGTAAGCCGCATCGATGCTCCACACGCGACCCATTGTCGGCAGTTCGTAACGGTTGCGGTTGCGAGAGAGATCCGGAGAAATGGTCTTCCATGAATCGCCTCGATCATCGCTACGGTGCAGATGCTGCGAAGCAAAATACAAACGCTTGTGATCGTGCGGGCTGATCAAAATCGGCGAGTCCCAGTTGAAGCGAAAACTCTCTTGGCCCTTGCCAGGTTTTGGCTGAATCGAAACTGACTCGCCTGTTTTGCGATCGTAGCGATTCAGATTACCCTGCTGCGATTCTGCGTAGATAATGTTTGGATCTTCCGGGTCGATGGCCGTATCGTGACCGTCGCCGCCGATCGTTTTGATCCAGTCCCAGTTGCGAATGCCGCCGCGATCCGCCGTCCGTGATGGACCGTACTGCGAGTTATTATCCTGAGTACCGCCAGCGATATTGTAAAACGGATAGTCGTTGTCGACGCTGACTTTGTAGAACTGAGTGATCGGCAAGTTCGGACAGAACAACCACGTTTCGGCAAAGTCATAGCTGCGGTAGACGCCGCCGTCACAGCCAACGCAAACAAAGTCCTTGTCGGTCGGGTGGAAGGCAACGGCATGGTTATCCACATGCTTGTAGCGTCCTTCGATGCTATTCCATGTCTTGCCGTTGTCCGTTGAGCGAACGAGGCTGTTGTTCGCCTGGTAGAGCACACCGAAGCGATGCGGATCTGCCCACAGTTCCTGATAGTAGTGCGGCCCGGTTCCGCCAGAAACGAAATCGCTCGTCTTCGACCAACTGGCTCCTTTGTTGCTGCTGACCCAGAAGCCACCCTTGCGGTTCGGCAATTCGATCGTGGCGTAAACGTAGTTCGAATCCTGTGGCGAAACCTGCAGCGAGATCTTGCCCAAGTCGCCGCCAGGCAATCCGCCGCCAAGCTGCTTCCAGGTTTTGCCGCCGTCGGTTGATTTGTGGATTGCCGTTTCCGGACCGCAGTTGATGATGGCCCACACGTTGCGATGCCGCTGATGCGTTGCGGCATAAAGGATGTCCGGGTTCTTCGGATCCATCACGACATCAGTCACACCCGTGTATTCGCCTTTCGACAGAACCAAATCCCAGCTGTCGCCGCCGTCTTCGGACCGATACAGCCCACGTTCTCCGCCGGGCGACCACAGCGGTCCTTGCGACGCAGCGAACACGACATTGGAATCGCGTGGATCGACAAGGATTTTGCTGATGTGCTCGGACTTTTCCAGCCCTTTTGACTTCCACGATTTACCCGAATCATGGCTAACGTAAACTCCGTCACCAAATCCGATATGACGTCCGCCGTTGTTTTCTCCTGTGCCGACCCAAACGGTATTGCTTGAGTTTGGATCAACCGTCACGCAGCCGATCGAATACGATTTCTGTCCGTCGAAAATTGGCTTGAATGTTGTTCCTGCGTTGGTTGTTTTCCAAACGCCACCCGAGGCAACGGCAACGTACCACGTGTTCGGATTCTTTTGGTCGATGGCGATGTCGCCGATACGCCCCGACATGAAAGCGGGTCCAACGCTGCGGAATTTAAGGGCTCCTGCGAGCATTCCTGTGTCGAGTGGCTTTTCCTTTTTCGATTTGGCGTCTTTGTCGCCTTTTCCATTTTCTGCTTCGCCGTCTTTGTCCTCATCAGTTTTGTCGGACTTTTTGTCGTCGGCTTTGGCTTTGGCTTTCTTCGGCTTCTTCTTTTGCTTGGTCTCTTTCGAGTCGTCTTGTTTTGTCTTGGCCGCAACAGGTTTTGATTTCTTGCTCTTTTTCTTTTCTTCCTGAGCAACGAGTGGTGTCGCGAGGCAGAGAAGCAGAATCAGGATCAGACGAATCATGGCGTTAGCTCAATCGGTGAAAATTCTAAGTTCAAACTATCTATAGCCCGAGTTTGCGTCATGAGAGTTCTTTCGTCAAACAGAAAACACGTTGTGCGAATTGAATGACTGAATTAGCTGGCCGATCGGTCACAATTGCCGCAACCCAAACGGGGTGTCACGGTTCAGTTACGGATGGGCTGTTAGCGATTAAACAAAGGCTGGGTTAAAATGAACCTCGCTGGTGAAAATCATCTGACTTAGCTCAGCAAAATTACCGAACTCATTGCCCTCGTCAGGTTCTCGCATGCTTCTGTCCCAGATTTTCAGTTTGGCATTTGCCGCCGCAACAACGCTCTTACAAAGCGGCGGCGACACAACCATTCACACGTTCGAGCGGCAACAGCTTTCAGATATCTATTTCTCCGAAGGAGCCGACGCTGCCGACATCAATGGCGATGGCATTACGGACGTTGTTTACGGTCCCTACTGGTTTGCCGGTCCGGACTTCAAAACCCAACGCGAGATTTACAAACCCGTGCCGCAGAATCGCGACCAGTACGCGGACAATTTTTTTAGCTGGCTCTACGATTTTAACGGCGACGGACGCAAAGATGTTTTCGTCGTCGGATTTCCAGGCACGCCTGCCTATGTCTACGAGAATCCTGGCAAAGGAGGTTTCGGCGAGCACTGGCCCAAGCACGAAGTTTTCGATTGGGTTTCGAACGAGTCGCCTCAACTGATCAACATCGTCGGCGACGAAAGGCCGGAACTGGTTTGCACCCGCGACGGCTTTTTCGGTTTCGCGACGATCGATTGGGAGCAGCCTTTCGAAACCTGGGAGTTCCATCGAATCTCCGGCCGCATCACGGCAGGCAAATTCGGACACGGTTTGGGAATCGGAGACGTCAACGGCGACGGACGGATGGACTTGATCCATTCGAGGGGCTGGTTCGAGCAACCGCTGACGCACGAACTGACATCAATGTGGATCGCGCACGATGTGAAGCTCAGCGAGGGCTACGGCGGCGCGGAAATGTACGCTTACGATGTCGACGGCGACGGCGACAACGACATCATCACCAGCCACAACGCTCATGATTTTGGACTGGGTTGGTACGAGCAAATTCCTGGTGATAAAAAAGAAGAGCCGAATTTCAAGCACCACCTGATCATGGGCGAACATCCGTCGGAGAACAAATACGGCGTCGTCTTCAGCGAACCGCACTCGCTCGCGCTGGCGGACATGGACGGCGATGGCCTTAAAGATATCGTCACCGGAAAAACGTATTGGTCGCATCATCGCAAAAGCCCGATGTGGGACACGGGCGCTGTCGTCTACTGGTTCAAACTGACTCGCGGAGACGACGGGGTCGATTGGGTGCCGCATAGAATCGACGGAAAGGCGGGTATCGGGCGACAGGTCTCGATCGTCGACATCAACGATGACAAGCTTCCCGACGTCGTGCTTGGAGGAATGGTCGGAGCTCACGTATTGACGCACCGGACCAGAGACGTCAGCACAGAAGAATATGCCAAGTCTCAACCGAAAATCTATGACGGTCCGAAACTCCCCCGGGTCGATGGCGCGAGAGCGCTTCGCGGGCCCGTGTCCAAAAAAGATCTCGACACCGGTTTGGCGGCCAACGCGATCGAAGGCGAAACTCTCATCGGCAAGGCAACCGCGGGACAGGTCAAACCGCAGGACATGGCAGGTTTCGGACCGGATTGGAGCCATCGTTCGCATCTTTGGTGGATCGGCGCCAAGCCCTCCGACAGGCTCGGACTCAGCTTGCCGGAGTTCACTGGCACGGTAGACATCGACGTTGTACTGACATGTGCTCGCGACTACGGCATCGTGCAATTGTCGCTCGACGACCAACCGCTCGGTCCACCGATCGATCTGTTCGATCCCAACGTGATTACCACTGGCGTGCTCTCCTTCGACAACGTCACTGTCAAAGGCAAAAACCACAAATTGAACGTGCAGATTCTGGGCGCGAACCCGAAAGCTGCAAAGGCATACATGTTCGCGATCGACTTTCTACGAATCAAAACAGCAGACGGAAAATTTGTCGCTGGAAAACAAGTCGACGTACCGAAAGTCATCAAGGCGAAAACCGTTGATGGCCGCGAATTGAATTTGGACTTCGAAACCGGCACTTTGGCGGACTGGACGGCCGAAGGCAACGCCTGGAAAGGCCAACCAATCAAAGGCGACACCGTATCGCCGCGACGGTCCGACATGGCCAGCAACCATCATGGCGATTTCTGGATCGGAGGTTTCGAAAAATCGGGGGACAAACCGAAAGGCATACTGACTTCGGAGCCATTTGTCGTCAGTCATCGATTCGCTTCATTCCTGACCAACGGCGGAGACAGTTCCGACACCCGTGTGGAACTGATCCGTAAAGCGACCGGCGAGGCGTTCTATACGATGACCGGAAACCAAAGCGAATCAATGCGGCAAGTCATCGTTGATTTGCGACCCTATCTGGGGCAGGAGATCATGATTCGTCTTGTAGACAACCATGATGGCCACTGGGGACATTTGAACTTTGACCACTTCCGTTTCCACGCGAAACAGCCCGGAAGCATCACGCCCCAAAGCGTTGGACTGACCAACGACGAGTATCCTCATGCCGGAATTTCGGCGGAGAAAGCCGCCGCGGCGATGAAGCTGCCGGAAGGTTTTTCCGTCACCGTGGGCGCAACCGAACCGCAAGTCCAACAGCCGATTGCGATGGCGATCGACGATCGAGGCCGCGTCTGGATTGCAGAGGCTTACGAATATCCGATCCGCGCAAAGGGCGACAAAGGGCGCGACCGAATTCTGATCTTCGAGGACACCGATGGAAACGGTTCGCTGGACAAACGCACTGTCTTTCACGAAGGCCTGAACCTTGTCAGCGGCCTGGAAGTTGGCTTCGGCGGCGTATGGGTCGGAGCGGCTCCTTACTTGATGTTCATTCCCGATCGCAACGGCGACGATGTCCCCGATGCGGAGCCCGAAATTTTGCTCGACGGCTGGGGCTACGAAGATACTCACGAAACGCTAAACGCTTTCATTTGGGGTCCAGACGGCTGGCTTTATGGCTGCCACGGCGTGTTCACGCATTCGAAAGTCGGTAAGCCGGGAACTCCAGACGCCGATCGCGTGCCGCTGAATTGCTCGGTGTGGCGTTACCATCCGCTACAGCATGAATTTGAAATCTTCGCTCACGGAACCAGTAATCCCTGGGGTGTCGACTTCAACGATCACGGCCAGGCATTCATCACGGCTTGCGTGATTCCACATCTGTATCACATCATCGACGGAGCCCGCTATCAACGTCAGGGCGGTCGTCATTTTAATTCACATACTTATCGTGACATCACAACGATCGCGGACCACCTGCATTATCTCGGCGCGACGCCGCATAGCGGCAACAGCAAGTCGGATGCCGCCGGCGGAGGACATGCTCACGCGGGAGCCATGATTTACCTTGGCGGGAAATGGCCCAAAGAGTATCGCAACCAGATCTTCATGAACAATATCCATGGTCAGCGACTGAACGTTGACGTGCTCACCCCAAACGGATCTGGCTACATCGGCAGCCACAGTCCGGACTTTCTGTTGACCGGCGACCAGGCGTCCCAGATTCTGAATTTACGTTACGGTCCCGATGGTGATGCCTGGATGATCGACTGGTACGACATGCAAGCCTGCCATCGCCGTGAGTCGGAACTGCACGATCGAACCAACGGCCGCATCTACAAAATCCAGTACGGCGAATCGAATCCTTCCGAGTTGAAAAAGAAGTCGCTTGCGTCGCGAAGTGATCTGGAGCTGGCGAAGCTGGTCCTGCAAAACAACGACTGGTACGTCCGTCATTCACGCCGGAACCTGCAGGAACGTTCTGCGAAAAAGGCGATCGCAACGGATGCGATTTCGTTTCTTGCCGACACGCTCGCCAACAATGCCGACGACACTCGCCGGCTTCGCGCCGCATGGGCTTTGAGCGCGATCAGAAAACTTACCGCCGCAGACATCGAGAAAATGTTTGCGGACTCAAGCCCTTACGTTCGCGGCTGGGCCGTTCAATTGGCAATGCAGCAGATGCCGAACTCAGGGGAAGCGTTCGTTTCGCGTTTCGTCGAACTGGCCAGATCCGATGATTCTCAAGTCGTCCGATTGTATTTGGCTTCCGCGGCGCAGAAATTACCGACAAACATGCGTTGGGAATTGCTAGAGGCACTTACCAGCCATCGAAGCGACGCGAACGATCACAACTTACCGCTGATGTACTGGTATGCGGCTGAACCATTGGCTGACGAAGACACCGGTCGCGCGTTGGCGCTGGCGATGTCGGCTGGCGAGCACATTCCGCTGTTGCGAGAGTTCATGCTGCGTCGCATCGGCAGTGGCGGCACGGAAACAGCCATGACGGCGCTGGTCGAAGGACTTGGAGACGCCGATTCACCAAAGCTCCAGCTCGTATTCCTCAGCGCGATCCGCAAGGCTTTGACAGGTCAACGACAAGTCACTGCACCGAAAGGTTGGAGCAAAGTTTCCGACGAATTGCTCAGCAGCAGTGACACCGAAGTGCAACTCCAAGCCACAGCTCTCGGCGTAACATTTGGCGATGAAGGAGCCTTTGCTGCGATGCGTTCGCAGATCAAAGATGCTTCCAGGGACTTGAAGGCGCGCCAGGTCGCACTGAGCTCTTTGCTTGACGCTGGCGATCCCGGACTGGTCTCAACTCTGATTTCGCTTCTCGACAGCAATGCAGCTTTGCGAGCTGATGCGATCCGGGGATTGGCTCAGTACAACGACCCGAGAGTCGCCCCTTCGCTGCTGGCCGCGTATTCGAAACTGACTCCTGACCAGCGACGTTTGGCTCTGGGGACACTATGCTCACGAGCCACAACTGGGACGGCATTGCTGAAAGCGATCGAAGCCAAACAGATTGCCGGCACGGACCTGACGGCTGATCTGGTTCGCCAGTTGCAGTTTCTGAAAAACGAAAACGTCAACGCGTTGCTTGGAACAGTCTGGGGCACGGCACGCGAATCGGCGGGCGATAAACTGAAACAGATCGAAGACCTGAAATCGCTTGTCGCGGCCACCAATCATCCGCCCGCGGATCTGCAACTGGGCCGATCCATCTATGCGAAAACCTGCATGAAGTGCCACGTACTTTACGGCGTCGGTTACAAAGTCGGCCCGGATTTAACGGGTTCGAATCGTTCGAATATCGACTATCTGTTGAGCAACATCGTTGATCCGAGTTCGGTGATGGCGAAAGAGTACCAGCCAACGATTCTGGCAACCGACGATGGTCGTGTGCTCAACGGGCTGGTCAAAGCCGAAGACGAAAACAGCATCACGCTTCGCACGGCAGACAGTGAAGTCGTGGTTCCGAAAGATGAAATTGAGGAACGCGGCACCAGCGAGCTTTCGATGATGCCAGCCGACCAACTGGTTCAGTTCAGCCCGCATCAGATTCGTTCCCTGATCGCCTACCTGCAAGGCAAACAGCAGACGGCGATTCTGGCTAGCGAAGAAAATGCTTCCACGCTATTCAACGGCCAGAACCTGACTGGTTGGAGCGGCACCGAGGGACTGTGGTCCGTGGAAGACGGCGAGTTGGTCGGACGCACCGAAGGACTCAATCGTAACGAATGGCTGGTCAGCGATTTATCGGTTGAGAACTTCCGGCTGTCCCTGGAAGTCAAGCTGGTTAACGACGAGGGCAACAGCGGCATCCAGTTTCGCAGCAAGGCTCACGACGGCGAAGTCAGCGGCTACCAGGCAGACATCGGCAAAGGTTGGTGGGGCAAGCTCTACGAAGAACATGGCCGGGCTTTGCTGTGGGACAAATCCGGCGAGGCTCATGTTAAACCGGGCCAGTGGAATCGCTATGAGATCGTTGCCGACGGCCACCACATCCTCACGAAGATCAACGGCCAGGAATGCGTGAACCTGAAAGACCCCGACGGTGCCAACCGTGGCATCATCGCATTGCAACTTCACAGTGGCGGCAAAACCGAGGTCCGATTCAGGAACTTCAAGCTGGAAGTTTTGCCGACAAGTGAAAACGAAGAATAGGATTGCGGCTGGGCACAGGTGAACAGCTTTGTCCAATTACGGCATTATCGAATCTTCAGTGTTCGATCCGTTTCTGCGCCGAATCCTTTGACAACGATAACGTCTTCCTCAAGTCGGATGTTCGCGAACGTGGTTTCTTCGTTTTCCACCATTCCCTTGAGCGTCAGATAGTGGATGCCATTTTTCTGCGCGTAGTTCCCGTTGTGGTTATGCCCGTTGATGTAGGCTTTCACGCACTGATGTGGCTCGATCAATGACATGACCTCCTCAGCATTCCAAAGGTCATGGCCTTCATCGACAGGCCAGACCGGGAAGTGGCAATACAGAATCACGTTTTCCTTCGCGGCGTCGGCGGCAACCAGTTGTTGCTCCAGCCACCGCATCTGCGATTCACCAATGGCTCCGTTCCAGTTCGGTTTTTGGTCCCAACCATTGGCTTTGATCGCAGCCTGCGATTGGGCGTACTCGGGCGTGTCCTTCGCCCAGCCGTGATGAGAGATATCGTTTCCGTCGAGCGCGATGAATCGCCAATTCTGGTAGCGAAAAAAGTAGTAACGCGAATCCAGCCCCAGAGTCGCGGCGACTTCCGCTTTCTTCTGGTCCGCCACATCGAAGTCATGATTGCCCAGAACATGATGCAACGGAATCTTCAGCTCACGCGTGATCGGATTGAGCCTGGCAAAGCTCTCGAACTTCGCATCGATGAAATCGCCAAGGTGCACCATGTAGCTCAGACCCTCGGTCTTATTGCAATGGTCAACGCAGGCTTGTAAGTGCTTTGGCCCGTTGCGATAGACGCGTTTTCCTCGCGTGGGCTGGTCGCAATACTGACAGTCCGCAGCGGCGCAAAACGTCAGCGACGGCAACTCTTTTGCGCTCACGGCGGTGTCGTCTGCGGCATTGACGGCTTTATCCATTCCGATGGCTTTGTCCGTTTCATCGATCGAACGGGGACCGGGAGGCAAGTGCTCAAGCAGGTAGCGAGTGATCAACATCCGCACGTGAACGACGGTTCCGACTCCTTCGCTCAAGCCATGGTCGCGGTTGGGGTAAACCATGTAGTCGAACTGCTTGCCAAGTTCGATCAGACGGTCCACGAGGCCTTCGATGATCTGAATGTGAGTATTCGTTTCTCCGGATCCGGTGACGATCAGCAGTTTTCCTTTCAGGCCTTCGGCAAAATTGAGTGGCGCTGATTTTTTGTAGCCATCGGGATTCGCCTCCCGGGTGTTCATGTAGATTTCCTGGAACCAGGCGTTGTACAAGTGCGGTTGCGGTTTCGGAACGACCGCGATTCCAACGTGATAGTCGTCGGGCTTTCGGAATAAAGCGTTGAGCGTGTTTGAACCGCCGCCGCTCCAACCCCAAATGCCGACCCGGGAAAGATCCACGTACGGTCGTGTGCGAGCCAGTTCCTTCAGTGCCGCCGCCTGATCCTCTGTCGACAATGGCCCGAGACTTCCAGCAATCGAGCGACGCCAGGCGGCTCCTTTGGGTGCCGGCGTGCCGCGGTTATCGATCGAAACCACGATGTAGCCAAGGTCAGCAATCACACGGTGAAAGTGATTTTGTGCGGCTCCCCACTGGTTCAGCACTGTTTGCAAGTGAGGTTCGCCGTAGACGTAAACGAAGACAGGATACTTTTTCGTTTCGTCGAAATCCGTTGGCTTGATCATCCACGCGTCCGCAACCACGCCGTCGTCAATTGGCAGCTGAATGAACTCTGCAGGACGTGAGAAAACGGTCTTCGCTCGCTCCCGAAGTTCTCGGTTGTCTTCCAGGTTTTTGACAACGCGGTGGCCGGCCAGTTCAACCAACTCCGTTACCGGAGGTGTGTCGAGCGTCGAGAAAGTATGAAACGCCCACTTGGCATCGGGAGAAAAATCATAGGCGTGCGTCCCAGGCTGGTCTTTCGGTGTAACGCGTTGTAATCCCCCCGATCGATCCAGCGGCACGCGATGCAGATATCGCTCGGTCGCGTTTTCAGGAGAAGCGTAAAAGTAGTACCAACCGCCGTCTTCGTCGACGACTGCTTTTTCGATAATGTCGTAATCGCCAGGCGTTAGCAGCTGGGAAGTTTCGCCATCGCGAGAGTACCGCCACGCGTGACGCCAGCCGTCTTTTTCGCTGATCACGATGAAGGTTTGTCCATCCTCAATCCACGTCAGCCCCGAATTCCTCGCCTGGCTGGCCACAACCCACGCTGGATCGGTTTCGTGAAAGATCCGCTTCAGTTCTCCATCGGTTGAAGCCAGAAAGAATTCACGTTTGTCGCGAAATCGGCTGAGCCGTTCGACAAGCAATTCGTTTGAATTCGGAGCCCACTCGACGGTCCCCAGGTAGAATCCTTCCTCAGGCGAATCGAGCGGTAACCAACGTTGATTCTGGCCATTGACGTCAACAATTCCGACTCGCAATGTCGTAATTTTTTCACCGACGCGTGCGAACTGTTGCTCGCGGACTCCCGGATAAGACGGGTCGTCCGGGACAAGCATCGATCGCTTTCGAACCTTGCTGTTGTCGGCTTCGGTGAAAGCAATGAACTTTCCATCCGGGCTCCACTTTGGGTTTCGAAACGACACGGCGCGATCGGTATCCTTTTCGAGCAACAATGTACTTTCGCCGCTGCCCAGATCTTCAACCGAAAGGCCATCGCCTCGAACCTCCAGTTTGAGTTTTCCATCCGGAGAAACCAATCTTCCGCGTGACGGTTTTCCGCGACCTAACGGCTTCGCTTCAGTCTCTTCCCCGGTGCGAACGTCGTAGTGAACAGTTACCCGCTCGCCCGTTTCAGAATCTCTTTGCCGAACCGAGTACCCCTTACTGTCGGGCCACCAGTTTGCAGAAAATCCCTTAGCCCGAAACTCACCCGTTTCATAGACCGCCTTGAGCCGCGCCTCCGTCGTGCCGTTTGTCCACGACGTTGGCATCTGTTGTGCGTGGGAACTGCTGACCGCGAACTGGCTTGTCAGAAGCAGGAATACAAAAAGAAACGTTCGCATAAAGTTCAAGCTCCGGGAGTCTGTTCAGGATCATGTTCATCGCACACGTCTTCTAACCAGCGAAGCGTGAATCAGTTCTCGACTTTTATGAC
The DNA here is from genome assembly GCF_008087665.1 of Mariniblastus fucicola. Lineage (GTDB taxonomy): Bacteria > Planctomycetota > Planctomycetia > Pirellulales > Pirellulaceae > Mariniblastus > Mariniblastus fucicola. Next base: position 5,466,024 of record NZ_CP042912.1, read on the forward strand.
CCAAGCCTCGCTTCCGACAGAAAACATCGGTCACCCCAAAGCCGCATCGTGCGAACAGAGCCCAGATTCAATGGGATTTGGCCAAGCTAAACCAATACACGCGACGGCTCAAACGGAGTCAGATCAATCAGCGTTGGCTTGCCTTCGATCAAGTCCGACATCGCGACGGCGGATCCGGTTGAGTGTTGAAGGCCGAGCTTGAAATGTCCCGCAGAAACAAACGCGTTCTCAAAGTTTGGCAAAAGCCCCATGTAGGGAAACGCATCGTGAGTTCCCGGTCGCAAACCAGCCCATTTTTTAACGATCCGATCAGGCGTCAACTCGGGAATCAATCGTTGGGCTTCGAGTGAGAGCAAGTCCATGGCTTCGATCGTGGTCGATTCGTCGAAACCAACTTCTTCGATTGTCGCACCGACCAAGACATGGCCATCGTCGCGAGGAACGACGTAGCGAGTGCCTTCATTGAGAATCGGAATCGCCAGCGGTTCATCCAGTCGATACAGAATCATCTGTCCGCGAACGGGAACCATCTGTATGCCTTCGGCCAACGACAAAAGGACTTGTTGAGTCCATGCTCCGCAGGCAAACAGGCAAACGTCAAATTCGATTCGCTCGTCGCGATCAACAACGATCGCGTCCAACCTATTCGACGACATTTCGTAATTTAAGACCGAACTCTCCGGCAGCATTCTGACCGCAGCTTTCTCGCACGCAGCCACCAGCGCTTTGATATGCCACGGGTTGCAGATTTGGGCTTCCTGCGGCAAAACGGCGGCAAGGAATTTATCCGAGCCAGCCAAATGCGAAAGTGACGCAATTCGTTTCACGAACGATTCACGATTCAACGATTCAGCCTCGATGTTTCGCTCATTCCAGTATCCCAACGAACCCGCCAGGGTCGCGATCTCACCGGGCGTTCTGGCAACGTAAAGACCGCCGCACTTTCGGTAGCCGTTGTCGATGCCGGTTTCGTCCCGCAAGCGTCGCGACCATTGCTCATGCAGATCGTTACTGGCGGCTTCTAGTTTTTCGATCGGGTGAATCGCAGTCTCCGCATTGCCTGGCAGCAAAATTCCCGCGCCAGCCCATGAAGCCTTGCGACCAAATCGACCCTGATCGACCAGTGTGATTTCGTGGCCACGCGAACTCAATTCCCAGGCAGCGGAAAGTCCAATCACGCCGCCGCCGATGATGGCGATTTTCATAGCGATGCCTTTTGCATAACAGCCTGAACGCGGTCGAGGAAAATGGCCGTGTCGGAGTCGCTGCGATCGAGCAATGTCAGCTCCTGATTCAAATCGTCTTCGTTGTCGATGTCGTTGAGTTTCGGCAACAACGCAACCGACAGGCTTTCACGCTGGCAAATTTCCAGTGACTGCTGCAGCACCTGTTCGGTGCTCCACTGAATATTCCTGAAGATGGCTTCTGACATCACGCTCAAACCAACCAGGTAGTATCCGCCATCGGCACTTGGCCCGAACACTACATCGTTTTCAGCCAGCAGCTCAAACGCCCCGGCAACCATCCCTGAATCCAGTCGCGGCATGTCGGAACCAATCACGACAACGCGTGCTCCGTCACCGCAGGCATCGAATTGTTGCTGGAAAAAATGACTCATCCGCGAGCCCAAATCGCTTTCCACCTGAGCCACAAGATCCCACGCATCAGCGACCTGGAGGCTGGCGAGCAGCTCGTAGAAGCGAATCTTTGTGACGTCCGTAGCAGGACTGTAGGCCACGCTGCGCAAACTGCCAGCGGCGGCAAACCGGTTGAGATGTAACGTGAGCAACTCCAGATAGATCGCGACAGCGGCCTCATCGCCAAGTGTCGCGGCAAGCCTGGTTTTGACTTTGCCGGGATCCCAGGCTTTGGCGAACAGCCCTAAAGTACGGCTTTGGGATGGAACGGGAGAATCGGTTGTAGGGTCAGCCACTGAAAGTCGTCTTGATGAGTTTGTGCACTACGGGTGAAAACTGCCGCGTTCCTATTAGAATGGTCCTACGATGATATGACGCCGGACACCGATCTGGCAACCTTTGCTGCGTAAGGCACGAGTCAACATGGCGGGACAGAGCGCCAAAAACCTACTGAAACTTCTTGAGAAAAGCGGAATCGCTGACAAGGACGACCTGAAGGAATCGTTGGGTTCGCTCTCTGCCATCAAGGACGGCGAAGCTGTCGGCACCGATGAACTGACGGCTCATCTGATCGAGTCCGGCGTCATCACGTCGTGGCACGCAGAGAAACTCCTGGCCGGCAAATACAAAGGCTTCTTCCTCGACAAGTACAAGTTGCTTGGCCATCTCGGCACCGGCGGCATGAGCAGCGTTTACCTGGCTGAATCGAAAAACACTCGGCAAAAGCGTGCGATCAAAGTTCTGCCGAAAAAGAAAGTCTCCGACAAAAGCTACCTCGATCGGTTCTATCGTGAAGGCAAAGCTGCCGCCAGTTTGGACCATCCGAATATCGTTCGCGTTTACGACATTAACAACTCGGGCGACACGCACTACATGGTGATGGAGTACGTCCAGGGTGCCGACCTGTACGAAACCGTTCGAGACAACGGTCCGATGCCGATCGATGATGCCGTCGATGCGATCATCCAGTCTGCCGAAGGACTGCTGCACGCTCACGAAAAAGAGATGGTGCACCGTGATGTGAAGCCCGCGAACCTGTTGCGAACGGAAAGCGGCTCCATCAAAATTCTTGACTTGGGATTGGCACTGTTCAACACGGAAGGCGAAGAGTCTCTAACAGTCCTGTACAACGAAAAAGTCATGGGCACGGCGGACTACCTTTCTCCCGAACAGGCAGTGAACTCGCACGAGGTTGACCACCGCGCGGACATCTACAGCCTTGGTTGCACGTTGTATTTCCTGTTGACCGGCAGGCCTCCCTTCGACAAAGGCACGCTGGCGCAACGAATTGCAATGCACCAAACAAAAGAACCCGACAGCATCCTTGAAAGTCGCGAAGATTGCCCACAGGGTTTGGTCGACATCTGCACCAAAATGATGCGGAAAAATCCTGACGACCGTTTTGCTGACTGCAACGAAGTCATGCTCGCGCTGAGGCAGTTTCGCGATTCGCCGGACACGTTCAAACTTGACCTGCCTCCGCCCACTCCGGTCGCACGCCAGGAATCTGCCTCAAAAGAAACTGATACCGAACCGGTCGCTGAACAGGCACGAGGAGAATACGCGATCGAGACCATGTCTGCTTCGGGATCGGGAATCGCTCGACCTGTACGCCCAGTGAAGGCCCCTTCCATTCGCAAACGACGTCGCAAGCCCACACCGAAGTGGCTGGTTCCGGCATTGATTATCGGGATGATCCTTGGTCTGGTCGCCGTCCTGGTTTTGGTCGCCCGGATGGTTGGTTAGGCTGAAGAAACACCGACCAGGTGGCATTCGTTCTACCAGGGAATCTCATAAGACAGCTCGGCCATCGCCGGGCCGCAGACTTCCTCGAAAACCGACCTCTGATCTTCTGTCCAGGACTTCCACGCACGGCTTCGCGATTCAGCCCCCTCTTTGGTTTGCGGAGAAACCGCGTCTTCGACCGTGTTCCGACTGACGAAGTTTTCACGCACAAATTTTTCGCACGCGTCGGATCGCTCAAGACCAAAGCGTTTCTGAACGCGGCCGAAAACTTCCTGACATGAATCCTCCTGCAGCAACAATTCATGTCGCACGAGAAACAGGCGATCCTTGAGCTCAGCATGTTGCCCGAACCAGCGAATGATATCGATCGAATGTGCCCACGCGATGCAGTGCGTTCGAAAATCGCCTGCTTTGCTGATGTGAGCATGCTTCAGCCGAGATGCGACGACTTCGAGGCCATTGCGAACGATGTTCAACAGCCTGAAATTGGGCAAGAACAAAGGCAACGAATCAAACATATCATCGCGCAACGAGGTGAAAGTCGAAAGCGCCTTGATCTCGCCGGCTCCATCGAGCAAACTTTGAGGAAACAGCATCCGGTACGACGTTTCGCGAAATCCGTTCAGAAACTCTTCTGGCGCGACTGACATTTGACGGGTTCGCGAGGGATCATTCAGCGTCTGACCGACCACCGCCATGACATCTCTCAGCCACACGTTCTCGCGATTGTTCGACAGCACTTGCGGGTGGGATCCGATTGCACGTGTCAAGATTGTCGTCCCGGACCGAGCCTGGCCGGACACAAGAATTAGCGGCAAATCCTTCAAACGATCGTGCATTGTGTAGTAAAATCAAAGTGCTACGGACAAAGTAACTGCACGCCCATCATTTCCGGATTTTCAAAATGAAACAAGCCAATCTTCAACAAGTCCCGGTCCGGTGGCTCCTGCTGATCCTGATGGTTGCCGTTTTGTCGCCTGGAATTGGGGAAACGATGGCTCAGGAACTGTCGGCGAAAGAAAAGAAAAATGTTGAACAGGTGAAAGCGTTAATCACCAAGGCCGGTTTGGAATTCAAAGAGAACAAATTCAAGGCCAGTGCCAGGTTGATCGCCAACGTTCAGAAAAAACTGGCCCGATTCGCCAAAAGCGCTGACGGCGAGTACCGAGAACTGCTCGAAGCCCAACATGATCGCATGGCCAAGGCACACAAGATGCTGGTCGACAAAAACCAGAAGCTTGACGAAGTCGTTCCACTGCCCAAATCGAAATCGATGTCGGATAAGGCCGCAAAGGAGGCTGGTGAAGATGACGCCAACGAAGTGAGCTTTGTCAGTACCGTCGCACCGATTTTGAACGCGAAATGTGGACGCTGTCATGTGGCCCGAGCCCGCGGCCAGTTCAGTGCCCGCGACTACAACGCGTTGATGGATAGCACCACCGTCACCGAAGGTTCGCCCGACGTGAGCCATTTGATCGAAGTCATTGAGGACGGCAGTATGCCCAAGGGCGGTCTGGTGGTTACGGAATCGGAACTGGCGTCGCTTAAAGGGTGGATCGCAGCAGGTGCCAAGTTTGACGGCGATGACAAAACCAAATCGATTGCCGAAATGGGTGGCGGAGCAGGGCAGGGGAGTGCTCCAGCGGGAAATCGCCGCAACGCGATGGCTGCAACCAGCAAACCCACGGGAAAAGAAACGGTTTCCTTTGGCGTGCATGTGGCTCCAGTGTTGCTGGAACATTGCGGACGTTGCCACATGGCTCGCAATCCACGCGGAAACTTTAATATGGCTCAATTCCGAACATTCATTCGCGGCGGCGATAGCGGCGCACCCGTTCAACCTGGAAGCAGCGCCAACAGCACGCTGATCAAACGCCTGCGTGGCGAAGGCGGCGACGTGATGCCTCCGGCCGGAAAACTGGACGACGCCGTGATCGACAACATCGCCAAGTGGATCGACGAAGGTGCTCGCTTCGATCCTGCGGACGCGAACCTGACCATGCAGGCGGTCGCGTCAAAGGGCAAATCGGAATCGCTGGATCATGAGGAACTGATCGAGTTCCGCAAAAAGGAAGGCGACCGAATTTGGAAGCTGGTGATGTCGGACATTGAACCTCAACGGAAAGATTCCGAAGCATTCCAACTGATGGGCACGCCAACGGAAGAAGGGCTGGATGCGATTGCCAAAGAAGCCGATTCACTTGCCGATCAAATCATGAAACAGCTAGGCACCGATTCGCGGCAGCACTTTGTTCGCGGCAAAGGAAACATCTTTGTCGTCACACGACGCTACGATTTTGGTGAGTTCGGAAAGATGCTGTTGCGTCGTGAGTTTCCCCGCAAGCTACAGGCCTATTGGAACCACAACGGAACGATCGCCTACAGTGCGATCCTGAAGTCGCCCGACAAAAACGTCGACGATGTTCGTGTTGTGCTAACGCGGCAACTGGCTTCAATGCACGTCGCGGATCTGGCTCCCGGAATTCCGCGTTGGTTCGCCGACGGGATGGGATTTCGCGTCGCCGCCGAGATGCACAAAAAGGATCCTGTCGTTCAAGCCTGGGAACAGGACGCGGTCGCCGCTGCGAAGTCGATGAACAAGATCGATGACTTTCTTCGCAACCGAATGGACGAAGACAAATCAGGGCTGGTAAGCTTCCTGTTCGTTGGGCGACTGAAGTCTGACCGAGGTCGCTTCAAAAAGTTGATGAACGGGCTCAAAGCGGGTGAAAGCTTCGACGCCGTGTTCGAGAAAACTTACGGAGCAACTCCTGAAAAGTTATTCCAGGGTTACCAGGGCGGATAGAGCCCGCGACAACCCGCTGCCTATCGGGATTTCTGGCCCGCCATGGTCAGCTGATCAGTGATGTACTGCCCGGCGGTCTCCCGCACCGACGTCGCGATATTGACGTTGCCCCGGCATTCAGGTCGAAAGCGGCGATCGAGCACCAGGACTCCGCGAGTCAGCGTTCCATCGACCTCGACGTCGGCACCGATCGACTCGAACTCGAATAGCTGCGGCTCAAGGAACGACAATGCTCCGACCGCATCATTGAGAATCACTTGCTCCAGTCCCAACTGCTGGCGACAGGCTCGGATCGTGTAAGGCATGATGCGACCTAGAAGGTCACCAACCCGCGAGCCACCCTTGGGCATGTCGCCAAGGATCCCCAAATCGAATTTGACTTCGCTGGTGACTTCCAACGGCAGCAGCATTTTCGCAGCACGTGACTGCAGCACTTCTCTGGCACCCTCGGGGTCAAAATAAAAGTTGAACTCGGCACAGGCCGTGATGTTTCCGCTCGCGTTAAGGCTACCGCCAGTCATCACCAGCTTGTCGACCATCGCCGGCAGCTGAGGATCTCGTCGAAACGCACGCGCGACATTCGTCAACGGGCCCAGGCAGAGGATCGAAACTTCATCCGGATTGGAGCGTACGGTATCGACGATCAACTTTTCGGCTGAGCGGGCGTTCTGCGGCACCGACACCTCAAAATTGGCGTTTCCAAGTCCGTCGTCGCCGTACAGAAACCGCGAATCGACCGCCGGAGCATTCTCGTTGGGCGTTGCCAGCCCGACACGTGGATAGCGATCCGGATCCAACAGCGTCAATACGGCCTGCAGGTTCTCGTTGGCCTGATCAGCCCCAACGCAACCTTCGGTAGCCGTGATCGCGAGCACTTCGTACCGATCATCAAACAGCAACATGCACAGCGCGACGACATCGTCGGTTCCCATGTCGCAATCAACGATAACTTTTCTTGGCACGGTATTTTGGCTCTTGGAGAGGACAAGGAAGGAGAATTAGGGGCGGGCAAACCGATTGTAGGACCGGTCCACGACGCCAACAAGAGAAATCCGAATTGCAGGGCAGAATCCGAGGGCTCAGTCTGTTAAAATCGGACGATTACGGTAGCCCGGTCTTCCGGACCTACATTCCCAGCCCAATGTTGATTTGCTGACTGAGCTCAACTCAAACTCACGTTTCCAACTCAACCACCCAACACTCTGGAGCCCCAATTGATTCGCGAAGCTACACAACAGGTCAACAGCGGAGAGTCGCTGACGCAGGAACAGATGACCGGAGTCGTAGACGATATCATGCAAGGGAATTGCAAAGCGTCAGAAATTTCAGCCCTGCTCGTGGCGCTCCACGAGAAAGGTGAGTCCGTCGAAGAGCTTGCTGGCGCGGCGATGGCGATGCGCAAGCACATGACTCCCATTCGCACCAAACGCGAAAGCCTGATCGATACCTGTGGAACGGGTGGCGCGATGTCCGGCACCTTCAACGTCAGCACCGCTGCGGCGATTGTGGCTGCTTCTGCAGGAGCTTCGGTTGCCAAACATGGAAACAAGAAATCGACCAGCAAAACTGGCTCTGCCGACGTCCTGAAGGTGCTCGGCGTCAACATCGAGTGCTCGATCGAGACCGTGGAAAAGTGCCTCGACCTGCTGGGGCTGTGCTTCTGTTTCGCCCCACTGTTTCACCCCTCAGTCAAGCACGTGACGAATGTGCGCAAGAAGCTAAAACATCCCACGATTTTCAACTTGCTGGGACCGCTCTGCAATCCTGCTGGTGCTCAGTATCAAGTGCTTGGCGCGGGCCGGAGTGAAACCCGGGAAACGCTGGCTAAAGCCCTTGCTTTGCTGGGAACTGAACGGTCGATCGTCGTGCACTCGCGAGACGGGTTGGGCGAGATTTCGACAGGAGGCATCACGGACGTTTCCGAGATCATCGGTACTCAAGTTCGCACCGCCGAACTGACTCCCAAGGATTTTGGGATGGAAGAAAGCAGCGTTGTGATGCTGAAGGTCAACAATCCCGTTGAGAGCGCTGACGCCATCCGTCGAATCCTTGACGGACACGCCGGTCCTCGGCGAGATATCGTAGTGATGAATGCCGCAGCAGCCCTGTGGGTCGCCGGTATCTGTGATGGACTGTCGATCGCAGTGGAGCGATGCCAAACGGCGATCGACAACGGCCAGGCAAAACAGATGCTTGCCGAGTTGGCGGAACTGACCAACAAAGGTTAGTCCTGCTTAATCCTGCTGCGTTTGGTCGATTCACGACTTCGCATTTTAAGGCCCGCATTCCGACATCAATCCAACGCCAGCATTCCGCACTCGAAATCAACTTCCAATCATGCGACTTTTTGAAGGAACCCAGTGGGACGTTCCTCCTCGCTGCGATCGCTGTGAGGAACTGGAGTCGGACTGCAAATGCCCTCCGCTTCCTCCGCCAGCCAACGTGGTGGATCCGTCGAATCAGAAGCTGAAGATCCGGGTGGAAAAGCGCAAACGGGGTAAGATCGTCACGGTGATCGTTGGCTTGGCGAATGATGATGCTCGGAGTGGATTGTTAAAAGAGCTCAAGAATCTGGTCGGCTCGGGCGGCACGATTCGGGACGAAGATCTGGAGATTCAGGGCGATCACGCCGACACGCTTGCAAAATCACTGCTCGAACGCGGGTATCAAGTACGTCAAAAGTAAGCGTTTTCCCCGTCGAAAACTTTCGGTTCGATTTGGTCGGTTAGCTGTCCGCTCAACTTCCGGGTCAAGCGTTTGATGGCGGCAACCGATAACCGAACAAGGGCAAGTGTCGGGGAGCTCGAAACCCTTCACCCATTCCTCACAATCCGCTTATCTTGACACCTCAAAAATAGCGCACTACATTTCTTGAGATGGCTCTTTCGGGCCAATGCTTGACATACTGGAGATAGAATGACACACGTAGTTACCCAACCTTGCGACGGATGCCGTTACACCGATTGCGTCGTGGTTTGCCCCGTCGAATGTTTCTACGAAGGGCCAACGATGCTCTACATTCATCCCGACGAGTGCATTGACTGTGAGGCCTGTGTTCCGGAATGCCCTGTCGAAGCCATTTTCCACGAAGATGATGTTCCCGAGGAATGGCAGAGCTTTGTCCAGCTCAATGCTGAAAAGTGCGAAGACGCTGAGAACATTACTGAGCGACAAGAGCCGCTAAAGAAAGACGACTAAGCCTTTGGCGAAAGTTTTGAAACACGACGAAACGGCAGGGGTCATCCTTGCCGTTTTTTTTCGTAAAACAGCACACGGCAGAGGCCTGTGGCACCTAGACGAACTTGCCCTTCTCAAGCCTTATCGTTCGCGAAAAATCGCCGGCCAGTTTCCCGCTGTGCGTCACGCAAATCAAAATCGAATTGCTCTCCTGTTGAACTTCTAGCAACAGCGATCCGAGTGAGTCAGCGTTGGCGGCGTCGAGTGATCCCGTCGGCTCATCCGCCAAAAGTAGAACGGGCTCGCAGATCAACGCTCGGGCGACGGCAACTCGCTGTTGCTCACCGCCGGACAGCAGCCCTGGCTTGTGCGTCATGCGATCGGCAAGCCCCACCGATTCCAACAGGCTTTTCGCTCGATCTATCATCGCCGAATCGGGCTTCCCGGTTGCCAGAGTCGGAACCAGAACATTGTCGAGCGCCGAAAGCTGAGGCAGCAGATGATGCTGCTGAAAGACAAAGCCAACGTTTGCGTTCCGGTGACTGGCGAGTTCCCCTTCGTTCAGCTCGGAAACGTTCTTCCCCAACAGTTCGACCGTCCCGGAGGTCGCCTGATCCAGCGAGCCAATGATATGCAGAAACGTGCTCTTTCCACTACCGCTTTCGCCAACGATGGCGACGTTCTGCCCACGGTCCAGTTCCAGTGAAACTCCATCGAGAATCCGCAGCGTTTGAGCAGGGGTCTGGAATTCCTTGACAATATTCGACGCGACGAAATCAGCCATTGGCTTGATCACCTTTTCCGAGGTTCAGAAGGGCCAAACATCCGAGGCCGTAGAATGAGTACTCAACATCATGAGCATCGTCCCAAGCTGCCGCCTGGAAGCCACCCTCGGGCAATTGTAACGAATTGACGAACTTGCGGAGCAGTGAAACGTCCAGCTCGTCAAACGATTCCAGGTCCAGCAACGTCAGCCCTCCAGTGAACGAGCTCAACAGGTCCGCGATCGGGATCCGAGTGTTGGCTCGCAGGCCGCCTTCGTCTGTTTGCATCTCGCAGAGAAAATCCAGCGTGAGCTCTTTGGTGTCGTGATCCATTTGCGGCAGATCGGGTTCGTGCTCGCGCAAAATATTCAGTGTCGCCACGGCTGCGGCCGATGGGTTTGTGCCCGCTCGCTTGCTGGCCCGGATCTCACGCCAACCGCCTTCCGGGTCGCGGCGCGATTCCAAAAACTCGACGACTGATTTTGCGTCGGGAGTTTCCTTTTCCAACAGCTCCAAAACCAGAACGACAAGGAACGTGTGATAGGTGCTTCCCGCATGGCCTTCAGGAGCTTTGGCGTAGCCTCCGTCTTCGCGTCGCAATGTGTGCAGAAATTCAGCCACATTGTCTCGCCATTCCGGATCGGAATCCTGAAAGATATCGATGCCGGCAGAGACCTTCAGCAAGTTGGCAGCGTAAAACAGCGAGAAGAAATCAACGATCGTCTGATGGCCTGCCATTTGTCCGCGGAGAAAGTCAGCGGCTTTTTCAGCGACTGGTCCGTACAGTTGCCCCAAAATTGAAAGGCCTCGCAGCGCGAACGAGGTGTAGTAGAGGTCGCTGCCGCCCATCCGGCCTCCAAATCCACCGTCTTCTTTTTGAGCCCGCAGAAAATAGCCGGCGTGAAGCTCACGAGTTTCTTCCGGCAGGTTTCCCAGCCCGGTCGCGAGGCGGACAGTGAGATTTTGGAGGTAGGAAGACATTGATTAATTTCGCGAGGGTCGTGTTGTCGGCTTTCAACCGCAGCATGTTGTAGCGATGGCGTACAGGCGTTGAGGAGGGCAGGCTCAATTGCCGGAAGTCATCCATGCCACACGGTGACACGCCAGTTGCGCACAACTATTTGTCTTTTAGGTACGGTCGTACCTTTTCAATAAACCCGTTCGGAATCTCAACGGACTCCGGTTTCTTTCCATGTTCGAACTTGCAACAAACGACAGTGATACTGCCGTCGGCCACGGGCACCTCATCGCGTGTGAACTGAAAATCGTAGGTGATGCTTTTGGTGCCGATTCGAGCCACGCTGACCTCGACGTCGATCATCTCTTCAAACTTGATTGCCTGACGATAGTTGCAGTTCGCGTTGACGCGTGGCCAACTGATTTCCTGGCCATCAACGGTACAGATCACGCCCAGATCGACGCTACGCAGGAACGCGTGCTCAGCCTGCTCCATATAGGCGAAGAAGTTTGAGAAGTGCACGATCCCCGCCATGTCCGTGTCACGGAATTCGATGCGTCGCGAGTGTTTGAAAGTCTGGGGCATGTACCAAGCCTGATCCGATCGTTGAGTTGTCAGGCGAAATTATAGACGATCCAGGATTGTTGCACGCACCCAAATGGCTCAACAGCTTTTTGTTGTGGCTGCCGCGAGGGCAGCAGACCGTTGCGAAAGACAAGCCGAAAGCCTGTCGCTGGAGTTGGGCACGCTTTTACGGAACGCGATCGAGCGATACGGATCGAGCGATGAAGAACCAGCATCAGGACGCCAGAATTGGCAACAACTTCGTCTACTGCTAGGCTTTCTCAGCAACGCGGATTTTCGCGCGGGCCTGGCTGACGGCTTTCTGTTTAACATCGGCCAATGTCACGTTCTGGGACGAAAGCTCGTTGGCAGCGTCGAGAGCTGCTTTCGCTTCTGCGACGTCGATATCGCCGGCAGGTGTGCTCGAGCCCGTCAACACGGACACGACGTTGTCCTCGACCTGAACGAAGCCACCGTCAACGTAGAAACTCTGAGTCGTGCCGCCGTCCTTGACTCGCAACTCGCCCGGTCCCAGGCGACCAATCATGGGAGCGTGGTTGGCTGAAACGCCGGACTCGCCATCAAACATCGGCAACACAACAAAATCAGCTTCCTGATCAAGCGTGGTGGTCTCTGGCGTTACGATGACGATTTTCAGTTTGGACATGGCGACAAGTTAAAAGTTTTCAGGGTACAGTTTTCAGTTCTCATGGGCAAAATCGACATGGGCTGTGCCCTGCAACTGTACCCTTTCAACTGAAGGCGGTTACGCCTTCGCTGCCATTGCTTTGGCTTGCTCTTCAGCTTGTTCAATCGAACCAACGTACATGAACGCACCTTCTGGAAGGTGATCCCACTTGCCATCGCAAAGCTCTTCGAAGCTGCGAATCGTGTCTTCGAGCGATGTGAATTCACCTTTCTTACCGGTGAAGACTTCCGCAACGTAGAACGGCTGCGAAAGGAAACGCTCGATACGGCGAGCACGATGAACGACGGTCTTGTCCTCTTCGCTCAGCTCGTCAACACCGAGAATGGCGATGATGTCCTGAAGCTCGCGGTAACGCTGAAGCGTCGTTTGAACTTTACGAGCCACGGCGTAGTGGCGGTCTCCAACGTAGGCGGGATCGAGGATACGAGAAGACGAAGCCAGTGGGTCTACAGCCGGGTAGATACCTTTTTCCGAAATTGAACGCTCAAGGTACAGGAAAGCATCCAGCTGACCGAAAGCAGTCGCAGGAGCCGGATCCGTCGGGTCATCGGCAGGGACATAAACGGCCTGTACCGATGTAATCGCACCTTGCTTGGTCGATGTAATACGCTCCTGAAGAGCACCCATCTCTGTCGCCAGCGTTGGCTGGTAACCTACAGCAGAAGGCATACGACCGAGGAGAGCCGATACTTCAGAACCCGCTTGTGAGAAGCGGAAGATGTTGTCGACGAACAACAGCGTGTCAGCACCGGTTGAATCGCGAAAGTGTTCCGCCATCGTCAGAGCTGACAGAGCAACGCGAAGACGGGCCCCAGGCGGCTCGTTCATCTGGCCGAAGACCATCGCAGTTTGCTCGATAACCTTACGGCCGGTTGAGCCGATTTCTGTTTCCTGCATTTCAAGCCAAAGGTCAGTACCTTCACGAGTACGCTCTCCAACGCCCGCGAATACCGAGTAACCACCATGCTGTGAAGCGATACGAGCGATCAACTCAGTCAGAATAACGGTCTTGCCCAGTCCGGCACCACCGAACAGTCCGGCTTTACCACCACGAACGAACGGTGTCAAAAGGTCAACAACCTTGATACCTGTTTCGAAAAGCTCAGTGTTGGTTGAAAGCTCAGCAACCGCTGGAGCCTGACGATGAATCGAACGTCGCTCCTGAGTTTTGACTTCGCCACGACCGTCGATTGGCTCGCCCAGCATATTGAATACGCGGCCGAGTGTTTCGTCGCCAACAGGAACGGAAACTGGAGCACCTGTATCAACGCAGTCCGCACCACGGCGAAGGCCTTCGGTCGAACCCAGAGCAACGCAGCGAACGCGTCCGCCACCAAGGTGCTTGGAGATTTCTCCGTAGAGCGTTCGCTTGTTTCCACCGGCATCGATTTCCGCCGTGACCGCGTTGTAAATCGCCGGCATGTTGGATGCGTCGAATTCGGCATCGAAAGTCGAACCGATCACTTGTGTGATTTTACCGATGTTTGCCATGGGATTAGTCTCTGTTTGTTTTTGGGAATCAGCTGGTTAACTGATCAAATCAAAATGTTAAAAGTTGAATTGAATACGAGGTCGGAATTCGAATTGGGAATTGAAATGTGCATCCCCACTCCGGCCTCGAATTGTTTTATCCTTCAAGTGCCTCGACACCGCCGATGACTTCCATGATCTCGCCAGTAATCTGCGACTGACGGGCACGGTTGTAAGTTCGCGACAGGTCCTTGATCATGTCGTTCGCCGCTTCGGTCGCACTCTTCATCGCGATCATCCGCGCCACTTGTTCACTCACAGCGGCATCCAAAAAGCACTTGAAAAGCTTGATTCGGAAACTCGAAGGAACAACTTCCTCAAGAATGCTTTCTGCCGAAGGAACAAATTCGTACAGCGACGTGGCTTTGTCAGCAGCTTCCGGGTCGACCGGAGTATCGGCACCTTCAATCTTGCCCAACGGCAACAGCGTCTCGGTTACGATTTCCTGCCGAGCCACCGAATGGAACTTGGTGTAAGTCACATCCAGGCGATGCAGATTGCCCGTGGAATATTCCTGCAAGTACCGGTTCGCGATCAATTCCACGTCCGCAAACAATGGCTGGTCGTCGAACTGCGTGAATGATTCATCTGGCTCAATCTCACGGAATTTGAATCCGTTGAGACCACGCTTGCCGCTAACTTCAAGAGTCAGGTTGGAGACCTCTTCCATTAAAGCTTCGCGAGTTTTCAAGCCAAGTCGCAATGCGTTGCTGTTGTAGCCACCACACAGACCACGGTTCCCGGTCAGAACCAACAACGTCGCGTTGTCGGTCTTTTCCGGAGCCTCAAGCAGCGGGTGGGAAACTTCCAAACCGGCTCGGGCAAGATCAGAAACGACCGAAGTAATTCGCTTGGTGTAGTCGCTGGCCGCGGTCGCACGATCCATAGCCTTTTTGAACCGCGCCGTCGCGATCAATTCCATCGTTCGCGTAATCTTCTTGATATTGCGAATGGACTTGCGTCGTTTGTCGAGTGCTCTGGCGTTGGCCATGACTTATTGCGGAATGGGGAATGTGGATTAACGAACCAGGAGGACACAGGCCCGAAGCCTATGCCACGTTACTACTTGAACGACTTGTTGAAGTCATCGATCGCTTCAGAAACGGCTTTGGTCGTTTCGTCGTCCTTCTTCTTCATCGCGGAACCAACGTCCTTGTTCTTGTCGAGCAAGTCCCAGACGTCTTTCTTTTTGGTTTGCATGAACTCAAGGAACTCGCTTTCCCAACGACGAACTTCGCTGATCGGAACTTCATCGAGGTAGCCATTGGTACCGGCGTAGATGACCATGATCTGGTCGACCACGTTGAGCGGCTTGTACTGAGCCTGCTTCAACAACTCAACCATGCGATAACCGCGATCAAGTTTGGATTGCGTCGCCGGATCCAGGTCGGTTCCAAGCTGGGCGAAGGCTTCCAATTCGCGGAATGAAGCGAGGTCAAGACGCAAGCTACCGGCAACGTTTTTCATTGCCTTCACCTGAGCCGCACCACCTACACGCGAAACCGAAATACCGGCGTTCATCGCGGGGCGAACACCCGAGAAGAACAGGTCGGGCTGCAAGTAGATCTGTCCGTCGGTGATCGAAATCACATTGGTTGGAATGTAAGCCGAAACTTCACCTTCCTGCGTTTCAATGATCGGGAAAGAAGTGATCGAACCGCCGCCAAGTTCTTCGCTAAGCTTCACCGATCGCTCGAGCAAACGGGAGTGACAGTAGAAAACGTCACCAGGGTAGGCTTCGCGGCCCGGAGGACGACGCATCAGAAGCGACAACTCGCGATAGGCAACCGCCTGTTTCGAAAGGTCATCATAAACGATCAGGCAGTGACCGCTGTTGTACATAAAGTGTTCCGCCATCGCCGTTCCCGCGTACGGGGCAATGTATTGCAGCGGAGCAGGTGAGCTGGCACCGGAAACGATAACCGTCGTGTAATCCATCGCGCCGTGTTCTGTCAGCTCTTTGATCACGCCGGCAACCGACGAGTCCTTCTGACCAACAGCGATGTAAAAACACTTAACGCCAGAGCCTTTTTGGTTGATGATCGCATCGATACCAACCGCGGTCTTACCAGTCTTACGGTCACCAATGATCAATTCGCGCTGACCACGGCCAACCGGTGTCATCGCGTCGACGGCCTTGAGACCTGTCTGCATTGGCTCGGTCACAGGCTGGCGTTCAGCAACACCGGCAGCAATGATTTCAACCGGGCGAGTTTCAGAACTGTTGACTGGCCCTTTGCCATCGAGTGGATTCCCGAGAGGGTCAAGAACGCGACCGACAACAGCATCGCCAACCGGTACCGACAGCAGCGTGCCGAGCGATTTGACTTCGTCGCCTTCGTTAATTTTCAGGTAGTCACCAAGAATGATGATACCGACGGAGTTTTCTTCGAGGTTGAAAGCCAGGCCGATGATGCCGCCCGGAAACTCAACCATCTCACCAGCGGCAACATTCGTCAGTCCGTGGACTCGGGCAATACCGTCACCCACTTCGAGAACCGTTCCGACTTCTCGCACATCGATTTCGCTCTCAAAGTTTGCGATCTCTTGCTGGATCACTGAAGCGATTTCGTCCGCACTAATTTTCATTGTTATCCTCGGGTTTCGTCGCGACGACTTCTAGCCGTCCGCTGCTTGTATCTTTAACGGCTAAGCCGCCGTGCCTGTTAAGCACGGGCTCAAAGCCGTACCACGCATCTATGTCGTAATGAACTTGTCCAACTTCTCGCGAAAGGCATCGACTGCCTTTTTGACTGCTTTGGCGCGAACCTGCTGCAGTTGATTCACCACGCTGCCGTCGTAAACCGTGTCACCGACCCGCACGACCATACCGCCGACGATATCGGGATCCACAACGCACACGAGCGTGACTTCTTTGCCAAGGATGCCCGAAAGCTTTTTGGCAACGCTATCCTGAACCGAAGTTTCGATTTCACTGGCGGTCGTCAATGTGGCTTTCACCCGACCCGCCATTTCGTCGTGAGCTTTCACCGTCGAGCTATGAATCGAATTCAAACAATCAAAGCGATCACGCTGGGCAACCATCTTCAAAAAGTTCAACAACCCGTCGCTACACTTGCCCTTGAAGGCTTTGTCCAGCATCGAAGTCTTGTCCGCCGCATCGATTCGAGGCGACTCCATCGCGAGGCGAAACTTGGGCAGTTCATTGAACACGCCAACGACTTCGCCGAGCTCCTCAACCATTGCGTCAAGCTTCCCGGATTCTTTGGCGAACCCAAGAAAGGCTTTTGCGTAGACATCTCCCAGCTGCTGCTGGTCAGTGTCAAAAACGGTTGGTTGCTGAGTATCATCCATCACAGGGCTCAATCGGATCCAGACTTACGAACCAAAACGCTTAAGCGATTCTTCGATCAACTTGGCGTGATCGTCTTTTTTCAAAGACCGCCCGACAATACTGCCAGCCAGATCAACCGCCGAAGTCGCACTCGATTCAGCCAACTCCTGAACCGCAGCACTCTTCGCAGACTCAATATCAGCGATCGCACGGTCACGAGTCTTCACAGCTTCCTCGTTTGCTTCAGCAAGAATCCGCTCTTTGGCAGCCACTGCATCCTGACGGGCTTCAGCCAGAACGGCTGCGGCTTCGTCATGAGCACCAGCAAGCTTGTCCTCGTACTGTTTCAGCTTCGAGTCAGCTTCTTCTTTGGATTTCACCGCCGACTCGATACTGTCCGAGATGGATTTCTCGCGAGCATCAAGGCCTTCCATGATCGGCTTCCAGGCATATTTTGTCAGCACAGCCAACAAACCAAGAAACACGATCAGCGTAAACAGACCCAAGTCAACCGGAAATGACAGAGCATTCGGCTTGCCGTGGCCCGCCTCTGCCAGGAGAGGCAGCTGAGCAAAAGCAAAATTGAGGAACATGACAGTTCACCGGGAGGTAAATCGAAGTAAAAAACAAACGGGAAGTTTGCCGAAGCGTTACCCGCCGTTGATCAAGCAAACGATCAGTGCGAAGAATGCAGCACCTTCAATCAGAGCCGCAGCAATAATCATTGCAGTCTGAACGCTACCAGCAACTTCCGGCTGACGAGCCATGCTTTCGCAAGCCGCAGCGCCGATTTTGCCAATACCAAGACCTGCACCGATCAATGCAAGGCCGGCACCAACAGCAGCGAAACCAGCGATGCTCGTTTGCGCAACGACTCCCGCAGTTCCTGGTCCTTGAGCCATTGCTGGCGAGCACATCAATCCGAAAACACAGAATGCGAGAAGCATCAACCATTTAGACATTTGAGAAATCTCCGTCAGTTTTTATGAACAACAGTTCGGTTCAAAATTAGTTTGGAACAGCCTTGGGCTGACAATCAGTAGTAATTCAATTAGTGAGCGTGTTGGGCAGATCCGATAAACAGCGACGCAAGAAACGTAAACACGTAGGCTTGCAAAAACGCCACGAACAACTCCAACAAACTCAACGCTATCGCAGCCAAAACAGCAATCGGCGACACTACTGAAAACAGCAATGTCGAACCCGAAACGACCCCGATAAACGCAAGGAAAATCGCCAACACAAGATGGCCAGCAAACATATTCGCGAACAGGCGAATCGCCAGCACGCCATGCTTCACAAGGAAGCCAAATATTTCGATAACAAACATCAGCGGAACGAGCAGCTTATCCAGCCCCGCCGGAAGATCCATGTGTGGAACCTGAGCCTTCAGGAACCCAACCACACCCATCTTTTGCATTCCGGAACCAGCCGTCACGACCAGCGTTGCCAAAGCAAGAGCGGCGGTTACCGCCAGCGAACCTGTCGCACTTCCGACGAACGGAATCATTCCCAGCAAGTTGCAGCCAAGAATGAAGAAGAACAGCGTCAACAAGAAAGGCAAAAATCGGCGATAGTCATGCTCGCCGATCGTCGGCTTGGCAACCTCGTCGCGGATAAAGACAACAAACGTTTCCAACAAATTCCAGATTCGGCCCTTCGGGCGGTCACCAGATCGCAGCTTTCCGGCCAACCAGATAAACAGACCCGCACAGATCAAAGCCACCACAAGCTCATTGAGCATAAACTTGCTCATCTTGCCGTAGCCTTTAGGCAGCAAAGTCAGATTTGGGACAGCGACTTCGCTGGTGATATGCCCCTCCTCATCTGTATGCTTGCCAATGAACTCAGGCAACTCATACGCGTAACTATCCTGCACATGATGAAACAGGTGAGCAGGGTCAAGGAACACATCCTGACCATCCTGCAACGTGTACTCACCCGGGTCTTTCGCCACGGCATGAGCATCACGACCTTCGCCAGTGTGCGCGGCATCAGCCACTTCATGATCGTGATCATGATCGTCGGCTTTTTCGTCCTGTTTTTCGTCTTCAATTAAACGCACTGCGTCCTCATCCGGCCTGTCGATTGATCTGCGGAAAACCCAAACGCGAAACTTCCAGAGCAAGACTCACCACGAGCCCCACCGCGTACAACACCCCAACACATAGCGCCACGGAATTGAGCCGCGTAGCATAGTTAACGGCCACCAAAACGACGAGTAGCGGCAACCCTGTGCGACAGAATGTCGCTAAGCCAACCCGGCTCATTGCAGCGTGATCGCCTTGCGGGTACTCACTGAACACAACGCCCAGCATCATCGCAACCCAGACAACTGACGCGATGCCCCAAACAGCAGCCACTGAAATCGGCCCAAAGGCCAACCCAAAGCTTTGCAGAGCCAGCAACGCCCCTGTCGCGACCGCGATCGCCAGCGTCACCAAAGCAGCTCGCACCAGCAAACCGGCAACTCCATCGCGAAACACGATCGAACCTTCTCCGGAGCGATGCTCGGATTCGGCGACGGCAGGGATGGTGGTGGTTTCCGGCATGGACCGTAAAGATCGCTACTTGGTTGATTTGAATTTTTCTGAAGCCAACTTTGCGTCGCGTTCGAGCGAGCGTAACAGTTTGCGGAACTGCACCGCAGCTGCCGCCATCCCAAAAAACAGGCTCACGACAGTGAACACAAAACCGGTTTCCAGCCACTGGTCAAGGTAGTAGCCAGCGACAACCGGAACTGCGAAACAAAGGCTGACTGAAATGATCTGCGACACTTTATCCATCGCTTTGACGTGCGACGAACGGGTGTCAGTGGAAGGCTCTTCAGGTGGCGTTTTATCGCGTGTCATTCGCTCATTCGCCGGAAAAACCAACCGTTCTCTCGAATCGCTCGACAATCTATCTGACCCTCGATTGGCCTACAACCAGCCGTTCTGGACTTTGGGAAAAATTTCACAAAGTTCTGCCGCATTATTTGACATATTCGCTGCTACGATGGTTCGCGAGCCGTTATGTTTTTGCGTCCATCGCGCGGCCGATCTCTGGCGTTCCGAAATGCCTATTTCGTCTCGTCGCAGCAAAAGCTGACATAGGCTTGCAGCCTGTGGTCACGATGCAGCAAGAATGTGGCGTAAACTTCCAGCTGTGTCCGGCGTCGCACTCGGTCGTCGCCTTATTTCTCGCTGACCGAAAACGATCTGCCGTTACGCAACGATGTTCGTTGCCAACAAATCCCGCACATCACATTCCATTCAATCCACCAGTGCAATCGATTGCACTCACAGCCATGGCCAAGAAGCGTTCAAAATCATCCTCCGCCGATCGCGGCAAAAAGAAAGCGGCCTCGCGCCGCGGCGGCACGCGGTCCAACAGCCCGTGGGCCAAGGCCAGCAAGAAAGCGGCCTCGAAGAAAAAATCTGGCGTCAGCTCTGCCGGTAAAAAAAAGACGACTCGCAAAAAGACGACTCGCCGCAAATCCGACGATTCGACTCAGCGGCTACAGCGCGTGATGGCCGCAGCCGGGATCGGAAGCCGCCGCGAATGCGAAACGATCATCGAAGAGGGCAGGGTGGAAGTCGACGGTCAGACAGTCGTTACGCTGGGGACCAAAGTCGATCCCACAAAACAGAAAATCAAAGTCGACGGCAACGAGCTGAAGCAGGAGCGTCTGCAGTACTTCATTCTCAACAAACCGACCGGCGTGCTTTCGACCAGCAACGATCCTTCGGGCCGGATGCGAGTCATCGATTTGATCATGACCAGAAATCGCGTCTACAACGTCGGGCGACTGGATCAATCAAGCGAAGGCCTGATTCTGGTTACCAACGATGGAGAGCTTGCGAACCGATTGACTCATCCACGTTACGGCGTCGAAAAGAAATACCACGTTCAGGTGACTGGTCAGCCTGACGCCGCGGATCTGAAAACGCTGACCGATGGCGTGTACCTGGCTGAAGGTAAAGCCAAAGCGACATCCGCGAAGTTCATTCGCAAGGGCAAAGAAAGCAGCTGGATCGAGATCACGTTGATGGAAGGTCGCAACCGCGAGATCCGTCGCTTGCTGGCGAAGATCGGCCACAAGGTGCGAACGCTCAAACGAGTTTCGATTGGCCCGCTCAAAATGAAAGACCTGCCATCGGGTGCCCATCGCGAACTGACGCCGGGCGAGCTGAAGGCGTTGAAGAAGGCCTGCTCTGGCAAGCCGGTGCAACGAAAAAAGTCGATCGGATCAAGGACTCGTGGACTCGACGAAGTCCAGGAAGAAAAACAGGCTCGCCGCGAAGCGAGACAGAAAAAGAAACCATCGACCAGGAAGAAAGCCAAGACTCGCAAAGTCACTGGCTCGGGCGCTCGCGGTGCTGCTCGGCCGACCAAAGGCTGGCGCACCGAAAAGACCAACCGCAAGAAGCGACGCTAGGCCCGAAAGCTGGCTTCCCCCGTTTTTACTACGCGCCCCGGTTGATTGGCTTATAATCTGAAAAACGATTTAGCCGAGCTAACCATGGCAAAAATGAAGAAGCCGAAATCTGTCGAGGACTACATTGCGTCTCAGGAAAAGTGGGACGCCGAGCTAACCAAGCTTCGGGAAACGATGCTCTCGACGGGGCTGGAGGAAACGATCAAATGGTCGATTCCGGTATACGTGCACAACGGCAAGAACGTTGTTGGTATTGCGGGATTCAAGAACCACTTCGGCGTGTGGTTCTACGAAGGCGCAGAACTCCCTGACCCTCAAGACGTTCTCACCAACGCACAGGAGGGCAAGACTCAGTCGATGCGTCATTGGAAGATGGCCTCGGCCAAGGACATCAAAGTCCGCGCCCTCAAGGCCTACGTGAAAGAAGCGATGAAAGTCGCAGCGACGAAGAAAGTGACAACCGGGAAGAGGAAGAAGAACGCGATCACTTTCGAGATGCCACCGGAACTCGCCGCCGTGCTGAAGAAAGACCGAAAGGCGGCTGCCGCGTTTGGCAAACTTTCTCCCGGCAAGCAGCGAGACTATGCCGAGCACATTTCTACGGCCAAACGTGAGGCGACGAAGCTGACACGACTGGAGAAGATCCTGCCCATGATCCGTGACGGTGTCGGCCTGCACGACAAGTATCGCAATTGCTAACGGCCTTTTGCATTCAACTGGGATGTGACCGTACCGAACGTGCGATCATTCATCACACAACCCTAACGAGACTTTAACGTCGGACTTGCGAAAGCCTTCACAAAGGCTCCGTATAACCCGCGTTTTTATTCTTACGGGGAGTTGATGAGCATGAGCAGCAGACGCAATAAAGGATTTACATTGGTTGAGCTTTTGGTGGTGATTGCCATCATTGGAATTTTGATCGGCATGCTGCTTCCGGCCGTACAGCAGGTACGCGAAGCCGCCCGGCGCACCGACAGCATGAACCGGTTGCGGCAAATCACTCTGGCGACTCACAGCTACGAGTCCAGCCACATGGAGTTTCCACCATCCGTCGTAACGGTGGGCGGACAGTCAAAAATTCGCGGTTCGATCTTCCTGCAGATCCTTCCTTACATCGAGCAACAGAACTTGCTCAATCAAACCATCGATACGGGCGACTACTACGGCGTCTATCGCGAGAAAGTCAGCTTCTACGCGAACCCTTGCGATGTCTCGCTTGGAGCCGGTGGCACGATCGAGCACACTCCGTGGGGAGAATACGGCTTGATCGGCTACGGTGCAAACTATCAAGCACTTGGCCACATCCGAGGAACAACATCGGACGTTGACAAAATGTTGCGCGGCTTTGGCAACCTGACTGATGGCTCCTCCAACACGGTCTTTTTTGCCGAACGATACATGTCGATGCGCAACGCTGCGGCGGATTCAAACAACGACAACTGGTACTACAACATCTGGGCGTACGGCGAAGAATACTGGTACGAGTGGAATCCAGTTTTCGGAGCCTATCCCGAGGACACAGAGAACCCCGAAATCGCTCACCGGTTCCAGGTGCTGCCAACCGAAGGCAATGCCGATGCCACGGTTGACCCTTTGAAGGCACACGCCCCTCGAAGTTCCGGCATCCTGACGGCCTATGGCGACGGCAGTACTCACATGATTCAGGCAGGCGTCGCTGATGAAATCTGGTGGGCAGCTTTGACACCAGCAGGCGGGGAGGTGCTTGATGCTCGCCAGTAAACCAATCGGACAGCCGACGTTGGGTGTCGCGATGATCGGGCTGTTGCTGGGTGTATCGTGTTTTACTTTGGCGCTGTGCAGTGGCTGTAAAGAACCGCTGCCCGAAAAAGTCACGGGCTCGGTTACGTACAAAGGCAAACCGGTTTTCCCGGCCAAGGTTATGCTCAAGCCGGCATCCGGCAATGGGCTGTCCGCGAACCTGACAAATGATGGGCAGTTTACGGTCCACGGAATTGAACCGGGAAAGACTTATGACGTGGCGATCGAAGGCATCAAGCTAAAGGGCATTGCGAACGCCAAACCATCGAAGACTGGCAGTGGCTCCGAGCAACCGAAACGTCGGGAAGATAAAGTTCCCGAAAAGTTCCAACAGGCGAACATCGCATTCCCAAAGAAGTACGCATCGTTTGACACCTCCGGACTGACCATCGACTGTTCGAACGGGCTGCCGAATTCTCCAGTTGTGCTGGAGTTGAACTGAGGGCAGGCTCGTGAAGAGTCAGCCAGCAAAATTGGACAACCGTTTGGCGAAATTGGCGAAAGACGGTTGTCCGTTCTTGCATGAGCGTGATGGTGGGCGCCATGAGGTTCGTCGGTCATACAAGAAAGAAACAGCGCACGAAAAAACCGCGTGCCAAAAATATCAGCGCGCGGTCGAATAATGTCTGGTTTACGAGCAGCTAAACTAGCTGGCTGCTCCGGCGGCTTTCGCCTTTTTGATCATCAACGAAAGACGTGATTTGTAACGTCCTGCTGTGTTGGCGTGAATGATGCCTTTGGCTCCGGCACGATCCAACTTCTTCGCTGCGAGCTTGAATTCCGTTTCCGCAGTCTCGATATCGCCAGCCGTTGCAGCGGCGCGGACCTTCTTCACTTGCGAACGCATCGCACTCTTGATTGCTTTATTGCGAGCCTGGCGAACTTTGTTTTGGCGAAGCCGCTTGCTGGCACTAGGGGAATTAGGCATCGAAGATTAGATTCTGTTAGTTAATTTCGTTGAATTCGGCTCACAAATATGTCGTCATTCGCCATTTTTGTCCACAGCTAAATTTCGGCAAAACCCCCGTTTCTTCCAACGAATCCACGATGAGTGACCTTTCGACGCCAAAGCCCGATAAAAACAGGCCGCTCAGTGGCGTTCGCGTGCTAAACACGCGGCCGAGGCACGAGCCAGATCTGCTGGCAGAGGGCCTGCGAAGCCTCGGGGCTGAGGCCGTTTCGATGCCGCTGATCCGATTCCTGCCGGCTCCCGACGAGGCACGAATGGCACAGATCGCCTCGCGTTTGAGCGAGTTTTCGCTGATGGCGATCCTTAGCCGCCGAGCAGCAACTGCCTCCCACGAGCAATTCCTGAAAAACGCTCCTTCAGTCCCGCCGCTTGTCGCCATGGGCATCGGGACGCAAAAGGCTCTGTCGGCGTTTGGCTATCGAGTCGACCTGCTGCCAGACGATTCCAATAGCGAGTCGATGGCAAAGCTGTTGATCGAAGAGTTTCGCTCCCGAGGATGCTCCAAACCGATTCTGATCCTGCGTGCCAATCGTGGAAGCAATTTTTTGCCGACGGCGCTTCGCGAGGCTCAGATACCGTTCGAGGAGTTGGCCGTGTACCAGAGCGTCGATGTCACCGAAGTCGATCCTGCGGTGCTGGCCAGCCTTTCCGCCGGCGAATTCGACTGGCTAACGGTGACAAGTTCTTCGATCGCGCGAAACGCGGCGAAACTGTTTGACGGGCGACTGGGTTCCACCAAAATCGCCTCAATCAGCCCAACCACAACGCGGGCTGCGACAGAGAGCGGACTGGTCGTCGCAGCCGAAGCCCTCAAGTACGACGTCGATGGATTGCTCGCCGCGATCGTGGCTTTTCATTCGCAACAGTGAGTTTTCGTGTCATGAATTCAGAAAACGTTTCGGATGAGTTTTGCCGGTTGTCGATTGATCTGCTCGAACAGGCAATGATCAAGATCCGCCACTGCCTGGCTCAGCTAGACGATGAGCAAATCTGGTCGCGTCCTGAGCCCTCGCTCAACAGCATCGGCAATCTCTGCCTCCACATCGCAGGTAATCTTCGCCAGTGGGGCATTGTGCCGTTCACCGATGTTTCCGATCAACGAGACCGCGGAAAAGAGTTCGCAGACGCGCCAAAAACTGGAGCCAGCGAAATTCTCAGCGACCTGGAAAATGTTGTCTGCGAATCGAAAGCGATCTGGCTGACACTGGAGGCAAACGTGCTTTTGCAGCGAACGACGATTCAGGGATTCGAGGTCACAAAAATGCAAGCGATCTCGCACACCTCCAGCCACTTCGTCGGGCACACGCACCAGATCATCATGCTGACCAGATGGCTATTGGGGGAAGCCTATCGATTCCAATGGACGCCCGAATCAGGAAGCGAAAACGTGCCGCTCTGATTGGAACGTTCCGCCCGCGGCAACGTTTACCCATGGATAGCCAAAGGCTTCGCCGCGGTCGATTCAAGCAAGACTTTGGACTAACAGCGCCGGAACATCATCGCTGGAAGATCGGCAAATAGCCGTAATCCAGCTGCAAAATTATCAGATTGATGCTGGTCGGATACACCTGTCCCATATCAGCCGAAACCCAGCTACCATCGTCTTTTTGTTTTCGCAGCAGACGTTTGTAGATTTGATCGCGAAACGGATCCCACACCGACGGGCCTTGGCGGTAGACGACCTGTGAGTAATACAGATAGGTATAGTGCCACCAGCTCTCCATCTTTTTGGAACCGACGTCATGCATGTGCTTTTTGCAGTAAGCCCACATCGGTGCAATGTGCTTGCTTTGATAATCGCCGGCATTGAAAAGCGCTGCCAACGCAGCAGCCGTGATTGCGGGTCGTGAGTCACCGCCGCGGGAACCGATCGAGTACTTGATTCCGCCATCTGAATTCTGGCATTTGTAGATGTATCGCTTGGCTTTCTCGATCGCCAGCTTGGGCACCACGATCCCGGCATTGCGACACCCGCGTAACCCCTGCACCTGAGTGATCGTCGTTGAACCTTCATCGAAGTTGTCTCCGCTAACGTAACCCCAACCGCCGTCCTTGGTTTGGGCGTTGACGCTGAACTTGACAGCCCGCTCGAGAACGTCGACAAGTTCTTCGCGTCGATCGATGTCTTCTTCTTCACCGAGCACCTGCGAAAGAAAGAGCATCGCGAATCCGTGGCCGTACGTGTAGCGTTGCTCGGAAGTGGCCCCAATCAGGCCGTTGCGGCGACATTTGCTTAGCAGAAAATCGACGCAGTAGCGGATCGCTTTGGCGTACGGGCCTTGCGTCGTTGTCGAGCCGCTGCAAATCAGGGCAGTTCCGGCCAGGGAGGTGATTGCTGTCTGGTGGCTCTCGTCAGCCCAGCCTCCAACGCGGCTCTGTTTGCTGACCAGAAACTCAAGCCCGCGGTCGATCGCCAGCTGGACTTTGTCAGCCGCAGGAAAGCAGGCTGCAGTTGCGTGCTTCGATGGAAGCAAAGATGAAACCCTGACAGCGACGGAAGAAGCGAGCCCAATCTTGAGTATCGCTCGCCGGTCCATCGATTCGGTTCCTTGTGTTTCTACACTTGCTGTCGGAACGTTGTCCAGCTCATCGCGGCCAACACACCCGACACGATAACAAAGACGATGTCGATGATCATCCCCGGGGCGTATTTGAAAGGCGCCAGCTTTGTCTGTCCGCTCAGTCCCAAGATCAAATCGGCGGCGAACATGATAAAGATGACCACGGCAATGGAGAGTGCAATGATGCAAAGGCCTTTCTGCACAGTTTTTCCTTCGTCGAGTGGACAATTTGGGTTGGTGAAAGCCGGGAAAGGGTACCAGAATTGACGAGTCGCCGCTGCAACTGGTTCCTGGGAATCCCGTTTCGACAGTATAATTGCGATAAATCGGGTGTCACCACGCCAAATTTCACTTTGTTTCGCCGTTACCGAACGTAGGGGCGGAGCTTGGCGGTTATCCTGGATGCACCGCCAAAATTCGGAATTCCCGGGGTCCTATCTTGAAACTTGCCGTCTACACAGGGTCGTTCGATCCCATCACGCTTGGACATCTCAACGTCATCGAGCGGTCCAGCCGAATCTCTGACAAGCTGATCGTCGGCATCGGAGTCAACGTCGAAAAGCAGGGCCTGTTCAATCCCGACGAACGCATCGACCTGGCCGAACGGGTCACCAGTCACCTGGACAACGTCGAAGTCCGTGCCTTCGAAGGGCTGGCCGTGGACTTTGTCGAAAGCGTCGGGGCGAAAGTCATGATTCGTGGCGTTCGTCCGATGACCGACACCGCGGGTGAGTTCACGATGATGATGGCGAACCGAAAACTGAACCCGAATCTGGAAACCGTTTTTCTGATGGCGGACGGGCAGTTCGCCCACGTGTCCAGTTCTTTGATCAAGCAACTGACTCCTTTGGCAACGGACCAACAATTGGCTGAGTTTGTGCCAGTGCCCATCATCGCCGAATTGAGAAGTAAGCTTGCCAGCCGGGAGTGAGCCAGGCTAAAAATAGAGCCTCACCTCTTTGCCCTCGCTTCTTGTTGCTTTTGTTTCAACGTCTCAAAGGAGTCGGCATGCCCAGGCACCGCAATTTTCAATTTCAGTACGCTTCGTGCGAGCCCCGCCAATTGCTCGCAACCATCTCGCTCAACGGAAGCGAACTTTTGCTCGGCGGCGATTCTACCGCAGACGTTGCTTCGATTTCGGTTTCCGGCAATCAGGTTTCGGCGTCGCTAACCGGAGCCCAAACGATGTCGTTCGATGTTGCCGATGTCGAGTCCATTCGTTTTGTCGGTCTTGGCGGCGACGATCGATTCACTAACAACACTTCGATCCCTTCCTTCGCATTTGGTCAGGACGGCGACGACGTTCTGATTGGCGGCAGCGGCAACGATCGCCTGATCGGCGGTTCTGGAAACGACATGCTGACCGGGAACGATGGGGATGACGAAATTCGCGGCGGCGCCGACGGAACCAAGGTCATCGAAGGCGGGGCAGGAGACGACCGGCTTTTCGGTGGAACCGGTACTAACACGATTCGTGGCGAAGATGGAAACGACACGATCTACGGAGGCGACTCGATCGATTCGGTGTACGGCGGCAACGGCGATGACTTGCTTTATCCCGGACACGGCAACAACTATGTCGAAGGCGGGGCAGGGGACGACCGGGTTACGTCGGGACGCGATATCGACGAAGTCTTCGGAGGCAACGGTGACGATCTGCTATTCACCGGAGAGGGCGACGACGTCGTCGACGGCGGTGCGGGCGATGACTGGATTGGAACCAACGACGGCAACGATGTCATCATGGGCGGAACCGGAGCAGATCGGCTTCGTGGCGGCGACGGCGATGATCGGATCGAAGCTGGAGCAGGCGTTTCTGCCGGAAAGTTTAACGTCCAATCTCTGCGCGGCGGCGAAGGCGATGACGTGATTGTCGGTAGCGATCAGGTCGACTTCACTTACGGAGACGGTGGCGATGATGAAATTACGCTGCTTGGCGGTGACGACACGGCCTTCGGCGGCGCCGGGGACGACACGATCAAGTTGGGAAACGGATTCGACAAAGCTGAAGGCGGCGACGGCGAGGACAGGATCGAAGGCGGCGCTGGCAACGACGAACTCAACGGCGGTGCCGACGATGACCGATTGATCGGAGGAACGGGCGTCGATACCGCGGTCTATATCTTTAATCAGTCGCGTTATCGAATCGCCGGTAGCGACCTGTTCGTTCGCGACATGGTCGGCACTGATGGCACGGACGATGTCGATCAGATTGAGGAACTCGCTTTCGCGAGCGGAATCATTGCGGCGGAATCCCAAATCGAAGAAGTTGTTGCCGTCCAGCCGATTATCGTTTCCAACTCCAATGGCTCCAACACGGCCGAGTACTTCGGAACCGCGGCACAGGAAGCCGAAATCAAGACATGGATCAATGACATCTGGTATCAGGCTCGCATTCAGGTGAATTGGCGAACTCCGAACACCTGGAACAATACGTTTGCCAACGTCGGCAGCGGCGGGACTCGTCCTTTCAACGACGCGTTCGAAATTTTTGACCGGGGAGACGCGGCAGGAGTCGGCAACACAAATTCACTCAACATCATGATGTATTTTGTGGAAATCGTACCAGGCAGCGCGAACCTGAATGAAAACACAACAAACGGCGTTTCGGTCGACGGTAGTAATGGTGTCACTTTTCAAGTTGGCGACAACTTGCCTGGCTTCGATGACGGACGCATGGCAATCGCTCGTGTTGCATCGCATGAAATCGCCCACAACCTTGGACTGGAGCACGTTTCGGGCAATGGCACGAACCTTATGAACTTTCCGAACATCACCAACGACCGAATCACAAATGCTCAAGCAGCACAGTTGATCTCAAGTAGATTCTCGCGATAGGCCGGCAGCCTGCAAAGCTGCATTGGGTTATGCATCCAGCGTGGCTTTGCTGTTGCCAAATTCTTCGGCTTCGACGCCAAGTCGCTGCAACATGGTCAGGTACAGATTCGAAAGCGGCGCCTCTTCGTGCTGCATTTCGCTTCGCCACCCTTTGTCTGTCGAGATGCCTGCGTTTTCCTGATGATCTGCGTCGCCGGTTCCAAACTGCCGGTACTGGCCGTGGCTGAATCCGAGATTGGATCCACCGGAAAGAATCAACGGGTAATTGCGCGAAAGATGAAATGAACTCGATGCCGAACCATAAAACGCCAGCGTATTGTCCAGCATCGACCCGCTGCCATCGATTTCCGGGGTTGCTTTCAGGCGAGTCAAAAATCGGGCATACTCTTCGGCCAGAAATCGGCAGTACTTTCCAAAGTTTTCCCAACCTCCAGGCTTTTTGGTTTCATGTGAAAGCTGGTGCGTCTGGCGGAAGCCAATGGCTCTGGCAAGGTAGTCGCTCACACCGACACCATTCTCACGACCAAGTTGATAGGTCACGACCCGCGTTGAATCTGTTTTGAACGCAAGAAAAATCAGCTCGAACATTGTTCGCAAATAGTTGCGCGGATCTTCCGGGTTTACTTCCAGATTCAGGTGGTCCACATTGACGACCGGCAGCGGAACTTCCAGCCACTGCTTTGCCTTTTCAACTCGAAGTTCCGTTTCACGCACTGACTGAAGATAGTCATCCAAAGTCTTCTGATCCTGATTGGAGAGCCGCGCGCGAAGCGACCTGGCATCGCCCATTAAATCATCAAGAGCCGACTTGCTTAGTGCCAGACGTCTTGCCGCCTCTTTGTCGTTCTTGACAAACAGACTGTCAAAAATTCTCTTCGGCCTGTTCTCCGCAGGAATCGGGCGACCATTGCGATTGAACGACATCGTTTGAGCACCGCGTGGCGATCCTGTGCCTCCGTCGGTCGACAACACCAGCGACGAATATCGCGTGTGCTGGCCTACATGCTGTGCATACGCCTGATCCAGCGAAATGCTGTTCTGGTAGTCACCTGAACCGCCGGTGTTGGCTCCTGTCAAAAACTGATCTGCATTGGAGTGACCATGAACATCGCGAGCAAAAGGGTGAGACAGTCCGCTAAAAACCGTCAAGTCATCCCTGAGCGGCTCAAGCGGATCGAGGCATTTCGTGAATTTGAAATCCTTGCCCGAGCCATGAGGAAACCAGCTCCAGTCCTTGAAAGCCGGATCTTCTTTAAGCGGCATGGGAACGCCGTCGGGCATGTAGAAGCAGGCGAGACGCTTCGGAGCTTCCGGTTGCTTCGGCGATACACCTGCCAGCGAATAAGTTTCGAACCACGGTAGCGCCAACGCAAATCCGCTCGTCCCACGAATGAAAGATCTTCGATTGATTCGATGCATGTTGTTGCTTTCAAGAATAACTTCTGGTTCGTTAAGAGCTGAATTGGCGGTGCCGCCCTTTAAACACTGGACGTGAGCACGGCACTCAGCATTCGACTCTTCGCAAATTTATCGTTCAGCTTTGGCGGTCACTGGTTTGCGCGGAAAAGGTCGCTGGTCACGGCGAGTCGAATCAGAGCCTTCAGGCCATCACCGCTTTTTCTCAAGTCAGAAGCAATGGACTCAATGGAAGAACGATCAGAAAAACCCAGCGGACGACCCAGGCCGTACGAGACCATTTTGCTTACCATCGCCGTCACAAATTGATCCTGTCGATTCTCAAGCAGGTATCGTTTGAGACCGTCGACGCCGTCCAGCTCTTCCTGATTGAACAGTTTGCTTGACGCATCTACCGGCTTTTCACCGATCGTTTCCCGCCAGCGTCCGACCGCGTCGTAGTTTTCAAAAGCAATCCCCCACGGATCGATCCGTGCATGGCAAGACTTGCACGCGACGTCACTGCGATGATCTTCCAGACGTTCCTTGAGAGTCATTTTCAGGACCTCCGGATCAGCCAGATCGATCTCGGGGACAGCCGGAGGAGGTGGTGGAGGGGGGTCGTGCAGGATTTTGTCCAACAGCCAGATGCCTCGCTTGAGCGGATTGGAATCTTTCCCGTCCGAGTTCATGGCCAGCAGACCGGCCTGTGTCAAAAGTCCGCCACGCTGTTGTTCAGGGCCAAAGCGAACTCTCTGAAACTCGTTGCCCGAAATTCCCTCGATGTCGTAATGTCTGGCAAGCCTCTGATTGGCAAACGTGTAGTCCGCGTGAAGGAAATCGATAATGCTTTTGTTCTCACCAAGAACATGGCGAAACATCTCGATAGGCTCACGCTTCATGGCGTCGATTGCTGCCGCATCAACATCGCCATAGGTTTTCCTGTCAACGTCCAGATAGTCAAGCAGTCCCAGGCCCAACCACTGACGTACGAAGTGTTTCGAGAACCTTTCGCTTTTCGGATCAGCCAACATACGATCGACCTGTTGAAGCAGGACATGTTCTTCGGCCAGCTCACCACTTGCCGCCAGATCCATCAACTCCCTGTCTGGAATGCTGCACCAGAGAAACATCGATAGTTTTGAAGCAAGTTCGAATCGACTGGGTTGGCTGGATTGGCTGAGTTGGCTGAGTTGGCTGGGCTGTTCGGTAGCATCGGGCAACCCGACGTAGATAAAATTCGGCGATGAGAGCACCGTCGCGAGGACTTCAACCATCGCTTCCTGATTGTCATCGCAGGTCGGAAGGATCGCCTGAAACAGCTCAAGCTTTCGATTCACTTCTTCGTCTGTCACAGAGCGGCGCCAGGCGCGAGACATGAAAGGCTCAAGAATACGTTTGGCCGCTGCTACGACATTTCCCGTTTCGATGTCTTCCGGGAAAATCCCCAAATGGGAATTCGGCGGCCACTGTGCGTACCAGGGAGCAACCACTTCGATGGCTTCAACCTCAATCGAACCGGCCCACCAGTATCCTGTCTGATTCCTGAGGATGACATATTCAGTCGGGTTTGGCTGTGCTCCCATCCTGGAGCTGCGATAGGCATTCCGTGGGACTTCGCCCAAATGAATGTCCCATTCATACCAGGTTGAATCTTCGTTGGCGACAGTGCGGGCCGAACCCACCGGAAAGTTGGTGTGCGAGTTGTTGCTGGGCTGAAAACCGAAGTTGACTCGCAGTTCCGGCAGCGCCGATTCCCCCGCCGGAGTATTGTCATGCGGAACGCGTTTGGCTTTGACTCGCAACTTCATCGTTCCTGAAGCCGGCAGGTAATTGCCAAGGTCGAAATTGTGGCGGGCGTTTGGTGGAATGATCAGGGCATATTCGCTTGCTGCATCCTCGATCGGTTCCTGAACCTCTTTCTCTTCAGGTTTCAAACTGTAGCGAGCACCGTGATAGCGGTAGCTGGTGAGCAATCGATCTCCATTCGCATTCAGCAAATGGGTATTGCTGTTGCGGGCCTTGAAATGTTTCTGGTGAAGCTTGGCCAGCTGTTCTTTTGCGTCTTCAGGTTTTGTGTTTCGCGTTTCATGCGTGGCCTCGAGTTTTTGTTTCGCTTCTTCGTAGTCGCGAATCATCAGATCGGCCACGTCATCCATCGAGATTCGATACTGGATCGGTTTCGGCCGTTCGCCACGAACCGTTGCCTTGACCAGCGCTTTCCGGGCGAGCTCACGGTAGATCCCGAGTTGGGTCGTAGATATTTGCAGCATGTCCGCGCTGTTGAGAAAGCCATCTGGTGAAGGAGTTTCAGGTGGCAGGTCTCGACCAAAGTCGTAAGGCAGTCCCAGCAAATCCTGCAAGGCGTATGAATACTCGTATCGCGTCATGCGCCGAAACGAGGAGTGTTTTTTCTGACTACGACGAACGTTGGAAGCGACCTGAATCTCCATTGAAAGCCAATCGATGATTTTCGCACGTTCAATATCACTCAACTGGACTTCGGCATCTGCCGGAGGCATTTCTGCATTGCTCAGAACTTTCTGAACTTCCGTCCACCACTTCTCGTCGTCTCCCGCCACGAGATCTGGGTTAAGCTGATCGGTGCGAAAGTCAGCTTCCTGTTCTTCTTCACCGTGGCATGATTCGCATGCGTTCTGCAGAAGAGGCTCAATCGATTTCCGGTAAGTCTTCAGATCGGTAGCTTTGCGAACCGAGGGAGTCGCGTTGCTGACTGGCTTACCCTTGAATCGAGACCGTAACGCGCCAGATTGTTTGGCATCTGCAAGCGAGTGAGAAGTTGGAGATGTCGGTTTTTCCTGAGCCAGCGATGCTGCAGACAACATGAAGTATGCGAGTAAAAGCAAGACGCTGGATTTAAATTTCATCAGGTGCAGGATCAGGAGAAGGCTCGTATGAATGTGTCTCAGTACAGCGAACATTAAAACGACAACTGAAGGTCGCTAAATATTGGACCATTCCGCTCGATATCAGGATTTTTCTGCAAATTCACCCACTCATGGTGTTTCTGTCCACAGGACGCCAAACAAAAAACCCTTGCTGATGAACAGGCCATCAGCAAGGGTTATTGGTAACGTCGACTCGTGCAGTTGTGGTACCGTCAAGCTGCCTTTGTCATTTGGTATCGGACGATTTCAAATTGCATAAACGAGGTGCATGTCAAAAAGTGTTGCAATCGAAATCAAACTCTCCTCATTGGATCGCAGGTTCGAATCTGCTCTCCAGTTTTGAAATGTGGTCGGTTGATGGTGGTCGGAAGTCAATCGCGAAGAACCCATCGCGTCTGGCGACGGACATGACTGTTAAACCACTGCCAACATGCTGGATTGGAGTCCTTCGAAAGGCGGACGGTTTTAAACCGGCGAGGCCAATCGATGCTCTTCTCCTTCACTTTCACACATCTCGGTTCGGTGTCCGCAACGTTTTAATGATTGCGAACTCCCTGTGAAAAGCGGGCAGCAAGCTACGCACTTTTCGATTCGGGCATTTTGAAAGCTTCCGGATTGATGCCCGCGGCAACCATCTTCTCATCGACAACGAACGTGGTGCCTTTCGGCTGGTCAGGGAGGTCGTACATGATGTCAAGCATGACCTGTTCGATAATCGAGCGAAGACCGCGTGCTCCGGTTTCTTTCTCCATGGCCCGGTGAGCCATCATCTGCAACGCTTCATCGGTGAAGTTGAGATTGCAGCCTTCCATTTCAAAAAGGCTTTGGTATTGACGTACAAGTGCGTTCTTGGGTTCAGTCATCACCTGGATCAAACCAGCTTCGTTCAGTGGAGCAAGCGCTGTCGTAACAGGCAAGCGTCCCACCAACTCGGGGATCAACCCGTATTCCAGAATGTCATCGCTGGTCACCTGCGGCAGGATCTCAGCCATGTCGCCGTCCTCGCGGACGCCGCTTCCGGAACCAAAACCAATCGTTCTTTCACCCAATCGTTTGCGGATGATTTCATCAATGCCAACAAAGGTTCCACCACAGATGAACAGAATGTTACTGGTGTCAATCTGGATGTACTGCTGCTCTGGATGTTTCCTGCCACCTTGCGGTGGCACGTTGGCTACGGTGCCTTCGATCATTTTCAAAAGCGCCTGTTGAACGCCTTCTCCTGAAACGTCCCGAGTGATCGAAACGTTGTTGCTTGTCTTGCCAATCTTGTCGATCTCGTCGATGTAGATGACTCCACGTTGTGCAGCTTCGATGTCAAAATCGGCAGCATGAAGCAACTTCAGTAGCAGGTTTTCAACGTCTTCGCCGACATAGCCGGCTTCTGTAAGCGTCGTCGCATCACCGATGGCAAACGGAACATTGAGGGTGCGAGCAAGTGTTCTGGCCAACAACGTTTTGCCCGAACCCGTAGGTCCGACCAGCATGATGTTGGACTTGTCGATCTCAACGTCTCCGCCTTCCCAGTCAAGAGACAGACGCTTGTAGTGGTTGTGCACGGCAACCGCCAAAACCTTTTTCGCAGCAGGTTGGCCGATGACGTACTCATCCATTCGCTCGACGACTTCACGCGGTGTAAGAATCCTGTTGAAGAGCTGTTTGCCAGGAGTCCGGCGACGTTGTTCCTGTTCCAGAATGCTCTGGCACAGTTCGATACATTCGCCGCAGATATACACGTCGCCAGGTCCCTCAACGAGAGGCCCAACATCGCGATAGTTCTTCCTGCAAAATGAACAGTGCGCGTTTTTCTTGGTAGTGCCACTTCGGCGACTACTGGTGCCGTTATCAGCGGGCATTTTCACTCCTTGGTTTTTTACAACCAACCGTTGTTAATCCAGTTGTTTGCTCGAACATCACTCGTCGAAACGGATCGGCGTGTGACGGTGCTTCCTTGCCCGCTAACCTTCGAGCTGTAAGAGTTGTTGTCAGCATTTCTGCTGGCACTTCTTCATCCTGTGAAAGTCGCCTGTTGTGACTTTCACAAGCCGAATCTTCCGCAGAACAGACAATCACAAACCGCGTTGCCCGTCCCTTCGGAATAAATTCACCCGTGGTACGGGGCAAGGCAGGATGGGGTTCAGCCAGTTTTACGATTCTGTCGATTACCCTTCTTCAACCGCGTCAGATTCTTCTTCGTCATCACCGGATTCGTCTGCTTTTTTGAGTGCAGCTTTGCGGATTGCGGCCTTTGCAGCTTCTGAAAGAGCATCGACGCCTCCCTCCAGGCCTTCGGTGGGTTCTTTCGCATCGACCTCCGGCAACGGAACCAGCCCGGCTACTTTCTTGTACTCGTCGGCGCCAATCACACCTTCGTCACGCATCTTGCGGAACGTTCCGAGATGGTCTTCTGTTCCCGTTCCGCCGATCGCCATGTTGCGAACCGCCTGAATGACGTAGTAAGCAACCAGAATCAGCGCAACCAAAATACTCGGATAGATAATCCAGGTCGCGCCCTCAATCTGCAGCACACCGTTCCACCAATCCCTCAGACTCTCCATCAGCCAGCAACTCTCAATCTAGTCCAGTTTGTAAGGTCTTTTTTACGCCGCCTCATTATATCCCAAACCACCTTCACGTTTTAGCTACCTGTTTCAATCCGACGACATGGGGCTGCCCCGGCAACTGCCAAATTCAAGCGATCAGGACGCTCGATGGACTCCGAATCGTGAGTTTTCCGATAGGAAACAAGTCAGGACTACCTCTCTGGATGAATCCGCGGCCATGCCACGACACTCTGAAAACCTGAAAACACACTCCGCTCTCGCCGGACTCGATCAAGCCTGCCGGTTCGCGATCATCGCGACCGCGATCATGCTGATGGCGTGGTGCGAAAAGGGATTCTCTCAAAGCGAATCGTTTGAACCGCTTCAACGAACGATCAAAGTTCTGTCGACAAATCTGGACGGATTTGGAATCCCATTCAAAGTCGACGACAGCAACGGGCAGTTCATTGAAGTCCAGCTCTATATATCTCGCGACCGCGGCAACACTTGGTCGTTCCATTCTCGCCAGCCGACTTCCGGACGTGAGTTTCCGTTTACTGCCGACGGGGACGGCGAGTACTGGTTTGCCATCAAGACGCTTGATCGCGATCGCAGGTTGTTGCCGGACGGGGACACCAGAGCCGAGCTGAAAATCATCGTTGACTCGTCACGCCCCAAGCTTGAATTCCAAATCGATGCGGACGCTGCGGGCCGAGTTGTCTGCCGCTGGCAGGCGAGCGACGAAGGCCTCAACGCGTCGTCGCTGAAGATCGAGTACCGCGCATCGGCAGGTGAATTCTCGCCGGGCAGCGAGATCGATGATTCCTGGACGTCTGTTCCGGTTCAGTTGAAACAGAATATTCAAAGTCAGTCATGGACGGACCAGCTTGCGTGGTGGCCTGACACGTCGGCGGAACAACTGGAGGTAAGAATTCAGGTTGCGGACATGGCCGGAAACATAACTTCGGCCAGCCGTTACGTCGCGGTGAAAACGACATCGTGGCGAAGAAACTCGACCGGTTCGACGCTTGGCGAAGCCCGACCGCCAGCCGACAGCAGCTCGTCGAATGCACAACGAACCAGCAGCTCGGATGGCTCGGCTTCGTGGCAACCGAAGCTGCGACCGTTCGCCAACACGCCGGAGCAAGCGTCGACCAACACGACTCCCGCCCAACGACAAAACGCCACACAGCAAACCGCGCAAGCTTCTGACAACCGTTGGAGAATCAACGAGACCGCGTCGCGTACAACAACTCAACCAGTGACGGCTCGCGTCGCATCGGCTCAATTGCCGCCAGGCGTCGAACTGGTCGATCCACCGGAACCGCTGGACTGGAACGAACCGGCTCCCGCACACGAATTTTCAGGACGAACTGAGCTTTCCGCGAGCCCAGGAAATTCGATCGCCTGGGAAAGCGAAGTCCAGCGGCATGAATCTTCAGAGCGGTCCTACTCGGGTTCGACCATGTCGCCGGCCCCAGGTGTGGCTCCTGCTCCATCCCCATTGTCGCCTCGGTCAACCGACTCGATTCCTTCGAATCCGGCAACGTCGGTCCGCAGCGGAAAGAACATCATCCATGAGTCGACCACGTCGTGGCCCAACAATCAGTGGAACGGACCGACTGCTGCCAAGGTCCAGCCAAACAGTGAATTGGCTCCTCGAACTGGAAACCTGATGCCGATTCCGCGCCCCAATCGAGACGGCTTTACCGAACGTCCGAACTTCTCGAACGCGGCGTTTCGAAAGCAGGAGCCCACCTCAATTATCGAAACGACTCAGCAGCTTCCCAATCAGCAACGCCTGAACCAGGAAGCAATGCCTGAGTCTTCCAACACACAAATTATCAGCACCAAGCGATTTCAGTTGAACTACGACATCAATGCCATCGATCCTTCAGGCGTCGGCCAGATAGATCTGTGGATGACTCGAGATCGCGGCCGCACGTGGAAGCTGTGGGGCCAGGATCCTGACAACGTCAGCCCGTTCCCGGTCGAGGTTGTGGAAGAAGGCATTTATGGGTTTCGCATTGTCGTCCGATCGAAAGACGGTCTGGCAGGACGCGGCCCGATGAGAGGCGAAGAGGCCGACATGTGGGTGCAAGTCGACGTGACGGCTCCGCTGGTAAAGATTACGTCGGTACCGTACGGACGCGGCGAGGAAGCCGGCCAACTGGTCATCAATTACGCTGTGACCGATTCGAATCTGACGCTTCGGCCGAACCGGCTCTTGTGGAGCACCAATCCGGATGGCCCTTGGACAACGATCGAGGAGAATCTTCGCAACGACGGGCGGCTGTTGTGGAAACCGCGGCGAAATGTGCCACAACGGATCTTTCTGCGTTTGGAATCAGCAGATCGCGCTGGCAACGTCGGTGTGCACAATCTTGAACAGGCCATCGACATCTCTGGCCTGATTCCTCGTGGCACCATCTTCGGCGTCGTTCCTGTCGGCGAGTAAGTTCAACGGGTTCGCAGCGATCATTGTTGGACCTCGCGCAAGGCAAGCCGACGCGACGTCGGATTGCCCTCAAGAGTCGTCGCTCTGTACCAGGTTTAATTTCAGAACTGCAAATCCGGATGTAAACCTACCCGAATAACCGGCGCATCCGGCAAAGCTGCCAATACTCGTGTCCACCAGGGCCATTGCTCACAATTTTCAACCAAAGACCACGGTGTACCGCTTTGGAAAACATACTCTTTTAACGAAGTCGAACCTGACTGGTTAGAACGAGAAGCGAATTGCACGATGCCAATGCACGGCCGTCTGTGGAAATCGCTTTCAAACCAACCGTTTCCGACACTGTCTCTGGAAACACCCACTTATCCGAGAAGCAATCATGGTGATTTCAATTGAGCCGTTCGGCTCAATGAGATTTTCCAACAGCCCTCCAACATTGCCATGCAACAATTGACGAAACAGAAGATCGCAAGATTCCTAAGCGACGAGTCCGGTCCAACCGCGGTCGAATACGCCGTCATGTTGGCGTTGATCCTTGCTGTGTGTATCGCCGCGTTCGCGACCATGGGTTCGGCAAGCGCAAACCTGTGGACCGACAACACGACTCAAATTGACACCTTCATGAACAACTAGCGGATCATGAATTCATCGCCGATAGTTGATTGCGGTTGCGGGAAATCAATATCGATCCCAACCGGGTACTCCCACAGCTTTTGCAGTGATTGCGATAGCTTTTGGTTTCCGAGCAGCATGGAAAGCTCCGAGGACGCGATTGTCCCCCAAGATCGTGTGACCCCATTCACTTGCCCGAGATGCAGCGTTGACCTGGAAGTCGGCACGATTGGAAGAACTGAGGTTTGCTTTTGCTCAAAGTGCCGAGGGTTCGTGATCGATTCCGAATCACTTGGTGGCGTCATCCAAATGCGGCGTTCCGCCTACCGCGGGCCAGAAGACAGCCCCGTTCCTGTCAACTTCAACGAGCTCGACTTGCACAGCACCTGTCCCGCCTGTTTTTCGACGATGGAAGCCCATCATTATTGCGGTCCTGGCAACATCGTTCTTGATACTTGCATGAAGTGTAAACTGGCGTGGCTCGACCACGGCGAGCTTTCCAAAATCACACGGGCGCCCGGCAGAAGATAATGCCAAAATGCAATTAAGTTTGGCGACGACTCGCGGCACCGAACTTCTGCTGCAACTACTTTTTCGCGTCGGGCTTTTTGTCTGATTTTTCTCCGAGCTTCGCTTCTTTCTGTTTAAGTGACTCTTCACGCTGCTGCAACGCTTTTTCTTTTTCCTGCAGTGCTTTCTCTTTTTCGGCCAACGCTTTTTCCCTTGCCGCCAATTGCTCTTCTTTGGAGACAGGCTGCTTTTCCTTGGCGTCTTTCTTTGGCTCTTTCTTCTGTTCTTTTTTGGGCTCTTCAAACACCGGCAGCTTACTTTCGCCGACGACATTCAAGCCTTCGATTTGTCCTTCAAGTGCCTTCATTCCGGCATCAGTGACTTTGCTTTTCCAAACATAAACCTTTTTCAGTTTCTTGAGTCCGTACAGATGTTTGAGCCCTTCGTCAGTCACGGACGTCGCATAAAGATTCAGGTATTCAAGATCTTTGAGGCCTTTCAGGTGAGCCAACCCGGAGTCGCCGATTCCTGTTTTCTCAAGATGCAGCTTTTTCAAATTCAAACCGGTGAGTGCTTTGAGCCCCTCGTTGGTGACGCCAGTATTGGCAAGGTTCAGCCACACAACGTTCTCGACGGCGGCAAGGTCTTTGATGTGTTCGTCCGCGATCGATTTTCCGGCAAGGTAAAAACTCACCTCGCGAGTTGGATCAGCGGCAGAGATTTGCATGACCCGGCCTCCCGCCGCTTCGATTTTGCGTATCGCTTCGGCTTCACGACGAGAGCTTTCTTCTTGCTCTTGGGCACAAGCTGTTGCGAAATCAATTGATCCCAATCCAACGCCGCACAACAGCAGCGGCAAAAGAAACAGACTGCAGCTTCGAGAAGTGAACTTCTGCGATGGAGCGAACTTCTGTGGAGCAATGTTTTTTGTAGTCATCGGTGGCACCCGGTTTGTCTTTGAACTCACTGAACTGCCGGTTTTAGCCAATCCATCCGAGACTCTCAAGCAGATTCAGATACAATTCTGATTCAGCGGCTCAACCGACTGGCTCGCACGGCGAAACCTGACAAGACTTTTACCATGACCAAACTTTTTCTTTCAATCGCGGCGTTACTGTTTGCTTCGTGGTTTGTCGCGAATTCGCCCGACGACCCGGTTGCCGCGGAAATTGGCAGCGTCAAATGGAATCGCGATTACCAGTCGGCAAAGAAGATCGCAGCGGAATCCGAAACGCCGCTGATGCTGTTGTTTCAGGAAGTTCCCGGCTGACAAACTTGCGTCGATTTTGGCCGTGGGCCAATGACGAATCCGCTGCTGGTCGAAGCTGCCGAAGAGCTGTTTGTTCCGGTGTTGATTTACAACAACCATAAAGGCTCTGACGAAAAACTGCTCAAGCATTTCGAAGAACCGGCTTGGAACAATCCGGTAGTCCGCTACCTCGACGCAAAAGAACAGGATCTGATACCGCGAAAGGAACTGGTGCTCACGACAGCCGAAACGGCGAGCCGGATGGCTGATTCGCTTCGCAAAGCCAGGAATGAAATCCCCGCCTGGCTAACGGCACTCGCGGTTCCTACTCGCGCCAAAAGCCTGGAACAGGCAACGTTTTCGATGTACTGATTCTGGGAAGGAGAAGCCCAGTTGGGCTCAATTGATGGCGTCTACGCAACGGCCGCGGCATGGCGTGATGGCGTGGAAGTCGTTTCGCTACTTTTCGATCCGGACGAAGTTGCCTATCGAACGCTGGTCGAAAAAGCCAAGCAGTTCAAATGCACGTCCAAAGTTTTCGCTCATTCGAAATCACAGCTTGAAGTCGCGAACGAACTCGTGGGTGACAAAGCCGTTATGGCGAACGAATCTCAGAAGCCACGTTTTGCCAAAGCCTCAGACCAAAAGTATTACCTGGCGAATTCGCCGCTGAAGAGCCTTCCGATGTGTGGTTGCCAGATGACGAAACTGAATGCCGCGATGGGTTTGGGACAGCCGGTCGATGCGTTGCTAAGTCCGCGCCAGAAAGTGCTGGCGAAGCGAATTCTGCGACGGCTGGAATCGGACCCAGATTCGCTGGACGGATTCATTTCGCCATCGGACGACAACGAACTTGGCGACTATTCAACGAAACTCGAAGCGGCACTTTCGAAATAAGTCCGTCGGCAATCGATTGGCTTCAAGAGATTGCGTCGCGTTTTCGCTAACGCCGCACCGAATCGTCCGTTCGTTCAAACAGCCCCTGAAGGTAGTCGGGCTCGATTGACGGAAGATGATCGGTAATTTTGTGTTCGTGGTCGTGATCGTCACCGACGCCGTGATTGTAGAACCCGTTGTCGCGACAACAGTCCATCAACGTGCCATCGTTCGCGATCAACAACGCCAACAGCCCGACTTTCGTGTAGGTAGAAATGTTTGCAAAGGAATCCTTTCCAAAGAACTTCAGCGCCGTTCCCCAGCTCTTTTTCAGTCGCCGACCCATCATGTCGACCGAGTAGAGTTCATCGAGCAACAGGTGCAAAATAAACCCAAGGAAAACAGACCAGGCTTTAAAAAGTCGAATCCCTGTCTCTGGCGAAAAGCAAACGAGGTAAGTCGCCATCGCCGCAACTGCTGCGGCCGGAATGCTGTGCCACATCCCGCGGTGTTTCGTAAATCGTTTGAACAACTCGCCAAGCCCGAACCTTATCACGACATAGGAAACGCCGGCCACGAACACCATCTGTTCAGCAGTGAACCCCAGTTCCTGAAATCGGAACATCATTAACATCGGGACCAGCACTGACACAAAGCACAGCATTTCCCGCTGAGGAATCCCGCTCTTGCTATCGAGGTCCGGAAGCATCCCGGCCACACTGCACAGCGCACCGGCGATCATGCAGTGTCCCAGCGGAACGTCAAACTTGAGATGAGCCACTCCGCCGTAGCCGATACCAAGAATCGTGCTGGCGGTGATGTGGGTCTTGAAATCGGCCATGAAAAACAAACTCCTTTTTGTTCTGGCCGCATTCTATCCGCAGGGCAGGGCAGTCACAGCGCGAACCTACGATGAAAGTTCGACGCTAGCAAAATCGCGGCTCGTGACTGAACCTTTTTCTCTTGAGCCTCGTTCTGGAATACGATTAAATACGCCGCCGGAATCCAGAACGTTTCGGCGACCTACCTTTCGTCGCAGCGGCGACACTACAAACACCTCAGGGAGAAGCGGATGTCAGTCTATGACATTGCCATGATCATTGTCTTTTTAGGCGCCATCTGGTTTGGATACTGGAAAGGGCTCGCCTGGCAAGTCGCTTCTGTGGCAGCGATCTTTTTGAGCTACTTCGTCGCCGTCACGTTTCCTGACGCGCTCGTCCCCTACATTTCAGCCGAACCACCTTTCAACCGGTTCGCTGCAATGCTGATCCTGTTTATTGGTACTTCGCTGATCGTCTGGACAATTTTTGCGTCCGTCAGCAAGTCGCTGAAGAAGATGGAACTCAAAGGCTTCGATCGCCAGGCGGGAGCACTTCTCGGCGCGTTCAAAGGCGCTTTGCTGTGCATGGTCATCACCATGTTCTCCGTTTCACTGCTGGGCGAGCAAGCACGCGATGCGATTCATCAATCCAAAACGGGTTACTACGTGGTTCGTGGAATCGATCAGCTGTCTGGCTTTGCTCCAGCAGAACTGGCGCAATTCATTCATCCCTACGTGACAAAATTCCAGGAGAACATCGTCGACGAAAATGGAAACTTGCCGCAACAAAATCCGATTTTCAATGGCGAGTCACAACAAGTGAACGACCAGACGCAATTTGGAAATCCCGATGGCGGATACCAACAGACGCCCGCCGGCGACTACCCTCAGTGGCAAACCCAAGCCAGCCCTGCAGGATACCAGCGACCTGCAACAACGCCGCAAAACGGTCAGCCGCAAACCCAGCCGTGGCAAGGTAGCTATCAAAGCGGAACGTTCGGCAGTCCTGTTCCGCAAAACAACAATGGCTATCAGCAAGGAAACTTCGGGACTCAGGGTCAGCCGCAAACTCAGTGGCAGCAGCCCAAAAACAGCCAGCAGTTCCAGAGTCCGACGCAGTGGCAGCCTCCGGCTCAAACTTCACCAACGCAGCAGAATCCAAACGGCTGGAGCACCCAGTTCCCAAACATCACCGAAGGCCAGAACGGCTGGCCGAACGTGCAGTTTAACGTCAACAGCAAGGAACTTCTCGAACGCGGCGCCGGAGCAGCACTCGACGCGGGCAAGCAATGGCTTGAGAACCAGCGACAATAGCCAGCAATCGTTAGGCCGCAAACCGCCGACGTCGAGCGATGCCAGCCCTCGACTTGAGTTCTTGCCAAGCTTGAGCTCCTGCCCAAACGCTTTCGGAATCAACACACCGGTAGCATGAACGAAGTTCCCATCAGCGAGTTGCCTCCCAAGCCGTGGACGATCCGGTACGTGCTGTTGTTATTGTCCGCGTCCGCTCAGCTCATCACGCTGATAATCACCTGGCCGTTGTGGAACGTTCGCACCGAAGTCCCCCATCTTCCAGTGTTCGACCTTGGGATTCCCC
Organism: Mariniblastus fucicola; assembly: GCF_008087665.1. Classification (GTDB taxonomy): domain Bacteria; phylum Planctomycetota; class Planctomycetia; order Pirellulales; family Pirellulaceae; genus Mariniblastus; species Mariniblastus fucicola. Next base: position 5,510,750 of record NZ_CP042912.1, read on the forward strand.
AACTGCCTTTCGCATGGGTATTGGTTGGATCCCTGGCGATCGTTCCGTTCCGACCGAAGCTTGGCGTTTGGCTGCACTTCGCGCTGATGCTAACGGCTTGCCTGTTTGATCAGATGCGGGCACAACCTCAATTCCTTGCGATTTGGATTCTGATGTTCGCCACGCTGAAACATTCGTCGCAGAATTATGCTCGTTGGTTTCTAAGTTCGCTTTGGATTTGGGCGGGACTGCACAAAGCACTATCGCCAGAGTGGAATACTTTTCGCGCCTTCAAAATGACCCGGAACATCGGACTTGATGCCGAAGAATGGTACGTGACCGTGGCGATCGCGGTCGCGGTGACTGAGATTATTGTGGGCCTGTTGGCGTGGTGGAAACCCAAATGGGGAGCCATCGGTTGCGTGATGCTGCACGTGGGAATCGTGATTTACCTCTCGCCTCTGTTCATGAACTGGAACTTCAGCGTGATCCCCTGGAACCTTGCCACCGCCGTGGTGGGGTGCTGGATTCTTTGGACGTGTGATTTCAAACCGACGGGTCGGCATCGATGGGCTTTTGGTGCCTTCATGATTGCGCCCACACTATTCTTTGTTGGCTGGTGGGATCACGGATACGCACATGTACTGTACTCGGGAATGATGCCCCAGGGTCTGGCGACGCGAAACGACGGTTCGCTTGAAAAGACGGTTGGCTGGGGAGCGTTGGCGGTGCCGTTCCCGAAAGAACGTAGAACGCTCCGACAGCGATTCGAGGCGGATTCCGAAGTGGGCGAAGTGCTCCACATATTTGATCCTCGGCCAGCCTTGCCAGATTTGCATTTCAAAAAGCTGGCGACTGGCGTGGAACAGATCAGCCGGGACGAGTTCTTTGCCGGTACTGAATCGGTTCCAGGAGTCGAACTTGATTCTGAACGACACATCTTTCTGTTGGCTCTGGCTGGGGCAAAAATGCGGAAGCGTGAGAAAGGAGCGATGATCACCGGCATCATCTTCGAAGCTCCCTACTTTAAATCCGAGCAGCTTCAGCATCTTCGTTTCCTGCCAAATCTCGAAGAGGTTCAGCTTTCCAATACGTCTGTCGGAGACGCTGACATGAAATGGTTGGTGGATCTTCCGAAGCTCGAAGCCATCGGACTCAACCAGACCGCGATCAGCGACCGTGGTGTGGATATTTTGTGCGAGTCCGATACGTTGGAAGAGATTCAGGTCGATGACACGAACGTATCCGACGAGGCGATGCAGCGATTCCTGGATTCGCGTTAGACTTTTCACTTCAGGTATCGATCGTCCGCAAACTGGCATCCGTTTGAGCCGGCTTCGGCTATAATCGAAGCATGATAGTAAGCATATTCAATGACGTTATCGGCCCGGTGATGCGTGGCCCTTCCAGTTCGCACTGCGCCGCGGCGCTCCGCATCGGCCGGCTGGCCCGCGACCTCATGGGAGGCCAGTTCAGTCACGTCAAAGTCGAATTCGACAACAGCGGTTCCCTGCCAGCCACTCACACCAGCCAGGGCTCGGACATGGGTTTGTTCGGAGGCTTGTTGGGCTGGAATGCCGACGACGAAAGGCTCCCGGGCTCAGACCAGACGATCAAGGAATCGGGGATCGAGCTCGATTTCATCTACGGCGACTATGGCGATGAACACCCGAACACCTATCGACTGACGCTCTCGAATTCGGCCATCGAACATTCGATAATCGCGATCTCAACCGGTGGTGGAATCTTCGAAGTGCTCTCGATCGACGGCGTGCCGATCACACTTTTTGGCGACTATTTCGAAACGCTGGTTTGGATTGAAAACGATTCGCAGATCGATACTGAATCGCTGGAAAGCGGACTTGGGGCCGACTTTGTAAAGCTGAATCAGTCGGAATCGACGACGATCTTGCAGATTCAGTCGCAGCAACCGTTGACGAAGGACCAGCTTCAAAGCATCGCCGGGATCACACACGTCGCACATCTGGATCCTGTCCTGCCGGTGGGATCACGCCGCGGACTGACCGTGCCGTTTCAAACATGTGCTGAGATGCTTGATCGCTGTGAGTCAGGCAAATCGCTCTGGCAGTTGGCGGTCGAGTACGAAATGGATCGCGGTGGTTTAACGGAAGGTCAAGTCATCGAAAAGATGTGCGAGATCGTTTCGATTCTGCGAACCAGTATCCAACAGGGGCTTGCCGGAACCGAGTATGCCGATCGAGTACTCGGTTTTCAATCGGGCGGATTTGCGGAAGCGATGGAAGCAGGGAAACTGATCGACGGCGGAGTGTTGAACAAGATCGTGCTGTACACCACAGCATTGATGGAAGTCAAAAGCAGCATGGGCGTGATCGTCGCGGCTCCGACAGCCGGAGCCTGTGCAGCCCTTCCGGCAACATGCCTGGCGGTCGGCGAATCGCTCAACCTGACCGACGAACAGATCGCGAAAGGCATGTTGGCGGCGGGCATCATCGGCGTCTTCATTGCGACTCACTGGAGCTTTGCGGCAGAAGTCGGCGGCTGTCAGGCTGAAGGCGGATCTGCAGCGTCAATGGCAGCAGCAGCTCTGGTCACGTTTCAAAATGGAACGCCCAAACAGGCGACCGGCGCGGCTTCGATGGCGATGCAAAACATGCTGGGGCTAATCTGTGATCCAGTCGCCAATCGCGTCGAAGTTCCGTGTCTGGGCAAGAATGTGATGGCGGCCAGCAACGCGGTTTCCTGCGCAAACATGGCGCTGTCAGGGTTCGACGCTGTCATTCCATTCGACGAAACGATCGCTGCCGCCAAACGTGTCGCCGAACGAATGCCGCGCGAGCATCGATGCACCGCGCTTGGGGGATTGGCGATCACGCCGACCTCCAAAGCCATCGAAAAACGGCTTGCCGGAGGTTGTGGATCAGGCTGCGGTTGCGCACCGGTTGGACTGTCGAAGTAAGGTATCTCTCGCCGTTGACGTAGCAGAGTGATCTCGACCAACGGTCAGCTAATAATGTCTTTCAGAATATTCCCGTGCACATCCGTCAACCGGAAATCGCGACCGGCGTATCGATACGTTAGCTGAGTGTGATCAAGGCCAAGCAGATGCAAAATCGTGGCGTGCCAGTCGTGAATATGGCACTTGCCTTCGACCGCTTCGTAGCCATTTTCATCGGTCGCACCAAAGCTGAAACCGCCTTTGACACCACCGCCGGCCATCCACGTCGTGAACCCTTTGTTATTGTGGTCGCGGCCGTTGCCGTTTTGTGCGTAGGGCGTTCGGCCGAACTCGCCGGCCCACACGACAAGCGTATCCTCAAGCAATCCACGCTGCTTCAGATCGGTCAGCAACCCGGCGATCGGCTTGTCGATCTGTTCGCAGAGTTCCGGAATCTTTGAGTCCATTGAGAAATGCGTATCCCAGCCATTGTGGCTGATCTCGACAAATCGAACGCCTGACTCCGACATGCGGCGAGCCAGCAGACATTGACGACCGAAGGCACTGGTCGCGCTTTCGTTGATGCCATACATATCCAGAGTGGCTTCGTCTTCACCCGAGACATCCATAATTTCCGGCATGGCACTTTGCATGCGAAACGCCAACTCGTAACTTTCGATCACGCCTTCGACGCCGGGCTGATGCTGATCCCGCTGCATCTTTTCCTGATTCAAACGTTGAATGAAATCCAACTGAGTGCGTTGCTGCTTCGTCGTCAGTCCGGAGTTCCTGATATCCGGGACTGTCGACGTACTCCCGCCTCGCCGCATCGCCCGACCGCCTCTTCCGCCCGATCCACCGACTTTGGTTCCGGCGTAGACCGAAGGAATGAAGGCGCTGCCCATTTCCTGGGAGGCGCCCGCGGGCGAATTGATCGAAACAAACCCCGGCATGCTTTCGTTTTCCGTCCCCAGCCCGTACAACGTCCACGCGCCCAGGGAAGGGCGGACAAACTGCGTCGCACCGGTGTGCAGTTGAGTCATCGCCCGCGGGTGCACTGGAAGGTCCGTGTTCATGCCACGCAGCAGACATAGCTCGTCCGCCATCGAACCGATCTCCGGTAGCAGTTCGGAGATCCAAAGCCCGCTTTCGCCTCGTTGCTTGAACTCCCAGGGCGACTTGAGCAGCGAGCCGCGAAAAGCACCTGTTTTGCCATGGTTCTTGATCAGCTCAGGCTTGTAGTCGAACGTGTCGAGATGCGACGGGCCGCCACGCATGCACAGAAAGATGACGCGTTTCGCTTTGGCGGCAAAGTGCGGATCTTTCGGAGCCAGCGGATTGGTTGGCTTGTCGTCGAGACTTTCTCTTGCGGCCGCAGCCGTGGCCAGAGATGAGAACGCAAGATAGCCAAATCCGGACGACAACGTTTGCAGCATCTGTCGGCGTGAGAACATCGAGTTCATGGGATTCCTCTTCGGTAGTCAGGTGCAATCGCGGGCTGGAAGCCTGTGCACTGGTTTAGTTCAAAAAACGGAATTCGGCCGAAGCCAAGATCCCCTGACAAAGTGCAGTCAACTTTTTCAGTGCCGCACCACTATCACGTCGCCAGCGGCCGGTCGGGACTTCAAATTGTTCGTAAAAATCACGAGCAGCCGAAATTTCTGCGTCTGTCGCGTCACGACCGTAAGCTCGCAAAAACGCGCCGCGAACCTGATCACCGACGTTCTTGTGTTCCTCCATCAGACGCTTGGCGAACAGCTCACTTTGCCGGATCACGAACTCGTTATTCAGAAAGTACAGCCCCTGATCTGGAGTGTTGGAGGCTTCCCGCTTGCCCACGATCATGGTGGATTCAGCAAAGTCGAACACCTCCAACGATCTCGCGATGTTGTCACGAACGACCGGAAGGTACACGCTTCGATAGTTGACTGGCTGGTCGAGGGTCGTGATCGCGCCACCGGCTCGATTGACCGCCCTCTCTGTCATGCTTGCCATCATGTTTTGCATTCGGCCACCACGGCGTGCAGAGCCACGCCGACTACTCATGCTGTTCATTGCAGAACCAGAATTGGATTTGTCGGCGACCGAAAAAATTGTTCCATCGCGAACCAGGCCTTCACCGGCAGTCCCCGCCAATGAGCTGTAAGGACGTTGTTTGTCCAGTTCGCCGCTGACAGCCAGAATCGAATCACGCAGCGCTTCGGCTTCCAAACGACGCGGCTCAAATCGCCACAGCAACTCATTCGTCGGGTCGACGTGAAAGGCTGATGAATTGAATTGGCTGGACGTTCTGTAAATGTGCGACGTTGCGATTTCGCGGACCAGAGTTTTCACACTCCAGCCCTCTTCAACAAACCTGACCGCCAGCCAATCGAGCAATTCCGGATGCGTCGGCGCCTGACCGGTTGCGCCAAAGTTCTCCGGAGTCCGTACGATCGCTTGCCCCATCATGTGCTGCCAAATTCGGTTCACCATCACGCGAGCCGTCAGCGGATTGTCTGCACTGCCCATCCAGCGAGCCAACTCAAGACGACCGCTCGATTTCGGATTCAACTCAATCGGCTCCTCACAGAGGACTTGAGGAAAGCCACGGTCGACGACCTGTCCGGGCTGATCAAATTCGCCACGGCCAAGCAATCGCGTAACGACCGGCGTTTTGACTTTCTGAACTCCCATCGCGTAGGTCAACGGGTTTCCATTGGCATCATACGAATCAAGTTTCGCTTTCAACGCAGCCGACCGCGACGACGCACGAGCAACGCTGATAAAAGCCTGTTGCTGGTTATTGCCAGACGAACCGTTGCGACGCATCTGTTGCCGCGCCCGAGTGGCTTCACGAAACTCCGTCTGCGCCTCGGCCAGTTGATCTTTCAATTCCTGCAACTCTTTTCGCGAAAGCTTTTTGTCTTTCATTTTCGGATCGTCGATCGGCAACATGATCAAATTGCTTGGCCGTCGATTCTGCAGCGTGTCGATCGTGCCGTAGTGGGTCGAAGTATTCTCGAAAATCCCCGACATTGCGTAGTAGTCCGACTGCGGAATCGGATCAAACTTGTGGTCGTGGCAGCGGGCACAGGCGACTGACACACCAAGCACTGCACGGGAGGTGACGTCGACCTGCTCGTCGATCAGGTCCAGTCGGAATTGTCGGCCGTTCTGTTCGGCAAGCGTCTTTGGTCCGATCGCCAGAAAGCCCGTCGCAATGATGTTGTCCGCCCATTGCTCATCGTTTTTCGCTGGCAACAGGTCGCCCGCGATTTGCTCCTGCACAAACTGATCGTACGGCTTGTCTTCGTTGAACGAGTCAATCACATAGTCGCGATACCGCCAGGCATTGGGAAACGTCAGGTTGACCTCCCGACCGGTTGATTCACCGTAGCGTGCAACGTCCAGCCAGTGACGCCCCCATCGCTCGCCAAACTGATCGCTGTCGAGCAACTGATCGACGACTTTCCCGACCGCAGCCTCGGGATCGCGTTTGAAATTTTTCCGGAACCAGTCCACCTGCTGAGGAGTAGGCGGCAATCCAATCAGCCCGTAGGTCAAACGACGCAAAACCGTTTCCGCATCCGCATCATCGGCGGGCTGAAGCTCACTCGATTCGAGTTTCGCGAGCACGAACTGATCGATTTCACTATGAGCCCACGACTCGTTCTGCACCCGAGGAACAGATGGCTTGGTCGGTTTCTTAAAGGCCCAAAACTCGCGGCCTTTTTCCACGTCCGCGTCCGTGATTTCTGATTTGATATCGGCGACTTTCATCACTCTCGGATCGGGTGCTCCCATCTCGATCCACGTGCGAAAATCCGCGATGACTTTTTCGGAAAGCATTTTTCCTGGCGGCATGTTGTAGTCTTCGTGATTGATCGACCCCCACAGCAGACTTTCGTCAAGCTCACCGGGTACGATCGCCGGACCACTGTCTCCGCCGAGCAGTAGAGCCTCTTTGGTGTCCACCATCAGGCCGCCTTTGGTCGCGCCCGTTTTAGCGCTATGGCAGCCGTAGCATTCCTTGACCAACACCGGTCGAATCTTTACTTCGAAGAAATTGAGCTGTTCGCGTGAAAGCTCTTCCTGGCCGATGGCAGCCTGGGATGCGGCCATGAGCGTGGCGATGATCAGAAGGGGAAGCACGTGCTTGTTCATGTCTTCAACCGATTGCTAATGTGGAACTTCAGTCTCCGCGGCCTGGCGTGCCGCAGCGAATTTCAAAATAAAAAGCCGCCCGCCCGGCGAGGTAGGGCAGGGCGACCAAAAAGTAATTGCTACGATTAGCGAACGATCGTTCAGGCTCCTTCGTCATCCATCGGAGGACGCGACGGCTTGACTGGCTTGGTCGCGTTTTCGTCGGCTGACTTGTTGCGGCCAACCTGTCCGCCCTTGCCGCCCTTGCCGCGCATTCCGCCCTGTTTCATCTTTTCGAAAGCGGATTTGAGTTCGTCAGCAGTGATGGTGCCGCTTGAATCCGCGTCCAGTCGGTCGAAACGCTGCTTCAATCTTTCGGGAGCTTCGTCCAGCGAAATCGAGCCATCGTTGTTGGCGTCGGATCGTTCGATCATTGCTGCAGGATCCATCATCTGTCCTCGGCGCTGTTGGTTTCCTTTGCCAGCTCCGTCCTTGCCCTTGCCGCCACGTCTTCCTTTTCCAGCACCCTCTTTACCTTTGCCGCCACGTCTTCCTTTGCCAGCGCCCTCTTTGCCTTTAGCGCCCTCGCCTCGATTCGCAAACGAAGCCTGAAACTCGTCTTTGGAAACGGACTCGTCGCCGTTGGAGTCGAGCTTCGCGAAACGATCCTTCAACCGATCAGGTGCTTCGTCCAGAGAAATCGATCCGCTCTTGTCAGCGTCGAGTCGCGTAAACAGCATCTCCATCATTTGGGCACTGCCACGACCTTCGCCTTGGCCACGTCGGCGGCCCTGACCTTGCTGCATTCCTTTACCCTGCTGGGCTCCGCGGCGACCTCGATTTCCACGACGGCCTTTTCCACGCTGGCCTTCGCCGGCCGGATTGTCTTCGAGCTGTTCTGGCACAGGTTTGATGTCAGTTTCAGTATCGTTTTGCTGTGCGTTCGCATCCGCTGCGATCCACATGGACACAGTCGCGATTGCGATGAAGGTGAATGTTCTCATGGGAAATCCTCTATATTGTGAAAAATGGTTGTGTTCAAAGTTGCGGGCCATTCGTCTGCCCATTCTCTTACACGCAACCATTGAAACTTCAGGACAGGGTTTGACAAGAAAATTCAAAAACGCTGTTTTCCCCGAAAATTACTGGCTTTTCATCGAGGCCAACCCAGGACAGGCCATGCGTGTCCAGCATTTTGTTTCGTCACGTGATAGCGATAGCAAGCAGAGATATTTATGACGCAAGAATTGCCCGAACAGTCCGAAATCATCAAGCAGCTTCAAAGCGGTCGCGAAGAAGCCCTGGCGGAGCTGTACTTGCTGGTTCGCGAAAGGCTTCGACGCGTTATCGATTTTCGCCTCGACTATCGGCTGGGCGGACGCGTTTCGCACTCGGATGTATTGCAGGAAACCTATGTCCGCGCGGCTCAGCGGATTGAGAGCTATCTGCAAAAGCCCGACATGCCATTTTTCGTTTGGCTGCGACTCGAGGCCAATCAGCGACTTCAGGAAATTCATCGCTTTCATTTTAGCGCGGAGAAACGTGACATTCGCCGCGAAGTCAAACTTCAGGGCAAACCGAAAGAGCAGGGCAATACTTCGGTGCAATTGGCGGCTCACATCGTCGCACAGATGACTTCTGCCAGCGGACTGTTTCAGAAAGCTCGCCAAATCGAAGCCCTGGAAAAGACTCTGTCTGAGATGAACGAAACCGATCGTGAGGTTATCGCACTACGACACTTCGAAGAACTTTCTAACATCGAGACCGCTAAAGTTCTGGACATCGCGCCCGAAGCCGCAAGCAAACGATACATTCGGGCGCTCAAGCGGTTAAAAGAGATAATGCAACAGCACGCCGCGTTTTAGGGGCTCTGAATTGGGAAAGAACATCAGCAAAGATGAACTGCTGGACAAAATCGTCGAGGACTACACTCGGCGTACGCGCGCTGGCAAGACTCCCGAGATCGCTGTTTACAAACGGAAGTACCCTGATCTGGCTGACGAGATCGATGACTTGCTGTCATCAGTCGCCATGATCGAAGGGCTCAAAGCCGAAACGAAAAGCCGCAGCGACGATGGCAACTCAAAACGCAACGCTGACCTGTCTGGGCTGAAACAGCTTGGCGACTACGTCCTGATTCGCGAAGTCGGCCGTGGCGGCATGGGCGTCGTCTTTGAAGCCGTCCATCAGTCTCTTGGGCGGCGCGTCGCAATCAAGGTCATGCTTGAACAGGAACTGGAAAGCGAAAAACAGATCGCTCGATTTCGCCGAGAAGCTCAAGCCGCCGCGAAGCTGCACCACACAAATATCGTCAGCGTCTTTGGCGTCGGTGAAACCAGAGGCTATCACTATTATGTGATGGAGTATATCGATGGCATCAGTCTCAAGTCCGCAGTTCACTCGCTGACCAGAGTGCGTCATCCCAAAGTCGACTCACAATCGCAGGCGACTTTCGATTCCGAATTGGCGACCGGCGACAACAGCGAACTTTTCGAAGTGGATGAACTCGAAACAGTTTCCGGCGCAGGCACGCAGAACACCCAGGAGATCCTGTTTCCGCAAACTGCGTCGCCGGCGGCAGGGCAGGGCGATCGCAATCGTTATCAATGGGTCGGCAGAATCGGAGCCCAGGTCGCTGACGCGCTTGGCTATTCTCATCAAATGGGGATCCTGCATCGCGACATCAAACCTGCGAACCTGATGCTGGACGACAAAGGCCAGGTTTGGATCACCGATTTCGGATTGGTCAAGCTGTCGGATGACAAACAGATTACGAAAACCGGCGCGATCCTTGGCACGCCGCAATATCTCGCTCCGGAATCGTTAAAGGGACACTACGACCAGCAAAGTGAAACTTACTGCCTGGGGTTGTCATTGTACGAACTGGCAACGCTGAAGCCTGCTTTTGCTCCGGGTTCCCATGCGGAAGTTTTTCACCGAGTGATCCATGACTCGCCCGTCCCACCTCGAAAACTCGATCCGGCAATCCCACGCGATCTTGCAACGATTATCGAGAAAGCCATCAGCAAGGATCCCAAAGATCGCTACAAGAGTGCATTCGCGTTGCGCGATGATTTGCGCGCGTTCCTGGATGACCGACCGATTTCTGCACGGCGTCCTTCCGTTGTCGAACAGGCAATGCGGTGGGCGCGCAAGAATCCTGTCGTTGCATCGCTTGCGGCGCTTTCAGCGCTGCTGGTGTGCGCGACCGCAGTCGTGGCGTCCTCCGCCTGGGCGATGACCAATCAGGCATATTCTGATCTGAAGATCGAATCACGGAAAACGGAAACGGCCAGAGAACTGGCTGTCGAGAACGAGCGGCAGGCCAGCGCGAACGAAAAACGTGCCGTTGCCAACGAACGACTCGCAATTGCAAACTTCAATCGTGCCGAGGCCAACGTCAAGCTGATGGTGGAAACGTTTGATGAGCTCTTCGTTGAGTTTTTGCACAAGGATTCCAAAGACGTTTCAGAGCGATTCGACTTCGATGGCTTCAACGAGCTTGCTGGAATTGAGATTTCGATCGATGAGGGAGACGCCGTTTATCTGAAAAAGATGGCGGACTTCTATGAACGTTTCGCTCGACAGAACGCCGATAACAAAGACCTGCTCAGCAATGCGGCCAAAGGCTGGCGACGCGTCGCGAACATTAATTTTCTGATCGGCGACGATGAAGCCGCAATCACGTCCTACGAAAAAGCCGTATCGTGCTGCCTCGAAATTCTGGAACAGAACCCGGATTCGACAGAAGCATTGCTCAGTCTGGTTTCAACGCGGTCCGAAATGAGCAACGCTGTTCGGCGCAGCAGGCAGTACGTAAAACGGTACTCCCAACCGCTGTCTTTGATCAAAGAAAATCTGAAAGTGATCGAGCAACACGCTGACCGGGATCAACCGCAGGTGCGTTTTGCACTGGCGGAAACACTGACGGCGTTGGCGTCGGCTGAAGTCACGCGTCTGGCTGCCGAGAACGTAGTTGATCTTGATCGACTGGACGACGATCGACGCCCCCAATCGAAGAAGCCTCCAAAGCTCTACGACGAACAGGCCAAGCGTTATGTCGAACGCGCTGTCAAGATTGCTGATGAGCTCATCCAGTCAGATTCGGACAACATTGAATATCGTTTGCTTCTGGGCAAAAGCCATTGCAGCCTCGGTGCGTTGGAAGGAAATTTTGGCGAAGTGGATGCCGCGGCTGAGTCGCTCAACAAGGCCGCTTCGCTGTTTCGGTCTCTGGCGGAGCAACATCCTGAAAGCCCGGACTATCAGTACCAGTTAGCAGTGACACTGATCCTGATGCCAACAGAAAATGCCAACGCTATTTCGCGTTCCCAGATTTTGGAAGTTCAAAAAATCGCAAACTCGCTCGTCCAACGAGTACCGAATCCGGAATACATCCAACTTAAAATCGTCTCCCGATTGAAAATGGCTGACTTTCATCTGGCCAGCAACAAACCGCGGGCGGCGATCGTGGATTTGCAGGAAGCTGCTGATCTTTTGAATTCAAGCGATTTGAAAGGGCCGGCAATGTCTTCGATGATTCGTGCCATTTTTCAAACCGTACACGGGATTGGCAGAAGTCTGCCGCCGAATCAGCGCCGCGAGTTTTACAACGGAATTCGTGCAAAACTCAAGCAACAAATCGACCGTGATTTTCGCTGGGGACGGCGCAGAGGGCAGGGCAGAAAGTAAACTTTTTCCGGCTGAACTGACGACGAGCCTGACTCGCAGCGCGATTGCTGATCTGGAAAAAATTGACCACAATCTCAACGGAAAATGCTTCTTTGGGATAGAACAAAATGAATCAGGCCTGGAACTACGACGAGCTTTGGGATGAAGTTGCTCAGCAATTCCACGGCGGCGCTCACTCCATCCATGGCCCGCGACACTGGAATCGCGTCTTGCAGTTTGGGTTGAAAATTGCAGAAGAAAGCGGAGCCGATTTGATGGTGGTCAAGCTGTTTGCTCTTTTTCATGACAGCCGCCGAGAGAATGATGGCCACGATCCTGAGCACGGATTTCGCGGCGCCGAGTTCGCCAAAGAACTACGTTCTGCCGGAAAGTTTTCACTGGACGATGCGCAGTTCGAGAAACTTCATTATGCCTGCCACTGGCATACCGACCAGCATCACCACGATGACGTCACAATCGGTACCTGCTGGGATGCCGATCGCCTGGATTTGGGGCGAGTTTATATCACTCCAGATCCAAAATTCCTGAACACTGCGGCGGCTAAACGGGCCGCAACAACTGGCCCGGACTCGTTCCTGGATTGAGTATTTGCCAGGATTGGCGTCATTCGACCAGGGCTTACCCGCAAATGGCAGATCGGTCAATCTTACCATTCGAATCGCATTCTAGGCTCTCCTTAGAAGTCGTCAGAAACCCAGACAGGAGAACTTGGGATGCCAATCCGCAATCACCGCAATCGCGATCGCCGCGGCGCAACCGTTGTCGAATATCTTGCGGTGGCTTACCTCATCATTGCGGGAACCGTGTGCCTGTACTCTCTTTTCCAACCGACTCTGCAAAGCAGTTTGAGTCAAGTCGACCATTCGCTCGACGAACACCAGGTCGCCAAAGGCCCGGCAGCAATACTTGCCGAATCATCGCCAGAAAACAGAGAAACGTCTCTGAAGGCGATGCAACAGGATCGTCGAATCTGGTACGTCGCCGTTTTCGCGGTGCTGGGGCTGATTGGAATCGGCATCATGTATTTGCGACTGGCCCAAAAACGGCACAAGGAAAAAGAAACCCTTGGTGCGGCGATGCGAGCCGAACCAGTCAGCGAAAAAAGAATCTCGGCGGCCCTTCAAAAAGTTTTCCGCAAACGCGTCAGCATGAGACGCAGCCTGTCAGACAACTGGAAGGTGCTGTTTGAAGGTAAAGCCAGGGTCAGCGACTTCATGACCGAGAATCTGATTACGATCAGGCCAGACAATACTCCTGGAGAAGCCAGAAGTATTCTGGGCGAAGCTGGCTATCGTCGGATGGTAGTCGTGGACGAATCCAATATTGTCGTCGGTGTTGTCAGCGTCAAAGACCTCGCACGAAAATCCGGTAGACTGGTGAGCGATGTCATGTCCAGGAACCCGATTACGGTCGGAAAAGATCTTCCGATCGGACGCGCCGTTTCAATTTTACTGAAGTCTCGCATCTCCTGTTTGCCAGTCGTCGAAAATGGACGCCTGGCTGGATTGATTACGTCCTCCGATCTGATCATGATGCTGCAATGCGTACTGATGATTCTGGAGGAAGTTCCTTTTCAACAAGCTGCGTCAGAACAACAAGTTGCGTCAGAAGGACTTCCGCTGGCCGAATTGAGCTGTGCCGACAACTCGCGTATGCTCGCGCCCCAGGTTTTCGGATCAGAAACCGAGCCCTTCCAGTCGGCCGGCCTCGATTCCTGAAATCAACGCGAGCCCGATTTCTCGACGCTTGATCATGGCGAATGATTGCACGACCGGTAACAACAGCCGATGACGCACAGAGAGCTACGAGGCGTTACAATACCTGACGCGGCGGTAATCTCACCCCCAGGCATTGTTTGAAAAGTTGATTTTCATGTCGTCAACGCGGCCAAACATGAGCGGCAAGGCGCTCACATTTACCAATCAGTGCCCAGTCTGGTTGCGTCGTTTTGTTTGCTCATAGAGAGGCAGGTATATTCCGTGGGAAAAGTTTTCGAATCCATCACCGAATCTCTCCGCGAGTTTATCGCCAGGCAGAAGATGTTTTTCGTCGCAACAGCACCTATCGCTGCAAACGGACATCTGAACCTGTCCCCGAAAGGACTCAATTCGTTTCTGATCCTCGACGAGCATACCGTGGCGTACGCCGATTTGATTGGCAGCGGCATCGAAACGGTTGCGCACCTAAAAGAGAACGGCCGAATCGTGCTGATGTTCTGTGCGTTTGAAGGCGCACCAAACATCGTTCGATTTCATGGAACCGGCGAAGTCGTCGAACCGGGCGACACAGAGTTTGAAACGTTGTCCGGGATGTTCCCGGAGCTTTCTGGCTTGCGTAGCGTCATTCGCGTTCACTGCACACGGATCTCTGACTCCTGCGGATTCGGCGTTCCGCTTTTCAATTTCCAGGGCAATCGCGATCAACTCGAACGCTGGATCGAAAGTAAATCCATGGAACAACGAGCCGACTATATCCGCGAAAAGAATTCCGCCAGCATCGACGCATTACCCGGGGCAAGGCCTGACTGAATGAGCTCCTTGGTGACCAACATCGTTCAGCGTCGTTTCGCTGGTCACAGCAGGAAATTGCGGTATTCCCCGTGATTCAGAGGGCTCTAACCGAACATAAGAAACATTATCAGACGTTGAATTGACTCGCATTTTCCCGCCCCTGCTTTATTAAACGACTTTCGATGACGTCGCAAGTTCACCAAGACAGACGCGACGATTTGAGTTCCGCTAGAATTGAAAACGTCAGTCAATTGTCTCTCTGTCCGAACACAGAACTGAGGATCCGATTCATGAATTATCGATGGCTCCTGCTTCTCGCGTGTCTGTTGTTGCCGGCATGCGACAATTCAGAAAACACAACGGTTGAATCTGACGAATCAAAACCTAACGCTTCCGCAAGCGACGCAGTGATTTCTGACAGCGAATCTGCAAAGTCGGCTGCGCAAATGGCTTTCGAATCTGCAGACAAGGAATACGCCGAATCCTACGAATCGTTTCTGAAAGAGATTCGAGCTTTGCCTGAATCGGAACAAGCCGCATTTGCATCAAACGCGCCAGAACCCGAAGCCTACGTCGACAGGTTCATGGCGATCGCGGAAGAGCATCCTGATGACCCCGCGGCTTTCGACTCACTATTCTGGATCGCTCGAAGTCGCATTGGGGGCGACGCTGCCAAGCGAGTCTTCAAGATTCTGCTCGAAGATCACATTGAAAATAAAAAACTTGGCGACCTTTGTTTCGGACTGATGTACTCGAAACCTTCTCCGGAAATCGAAGCGCGGATCAAGACGTTGCTGGAAAGGTCGCCTCACGAACAGGTCAAAGCGATGGCGACGTTTGCCTTGGCAAACTACTACGTCAGACTCGACGCCGGTTCGGTCAAGGAATCCGAAATCGAAGCACTCTATAAAAGCCTGATCTCGAACTATTCCGAAATCAAAATGCACGAACAAAGCAATCAAACGTTTGGGCAGATGGCCGAGCGTTCGATTTTCGAGCTGCAAAATCTGAGTGTCGGAAAAATCGCTCCTGACATCGAAGGCGAAGACCTTGACGGCATAACTTTCAAACTGAGCGACTATCGCGGCAAGATTGTGGTCCTGGATTTCTGGGGCGATTGGTGAGGACCATGCCGGGCCATGTACCCACACGAGCGGTCGCTCGCAAAGAAACTTTCTGACAAACCTTTTGCAATTATTGGCGTTAACAGTGACAAAGATCGCGACAGCATTCGCGAGATAGTCAAAGAGAAAAACATTACCTGGCGTAGTTTTTGGAACGGCGCAAATGGCACTCAAGGACCGATTTCATCCGCGTGGAATGTTTCCAGTTGGCCAACAATCTACATCTTGGATGCAGAAGGAAAGATTCGCTTCAAAAACAAACGCGGCTCCGACATGGATAAAGCGCTCACGTTGTTGATGAGAGAAATGGGACATGAAGTTGACCTCACTGTCCACGATGAGAAAGACTGATCCGCAATCGCGGCCGCATCAAGTTCCTGCGACGGCTTAAGTGGACTTCGCCGACGGACGGCCCGCTCATCGATCGATTGAACATGGTGATGCATTTAGTTCCGCGGCAGCTTGCGAGGCATCTCACCGATACAGCCAACGCTGATCTCAAACGCGGTCGGCTCAATCACACGTCCCGCCCAGCCCCATTCCTGGCGGTCGTTGTGATCGTAGCGATGTCCGAACCCCCATCCTCCCTGGCCGAACCGGGTTTCGACCTCCTGCGGAAGATGATTCGCGCACACACCGATGTGTCGTCCACCGAAGAAAACTTCACACGAACCATTCCAACCATTGATGTCTGGATCGCCGCTGGCGAATATTTGATCTTTGGTCATCGGAATCACCACGGACTCGCGAGTATCAACGCGACGAATTCGCAGGTAATTGATATCACTGCGAATCGAATCAAAGCTCAACGCGGAGACCGCACCGTCGTCGGAATCACAATCGTCGCGGCCCCACACCTCCGGATTCTCACCACGGAAAATGACTTGCTCTGAATAGGCAACCAGTCTGGCTCCGTCAAATACCCCGTCTGCAATTTGAGGCAACTGGATTCCATGAATTGAACCCATCGCATACGTCTGGCCCGCTTCCGCAGTCGTATCGATGCCTCGCCCCCATGCATAGATGCAACGTCGCCAGTCAGCAACATCAGCATCGCGAATCTGAAAGTTCTCAACAAGCAAAGTGATTTGACTGTCATCCAGTTCCTTAAGCTGATCAAATCTGAAGATTCCAGCGGCATTGAGCCTTGCCGCAGTTTCAGCGTCGATTCCAGCAAGTCGAGTCAGATCATCCGGATCCATTGGGGTAGACGTGTAGTTGAACCCGAATGATTCGACCATGTGGCGGTCGCCCTCCGCGAGCGTCGGCGAAACCGAACCAGAGAGAATGTCCGGGCTGGACGCTGACTGCGGCGTGACTGCCTGGACCAATCGAGCCGAAGATTCGGCGACGGGATGTACTAACGTATCCACCACGGTTGGTATCGACGCGTTTTTAGCATTGGAGGCAGCGACAGATTCTGGTTTCAAACCGCCCTGCCCTGCTGGAACGGCGACATTTTCTTCAGAACTGCCCTGCGTTTCTGTTGGACGATGAAATTTCGGCGGTCGCAACGCTGACGTCGCTGACGCTTCGTCCACCCGGATTGCGGCGTTTTTCTGTCGGGACACATGATCGCCATCGTGGAATTGTTCGGATGCGGTTCCGTCAGAACCACGTTCATTGACTGAATGAACGTTCGACTGTTTGACTTGGCCTGCTTCGCTTTCGGCCAAACCGGAAAATGGTTCTGACGTCTCCAGAGCATTTCGTGACTCGGTCGCCAAACTCGTCGCCGCGATGCCGCTCAATCCGGTAAGCGAATACCAGCGGATGCCGGGAAGATTCAACTTTTGCTGCAGATTGGTTCGTTGCTGAACGGTCATGTTTCGGAGTTGGCTGTACTGCCAAACTCCAGCTTCGTTGAGCCTTCGCGCATCGTTTGAGTCGACGCCTCCGATTTTGGTCAGGTCGTCGACCAGTTTCGGCTTAGCGGGAAAGACCTGTCCGAATTTTGAACTTTTCGCTTTGCCCTGATTCGAAATTGAATCTGTCGCCCCACCGCGTTTGGCGCTCGATTTGGGAGTCATCAATGCCAACAGCCATGTCAAAAAACAGACTGCGAGAAACAGAATGATCAGCGGATTGATCAACTTGGTGACGATTTCAGGCGACAGAAACTGGTACACGGCGGCTTCAGCGACGGGTTGACCGGAAGCTGCGACCGCAGCTACAAGCTCGACGTCTGCAACGCCCTCGTTCTCGGCGGCCAAGTCACTCTGCTCAGCAGCAGCAACAACTGCGGCCCCGTCATCGACCTCATCATCGACCGTTTGTTCGCTCGTTGCTTCAGGCCGATCGTTCTGATCAACGACTTCGGCGCCCGGTTCGTCGACGGTGACCGTAGCCTCGCTTGATTCCTGTCGCAATGAAGCGGCCGACAGACCTGAGCCAGCGATGAGACTGCAGGACAAAAACACAGCGATATAAAGCAACGTGGTGGCGGACGTTTGCAAATCCTTTGACATAACAGCGGCCTCAAGAAGTTGGAATCAGGGAGTGGCAACTCGGCGTCGAAAAGTTCCGACGCAGCATTTTTACAGTTTGCACGCCGCCGGGCAAACAGATCATTGCCAGCAAGACTCCGTTACTTCTTGATGAACTGCACCGCGTCAACGACAACGTACCCATCAGCGCCCTTGTTGGACACAACCAGTTCAGTTTTCTGTTCCGGTGCGATAACTTTGCAGCTGCCAATCCTGACGAAACCATTAGGTTGATCGGGCTTGATTCGCATATTGACAGTGGCGTCGGCCTGTTCGGAAAAATCGCCGCCGTTGAGCTGCACGGAAACTTTGGTGGCACGATTTTTGTTCGGCGTATAGGCCAGCAAAATGTCGTACTCGCCAGGCTCCAGAGTCGTCGCAAAAATGGCTTTCTTCTCACCATGATCGAGGTTGCCGTCATGATGGTAGCCACTTTCGATGAACGGTCCGACAGCACTGCTCTTTGACCATGCCCCAACAAAGGTCGCTTCGTCGTCGTCGACAACAATGCCATCGAGTTTCGATTTCCGAATTCGGATCATCGCAGAAGATCCTTCTGGAATATCCAACGCCTGCTTGTCGGCCAACAATCGTTCACGCAGTTTGTCGTAAGGCACGTCCTGAACCGACTGATTTGAATCGATCGCAAGCGCGGCTGCAGTTGCTGCGGATTGGCCAAGAACCATAAAGACTGGTTCCATTCTGATCGAGCCGTATGCGATATGAGAAGAAGACAAACAGACGGGAACGAACAGATTTTGAATTTCGTCACGTTTGGGAACGATGGCTTTGTAGCTGATCGCGTAAGCACCGCCAGGCGATTCTTGCACGTCGCCTTCGTTCTGCACAAACCCTTCGGGAGTGACGTACCGTTGGACGTTATGTGAATCCATGTTGTACGAACCGAGGCCAACGCTGTCGTCGGCAATGCGAATGCGGCGACAGTCTTTCTCGGTTTGCACGTAGTCGGAGATCATCCGCCTGCCTTCCCGGACATAAATTTGATACGGCCAGTTCTCGTTGTCGGTGAACTCGTCTGCAGCCAGCCCCCATTTGCTCATGCTGCTCCGAATCGATTCCGGCACACGTTCGTGGTTCGCAAGCGTCCACATCAGCCCTTTTTGATATCGCTCATGCTCAGCAAGAATCTTTTCACGTTCGGCGTAGCTGGCCGCCGGGAAGTCGTAGTTCAAACCGATCGCGTCGGTGCTGAAGGCACAATTGTTGTTCGTATCTGTTTTGCCATTGGGCATCATGTCAGGCTTCAATGGAAACCTCAGGTCACCGGCTTCAAAGTTCCGAAACAGCAACTCAAACTGTGACTCGTCATAGCCATCCGGTTTGGGGAACGGAGTGCTATTGGCTGGCACGTTAGACATACACATGCGGTAACAGTAAGCCTGAAGTCGATTGTCGCCTTCTCCATCTTTTCCCGGCGGATTGTTGTGAACGCCCCAAACCAAACCGCTTGCTGGATCACCTGGCACGACGTACGGGTCGACTTTGGCCGTGAACAGATGGTGTCGCATTCTTGTTTTCTGAACGCCGTTGAGCGTTTCATCGTAGACATCGTTTCCTTCGCGACCGATGGTAAACGACACGCCCGCCGCGGCGAGCAAGTCACCTTCGTAGGTGGCGTCGACAAACATTTTCCCGCGAAAGATCTTGCCAGACGTGGTGCGAAATGAAGTGATGCGGCCGCCAGTTTTACTGACACCCGTTGCTCCGCGATCAAGTCTTTCATTTTTGAAGACAAGAATGCCGTTTTCGGAAACGAAGGACTCAAAAATCGATTCCGCGACTTTGGGTTCAAAAGTCCACATTGCATCAGCGTTCGGACGATAGCGATCGTACTTCGCACGGTCGACGTGGTGCCAGGACGCCGGATTGTTGTAGTGCGTTTGAATCCGCTGATAGAACTCTCGTGAGATGCCGCCGATCGCGTTCTTGTTCCCGCTGTCAGTCCAACCAAGCCCGTTGCTGCTCAGGCCCCCAAGGTGCGATGTCGGCTCGACAATGATCGCGGTCTTGCCCATCCGTCGAGCCTGAACAGCGGCAACAACTCCCGCCGACGTGCCTCCGTAAATGACGACATCCGCGGAGTTCTCCTGTTCGGGTGCAGAGAGAATTGAAAACAGCGCGAGCAGAAGCTTTACCATGGTGGTGGTCCCCATCTATTGGTTAACGCGCGGCCCAAGCAGTCTTCATCGAGAGCCAAAAGCCGCATCAAAACTCGACCAGCATTTTTAACTGGTATTGGATCAAGCAATCAGGCAGGTACGGATTCAGGCAATGCCAGCGGCAAGCATTTCACGTACTTGAGTCAAAACCTGATTCTGGACTTCCTCAAACGAATCGCTCTCGATGAAAGCGCCGGCAGCAGCGCGATGGCCTCCGCCGCCAAACGCCTTGGCGACTTCATTGGCAGCAACGTCGCAGCGACTGCGGAAGCTCATTTTGTAGCCACCACTGACCTGCCCTACCATGATCACGGCGAAAACGGTGCCTTCGATTTCCAACGCGAGATTGATCAGATCTTCGGTGTCGGTTGGATGAGCACCCGTTTTTTCATAGTCATCGGGCTTGATGTACGTGTGTGCCAATCGTCCGTCGAGTTCTGTTTCGATTCGAGCCAGAACTGTTCCGCGAAGTCGAACGCGCCCAACAGTTTCACGTTCATAAAGCTGACCGTAAAGTTTGGCTGGCTGGGCTCCGGCTTCCAGCAATTTGGCAGCCGCCCGAAACGTTCCCGGGTTCACGCTGCCGAATCGGAACCAGCCAGTATCGGTTGCCAGAGCGGCGAGCACCGGTTGAGCAATCGCAGGAGTCATCTCAACTTTAAGATACTCGGCGGCGTCAACAATCATTCGCCCAACCGCTTCTGCAGTCGTGTTCTTGAACAGCTCCGCATCGATATCGTCTTCGCCTTCGTGGTGATCGAAGATGATTTTCTTGTAGCTTGAGTTTCGAATCACATCCGCCATGTCGCCCAGCTGAATCCAGGCACTGGTATCGAGAATGATATGCAAATCGGCATCGGCAAACTCCTCCGCCACGATATCCTTGCCGATGCACTTGATGCGGTCATCGGGGTCGATAAATTTCAGACTCTCGGGTACCTCCTGACCGCAAACGATGCGTACTTTCTTGCCAAGGCTCTCTAACAATCCGGCCATGCCAAGGCAACTACCAAGCGCATCACAGTCCGGACGAATGTGGCTGGTAAGGATGATGTTATTGGACGCTTCAATGACTTCGCTGAATCTTTTCCAGTCAACTTGCATTTTGGTTTCTTTCTTGAACTTCGTGAGCAACTGGCAAACTGAAAATCTCCTGGAACCCGTTTGAGAATACTTCAATGGGTTCGAAGGATCTTTCGAGCGTCAGCAATATCGTTATTAAGTTGTGATTTTAGTTTTTCAGGTGAATCGAATTCACAAATATCACGCAGACGGCTGATAAAATCAACCTCGATCGGCATCCCATAGATCGACTGGTCGAAATCGAGGATGTGAACTTCGACCTTCGACATCCGGTCACCGAAAGTCGGGTTGGGCCCAATGTGGATCGCGGCCCAGTGGCTTTTTCGATCAACGGTTGCCCGTCCAGCATAAACACCGTTGGCAGGAATCAAGGTATCAATCGCGTCGACGTTGGCTGTCGGAAATCCGATCTGCCTGCCACGAGCCGCTCCGTGCGTCACCATGCCGCGAATGCGATATGGCCGAGTCAACATCTCTCTCGCCTTGTCAACGTTTCCGTCGCGGACCAGGTTTCTGATTCTGCTGCTGGAAATGTACTCGCCGCCGTCGATGGATGGATCGAGAATCGTCAGCTCGATATCGTTGTCGCGACAAAGCCCAGCCAGCTTCTCCGGCGTACCCGCCCTGCCCTTTCCAAAGTGAAAGTTCGGACCTTCAACCATTGCGCACGCGTTGACTTTTTGCTTAATAATCTGGTCAAAGAACCCCTGATACGTCAGCGACAACAAGCTCAGATCTGTCGGATAGGCGATGACCGCATCGACGCCAAGTTCCGCCAACAATTTGGCCTTGCGATCGATCCAGGTCAACGGAGGTGGCGCTGCTTCGGGCTTGAGAATCCGAACTGGATGGGGCTCGAAAGTGAAAACGACAGCCATCGCATCGTGTTTGGTGGCCAGCCGTTTCAGTTCGTCTATGACGACGCAATGACCACGATGAACACCGTCGAAGTTTCCGATCGTCAGAGCACTACGGCGATCAGAAATGGGAAAGTCATCAAGTGAGTGATAGAGTTTCATGGGTTCGATTCGTACTGATAAAATCCCCGCCCTAACAAGAATCTGCAACGGCGACGATCGGAAGGCTTGCGGCTTGCGACTATTCAGGCAACCTCGCCGGCGTTGGAAACTCAACGGTAAAACAGGTTCCCGTCCCGACTTCACTTTGGACGTTGATTCGACCGGAGTGGGCTTCGATAATTTTCCTGGCGGTAGGAAGACCGAGGCCTGTTCCGCCATCCTTGCTGGTGTAAAACTCCTTGAACATGTTCAGCAGTGCATTGGCTTCCATTCCGCAACCAGTGTCAATCACATCCAAGGCAACACCATTGCGGACCAGTCGTGTTCTGACCAGCAACTGACCGCCGTTGGGCATTGCTTCCAACGCATTCTTTACAAGGTTGGTGAGCGCCTGTTGCAGAGTTTGCGAATCGAGTTTGATGCTCGGAAGAGCCGCGTCAAGATGGCGATCGATCTTGACGCCCTGCTCTTCAGCCTTTCGCAAGAAAAAATCCAAAACCTGTTCAATCTGATCGTTCAGGCTACCGGCCTTGAGTTCGAGACTGGTAAAGCGAGTGAACTCCAGAAAGTCCTTGAGATAGGTATCGAGACGCTGACACTGACGGTTCACCGTTTCGATTCGCTCAACCGCACGCCGCGCCAACGGCAGGTTAATTTCCTCAAAGTCTTCATGGAGCAGCTCCATGTTCATACGGATAACAGAGAGCGGATTCTTGATCTCATGAGCAAGTTCTCCTGCTAACGCCGCCAATTGCGCGTATCGGCGGCGCCATTGGTCGATCGTCTCGTCCTGTTCCTGTTCGTTCATTGAGTGCTAAAAGATAGTGTTTGGGTTCGTTCGTTTTCGTTCAAAAGCCAGCCGCAGGCGACGCCGCTTGCTCATTCAATCACACAGTCGCCTGCATTTAACATCGAACGACTGTTGCCGCCCGGGTACTCAAAGGCAAAAAAAACGCCCGGCGGAATCAATCGTTCCGTCGGGCGAAATTATAACTTAAGTTGACGATGCAACTTGGCTGAAGCGATTAATCGCGGTAACCCCGGTCACCACCGCCACTGCTGCGACCACCGCCGCCGTCACGCGAACGACCGCCGCCACCGCCGCCTGAACCGCCACGGCCGCGTCCACCGCTGCGACCACGGCCTCGACCGCCGCCGCCACGAGGACGATCATAGTCTCCGCCACCGCCGCCCGAGCCACCTCGGTTGCCGCGATCACCTTCTGTGCGTTCACCGCGATCACTATCGCTGCGTCCACCACGATCACTATCGCCACGACCGCGTCCGCCGCGATCACTGTCGCTGCGTCCACCACGATCGCTATCGCCACGACTACGACCACCTCGGTCACTATCGCTACGACCCCGACCACCTCGGTCACTGTCGCTACGACCACGACCACCTCGGTCACTATCGCTACGGCCTCCACGATCGCTGTCGCCGCGTCCGCCACGATCGCTGTCTCCACGGCCACCGCGACCACGTCCACCGCCGCCGCCACTGCGACCGCGTCCACCACGGTCTCCGCCGCCACTGCGACCACGACCACCGCCGCCACCGCTGCGACCACGATCACTTCCGCCACGACCACCTCGGTCGCCACCGCGATCACGATCTGAGCGTCCGCCGCGATCATTGTCGTCGCCTTCATCGTCGCCGTCGAAGTCATCGTCGCTTCCGCCATCGAAATCGTCGTTGTCTTCCTCTTCGGCGAATTCGTCTTCGAGACCAAGCTCTTCCAAAGCACGACGACGGCTGAGCTTGACGCGATCGTTGCCATCGACATCGATCACGAGAACTTTCATCTCATCGCCAACGGTGCAAACGTCTGAAACATCACTGATGTAGCCGTTAGAAAGTTCGCTGATGTGACACAATCCGTCACGACCAGGAAGGATCTCAACAAAGGCACCGAATTCTTTGGTGCTGCTGACAACGCCATCGTAGATCTTGCCGACCTGAACCGTTGCCGTGCAAGCTTCAACTTTCTTGAGTGCGATATCAGCGAGTTCGCCGTTGGTACCGGAAATTGTTACCTTGCCGTCTTCAGCAACTTCGATAACGGTTTCTGTTTCTTCCTGAATGGCACGAATGTTCTTTCCGCCAGGACCGATCAGCATGCCGATCTTGTCAGACTGAATCTGAGTCTGCAGCAAGCGTGGAGCGTACTGAGAAAGTGATTCTGCCGGACGTGGCTTGGCCGTCAGCATCTTGCGAAGGATCTCAAGGCGAGCTTCTTTCGATTGAGCCAGCGCGTCTTTGATCAAGTCGTTGCTGATTCCGCGAATTTTCAGGTCCAGCTGGATGCCAGTGATACCTTTTTGCGAACCAGCGACCTTGAAGTCCATGTCGCCGAAGTGATCTTCGCTGCCCAGAATGTCGGTCAGCAAAACGTGGCGATCGTCTTCTTTGACCAGGCCAACTGAGATACCAGCAACCGGGTTTTTGATTTTTACGCCAGTCGCCATCAGGGCCAAAGTCGTACCGCAAACTGTCGCCATGGAAGACGAACCGTTTGATTCAAGGATGTCCGACACAACGCGAATTGTGTACGGGAAATCGTCAACATCTGGCAGCACAGGCTTGATCGAGCGTTCCGCCAAAGCACCATGGCCAATTTCGCGACGACCAGGGCCGCGAATCGGACGACACTCACCAACGCTGAAGCTTGGGAAGTTGTAGTCCAACATGAATTTCTTGGAGTACTCGTCCTGCAAGCCGTCGACACGCTGTTCGTCACGTCCGGTTCCCAGCGTGACCGTGATCATCGCCTGAGTTTCACCGCGTTGGAAAACGGCCGAACCGTGAACGCGAGGAATGACGTCGACGTGGCATTCGATGTCACGAAGGTCATCCAGACCGCGACCGTCAGTACGCTTGCCGTCGAGGATCGATTCGCGGATGACAGCAGCTTCAAGTTTGTAGAGTGCTTTCTTGAGAGCATCCGCACAGATTGCATTATCTGCTTCCGGGTCCGGAATCATCTCAGCGATGACTTTGTCCTTGAACTCGGACTTCGCCGCGCCGCGGTCTTTCTTGGAAGGCGTCAGGATGGCTTCGCTGAATCCGTCGAAATATTTGGCTTTGACTTTTTCGAACAGTCCGTTGTCCGAAGGCGACTCGAATTTGACTTTTTCGACAGGGAATTTATCCGCCAGCTCACGCATCAGCCCGATGACTTCTTTGCAAATGCCATGAGCGAATTCGATTGCGGCCAGCATGTCGTCTTCGGCGACTTCGCGAGCGAAGCCTTCGATCATGGTGACGGCACCGTCGGTGCCGGACACGATGATGTCCATGTCGCTTTCTTCGAGTTGCTCGAAGGTCGGGAACGCAACGAATTCACCATCGACGCGACCAACGCGAGTGGAAGCAACAGCGTCTTCAAACGGCAATGCCGAGATAAAACAGGCTGCTGCAACGCCGTTCATGGCCAGCACGTCGCCGTCGTTTTGACGATCGCTTGAAAGCACGAACGACTGACATTGAACTTCGTCCTTGAAGCCATCGGCGAACATTGGACGAATGGGACGGTCGATCAAACGAGCCGTCAACGTTTCCTTGGTCGTTGGTCGGCCTTCACGTTTCATGAATCCGCCAGGGAACTTACCCGCTGCGATCGTTCGCTCGCGGTAATCACACATCAGGGGGAAGAAATCCAGTCCTGGTCGCGGTGCTCCGGTGGCCGCTGTGCAAATCACGGAAGTTTCGCCGTACTGAATAACAACGGCCGCGGCAGCAAGCTTCGCGAGCTGTCCGGTTTCGAGCGACATCGTTTGGTCGCCAATTTTCTTTTCTACTCTTACTTTCACAATTCGTTCCTGTACTAAGGATTATCTATCAATCAATCATTCAAACAATTTGGTTGCTTCAAAAGCGTGCAATCAACGCTACAGAACCGTAAAGAAACGGATCGCTCTGACTCAAAGCGGAAATGAACTTGCGCAGCCACGAAATATGACTTAAGAGAAGCACAAGTTGGGGCCATTCCATTTGGCACGAAGACGTTCCTGCCGAAGGAACCTGGTCACAAGGAAATTGTTCGCACAAAACGACAACGCATTGCTTTGTCAAAGAATCACAAAGCAGTTAAGGGAGTCGAAGTGTCGCGACATCACGGAGGTCACGAAGCCAGTTCAAAAAACAAAGCGGACTCCACAATAACTGAAGTCCGCAAGTGACTGGCTTATTTACGAATTCCGAGACGCTCAAGGAGGTCAAGGTAACGATCAGGATCATGATCACGGACATAGTCCAGCAAACGACGACGGCGCGAGACCATCCCAAGGAGGCCACGTCGTGTCGAGTAATCTTTGGGGTTGGCTCGCATGTGTTCTGTCAAGCTATTGATTCGCTTGGTCAGAATTGCGATCTGGACATCGGGAGAACCGTTGTCCTTATCATTCTTCTGGAATTCCCCAATGACTTCTGCTTTTGCTTCTTTCGTGATGGTCATATTTACTGTCTTACTGATTACCCTGTCGCGGTCATCCGAGCCTTTGCCAACAATTTGGCGATCCGAACACCTACAATCTTTTTCCTAACAGGCTCTTCGTTTTCTTTCTGGGTCCAATACGGTCACATTACTACTTCACAACACACCGACGCGATCGATTCTTACGTTCGAGTCGAGCCAAGATGATACTGATTGACCTATTTGCGCCAAGAAGAGAAATGCTGGCTAGCCCCATTTAAAGTAATGTTGCTCCGCCCGATTGGAACTTAAATCATCGTAGAAACCGGACGATATCGAGAGTCGGAATCTCAAAGCCGTCAGATTTTCCCGAAAAACTTCGTGTTCCGAGATGCGAAATGGCACCCGAACTCAGATTTCTGGCTGATTCCTGGTTAAATGTGGCCGAGATTTATAGGTAATACGGTGCTGCAGCAAGTCGCTGCGGTCCTATCGCTTACACTTACTGGCGGTTCTGTAGGCTGCGGGCTGCGTTTTACGGTTGCCTGGTTTTGGGTTGGCGGAACCATCAAGTGAACTTTTTTACCTAATCTCTACTTGGAGAAACACAATGCGACTACTTCGCTTAGTTGCTGTTGTCTGTATGGCAGCAGTTAGCGTGGCGAGTCTTGGTTGCGGTGAAACGAAGGAAGCACCTGCTCCGCCGGCGGATACGCCAGCAGCAACGAGCAGCAGTACTCCGTCGACCACCGACGCACCTGAGACCGCTACCACAGGCACGACTGCGGTCAGCCTGACGATCACAGGAATGGTCTGAGCAGGCGGCTGAGGCGCCAAAGTTACCGAAGCTTTGGACAAGCTGGCTCTACCGGGTGTAGAGTTTGACCTGAACGGTTCCACATTGATGCTCAAAGGAGACAATGTTGGTCCCGAATCGATTGAAAAAATCAAAGAAGCAATTAAAGCTCTTAATTTTGGGTGCGAAGAAAAGTCCGCCTAAAACTGGTGCATCACTTGCTGATTTACCAAACCTGTTGGTTTTAGCGAATGTATGACGCTTTTTACCAATA
Source organism: Mariniblastus fucicola (assembly GCF_008087665.1). Taxonomy (GTDB): domain Bacteria; phylum Planctomycetota; class Planctomycetia; order Pirellulales; family Pirellulaceae; genus Mariniblastus; species Mariniblastus fucicola. The sequence goes on from NZ_CP042912.1 coordinate 5,538,349, forward strand.
CCTGAATCATCCTGATTCAAACGAACATCCTTTCTGTGAGAAATCACAGAGAGGATTTTTCGTGCGCGTCCTGCACCATGGCCCTGGAACTTTTTCCCGGACCACCTGGCGTTCGCGAGGCCGCGACATGAACTCGGCAACTTTTTGGGACGCAACCATCTGTTTGTGACGAAGTTGCGGAGTTGCGAAACCTGCGGTTGGAAATCAGGTTTAATAACGGTTGAGGGCTTCTTTCGAATTGCGACGGCTTGCAGAGGCAAACTGTCCTCAAATCACGTGCTTTTAGGGGTTAGAGCAGCTCCATCAGCCGATTTTCTGGTTGTGTACGTGAGTTTCTGAATAGAATCGCACCTTGCTCTTTTCCACCATTCATCTTCATTCTTGCGGATTCGTCCGAGGCTTGCCATGAACCGTCAACGAACTCATCGTCGTGGCGTCGTATCGTCCGTGCTCCTGGTTGGAGCAGCCATTTGCGCGATCATCGGCGCGATCGCCTGGTTTTACTTCAATACAGGATCTTCGACTCCCAATCTCAACCTGATGACTGCCAAAGTCGAGCGTGGCAGTTTCGTGGCCAAGGTGCTCGATCAGGGCGAAGTCCAAAGTAGCGAGAACGTCGAGATTCGCTGCGAAGTACGTGCTCGCAACGGTCAACTGACCGTGATCAGCCTGGTGACCGAAGGAACCAAGGTCGAAGCAGGCGATTTCCTGGTGCGACTGGACTCGACGGCTTTTGAGCAGGAACGCGAAAGCCAACGCATCGCTGTCGCCAACGCCAAAGCGAACGTCATCCAGGCGGACGCAAATCTGAAGACCGCTCAAACGACGCTGAAAGAGTTCGAAGAAGGAACGTACAAGGCTCAGGTGCAGGACATCGTCAATCAGATCACTGACGCCGAGGGCCTGATCAAGACTTCCGAATCGGAATTGCTCCAGTCGGAAGACGTGCTGAAGAACAGCATGGAACTTCAGGCAAAGGGCTTTATCACCAGTCGCCAACTGGAATCTGATCAGTTCGCAGTCGATCGTGCCAAGCTGGCGTTGAAGCGAAACAAAAACATTCTCGATTTGGCAAAGCAGAACCTGACTGTGCTGGAAAAGTACACGCTGGAAAAAGAAACCGTTCAGCTCAAGAGCAATATCGAAGCAGCGCTGGTGAAACTGGAATCTGAAAAAGACGCCCTTCGCGTGCAGGAACGCCAGATGGCTGAAATCGAAGAGATGATTACGAAATGCGAAGTCGTCGTTCCTGAAGGAGTCTCTGGTCAGGTCGTTTATGCCAAGGAGCAGCGTGGTCGCGGTGGCGACGAATGGATCCTCGAAGAAGGTGCCAACGTTCGTGAATCACAAGTTCTGATTCGACTCCCCGACACCACCAAGATGGAAGTCAAGGCACTGGTGAACGAGCAGAACATTACGCAGATCGAAACTGGCATGCCGTGCTCGATCAAGGTCGACGCGTTGACTGACAAAACACTTAAAGGCGTCGTGACGAAAGTGAATGCGTACGCCGAGTCCGCCGGCTGGGGTGGCTCATCGGTTCGAAAGTACGCCGTTAAAGTTCGCATCTTTGATCCACCAGAAGCTCTCAAGCCTGGCATGAATGCTTCGGTTTCGATTCAAACGAAGTATCAGGAAGATGCCTTGATGGTCCCCATTCAAACCATTTACGGTGTACAGGAACGTCAGTTCTGCCTCGCAAAAGTCGGCGAACGGTATGAGACTCGCGAGATCAAAATCGGCGGTAACAATTCACAGATGGCTCTGGTTTTGGAAGGCCTTGAAGAAGGCGAGGAACTGGTCATGAATCCGGGTGCCCAGAAGGACCTGATGGAACTCCCTGAAGTGAAACTGGACAAGCGAATCGACATTCCGGAAGAGGAAGCCAAACGTGCTGCGGATGATGCGGCCAAAGCGGCTCCCGAAAAAGAGGCTACTGGCGGCCCTCCCGGTGGACAAGGTGGTGCTCCAGATCCTACGGCGATTGCTGACAGGGTGATGCAACGGTCGGACACCAACGGCGATGGAAAACTTGACAAAACGGAAATCGCCAATTTGGACGATCGTTCCAAGTCTTGGGCGGGTACGGCGGACAAAAATGGAGACGGCGACATCTCGAAAGAAGAAGTGGTTAACGCCATGAAGAAAGTCATGAAGTCGTTTGGCGGAGGCCGACCAGGCGGCGGAGGTCGACAAGGCGGCGGCGGAGGAGGTCGCCCTGGTGGCGGAGGCGGTCGCTAGACCCAGTTTCAGAACCCAAGTTTGTAGAACTGGCTACGAAAAGTATGCAATTTCGCCTGAAGGCGGTGCTACGAACGGATCGCCTCAGTTTTGCAACGGGTTCTAGTCAACTCACTTCTGCATCAGGTTCAAGTTCATGTCATCCACAATCGACCCGAAAACCAAACCAAAACTCGCGGCACAAATTCGCGACCTCACCAAGCATTACGTGCTCAAGAGTGAAACAGTCCGAGCACTACGCGGAGTCTCATTTGATGTTCCCGAAGGAGACTACGTCGCCATCATGGGTCCGTCCGGATCCGGGAAAAGTACACTGCTGAACCTGCTGGGGTGTCTCGATCGCCCGACCAGCGGTTCTTTCATGCTTGGCGGTGACGACGTTGCTCGCATGACGGACGATGAACTTTCAGGTATCCGTGCGTCGCGGATTGGTTTCGTGTTTCAATCGTACAATCTGATCGCCCAACTGAGCGTTGTGGAGAACATTGAAGTTCCCCTGTATTACATGGGACGTCTCACGCGTGAGTCCCGCAAACGCAGCACTGCTCTGGCCGCCATGGTTGGACTTGGGCAGCGTCTCGACCATCGCCCGACTCAGCTTTCTGGTGGTCAACAACAACGCGTCGCGATCGCCCGCTCGTTGGTCAACGATCCCTACTTCATCCTTGCCGACGAAGCGACAGGCAACCTTGACTCGGTGACAACCGAAGAAATCCTGGCTCTTTTCCAGCGGCTTAACGATGAAGGCCGAACGATCATTATGGTGACGCACGAAGACGAAGTCGCCGAGCATGCGAAACGGATCATTCGACTGAAAGACGGCAATGTTCAAGTCGACGAACCGATCGAGGATCGCAAAACGTTCTCGCCTGAGCAGATTGAGCAAATCTCAAAGAACGCCCATCTCGCGAACCAACCTGACGAGGGGAACTAGCCATGCTTTCTCTTCGCACCTGGATTTTGGGCGTCAAAAGCCTGCTGCTGCACCCGATGCGGTCAGCGCTGACGATTCTTGGTATTTTCATCGGCGTAGCCAGCGTGATCTGGCTGTTGGCGATCGGGGAAGGTATCAGCCAGGAAGCTCAAAAGCAGATTGAAGAATTGGGCGCCGAGAACATTATCGTTCGCTCGATCAAGCCACCGGACGACGCCGGGGCAAGCGTGCGGAACGTCGACCTGTACGGTGTCACCCGTGCTGAAATGGCAACGATCGAGATGACGATTCCGACCGTTGAACAAGTCGTTCCCGTCCGGGAACTGAAACAGAAATTCATCTACGCCGGAAACCAGAACGCGACGCCGCTCGATGGTCGATTGGTCGGTTGCTCTCCGGCCTATGCCGAGGTGACCAAGCTCAAAACGGCGCGCGGAAGATTCATATCTTCTACTGATGTGGAAACCAATGACTCTGTTTGCGTGATCGCTGCCGTGCTGGCCCGCAAACTTTTCCCATCGGAAGATCCGTTGGAGAAAGCCGTTTTTCTGCCAGAGAAGAAAGAGTACTTCAAGGTTGTCGGCGTACTCGAACCGAGGAATGCAACCGCAGCAATCGGGGGCTCGCTGGCCGCGCAGGATTTCTCTCTCGACGTCTACATCCCGATCACCACGATGCGGGTCAAGATGGGAGACGAGGAAACTCGACGGGCATCCGGTAGCTTTAGCCGTGAACTGTTCGAGCTCTCCCAAATCACGATCGAAGTCAAGTCTCCCGAGGAAGTCCCGCGTACTGCCGAAATCATCGAAGCGACATTGCGCATGAACGATGATCAGCGTCAGGACATTGCCGTGATTGTTCCATACGAATTGCTTGAACAGGCGAAAACAACGCGGCTGATGTTTATGATGTTCATGGGACTGATCGCCGCAATTTCACTGATCGTTGGTGGTATTGGCATTATGAACATCATGCTCGCCACCGTGACAGAGCGGACCCGGGAAATCGGAATTCGACGTGCACTTGGTGGCAAACGCAGTGATATCACGAACCAGTTCCTCGTGGAAACCATCTCTTTGTCTGTGGTCGGCGGTGTGATTGGGATCCTTGTCGGACTGCTGTGCCCGTTGACCATTCGGTTGGCACGGGCGGCGTTTCAGCGAGTTCAACCTGACATGTATGCCAATCTTCCCGACGTCGCCAAGGTAATGGAGCCGCAAATTGTCACGATGTCGATTCCGCTGGCGTTCGGAATCTCAGTTGTCGTCGGCGTCCTGTTCGGACTATACCCGGCCATTCGGGCAGCCAAAATGGACCCGATCGAAGCTCTTCGTCACGAGTAATTTTTGCCTGTGGCAAACCGGTTTTTCAGTTTGCCACATTTCGGTGCAACCACATGTATTTGCAGCTCACGCAAAGAAGGTTTTCAGCTCGCCTTGTGGCATGACGATCGGATCATCACACCATGGCTTCATTAGTGGCTTGGGATCCTGAAATGATTAGCGTTTCATCCGATAAATAGAACCCTGTGACTTCGATTTATCGCTAAGGGGCTTCGTTGATACGATTGAAATTCGTTTCTGTGACGTACGATTCTGGAGAATTATCCATTTCGTTTGATTCACTTCTATTCTCGACGCTCACATTCGCCTCCGGGCCGAGCGAATCCCGCATTTGAATAATGCGTAGCACCACACCAACACGATTGGAAACCGCCAATTTCTGGTGGATATGCTCCATATAGTGACGCACCGTTCGCGGCTTGATCCCAAGGTGTTCAGCAATTTCGTTTCGCGTATTCCCTTCAAAGAGCTCCTGACAAACCTCGCGTTCGCGGTTCGTTAGTCGCAGTTTCTGCGCTGTCAGGGTCCACTGAACCTGTGTTAGCATTTCGCTACCAGGTTTTGCGGTTGCCGCGTTTGCTTTCGCAAGCAGCTTTTGATGGATAGTGTGATTCTTTGCAATCATTGATTCGCTCATGGAGGTCTCTATTTATACAATCCCAAATTTGCCATGATGGACATTGGATAAAACGATCGAGTCTGTCACGCTTCCTGTGTATACTTTCAACACGGCGTGTAACTCTGCTTTTTTGCCCACCCTTCCCTGCCTCAACGGCCAGCAGCGATTTCATGACAGAGAGAAACGTTTCCAACTCCAAAGAGGGGCTCGAATCTACCAATGTCTCATTGTTAGCCAGAGTTCGATGCAACGAGGGAACCGCGTGGGAAATGCTTGTCGAGCTTTATGCTCCGATGATCTATTCACGTTGCCGTCATCACTGGGGGCTGGATCCTGCCGACGCCGAGAACGTAGGCCAGGAGGTTTTTCGAGCCGTTGCCAGAAGCATTACCGGCTTTCGACGACAACGTGAAGGATCGTTCAGAAAGTGGCTGCGAGTCATCATCGACAACAAATGCCGCGATCACTTTCGGAAACAATCCGTGGATGTGGCTGAGGGAGGAACTCAAGCATTCGACCTTATCAAATCGATTGCGGATGAGATCAACGACGACAGCGTCTCTGATGGGGACGCCGAAATTGGAGAGAAATCAATCCTGATGCGACAGGCAATGAGGATGGTGCAGGACGAGTTTTCAACTCGCGACTGGAAGATCTTTTGGGACGTCATCATCGAAGACAAACACCGATCGGATACGGCGCAAAACTTTGACGTCTCCGAGAACGTGGTTTACCTCGCTATTTCACGAATTCAAAAACGTCTCAGACAGGTCTTTGAGGACCTGCTTGATGACGACATTTACCCGAATGAAAAATTTGACTGAGAAACGAAAATTTGAATTTCCGGATGAGCTCTTCGATGAAGCTGAGTTCAATCGTTTGGTTTCGTTTTCGAAAAGTCTTGGAGAATCATCGACGCTCGGCGGTTCCACGCTCGGCGATCCGCTTTCCGTCGAAACCCTGCCTCGAAAATTCGGCAAGTTCAATCTGATGCGTTTGCTGGGGCACGGGAAAACTGGTCGAACCTATCTGGCTCACGAAGATGGAACGACGCGAGAAGTCGCTTTGAAGACGATCCATCGTGAACTGGTGCACCGCACCGGGATTGCAGAATTCGAAAAGCGACTTGAACAGCTTCGCCTGGAGTCGACGTCTGCGAGAGTGATTGATTTGGACAGCGTACTGCCTGCCGTGCAAATCGGTGAAATCGACGGCGACTACTTTATCGCGACGCAGTACGTCAAAGGCAAATCTCTGGCGAGGTTGATCAACTCAAACACGCTCTCCAATCGCCAGGCCGCGAAAACCATTCGAAGGATCGCGGATTCCATTCAAAGTTTGCACCGAATCGGCATCTATCATCGCGACATCCAACCTGAAAACATCCTATTGGACGAAAGCAACCGGCCACAAATACTTGAACTCGGAGCATGGCCGCTAAAGGCCAACCGGACAAACCAAAACGCAAACACATGCTCTCCATTTCAGGCCCCGGAACTGGTCGCCGATCCGGACAGCTCGCCAGCGACTGCCGAAATTTGGTCGATCGGAGCAACACTTTACAATTGCCTGGTCGGTGAACCACCGCAGGATGTTGTTCAACCGCCGCGTAAACTCAATCCACGAGTTGCGAAAGATCTTGAAACGATCTGTCTGAAATGCCTACAAAAAAAGCCAGCGCAACGCTACTCGAGCGTTGCTGAACTGGCTGAAGATTTGGAGCTGTTTTTGGAATACCAACCAATCAAAGCTGTACCAAGTGGATGGTTTGCAAGATTGGTCGGCAAGTTCTCCCAACGCGGTTAACCTTCTTCCGAAAGGCCTTTCCACTTCACGAAGCCTTCGATTGCCTGATACTGTGCCAGCCCAAGCTCGTCGTAGATTCGGGCTGTATCCGCATTGCGAGCCTCCGCCCGCTGCCAGAATTCTCGAGCATCCGGTCCAGGAAACAGAGCTCGGTCTTTCTGGGATTCGTGACTGAAAATCGCAGACCGTTTGATTTGCACTTCCTGCGGACTTAGCGGCACCGCCATCTCGATTTCGTGAGGCGGCCACTCTTGCCATGCCCCGCGATACATCCAGACTTCGCATTCTTTCATCCAGTCCTCATTTCGCAGCTCACGGCAGGCCTGAAAGATCACATCCAAACAAACACGATGCGTTCCATGAGGATCGCTCAGGTCGCCCGCGGCGTAGATCTGATGTGGCTTCACTTCCTGCAACAGTTCCGTCGTAATGCGAACGTCATCGGGACCGATCGGCTTCTTTCGAACCACACCTGTTTCGTAAAACGGAAGATCAAGATAGTGCAATCGATCGTCCTGGACGCCGCAGATTCGAGCACCCGCTCTGGCTTCACCGCGGCGGATCAGCCCTTTAAGCAGCTGCATCTCGGGAGTATCAATTTCTCCCGCACCTTTGCGAGCCAGAAACTTGACCATTGCATCGGTCAGTTCGGCAACAGGTTCATTGGAGATATTGAACGTCTTGCAAAAGTCTGCAGCGAACTCCGCAAAACGAAGCGCGTCGACGTCGAACACGGCAATGTTGCCCGACGTCTGGTAAGCCACATGAACTTCATGGCCCTGCTCCGCCAATCGTGTCAGCGTGCCGCCCATCGAGATCACGTCGTCGTCGGGATGCGGTGAGAAAAGCACGATTCGTTTCGGATAGACCTCACCAGGTTGCCCCGGTTTTCCAGCCGCCCAACCGGTAATCGTATTCTGAAGCTGCCGAAAGACGCGAAGATTGATCTCGTAAGCCGATCCGTACTCTGCCAACAGGTCCTGCAAACCATTTTCGTTGTAGTCCGCATCTGTCAGAATCAAGACAGGTTTACCGAGCGCCAACGAAAGATCGATGACAGCGTGCCGCACCATCGCGCTATCCCAGTCAACGCTACGGAAGAGCCACGGCGATTTGATTTCGCCTAACTCGGCCGCGGCGGCCTGGTCAAGCACGAATTCCGTGTCCGGATGCTGCTGCAAAAATGTTGCCGGGATGGTCGGCGTCATTTCGCCTTCGATGGAACTGCGAATGACGCGAGCTTTGTTCTCTCCAAACGCCAAAAGCAGGATTTTGCGGGCCTTTAGAATTGTCCCCACGCCCATCGTGATAGCGCGACGCGGAACGTTTTCAATGCCGAAGAAATCACTGGCCGCATCGATTCGCGTCAGCCGATCCAGCGTAATCAACCGGGTCTGGCTTTCGGTTCCCGAACCCGGCTCGTTGAATCCGATGTGACCGGTCCGGCCGATTCCCAGAAGCTGGATATCGATACCGCCGAGCGATTCAATTTTCGCTTCGTAGTTCCGACACCAGTCTGCGACTTGCTCGACATCCAGCGTACCGTCCGGAATATTGATGTTCTCTTTCGGAATATCCACCAGATCGAACAGATGCTCGTTCATAAATCGAACGTAGCTCTGCAAACAATCCGGCTGCATCGGAAAGTACTCGTCGAGGTTGAACGTAACCACGTTCGCCAGCGACAGCCCTTCTTCCTTATGTAGCCGCACCAGTTCGGCGTAGACATTCACCGGAGTCGATCCGGTCGCCAGGCCCAAGACGCAATGCTTGCCTTCGGCTGCACGCTGTCGAACAAGGTCAGCGATCTCGCTGGCGACAGCCAGGCTTACCAATTTCGAATCTTCGTAAACTCTGAAAGGGACCTTCCCTTTTCCTGAAATAACAGGACTCCCCTGCCCTGCCTTGATTCCTGAAGAATCACTCAATCCCGCGGTCATATTTTCTGCTCCAAGTGAGAGTGGAGCCGTCCATTGGAAAGGAACTTTCCACGCTTGCAATCCCTGAGTTCGTCAACTTGCTGGAATTGAGCCAGGTTAATTTTCACAGCCGCCTGTCAATGGCCATTAACGCATCGGAACGGGCTCGATACTGGTTTCAACGCTGGCTTAGCTCGTGAACCGCGTCGACCAATGCAATGGCGTTGTCGACCGGTGTCTGGGGGAGAATCCCGTGCCCAAGATTGAAGATGTGTCCAGGTCGCCCCGCAGCCTGGTCCAAAATTGACTTGGCGTGAGAGCGAATCGTTGCCGGGTCAGTTAGCAGAATCGTCGGATCGAGATTTCCCTGCACGGCTCGATCGTGTCCGACCGTTTCCCACGCTTCGTCAAGCTGGACTCGCCAGTCAATTCCAATCACTGAGGCCTCAGTGTCGGCGTACAGCGGCAGCAGCGCCGGATTTCCGGTTCCGAAATTTATTACAGGAACTTCACTCGGTAGCGCCGCGATAATTTGCTGCACGAACGGAAGCACCAGTTCACGGTAGTGCTGCACGTTGAGGCAACCAGCCCACGAATCAAACAACTGGACGCATTGAGCGCCCGCATCGATCTGACCTTTCAGGTATACGATGATCGAATCCGTAAGCCGCTGCATAAGCTCTTTCCAGGCCCCGGGGTCGCCAAACATCAGGGCTTTGGCGTGGGCGTAGTTGCGACTGGAACCGCCTTCGACGATGTAGCTCGCAAGTGTAAACGGTGCTCCAGAAAACCCGATCAGCGGCATGTCGGCCGGCAGATCGGCACGCGTTTGCGTGACCGTTTCCATCACGAACTGAAGTTCGTCATTGGAATCCAATGGCTTGATGCGATCGATGTCCTCGGCAGACCGCACGGGATTGTGAATGACCGGTCCGTCGCCTTTGACGAACTCCAAATCACACCCCATGGGAACGAGCATCGGTAGCAGGTCGGAAAAAATGATCGCCGCATCAACGCCCAATCGGTTGACCGCCGTGCACATGACTTCGCTGCACAGTTGCGGATTCGCACAAAGATCCAGAAACGAAACTTTCGCGCGGACCTCTCTGTATTCGCTCATGTATCGCCCCGCTTGTCGCATCATCCAGATTGGAGTCACGTCAGTGTCTTCGCCGCGACAGGCTTTCATGAAGGGGCTATCGTACCAGGGCGCGTTGGTATCGTCGGAAGGTGCGTTGGGCCCGGACATATTCATAATCAGTTTCTGTTTTCGTGCGACGAGTAAATCGAGATTGGAAGCAAGCTGTTGAGCAGCGGTTTGCAGGTCGGGGTCGGCCACCAGCTCAACCGCGACTCCGTTTTGGACCAGAAAGTCGGCTGTTTCGACTCCCAGAGCCACGACAATATGATGGTCAAGCGTTGGGTTCGTCAAACGGGCTGCGACCAGATTGCGACACAGGCTTCTCGCGGCCAGCACGGACGAGACGACCAGCACCGTCGGGGTTGCAGGTTCTGGCGACACGAAACCTGAAAGTTCATAAGGCTCAACTGCAACTCCGAGCGAAACGCTGCGAACCTGAACGCCGCGAGATTCCAGCCCTGCAACCAACCCGCTGTCTTGCAACGTGGACTCAAGGACAATTCGCTGGTGAGGCAACTCAAAACTGGATTCCAGCCACCTCAACGATTCGCGCCATCCGGGGAGCCGACCCGTCTTCAGGTCCGGCGTCAAATCATGTTTGGCCAACGCGGCGGTCGTCGCTGCACTTCCGGACACAAGCCGACAATCCTGCAACGCGTGAAGCAGTCGATCGCGATCCGTCGTCGCACTGGCCAATTCGATCAGCGAGTTGACGCCCGAAGCGGTCATCACCACAACAACGTCAACACCACCGGTCAAGAGCTCGCCGACGAAGTCCGATATCTGGCCGGCCGTCCTGGCTGGCGGCGGCTCAATTGATTGAGAATCCGATGAGGATTTCGACGAACTCTTCCGCGGCCGCACGACTTGCAAATTCAGGCCGACCGAATCGAAGGCGCCAATAACGTCCTCAGACTGCTGCGATCCAGTTACCTGCTCCGAACCAGAGACCATTATAATTTTTGCTGGTTGCTGATTCAATTTTCATTCACTGAAATGTTTTCAAGGAAACGCCCCGATTCGAGAGCGAAACGTATCTGGATCGAAGCGAGCCGTGGAAACAACATGAACAACGAAAACGGCCCCAGCGGACTCCTTGGCAAACTGGAGGCTATCGCGATTCATGCCGTTGCGGCGATAATGGACAACGTCACCACCGCAGCACCCCTGCGAGCAACGCATCGACAACTCATTTGCCCGGCATTCGTCGAAGTGGCTCATTGTATCGAAATCCTTCACCTGTGCGTGGACGCACGAAAGTTCAAATGATCGATCCCCAAACGCTACAGCAGTTTCAGGCTTCCGCCGAAAATGGAATTGATGAAGCACTTGAATTCCTGCACCAGCAGTTTTTGAACAGCGGACAATTCCACCGCCTGTTCGACGTCTTGAAGATGAAAGCCAGACGGTCACTGGGGCTGAGGCTGCTGCACAGCGAGTCCGATCCGGCGCTTGGCGAAAAGGATCAGGAAAAACTGGAAACGAAACTGCTTGAAGCTTGCCGCACGGTTGCCAAGCTGTACTTTGCCGAAGGAAACCTGAATGACGGCTGGGTGTATCTTCAACCACTTGGCGACGAACCACTCGCCAAAGAACTGATCGAAGGCGTCGCTGTAACGGAAGACAACTTCGGATCCATCATCGAAGTCGCGTTCAACAACGGCGTTTCTCCGCTGCACGGATATCGATTGATGCTGGAGAAAACAGGCACTTGCAACGGCATCACGGCTTTCGATGTCCACGCGACACAGTTTGACCGGCAGACGATCTCTGGCCTCGCATCGGTGCTGCTAAACCACTTTCATGACGAGATCCTTGCCAACGTCATCGACCATGTCGCCAGGATTGAAAAGGACGTCGATCGCTCTGCGACGCTGGAAGAGTTGCTACAACAACATCAATGGCTGGTTCGCGAAGGCGGACACCATGCGGACGCAACGCATCTGGCGTCGATCATTCGAATCGCGAGACAAACGACAACGGTGGAGGACCATCGACTGGCGCTTTCCCTGGCAAACTATGGATGTCGATTGGGCGAGGACTTTAAATTTTCCAGCGATCCGCCGTTCGAAGATCTCTATGTAGACCATCGAATCTGGTTCGAAGCCCTGTCAGGCTTGAACGTTGATCAGGCGATCGAACACTTCACGGCCAAAGCGGACAGCTGCAAGGGCGAGTTCCATGAGATGTCGGCGGCCGAAGCGTTAGTTGACTTACAGATTCGCACAGGAGACCGCGACTCGGCCGTGGAGTCGGTCGTGCAGCGGTTGCTGGGCCAGACCGATCAGGACAACCTGCCGGCTTCGGCTTTCGAGATTGCGAGAACACCTTCGCAGTACGAAAAGATCGCCGCCGTATTTCGGGACCAGGGAAACTTCGCAGGGTTGGCGTTTGCAAAACTTTGCGGAGCAGAATCAGAGTCCGAATAAATCGTTCTGCCCTGAGGGAGTCGAAGGCGCAAAATAAAAAGCGGCCTGCCGACGAATCAGCAGACCGCTTTTATTGAACTTCAATCGAAGCTTCAATTAGCCACGCACGTTTCCGTTGCGGATAATGAAAGCATTCGGATCGACAGCTGGAGTATCAGCTCCTTCAGTCGATGGAGCTTTTTCGATGACGTCAGTTCCGGCTCCAGCTTCAACTGGAGATTCCATGATGACGCCTTGGCCTGTTGAGTCACCGTAGATGACTTCGCCAGCCATTGGAGCTGTCATAACAGAGCTACCGCAAGATGAGCAGCCTGTAGCAACAGGAGCAGCAATCGCTCCACAGCCACAATCGTTGGTGTTTGGGCACGGAGGATTGCAACCATCGTTGCAGCCGGCACCGATAACACGACCTGTGCGATCTCGTGCGATACGATTGCCACGAAGGCGATCGAGCAGTGAAAGACGACCACGTGCAGATGTTCCGCAAGCCGGAGCTGCATCGCAACCACAAGCTGGAGCAGCTTCGCAACCGCATGATGGAGCTGGAGCAACTTCGCAGCCGCAACCAACTGAACTGCGACGCTGAAGCAGTCCGCCAACTTTCGCACGAACGCGTCCACCAGAGTTGCAACCACAGTCAGAAACTGGTGCTGCATCGCAACCGCAAGGAGCAGGTGCGAGTACTGGAGTTACGCAAGGTGCTGGAGCCGGTGCTGCACAACCGCAGTCGTCAGCAATCGGAGCCGCTGCACATCCGCAACCGCCGCCACCAAGAGAAGACATGCGCCCCTTGAGTCGGTCAAGCAATCCGCCGCCACATGATGGGGCAGCATCGCAACCGCAAGGGTCAGCCACTGGAGCTGCACAAGGGATTGCAACCGGAGCTGCACATGGGATGGCAACAGGAGCTGCACATGGAGCAACTACTGGAGCGACTTCGCAACCGCAATCGGCAGCAGGAGTACCGCAACCGATTGAAGAGAAACGTCCCTTGATCTTGTCAAGCAATCCGCCACCGCATGCTGTAGCTGCATCGCAACCGCATGGAGCAGGAGCATCGCAACCGCATGGCTCTGCAACGATCATTGGAGCGATTTCGCAACCGCAATCCGCTGCAGGAGCTGCACAACCGCATCCGCTGCCGACTGATGAAAGGCGAGCTTTCAACTTGTCGAGCAAACCAGGTCCGCTGCAAGATGGTGCTGGTGCCACATCGCAACCACATGGTTCGATGACAGGCTCAACACATCCGCAAGGCTCAGCGATTGGCTGGCATCCGCCACCGCAACCGACTTTGCCCAAACGACCTTTAATTTTGTCAAGAATGCCTGGTCCACCGCTGCAGCCGCATGAATCGACTACACCGCAACCACCAGACAAAACTTCCATGCCGCAGCCAGTGTCGCATCCAGTGTTGCATGCGAGACGTGCGCTCGCGTTTTCACAAACTGTACAACCGACTTTAGACAGCATTCGGTCAATCAATTGACCTTCGCTGACGCTGCAGCTCATTGCAACACCGCAGAAGAGTGTTACCAAAGCTAACTTAATGTTCATTGAGACTCGTCTCCTTGAGTATTGAACTTTCGATTTCACTTCAAACCCTCCAACAAAGTTGTTCGATTGGCCGCCTCTTAAACTCCGGTAGGACCAGATTACTACTGGCCTTGGACGAGGCTTGAAATTTGCGCTGAAATCCAGGTTCGACCAGAATCCGGCCCACACCATCCATTTGTGTGTATATAACCGCATCCTGTTTTGGGTTGGGCAGAAGCCCTGTCCCGCATTCAATATGTCAGGTCTTTAATCGACGCCGCTGTCAAATCGCTGCATCCGCAATAACCGAATGACGCTGGTGACTGATGGCACTGTCGTAACGGACATACTGGCATTTCGTCGAGCATAAGGTTTGCGGACTGGGCGACCCTTAACTATCTTGGGGAATTCCGGAACCTCGCCGCTTGCGTTGAGTGCGTCAAAACGCCAGTTTGTCAAAGCCGTCTCTTCGACTAAAAACATGCTACGTGTTGGTCGATATAGTTAAGCGTCTCCCTCGAATTTTGGAATCAAGTTGACTCACGCATTTGAAAACCTCGCCCTCTCTGGACGCCGAACGCGTATCGCTGTCGTTGCCGCGTGTTTGGTCTGTATGACGTTGACATTCGCTGGATGCGAAGAGACCTATGAGCCAGCCGCCTACAAGGCCGCACCACGTGTCGAACCTGGTAGCGAAAAGGCGTCCGCTAAAAACAACGGTCAGGCAAAGTTGCCGGACATCAGAAACTGGACTTCGCCGGATGCGATTCGCGGCGGAACAGGAACCGCAGGAGCTCGGGGATACCGCGGCATCGGAGGCTATCGAGGAATCGGGGCCTATCGAGGAATCGGAGTCTATCGGGGTATTGGTGCTTATCGGGGCATCGGAGCATATCGTGGGATTTCCCTGCGAGGGTATTCTGGAATCGCAAACGGCTATCGCGGCGACAGCAATCGCGTCTATCGCGGATTCAGCCAGCCGGATTCGTATCGCGGATACGGGCAACAGCGCGGCTATCAGGGCAACTAGCCAGATTTTCAGGCGAAAACATCGTTACTCCGGCTGAATCCGGTATTACGAGCACCGGTTTGAAAATGGCTCTTCCGTGAAAACGGGACGGGGATTGAATCTGGCGAAGGCGGCGAGATCGAGACAAACGCATTTTGTTTGTTTGGACTACTCAACGCAAATGCGACCTTCGCAATTCTGCAACCCAACAATGGTTTAGCCAGCCATTTACCCGGGTATTCCTCTATCCAAATCGTGCAAAACCACTAAAATTTCGCGTTTTCGAAACCTCACCCTCGCGAATGCCATGCGACGTCCACTGATTGCCGGAAACTGGAAAATGAACCTTACGCGCGACGAAGCTGTCAATCTTGCGCGTGGAGTTGGTGCTGCTGCCGGAGACGGAGAAGTCGACGTGCTAGTTTGCCCGACGTTTGTTCATCTCGAAGGCGTCATCTCGGCTGTCGAAGGCAGCAAAGTCGCAGTCGGCGGGCAGGACGTTTACTTTGAAAGCAACGGAGCCTTCACTGGCGAAACCAGCACGGCGATGCTTGGCGACCTCGGTTGCCAGTATGTGATCCTCGGCCACAGCGAACGACGCAACGTGATCGGTGAATCAGACAAACTTATCAACCAGAAGCTTCACGCGGCTCTTGCTGCAGGACTTAAACCGATTTTGTGCGTCGGCGAATTGCTTGAACAACGAGAAGCCAACGAGACGATGGCAGTCGTCAAGTCTCAGCTTGATGGATCGCTTGAAAACGTGACCGCTGAGCAAATGGCCAATGTTGTGATTGCTTATGAGCCAGTTTGGGCGATCGGCACCGGGAAAACGGCTTCCCCAGAGCAGGCTCAGGAGGTCCATGCTGATCTTCGCAGCCTTTTGGCAACCCGTTATAATCAGGAAGTCTCAGATGGGGTTCGAATCCTTTATGGCGGCAGTGTCAAACCAGCCAACGCCGCTGACTTGATGGCTTGCCCGGACATCGACGGCGCTCTCGTTGGAGGCGCGGCACTCAAGGCGGACAGCTTCGCCGAAATTATTGCTGCCGCGGGCGCCTAAGCCGAACGGAATTCCGGCTGACACTTTTAACATCCACGCGTTGTCGCGTTTTAGTATCGAGTTAATCATGATCGTTGACTTTCCATTGGCATTTATCCTTCAACCAGTTTTGGCAGACATTGGTTTGTCATTGCTGCAACTGCTTCTGTTTTTCTGTTCGTTGTGGCTGATCTTTCTGATCCTGATCCAGCGAGGAAAAGGGGGCGGATTGACGGCGGCCTTCGGTGGCGGCGGTGGAGACAGCGCATTCGGCGCCAAAGCCGGTGATGCATTCACCAAGATCACGATCGTGACTGCTCTGGTTTGGATCACGCTCTGCATGGTCACGATTGCTCGCTACAACCCGCCAGAACAGGCTGACAATCCGTTCGCTCAAGCCAATGAGCAAACGCTCGAAAATCAGACTCCATCCGCCGATGGCGGAGCTTCCCTGTCCGGCGGTGACGAAGCCGAAAACGTGGATGGAGATGCGGCAAACGAAGGCAGTGCCGACGAAAACGCTGCCGACGAAAACGCTGCCGACGAAACCGAAACTCCAGCGGACGGCGAAGCCGGTGCTGCAACCGATGGTGAGCCCGCTGAAGGCGAATCGTCTGACGGCGAATCTGGCCAGTAAGCGTACTCAGCCAGACTTTTCCGGAGGCTCGTTCGCAACTCGTCGAACCAGCTTCCTACCTACCGTTTGAACCGAAGGTGTTCCGTGCTGGTAAGCATGACGGGGCACGGGCAAGCCCGTTTCCACAACGACCAATTGCAAATTGCGGTCGAAATTCGCACTGTTAACAATCGCCATCTCAAACTGAATGTGCATTCGGATCTTGATGCGGAGACGCAGGCTAAAATCGAAGCCTTGCTTCGCAGCCGACTACATCGCGGATCGGTGACGCTACGAATTTCGGTGAAGTCTATTGGCGAAGGTCAGTATGAACTCAACGAAGAACTGATCCGCGCGTATTGGCTCCAGCTTTCCGAGATCGCGGGATCGAGTCAAAGCGTTAACGTCGAATCCATTCTTGCGTTGCCCGGTGCCGTCATTGAGAAAACAGGCGCCGATCGTGATGAGATTTGGCCACACATCGAGTCGACGCTTGATGAGGCACTCGCCAACCTCGAAGCCATGCGGGCTCAGGAAGGCCAAGCCATGCAGGCGGATATGCTCGGCAACATCGAAACGATTGCCAGTCGACTGGAATCGGTCCGCGAACTGGCTCCGAAGATTTCCGAAGCCTATTCGAAACGTCTGACCGATCGAATCCAGGCTCTGCTCGAAAAACACAATATAGAAAGTGCTCAGGTCGATATCCTTCGCGAAGTTGGAATCTTTGCCGAACGCGTCGACATCGCGGAGGAAACGGTTCGCTTGGGAACGCACTTGGACCATTTTCGCGATACGATTTCGTCCACGGCCAAAGCCGGTCGCAAGCTGGATTTTCTGGTGCAGGAAATCTTGCGAGAAACGAACACGATCGGTTCCAAGGCAAACGATAGCGAGATCGCGACACACGTTGTGGAGATCAAAACAGCCATCGAACGAATTCGCGAAATGGTGCAAAATGTGGAGTAACGATGAGTGAAAGCGGCGCCCCAAAAGGTCGACTGATCATCTTCTCCGGACCCTCTGGAGTTGGCAAAACGACGATCCTGAAGCAGCTTCACGAGCGCTGCGATCTTCCGCTTCTCGAAAGTGTCTCTGCGACCACCCGGCCTCGACGCCCCGGTGAAACGGATGGCGTCAGCTATCATTACATGGCCAAGGACGAGTTTCTGACTCACGTCGAAAACGACGATTTCCTTGAATATACGGAGGTTTTCGGCCGCGGAGACCTCTACGGAACGCTGCGAGCTCCGGTAATCGAGGCGATAGCGGACGGGAAATGGATAATCCTTGAGTTAGATGTAGTCGGGGCGTTGAAAGTCCTTAAAATTCACCCCGACGCAATTACAATCTTCGTTCATCCCGGTTCGGTCGAAGAACTGGAACGACGCCTTCGCGGGCGCGGAACCGAGTCCGAAGAAGCTCTCTCTCGTCGACTTGAAGTTGCCAAAGGTGAACTCGAAGCGTCAAGTCACTACGAACACATTGTTTACAACACGTCGGTTCAGCAGACCGTCGATGAAATCTGTCAGCTGCTAATCGCAATCGCGGAGAAATCCTAACACTATGTACGATGCACTCAAAGAAGAAGAAATTGTCCGCAAAGTCGGTGGTCGTTTCAAACTTTCAACACTGATCCAAAAACGTCTGGTCCAGTTGAATCAGGGATCGCGTCCGCTGGTCGAAGACAACGGCGGAGACAAAATGTCTTTGGTCCTGGAAGAGATCCTTCAGGACAAAATCTACCTGGACGAAAACAGCAATATCGGCACCGGAAGCTCGCCCGATTTTGAATCCGCGCCAGAACTCGATTTGGACGCCATGTAGATCTCTCGGCGATGGCTTCGGCCGTTGCCATCATGAACTATCAAGAGCCCGTAATGCCATCGATTGACATCATCATTGCCGTCACCGGTGGCATTGCTGCTTTCAAGGCCGCGTCGCTGACGAGTCTGTTGGTTCAGAACGACCACAGCGTTCAAGCCGTGATGACTCAGTCCGCTCAAAAGTTTCTTGGTGCGGCAACACTGATGGCGCTGACCGGACGCCCCGTTGCAACGGAACTTTTTGATCCCGCGATGCCATTGGGGGCACACATCGAACTGGCGCGAGATGCGAAACTGCTTTGCGTCGCCCCTGCAACGGCGAACTTTCTGGCCAACGCCGCCAACGGCCAGGCCGACGATCTGCTTTCCACGCTCTATCTGTGCTTTACCGGTCCGGTCATCGTTGCACCAGCCATGAATGTGGAAATGTGGAACCAGCCATCGGTTCAACGTAACATCAAGATTCTTCGGGACGATGGTGTTCACATTGTCGATCCACAAGAAGGTTGGTTGAGCTGCCGACAAAAGGGAATGGGACGGATGGCTGATCCAGAGACCATTGCCAAGACGATCGCGGAGCATCTCAAGTGACCGTCCGGCGTCTATTGATTACGTCAGGGCCGACGCGAGAGTATCTAGATCCCGTGCGTTATTTCAGCAATGGTTCTAGCGGCCAGATGGGACGCGCCCTCGCGACAGCAGCGATCGATCAGGGCTATGAAGTCATCATCGTTTCCGGTCCCGTCTCGATCGAATATCCTGATGACGCTACGGTCGTTCGTGTCGTTTCGACTCAACAAATGCATGACGCCGTGATGAACGTGTGGCCTGAATGTATTGGTTTGATCGCCGCCGCGGCACCTTCAGACTTTCGGCCGGCCCAGTATTCCAAATCGAAGATCAAAAAGTCGTCGGACTCGGACAGGCTATCAATCGAAATGGTTTCGAACGTTGACATTGTCGCCGAAGCCGGAAAACGCAAATCGGAAGGTCAGTGGACAATCGGATTCGCTCTTGAGACCGACAACGCGATCGAAAACGCGTTGGCAAAACTGAAACGCAAGAACACCGATTTCATTGTGCTCAACGATCCGACCGCGATTGATGCGAACGAAAGCAGTGTACGGATCATCGACGGTGATGGCGAAATCACCGATTCGATTTCCGGATCAAAGCAGGTAATCGCCGCACGGATCCTCGCCCTGAAGCCGCTTGAGCAATAAATGCTCGCGGTGCAGGCTCGATCTTCAAACGCCGGGCTTAACCTTGAGTGCCCGCTCCAGTTCAACCAGCTGACTTTCGATCGAGCTCCGCTCCTTTGAGTCCAGGCTCTGCAACCCGAAACGGACGCGATTGAACGCGTCCGTAATTTCCTTGAGCGAACTGGAAATCAAATCCGATGACGGATGTGACGCAAACGTGGAACTGACTTCGCTGGCGAACTCGCGGTGAGTTTGATTGTGTTCGCGAATCAGATCATGGTCTTTCAGGATGTCCGACAATTTTTTGTAGAACGCAGTCTCCGAATCGTAACCGATCACCCACTCGCGGAGGTCTGAACTGATCAGCCCAATGGCATCGGCGAAAAAACGCTTGATCTTGCCGACAGCAGTTTCCGGCTGTTTCTCCTGGTATCCTGCATTCACAATCAGCACTCGCAACATGCCGATCAATCCGGCGACGATCAACAGCACTACAACCAGAGGCTGCAGAATCGAGATCAATCCGTGTTCTCGTGACGCGGCCAACTGATCAGAAAACTCATCCAGATCAAACTTGTCAAGCAAACTAACGACGGCCGCGGTCATCGTCGCCTCTTCACCCGAGTCTTCCCCCGGTTCCATGCCAAGAACGTAATCCTGCCAAACCGTTCGAGCCAATTCGATTGCATCGTCCGCGCCAATTCCATCATCCAAACCTGGTTGAGTCGGCGTCGGATCAGCCATCAGCCAGGCCCCTCCGTCGCCATATTGCCACGATTCCAGCCCGGCGATTTCGCATTCGTTTCTGTCAAGATAGACCTCCACCCATGCATGAGCATGTTGGGCACGAACGATGTAAGACTGGCTGTACTCGTTGTATTCACCGCCGTGAAACCCAACGACCAAACGCGACGGAATCCCCTGACTTCGCAGCATCAACGTCATCGCGGATGCGAATGCCTCGCAGTGCCCGGTCCTGAAATTGGCGACAAAGTCTTCGTTCGGATCAATGTCAAGATTTCGCTTTACGTCGGTGTAGTCCAGCGTATAGGAATAGCGAGACGGGTCCAGAAAGTGGTCTTCGATCGCTCTAACCAGATCGAATCGACTACCGTTGGACTCGTTTACTTTTCTGGAAATACGATTGGCTGTTTCGACGAGGGTCGGATAGTTTTGAGGATCTATCCGCGTCAGCCAGCGATACTGAGCCGGATCGTTAGCCATCGGCTTGTTGGCATAGAGATAGGTATTTGAGACATAGGGCCAGGCCTGAGCTGGCACGTTGGTTCTCGACAGCGGAATTATCAGCTCGTAGCTAAACGGCGCGAAATCAATTTTCTCGTTTTCGCGACATCGGGTGAAAGCCGAAATCTCGTGGCAGAATTTGAGCTTGCCATTCGTATTCTCTGAGATACCAGCAGGCATCACGGTGTACAGCAGTGGCTCGGTCGTTTTTTCCAGAGTCACATTCATCGTCGCGTAGCGAACGTCGGCTTGCCCGGTAATGTCCCGGATCGACTGATAGGTGTGCGAATTGACCCGCTCGTAAGCCGCGTTCCAATTTGTCTTTCCGTTATTAAACGTCAGATTCGAAAGCGCGATGCCGCGGAAGTACGGCAACTGGCTAAGCTGAAGTGGCTCCGGCGACGCTGCGGCGCTAGGGTAGAATTCGGCTTCGAAAATTCGTTGCTTGGAATTGGTTATTTTCCCCGTCTCTTCGAGATCGACCTGCTTGGTGATCCCGGTCGAGTTCACTTTGTAAGAGATCGGACTGAACCACGGATCAACATGCCGGGGCGCGGTCAGGAACACGACCAGAGTGAACATGGCTGCAACCAGGCCAACGCCAGGCAGCATTCCAAGAGGCGACAGCTGAAACTTTTGAGTTGCCTCAAGCGACGTCACCGTTGGCAGGGGTCGTGAGTCGTATCGCCAGAAAGCCAGTTTCTTGCCAGTGGAAGTATTCTCCTCAATCTGTTTTCGTGATTCGAGACTGGCTTCGTTCCGCTCCTCGATCGCGTAGTCGTTGGAGAAACAGTTCTGTAACACGAGCGTGAGGCCACTGACCAAAAAGTAAATCAGGAACAGCAATCCTCCTTCAAACTGAATGCTGAAAATCGTCGTAATGACCACCTGAAGCAGGCTCAGCACCATGATCTGCCAATTTAATCGCGGAGTCTTCACCTGAAAGACAAGCACTGCCTGAAGGTAGACCAACAGCTTGGCCACTGCGATCAGTTTGCCGGCACTGTCCGCGGGGTAGAACTCATACATCGAATAGGCCAGGATGCCGATCGATGCGACATTCGCAATCCAGCCTTCGATCGAAATCCATTTCAAAACGTCGGTCAACCAGAACGCCCCGAAGGTCGCCACGAAGGCGATGGGAATCAGGTAAAAGTGATTGATGCTGATGGCCAACATGGTGGTGCTGGTCAGGATCATGATCAGCAACAACACTTGCAGTACGCGGCGATTGGTCATGCGACAACCTCCTTGGCAGACGTCACCGACTCAGCAACCCGCGAAACGGCCGATGATTGCCCCTCAATCGAATACAGTTCCGTGAACTCTTTCGAACCGACGCGTACCCAACGCACCAGTTGACGAACAGAACTCAGCGCCGGGCTTACTTCAACCGATTCGTTTGATGTGAGCCAGACAGGTTTGTCCCGCGTGCTGAAGCAATAAAGAGGCGTCCCCATACTGATCTGGCCGGCGACCTCGACAACCGATGCGTCGATGTCAGGATTTTCAGTCGGATGCGCGACTGCCAATCGTCTCATGACGCTGTTATGCGTGGCTCGACTTTGTCGACCGCAAACCAGATGGTTTTCTTCGCCACAAACAGCAACCGCCAACTGGCCCTGAACTTCGGATCCGACCTGCGAGAGCGCCGTCGCTGCGAAACTCAAAATCGTCTCGCACTGCAACCGCGTGGCCTCATCCTCATGATGCAAATCCAGCAGCAATGCAAAATCGCGGTCGTTGGGTTCGTCAAATTGCTTGACCATTGGATGCCCCAAGCGAGCGGTCGATCGCCAATGAATGTTTCGGCGACTGTCTCCGGATCGCCACTTTCGCATCGCGTAAAACTCGTCCTGCTCCATTCCACGACGTCGCATTTGCGACTGGCCACCGGTTTCCATCGAGTTAATTCTTCGCTCCCACGTCGGATGCAAAACTCCCAATGGCGGCGCAACGTAAACCGTATCTTTCTGAGGCAGCGGAATGCTGCAGGCGACCAGCCCGAACGGATAGGACGTCCTCAATTCTGCCGGACCCAAATCGTACTTTCCGCGGCCAGGAAAAAAGCACTGATATGTGACGATGCCCGGATCCATCGTTGATACGCTACGGAAACAGACGTGTGCATAGTCGTCGTCAAGATTCCTTGTTCGAAAAGCTGCTTCAAATTTGGCAACGATGCTTTGCACCACCCTTCCAAAGAAGCCTTTTCCCAATTCCGGTTTTCGCGTTCGCCTGAGTCGATCGTTCAGAATCAAGTTTCGCGCTGTGAGCCGACCTCCAATATTGCTGCAGGTCCACGAAACGTTGACCGGGGTCTGAGCATGAACGCGCTCCGGGACGACTCGTTTGGCAGACAGCGAACGCAAGTTCACGACGCAAACCCGCCAGTTGAAGATCAGCGGTGCCAGCAGCATCCCCGTCGCCAAAATCAGCAGATTCACATTCCTCAGAATCGCACCGACGGCGATAAAGCAAACGATGACGATGTAGACCCATCCTTCGGGCGTCACCTTGCACTGGCGAACTGGTTTTCTTTTGCTGGCCATTTTGTATCTAACGAACAGGGGCAGCCTTAGCCGGGCAGCGATTGCCGCGAGAGAATCTCAACGATTGCAGCCTCTGACTCTTTACGTCGAGCGCCCTGAAATCCGCCTCGCAGCTGGATCCGATGCGGAAGCACATGCAGCGCCAATGTTCTGGCATCGTCGGGAATCGCGAAGTTGCGGCCTTCCAAAAATGCCAACGCCTGAATCGCGTGATACCACGCCAGTGCACCACGTGTTGAAATACCGACACTGATATCAGGAGCTTCTCGCGTCGCGTTGACGACGTTCATCATGTACGTGACCAAAGACTCCTCAACGGTAACATCCCGTACTGCGGCACGGATTTGCACAATGTCTTCGACAGGGCAAACAGGCGAAATGCTTTCCACAGGATCGCCGCCCTTGTGGTTCAGCATGATCTGCGATTCGTATCCGCGATCCGGATAGCCCATCGACAGCCGCATCAAAAAACGGTCCAACTGACTCTCGGGCAGAACGTAAGTTCCCTCGAACTCGAAAGGGTTTTGCGTGGCAATCACCATGAACGGATCGGGTAACTCGTACGTCGTACCGTCGACGCTGATTTGATTGTCGCTCATCGCCTCAAGCAAAGCCGACTGTGTTCGCGGAGGAGCCCGATTGATCTCGTCGGCCAGCACGAAATTACTGAACACCGCGCCGTAGTTGAATACGAACGAGCCTTTTTCGGTGTTGTATACCGAGCTTCCAAGGATGTCGCTGGGAAGCAGATCCGGCGTGAACTGCACGCGGCTAAAGTTGGCATCGATACTTCGAGCGATAGCCTTCGCCATCATGGTCTTGCCGACGCCCGGAACGTCTTCCAGCAAAACGTGCTCGCCAGCGATCAGAGCAACAACGCACAGTCGAGCGACGGACTCCTTGCCCAGAACAACGGAATTGATGTTGTCCAATATCTTTTGCGACGTCGCTTGCAGAACGCCGACGTCATCGTTTGCAGAATCTGCGATAGGTTTGTCCACTGACTCGTTCTCCGTCCCACGGTTAACGCTCAGTGTAACACCAAACCGCCACAGCCTCCACAGTCAGCGTTGCGGGGCCGAGGTCTGTATGAATCCGAACCAGACAAAAAGCAAAAATCCCTCCAAATGGACGGGCTTGCTATCAGATGCGTCAGTTGATCTAGACGTTCCAGGGAGCGTCCGTGATCGAACCAAAGCGATCGATCAAGTGCCAGATCAGCAGCATCGAAGACAAAGTGATCAGCAGAAAGGAGATCAACAGCAGCGTGTTGAACAGGTCCAGTTGGTACCAGGGACGACTCGGAGCTTCAGGACTTACCATTTCAGCGGAAGTCGAGCCAACTTCACTGACGTCATCGGGAGCTTCGAAGTCGTTTGAGATATCAGACATTTGCTTTTCGGAAGTTGTCGGCGGAGACGGCGGTGAGCTTACAGTTGGTAGTTGCCAAGGTTGGCAAACAGGAAGATTGCACCCGCGGTCAGAAACAGCAGCGAGAGAATCAACATCAGCGTGTAGATGTTGATGCCCTTCTTGCGATAAACCGGAGCAGGAGCAAGTTGTGGCATCGCTTCAGCAGGCTGGCTTGAGTCGTACTCAAGAGCACCGCCGAAGTCATCCATATCAGAGTTCGCTTGTGACATAGTCGCCTTCCTGTACAGGGCTTTGCATCAGACCATCAACCGATTTCAGTACAGCAACGTCCTGACGAACCATGGTCACTTCTGCGCGACCAATGAACCGGTTCGAACGATAGATATCGAACTGGTGACCGTCGCGAATTCCGTCGTCGGATCCAAGCTTGATCGCGAACGTGCTACGATTTTGACCGATTTCGGCAACGGTTGCAGTCAGCTTTGGAACAACGTCACGAGTACGATAGTTGTCATCCAGGCCAAGTGAATTCATGATCTTGGACTTCACTGCAAGAGCCGCATTGAGATCACCAACGGTTTGCTCAAGCGTGTCCAGCTTTGTCTGTTGCTCGAACGTTTCCTGAGTCAGGTTTTTAACCTTGGCAAACTGTTCGGCGATATTGTTCTTGAGGTCTTTATTGAGAGTCTTCACGGCTTCAAGCTCTTTGTCTTGCTGAGCCACACGTGCTTCTGCTTCGCGAAGCCGGGCAAGTCGAGCCTGGTTTGATTCGATTTCGGCTTTGAGAACCTTGTTGCGTTCTTCAAGCTGTTGGTTCAGTTGGCGTGTTTGCGAAAAGAGGTTCGCGAGTTGTTGGGCACGAGCGACTTTCTCGCGCTCGATGTTCATCGCCTGTTCCTTGGTTGCGTTCTTGGCGTCGTTGACTTGACGCTCAGCAGCTTCCGCACGATTCTGAAGTTGGGCAACTTCAGCTTTCCAGTTTCGCTGAGCGGCACCGACCATCAATGCGGCTGCGAAAAAGAAACAGCTCATCAACAAAATCAAAACCGTCAGTGTATTTCCGATCAGGTTTTTCATATCTCTTCCTCTTTGAAACGAAACGACACGAGACCGCGCCGCTACTTCTGCGGATGTTTGGTTTGACTGGGTCGGTAAACTCTACGACAAGTTTCCACACGTCAGCGTGCGAAATCGGTCGATCGTCCACGAATTGAGAAAGCCCGGAAAGAACTCACCCCCAACCCAAAAAATTATAGTTGCGAGTATTTTTGAGTGTCAACGAAATTCCGAAAAACCCGTTTTACTCCGCGAAACTGCTGGGTTGATGATGCTTCGATTACCAGACTCTATACACGAATTTGATATCGTCCCGATCAGCAGCTGGCTGCAAAATCCGCCGCGATAGACCAATAAAGCCGATTGCGTCGGCAATCGAAGTCGCCACAGGACATTTTCATCCGCATAACCGGCTCAATCCGAGTCTTTACCCGACCGGCGACAACTCGCGGCTCATCTTTATCAACAGTTTTTCCAGAGCCAATCGGCCTCGACTTTCGGAAGTATGCGTCCGCTTTAACGCTGCATCGGTTTCGTTCAGCCAATCCAAAATCTGGGCTGCCCTACCCCGCCCCAACTGTTTCAGTCGGTCCTGCGCCAAATCTGCTTCGCCCCCCCAAGGCTTGAAGCCAGCCGCGCTGATGGCACTCGAAAGATCAGGGCGCTTCCCTTGCCGAACCTGACGAAGCACAATTTCCGTAGCCGTCGAATAGCGTCGCAGCGACCAGGACAGCTGCCCGAACAACGCCAGCGGATGCTCTCCGGTCTTCAAAAGCTGGTCCAAAAGCCGCACGGCTTCGCCAGCATCGCCATCGCAAGCCGCGCCGATCGCGTCCCACATCGTTCGCGTCCGCCAGCCGCCCACCACTTCGGCGACCTGATCGGCGGTGACTTTCTTGTTTTTGTCAGCGTAAAGAGCAAGCTTCTGAAGCTCCTGATCCATCCGGCCAAACTCGCAATCAGCGAGGTCGATCAACAACGCTGCGCCGGTGTTGGGCAGCTTGAAATCGTGGGTATTTTCAGCCCGCTGGACCAGCCACGAGGCAATTCGTTTGGTATCAGGATTCTTCGAGCGACCCGACAATGGAGCGTCGCAGCGGATCTGAAAGCCTTTCTTGTCGACCAACTTATATAGACGCGTGTTGGCGGCCCAGGAATCGACGACCAGCACCAACAGGTTTGAACCGCCGCTTTCGACTGCACTTTCGAGGCGATCGCGATGCTGTTTTACGAAGCTGTCGGCGTCGTCGACCAGCACGATTTTGGGCGCTCCGCCTCCGAAAAGGCTCTGCGTCGCAAGCTCGTCCATGACTTCGGCAAACTGAGCTGTTGGCCCGTCGATTCGTGTGACAGAATACTCATTCCCGTCGGCGGAAATTGCCTTGATCGCGAGCTGTTTGAGAAAACGCTCCGAACCAAATAGCACACAAACGCCACCGGTCGGGGAGGCGGAGTCCTGTTCAAGGAAATCGAATACGTGAACGGTGTTTTTGGCCATGGCGGCTTTTTAACAGATGTTTGCCGTTTCGAAGAGCCTTTAAACGGCCGTTTTGCAGCTCCAAAGGGGATTTGATGAACCCAACGGTTGCCTGTGAACTTAGTTCGCCAAAATGTGTCGATTTATGCATGCACTCACAAGATTGACATGGACTTTTGACGAAAACAGTGCAGAATTCAGAAACTTAACGACAGGCAAAAGGCCAAGTTCGCTCAAAAACATCAATTTTCAGCCAACCAGCCACCGCCAAACACCCCATCTTTCAACTTTTTCACCAAACTTCAACTATCAAGCAAGACCATGAGCGATCAATTGGACGGTGCCCAGGCTTTAATCAAGACTCTCGATGATCTGGGAATCGAGTACATCTTTGGATACTCCGGCGGAGCCGCGATTCCGATTTTTGATGCTCTTGAGACCGTGAACACCAACCTCAAGTTCGTTCTTGTGCGACATGAGCAGGGTGCAACCCATATGGCCGACGGTTACGCGCGAGCCACTGGTAAGCCCGCTGCCGTTTTGGTGACTTCGGGCCCTGGAGCCGGAAATACTGTCACCGGCTTGATGACGGCGATGATGGATTCGGTTCCGATGCTGGTGATCTGCGGCCAACAGGTGACCTGGATGCTGGGTAAGGATGCTTTCCAGGAAGCCGACATTTTTGGAATCACGATCCCGGTTGTTAAGCACAACTATCTGGTCAAGGATTCGAACGATCTGGTTCGCGTGGCAAAAGAGGCCTATCACATCGCGACCACGGGGCGACCGGGTCCGGTTCTGATCGATGTTCCCAAGAACGTTTCGTCGGGCGACTTTACTGCCGAGATGGATCCGGAAATCGAACTGCCAGGATACAACCCGGACAGCTGTTTCAAGATCGACTCGACGTCTCTCGAAGAAGCCGTTCAATTGATCAAGAGCGCGGAACGTCCGGTGATTCTTGCAGGCCAAGGCTGCATGATCTCGCGTGCGGACAAGGAGCTGATGGAACTGGCGACGACGCTGGGGGCACCGGTGACTTCGACGTTGCTGGGGAAAGGTGTCTTTCCGGAAACGCATGAGCTTTCGCTTGGGATGCTGGGAATGCACGGAACGGCATACGCCAACAAGGCGATGATTGAATGCGACATGTTGTTAAATATCGGTTCCCGTTTTGACGACCGTATCATCGGCAACCCGGAGAAGTTTTGTGCGGACGCGAAGATCGTTCACATCGACATTGATCCGGCAGAGATGAACAAGATGATTCGCCCGGATGTTCAAATCGTCGGCGATGCGAAAACCGTTCTGCAACAGTTGAACAAGAAGATCAAACCGCTGTCGACCGAGTCATGGTTGAAGAAGCTCGATGGCTACAAAACCAAGTACCCTCTTTCCTACAAAAAGCAGGGTGGCTTGCGGATGCAGCAAGTGATTCAGGAGATGTTCGAGTACACCAAGGGCGATGCAATCGTCGCGACCGACGTTGGCCAACATCAAATGTGGGCGGCTCAGTTCTTCCGCACCAACGAACCATATTCGTGGCTGTCTTCCGGCGGCGCAGGCACAATGGGTTTTGGTTTTCCAGCCGCGATCGGAGCCCAGTTTGGCAACCCGGACAAGACGGTCATTGCGATCTGTGGTGACGGTGGTTTCCAGATGACGATGTTCGAACTGGCGACGGCTCAGATTCACAAGCTGCCGATCAAGATTGTCGTTCTGAACAATCATTATCTTGGAATGGTTCGCCAGTGGCAGGAGCTGTTCTTTGACAATCGCGAATCGGGAGTTGATCTCGATGGCAATCCTGACTTCTGCAAGATGGCGGCAGCGTACGGTATTCCGAGCGTCAACATCAAGCGACCGGCTGATGTGAAACGAAAGATCGAAGAAGCTTTCGAGTACAACGATGGTCCAATTCTGATCCATGCCGAGTGCGTCAAGAATGAGAACGTGTTCCCGATGATTCCTGCGGGCTCGGCTCTGGAAGACATGCTGGTCGAGCCACCTACGACGAAGTTGGCCAAGCCAGTTGGATCAACGTAGGACAAACGTCTGTCCGCTGAATGCTGTTTCAGACAGGAAGAAATGCGTTCTTGGCCGGTTGAGGGACTTGGTGGTCCTTCGACTCGAGCCATCAGATTTAACAAGTCAAACACCCAATCATTTGCCAGAACAATGCCACAAACGATCGACACTGCGGAATCGCAAGTTTCAACTTTCTCACGACCTGACCGTCACACTCTCTCAATCAGAACGAAGAATGAACCCGGCGTTCTGATGCGGATTTGCCAGGTGTTTGCCCGGCGAGGTTTTAACATTGACTCACTGGTCGTTGCTGAAAGCCGCGACAGCAATTTTGCCAGAATGACGATCGGCATGACCGGTGCTCCGGAAGGTTTGGAACAGATCATCAAGCAAGTCAACAAGCTGATTGATGTCATCCATTGCTTCGAGCACACTTCGGACGATTCGGTCTCCAAGGAGATGGTGATGGCGAAGTTTTTGGTGCCGAAAGAAGAGCGCACCGACGCGATCAACATCATCGAACATTTCGACGGCAAGACGATCGATCTGACTCACACTTCGATTATCGCCATGATCATTGGCGAGTCAGCCATCATCGATTCGGCGATCGAGATGCTTTCTCAGTTCGAAATCATCGAAACCGTTCGCACCGGCCAAGTGGTCATGGCTCGCGGCGAACTTGAGACCTAAACCAGTCGGCACGTGTGGACGACGTTCCCTATTAACGCCGTCCAACGCCCGATTTCCGCTGAGGATGTCGTCAGGACTTCCGAGAGCCCGATGTGGCTTTGCAATTCCTGACGAGATCCTTGCTTGTTTCGCTCGCCCGTCGAAGGCAAATGCGAACAGGGCACTGTTTGGTAAATGTTAGCGGCAAGGCGCTAGCTGCCGGTCCGTTGCGCTTTTAACGGCGGCCAGGGCCGTGCCGCTCATGTTTGGTCGCGTTGACGACATGAAAATCAACTTGTCAAACAGTGCTTGGCGTCCAGCGAAGCCTTGGGCAACATCTACCGGAGCAAATCGCCCTGCCCCGAAGCCACGCTTGGAGATTCTTCCTGTCGCTGCAATACGATTCTCGGATTGCACTGCCCCAGCAGGCCGGGAAGATCGACCAACAGTGTCAGCTGCTGACCGTTCGTTGAAACGCGATACGTTTTGTGATCCGTCACGCTTGAGCCGTCTGCCTGAACCTCGACCGCACTGACGCGGTACTCGCCCGGAGTAACTGTTGGCGTGGCTTCCCAGGCTGCGATTCCCATGCCGGATTCGCGTTGGCCGGTCTGGCTGATGACTTCGACCGCAGTTTCCATTTGGCCGTCGACTTTGAACTCGATCGCCATCTCGGTCGCCAGAAAAGATTCAGCCGCAGCAGAAACCTGCCGCTGGGTCTCGGGGGAAAGTCCTTCGACAGCCTGAGCTACGGAAGTCTGGTCGAGGACACCGGTTCCCCACCAAACTCCGATCAGTTCATGCCGTGTAGCAGCTTCTTCCTTCACGTGCCCGGCCATCGCGACCGGAGTCGAACGTGACTCCTCGGGCGATGAAGCGGCTTCAGGTGCAGGCCTGGCACAGCCGGTAGTTAGGACAGATGCTGCCAGAGCAATTGTTACGCCAAGTTGAAAAATCGTCTTCGATATCGACATGGAAATCCTTTGCCATGTTTGAATTTTTGTTCGCGGATGGAAGTTGAATTACTCCCGACGAAAGCTCAGCTTCGATTTCGTGCCGGCCATGTTGGGTGGCACCAGACGAATCAGGTCTTTCTCGATGAAGCGAACTTCGTGTTCGGTTTGCTGCCCCATCAACTCGCAACTGATCTTCATCACTGCTTCTTCTTCGTCAAATTCGATCACTTTCCACAAACCATTCTTCTCGCGATTTACTTCGCCCATGCGGGTTTTCGTTTGCAGGGCTCCGCTGGCGTAAAACGAAAGCTTCATCCTTTCGCCCAAATCCTCGATTTCTTCGACGTCGCCATCGATTTGATTGACGCGTTTGGTCAGTTTTTCACCGTGCTCAATCTTCCAGGTTCCAATGAGTTTTGCGCGAATCGGATCCTGATAGCACCCGGTGCTCGCAAGGAAAACCGACGCGATCAAGAGGCAAAGAGAAATCCTTGCGAAGTCCGTGAAATGCATGGCCGTTTATCGTTTGTGTGTGAATGTACTCAATGTGAATCTTTACCAATTGTAGTGGTTTTACTGATTGCTGCTGAGTTTGAGGACGATAGATGAAGCGTGACAATAATCTCAAATGCTTAAATGATTGGTCTGGAAACAGGTCGGGGGGACGAAATGAGCAAGCTTTGTCTTGGTCTTGCATCAGCTTTTTTTCTGGTAGCAATTTCTTTTAGCGGTTGTTGTGCACCAATGGGCCCCATCGGTCCGGGTTGCACTGACCTTGGTTGTAATGACTGCAGTGGCTGCGGATCGACGACTCAATACATTGCCAACGGACCTCTCGACGCCATCCGAAATGCGCGTCGAAAAATGGTTTGCGGATCCGGTTGTGGTGAAGCTTATGTCGGCGAATGGATCAGCACGCCACCTGATGCTGCCGATCCATGCTGCGGAGACCAGTTTGTTGGTGGCGCAACCAAGTGCCGTCCTTTCTGCTGGCAGCCCGGCAACCTGTTTCGCGGACTCTATGGCCAACGTCTATGTAGTGGCGATGCGTCGTCGACTCCATGTGGCTGCGGAAGCAATGTTTGCGACGGAGGCTGCGGAACCGTCGTCTCCGGGCCGATTGTCGGCGGTAGTGTGATGGCTGCACCAGCGTCTTCCTCTTGCGGGTGTTCTGCAAGTGCACAGCCTGTTCAGCAAACGACGACGCGGATCGTCAACAGCCGACCAGCAGTTGATCGGGCCACCTCAAAACGAACGGTCGTCGCGCAACAGGCTCGCCCCCGCACGACAACTCGCTAGGCGATTGACTCGTAACGACTTGGCTGATCCTTCATCTGGTCGGCAAGTCGGTCACTCAAGCGAGACCACAGCATTTCGTCTAAACTGGACGGCATTCGATTGGATGCCGTCCAGTTTTCGTTTCATGGGCGACGCTCGACAAGACAAGCCAGCCGATTTCGTTGCATCGGACGGCGTATAAATTAACCAGGGTGTGCCCATGCTTCGCCTACGACTGTTTGCCTTTCTGTTTGCAGCGCTGCTGAGCGCCGCAACAACGATCAACGCCCAGGAGGGCCTTTGGGACGCTCAGCTTGATTCTCCAGGCGGCCCAATCCGATTCGGTCTGAAGCTGGAAAGATCCAGTGAAGAGCATTGGTCTGCCTGGTTGGTCAACGGCAGTGAACAGATCGAAGTCCCAAGTGTGAAGCTCGCTGACAACGGCAATCTCGTTCTGTCGATCGATCACTACGATTCGCAGTTATCGCTGGTTCAGGTCCCCAAGACTGATGTTTCCGACACGTCGCTGACCGGGACCTGGAAGAAACGCCGAAAGGCAAACCAGTGGGTCGAGATGAGCCTCAACGCTTCTTTGGTAAAAGAGCAGAAACCAGATCAGACGGCGGCCCCACTTTCGTTTGACGGCCGGTGGAAAGTCAAGTTCTCCAGCAGCGATTCACCAGCGGTCGGCATTTTCAAATCGGACGCCAAGACAAACGTGCTCAGCGGAACGTTTCTGACAACGACCGGTGACTATCGCTTTCTGGCCGGATCGGTTGTCGAGGACTCGATGGAACTAAGCTGTTTCGACGGCGCCCACGCTTTTCTGTTCAAAGCAAAACAGAATGACGATGGCTCACTCACGGGTGACTTCTGGTCTTCAAATACCTGGCACGAAACGTGGACGGCAACGCGCGATAAAGACGCGCAACTCCCGGACAGTTTTCAGCTGACGACTGCTACCGCTGCCAACATCAACACTCTTTCATTTCCCGATCTCAACCAGAATGAAACGAGACTCGACGACGATCGCTTTGCTGCCCCCGTTCGCATCATCCACATTTTTGGCAGCTGGTGTCCGAACTGTCACGATGCCGGAAAGTATCTGGCTGAGCTAAAAGCAAAATACGGCAACAAGATCTCGGTTGTCGGAATCGCGTTTGAACTGACTGGCGATGCCAATCGCGATGCGGTTCAGGTTCGCAAGTACCTCAAACGCCACGGGCTCGACCACCCCGTGCTGATCGGCGGCGGTTCGTCATCGAAAGACAAAGCCTCAGAAGCGATGACCATTATCGACGAAGTGCGGTCTTACCCGACTACCGTTTTCGCAAACAAGGATGGAAAGATTGTCGCCGTTCATCAGGGCTTTTCTGGACCCGCGACAGGTGAAGCCTACACTGCACTGAAATCAGGATTCGAAGCCGTTATCGAAGGAATCCTGACGTCGAACAAATAACGATCAACGGGGACTCAAAAAAGTCGCATCGCGATCACCCCAGCACGGCGCGAACTTCCGGGATCTCAATCAGATCCTGATTCAACATTCCCGCGACTTGACCGATGATCGTAACGACAGGGCTGTCGATTCCGACCTCTTTGACAACGTCGGAAATTGTCGAAACCGACCCATAAGCGACTCGTTGGTTTTCGCATGTCGCGTTTTCGATACTGGCCGCCGGCGTGTCGGAGCCAAGTCCGGCGGCGATCAGGCCGGCGGTGATCTCAGCGAGATTCTTCCGAGCCATTAACAGAACGATCGTATCCATTCGAGCCAACGCATCGAAGTCGAACGAATAGCGACCAAGTGCAGGGTCCGTCTGACCGGTCACAACGGCGAACGAGCGGGCGACTCCTCTCGACGTCACCGGAATTCCGGCGCTGGCGGCCGCAGATATCGAACTGCTCACACCCGGCACAATAAAGCACGCAATTCCATGCTCACGGCAAACTTGCAGCTCTTCATAGCCGCGCCCGAACACAAACGGGTCGCCTCCCTTGAGCCGAACCACCATGCTACCTCTGGTCGCGTGGTGAACAAGAAGCTCGTTGATCTGTTCCTGCGAAACCCGATGATGCTCAGGATACTTCCCAACATCGATCTTCTCCGCGCCTTCGCGGCACCAGTCCAACACTTCCATCGGAATCAGCCGATCATGGATCACCACATCGGCCTCCGACAGTAGCCGAGCCCCCTTCATCGTCATCAGTTCGGGGTCACCAGGACCAGCACCAACCAAATGAACCACTCCCTGTCTGGCAATCATACGATCTCCAGTTCTGGAAGCGTCAGGCGACTGTTTGAATCGACAGCTTCGGTCGCAATTTCGATGCAGATGTCTGTCATTTCCGGATAGTAGGCCATCGGTTGCTCGCAAACTGTGACTCGAACACCGCCACGCGACTCGGTCTTTTGAATGATTGGAAACTGAACGCCCGGCCCGGAGGGCAAACCAAACGCCACGGGAACATCGACCGTTGTGTGTGGCCCGCGGCTGATCAGGAACGGGACCACGACAGTGTGGCCTTCGACGATCGATGCTGCGACCAGATTGGCTTCGGGATCCTGATCGAGAAACGCAACGCGGTTGCGGGCAGCAGGAAAGGCCAGCTTGATTTTTTCAAAGAGTGCAAACGTTGACCTGGCACTGTTTCGATTTCGCCGCGTGCCATGCCCAACCAGCACGATCGTCGTGTCGGACTCTGCGATCTCGTTCTGACTCAAACGCAAGTTGACTCGCTCGACCATCAACTGTGCGACCCGTTCGTGCATACCAGCCACGGAACTGATCAACCAATCGATGTTTCCAGCGTCGGCATTTTCGGCCAGCTTTTTGGGAATGACCAAATTCAGGTAATAGCCCGAACTGGTCATCAGCGGCACAACAACGACCTTCGGAGTCGTTACTTTCTCAAGCACGTTGGTCATATTTGGCTGACCAAGCAAAAACGCAGGAACGACGTTCGCGAACACGTCCGCAGAACGAATTTGTGTCGCCAAATCCTCAACCGGCGCGTTGGAATCCGTAGCGGCTTCAGATCCGTGTGCTCCAAGAACCAAAGTTACATCGTCAAACTTTGCCATGCGTTATCCGATCTGAACCAGCGGAGCTACGGCGTCCAACGTCTGCTCTTCTTTACCGGTAACAAGCTTTCGCGGAGTGTCACGCTCGAGAATCCGTTGATAGAAATCGCCCAACCCTTCGTTCTCTTTCCTGTCCGCAGCGAACTTGCTCAACAGCGGCGTCAGCACCTCGATGGCGTCTTCGATTTTGACATCGCCGGCGAACAGATCGGCCATGCGATCGCCTGTCAAGCGACCACCAACGAACAGGTGATAGACACCGGGACGGCGGCCAACGAAAGCAATGTCAGCCGTGTAGGGCCGAGCGCAACCGTTGGGGCATCCAGTCATGCGGATCGTCAGCGGAACGTCTGCCAAGCCGAGTTCGGCAAGCTTTGTTTCGATTGCTCCGACGACGTCGTGAGATACGCGTTCTGATTCCGCAACCGCCAAACCACAGGTCGGCATCGCGGGGCAAGCCATCGAATAGCGTTTTGCGTTGGAAAGCGTATCGACGGTGGGGACATCGAACTCTTTGAGGATGGCTTCGAGTTCCGCGACCTGCGACTCTTTCAAGTTGCTAAAGATGATGCTTTGCTGAGCAGTGAACACTGCGTCGCAACCGATCTCTTTGGCAATTTTCCGAAACGCACTGCGGCAGCGTGTTCGATCGTTGTCGATGATTCGTCCGTTTTCAACAAACACGCCATAGAACCAAAGGTCATCATTCTGTTTGTGCGGACCCAACCAGTCTTCGATACCGATTGTCGGCATGACCTTGGGCGGTTGGATGTCAAAACTTGCTCGTTTGGCAAATTCCTCACGGAACCAGTCGACACCTTTTTCGTTGACCAGATACTTCAATCGAGCCTGTTTGCGATCGTTTCGATTTCCGAAATCGCGATAGATCGCGCACACGATGCGAATCGCTTCGACTCCGTTTTCGACTGCCACAAAACCGATCTCGTCGGCGATGCGGGCGAACGTGTTGGGGCGTCCGTGGCTCATCCCCAGCCCACCACCGGCAACCACGTTGTAGCCAGTCAGCTTTCCGTCTTCGGTGAATCCGACCAACCCCGCGTCGTAGGAGTACACGTCGATCTGGTTTTCACCAGCGAGCGTAACACCGACTTTATATTTTCGGGGCAAGTAGGTTTCGCCGTAGAACGGTTCCGTCTCTTTCGGAATGTCCTGCTTTTGGCCGTCGATCCACAACTCGTAGTAGGCTTTGGTGGCGGGGCGCAAGTCGACTGCGATCTCTTCGGTAGTCTTGCGAATCTGCGTATAAACTTCGTCGGTAAACGGAGCCGCACTGGCCATCACGTTTCGGCAAACATCACCACAGGCTGCCAGCGTCGTCATCATCGACGCATTGATTTGACGCATCGTCTCCCGCAGTTCATCCTTGACGACACCGTGAAACTGTACGGCCTGGCGAGTCGTGATTCGAATTGAACCGTTGGCAAATTCGTCAGCCATTCGATCCAGGTCGAGATACTGTGAGTTGGAAACGACGCCACCGGGCAAAGCGACGCGGATCATGAAACTGTAGGCTTTGCCCAGACCTTCTTTGCGTCGTTCGGCGCGCAAATCACGATCGTCCTGCTGATAAGTTCC
The DNA here is from genome assembly GCF_008087665.1 of Mariniblastus fucicola. Taxonomy (GTDB): domain Bacteria; phylum Planctomycetota; class Planctomycetia; order Pirellulales; family Pirellulaceae; genus Mariniblastus; species Mariniblastus fucicola. Next base: position 5,575,328 of record NZ_CP042912.1, read on the forward strand.
GTGAAACTTCAATAGTTGCAAGTCGTCGTGCTCAAAGCTGTCCTGACTTTCGTCCCTAAGCACTTCGTCAATTGTTCCGCGTAGAAGTTTGCCGGCAACTTTTGCTTTTTCAACTTTCGACGGCGCGTTCTTGTCCTTGGCCATGGTCGGTAACCTGAATCCTTAAATGGAGAAATGCAGTCCGCATTCGTCTTTGTCTTTGCCTTCCCAGCGACCATCTCTGGCATCAGAATCCGGAGTCGATCCGGGAACTGGTCGCGTGCAATGAAAGCAACTAACGGTGGGGTAGTTTTGAAGATGTAGTCGGTTGAACGGGACTTCGTTTTGCTGAACGTATTGCCAAACCTGAGCACGTGTCCAGGTTGCCAGCGGGCAGAACTTGAGCAGCTGATAGCGCCAGTCCCATCCGAGGACCGGCGTTTTCGCACGAGCCTCGGTTTGGCTTCGTCGCAGTCCAGTCATCCAGACGTCAAAGCCGCCGATGTTCTCTTTCATCGGAACGACTTTCCGGATGTGGCAGCAGAGGTTTGGATTGTTCTTCCATAGCTCGTTGCCGTAGGTCTCTTTTTGCTGTTCGACAGAAACGTCCGTGGACCAGCGAACGATCTCGATGTTGGAATACTTCGCCTCGAGTTTCTCACGAAGCTGGTACGTTTCTGGAAAGAAGAACCCGGTGTCGATCCACGCGACTTGCAACTTTGGCAAATCGTTCTGTTCGATCGCTTTGGAGCACATATCGATCAGAGTGCAACCTTCCATGCCAAAGGAAGTTGTCATGATCTTCTTTTGGTCAAGAAACCGCTTTAGGCCCCACGCGACGATCTCCAACGGTGTGCTCTCTTCCGAGATCAGCGCCATCGAATCTTCGTCCTGCTGAAAAGCCGTTTCGGCCGTTTCAGACATCGCAGCGGACTCCGACGACGACATTCGGCCGTCCGGCAACGCTGTCAGCGGAACCAGTTGGGGCTCTGTGTTTTCGGTGGATTCTATAGCGGGATCGCTTCCGCTTGAGCCTTCCGAGCTCTGGGAATTGTCTGGAGTTGGATTCATATACGCGTTCGTTGGGTCAATAGTCCGCGCACGGACGAATGCTAATTTGGAAGGATGCGCAATTCACGTCAAGCGCAATGTGCTGTCAAAGTAGTCCCGATAGCCCGTTTCTTGGCGACTGGGAGTCCTAAAGGTCAAATCCATGGCACGCTTTGGCTACAACGGTTGTCTAACGACCGCAATTCATGGACTGGACTGGTTTGAATTCCTTACGAAAACTCTCAATTTGAGAAGACCGTCACGAATCAGGGCGCGATTCGCGTTGGTCCAAGATCTTGATCGAAGAAGGCCGGGCAGATTCAACGCCCCGCGGTATTGTTCCTCGATGGCACGCGAGTTGCCTTTGTCGAGTGACGTTATTCTGAGTCCGCAATCGTAACAATTTATACCCGCACTTCGTCCTGAGATGCAGTCTTTTCATTACGCTTGACACCAATTGCCTCTGCAAGTTCGGCTTCGCGGTCGAAAACTCAGCAAGTGTGATTTACGTCGCGAACTCAAATGGCCAGCAGCCTGAGCACCTCCTCTCCCCAAGAGGACCGTGTTGGGTTGCTGGTTTTTTTATGCGCCTAACGCAGAAACTTTCGGGTTTGGTTACAATGTTTCGTTTCGATTCACGAACGACGCTGCATGGATATCGCTCTCAATATTGGCTGGGTAATTCTGGGACTGGCCGGGCTGTATTACGGCGCGGAATGGCTGGTTCGTGGAGCAGCAGGTATGGCGATCACGGCAGGGATTTCGACACTGGTCGTCGGCCTGACCGTCGTTGCGTTCGGCACGAGTATGCCGGAACTGATCGTCAGCATCCAGGCGAACCTCAAAGACAGCGGTGACATTGCGCTCGGCAACGTCATTGGCTCAAATATCTGCAACATTGGCTTGGTGCTTGCCATCGCTGCGGTGATGACTCCGATTGTCGTTCACATTCAGGTGATTCGACGGGAACTACCACTGCTGATCGCGGTTTCACTGGTGTTCGTGGTCATGCTTTTGATCGACGACAAAATCAGCCGTTTCGAAGGCCTGATCCTGGCATTGGGAATCACCATCTATTCTGTCAGCTGCATTCGGATCGCCAGCCGAAACCCGGACGATCCCATCGCGTCAATCGAAGATGAAGTGGCGGACTTGCAAGACGAAGGTGGTGAACCTCGCTACGGCTTGAACATTTTGCTCATCGTCGCTGGCTTGGTCGTGCTTGGTCTGGGAGCCGATCGATTGGTTGCCGGAGGCGAGTTTCTGGCTTTGAAATTCGGCGTTTCCAAAGCCGTCATTGGGCTAACGCTGATTGCGTTCGGCACCAGCTTGCCTGAGCTGGCGACCACCTTCGTCGCCTGTGCGAAAAATGAGACAGAGCTGGCGGCCGGAAACGCAATCGGCTCCTGCCTTTTTAATCTGCTGTGCGTCGTGGGCTTCACAGCGTTGATCAAACCAATCAATTCGACTTCAATCGCGATGGAGGACCTTGCAGCGATGTTCGGTTTCGCACTCGCGACATTTTTGCTGATGCGAAAAGGACAAACGCTGGGTCGCGTCGGCGGAATCGGTCTGCTGGTGACATATCTTGCATATACCGCTTATGTCTGGATTCGAGGATAGAAACGTGAAGTTGATCATCGCTATCGTTCAGCCGCACAAGCTGGACACGATCAAGCGGCGGCTGAATCGAATCGAGGTGACTCGACTGACGATCATGGATTGCCAGGGCTTTGGACGTCAGCAGGGAAAGTCCGACATGCCGGGCGCGAATGAAGTCCAACTGAACCTCCGTCGCAAGATTCAACTACAGATCGCGGTGAACGAAGAGTTCGTCGAACCGACCATCGAAGCCCTCGTTGCCGGCGCCAAATCAGGGGAAGCCGGTACGATCGGCGATGGAAAGATCTTCGTGTTGCCGCTGGACGATTGCATTCGAGTGCGAACCGGTGAACGCGGGCCAGACGCGATTTAGAAATTGCAAACTTTCCGAGCAGCCCCTGACGGGTTCGATAGTGCGGTCGCTCTGCCTGAACGCAGCGACGTGATCTTGCAGGCAATGGTTCAGCTCATCGCGCATGGAGATCAGGAAATCGGGTTCGGTGGACGGCCGTCCTGATTGCCCAGCCATGAAAATGCGATGACGATCGCGAAACCGATGATCAAGATTATTTCTGTTTGCAACATGTGGACTCCCTTCAAAATGTTGCTGCCAATTTTGGGCAGCGGAGTCCGTACGAAGCGACCATCCTTTGGTTCGCTATCATAGCAAGATCGGTAAAAAGTACACGACGCAATTGCCAGCTGGAAACGATTTCACGTTTCGTTCTTTGGATAGCAATGCGACTAAAGCCAAGCTACACAGTCGAGGTAGCTGTACCCGCGCAAAGATGCGGCCAAACTAACAAATTCGTTTTTGCTATTCCTGAACTTGGAGGTTCAAAAGCTTGCGAAGAGCTCGCTGAACGTACTTGAATTTCAACGGCATCGAGAGCACGGCATTTTGGGGATCTTCCTGCCATTTCGGCTCGACGTGATCCTTCAATTTATCAGTGATGACAAGGATGGCGGGCGTGCGAGCCATGCGATCGGAAGTAACAAATTCCTGAAAGGCCATGATTGCCTGTCCACCGAGTCCACCACAACCAAAAATGACTGCGTCAGCTGGCGATCCTTCTGCCGGATCGAGGTCACGAAACCGTTCCAAACCACGTTGCGGGTCGCTGGTGATGAGAACGCGATATCCGATTTTCTTAAGCTTCTCACGAAGGCTGTTCTGAACCTGTTGGTTCGAATCGATCACCATGACGGTTTTGTCTTTGCCTTCTTCGCGAGCCGAAATCATTTTGGCGAAATCCTCCGCCTGTTGCCGGCTCATGTTCTCGTCAAACTTTTCAGCATCGCCACGCTCAACCGCTTCGAGCACATGCTCGATTTCCGTGTGCGCCAACTGTGGCGTTTGAATTCGCCTCGACGGATCGATATCCATCAAACGTGTCAACAACAGGACCACGCGATGCGGCAGGTTTGGCTCGTGAACGGTTACCGGAGCAATCTCTTTGTATCGGTCCGCTGACAGACGCTTCATCCGCTCACGCGTTTCCAACATCGGCGGCACACCGGTCAGCATCTGATACAGCATGCATCCGAGAAAGAAGATATCGCTTCGTTTGTCGTCGCGTTTGACGCCAGTGGTTCGTTCCAGACCCGCGTAATCGATACTGCGAGGTCCCCCAGTCAACTCGCCAGAGTCACCGGCAACGGTTGCCAATCCAAAGTCAACCAGCTTTGCCTGTCCACGACTGGACAGCAAAACGTTCGACAGCTTCATATCGCGGTGATTGATTTTTTCTCCCGCCGCATACGCCAGACCAGCAGCGATGTCCCGGGTGATCCCGAGAGCTCGTGGAACGGAAAGCTTTCTGTGAGCTTTGACGTAGTCACGCAGGTTCTGGCCTTCGACAAAGTCCATCACCATATAAATGCGACCGCGATCTTCGTCGACTTCGTAGATTGGCACGATGTTCGGATGCCGCAACTTCATGACCATACGGCCTTCACGCAGAAAGTGCTCTCGCATCTCGTCGTTGGAACTGTGACGGGAACGAAGCACTTTGATCGCCTTGATGTCGCCAGACTTGACATCGTAGGCGCGGTACACGCGAGCAAACGTACCGACACCGATCAGGTACAGGATCTTCCAATCGTTATAGAAGTATCCCTTGCGTTGACCTTCGACCAAACGGGTCAACTGCCAGTTCGTAAGGTGCTCTCCACGCAGCAGCAGGCTGATGAACAGTTCGATATCGGCTTGGCCACGACCGCCTGCTTTGGCAAGCACGGCTTCAATTTCGCGAGTCTCCATTAGCCGGGCGTCATGGATTCGTTGCGCCAGTTTGTCGGCTTCTAGATTGGGAGGCAAGTCCATCGATTTAGTGGTTGGAAGATCCAGAGATGTGGGAGACCGTCAAAGATAAGTCAGAAAAGCGCGGCCCTTGAAGGGACTTTCGATTTTATTCGATGCCCCGGAGAATAACAACGTTTTGCCGACAATATCAGTATAACCATTCCGGGCATTTGATATGTCAACGCAGATTCTGGGGTCCGCAAAGCAGTTGGACTAACTGTCGCTGAATCCGCCGTCGCTGGAATTCTTGTACTCGTCACGTTCGCGGCGAGTCGCTTCAAGGTCAAACATCATGTACTTCATGTCCATACGAAGTTGACTGAGTGCTTCCTGGATCAGATTCAGGATACGTCGTCGACGGCGAGTGTACTCGACGACTCGATTGAGCGGTTTTTCAAGTTCGGCGCGATAACGTGGTGGGAGACTTTCGACAGCTGAGACAAGATCGTTGAGGTCGATTGGAAGCTGGTCGGTGTCTGCTGATTTCATTGGATTGGCGTTCATGGGTTTCCTGATCTATCGATTGAAGTTGAAGGCCGATAACGCACGCTCGATGCCAAAGCACGAAATTCAGAATTGATTTCTGTTTCGTGCGGTTATTTGCGACGTTTCACGCCATTGAAACCCGTGTCGCGAAAAAGCAACCGTTGCGAAAACGAAACGGCGTTTGTCTCCCAAACACCACGTGTTAACAAATCGCATCATGGAGCAGGACTCCATGCTATCAAACACCTTTCGAAATGGGGCCGATTTTCCGCAGGAAATTGAAGCCTGACAAATTGAACTGGCGGCAAATTCAGCATTTTGCTAACAGTCACAGCGAATCCCTGCCGGCAGTGCCATTTTCGAACGCAGCACCAATGAATCAACTTATCGTGCTTTCCCAAACCATTGTTTTGCTAGTGGCGTTTTCAACCGCAATGCTGACACCGCACCCGTCGCTTGCTTTCCAAACAGACGAGACTTTCGATGGCGGTCAACCGAGTTGGTTTACTCTCACGGATGAGTCCGACTGCATGGTCGATTCGGGATCGTGGAAACAGAACCGGGTCGTAAACTCAAAAACGGAGGTCGGTTGCGAGCAGATCGAATTCACGGCAACTGCGGGCTCAGGGAAAAAGCTGATCCTCGCACACACGGTGACTCCCTCTTTCGTGATTCCCGAACTGCAACCATCGGTTCGTATTCGCTCACAACGACGCGGTGTTCAGTTGCACGCGAGAGTCGTGTTGCCACACAATCAATTGCCCGATGGCCGCACGATGACGGTCGTCCTGGACGGTCCGGTATCGAAACAGCAGGGACGTTTCGAGACGCTGACTTTCTCTGGACAACGCAGCCTGAACCAGTTGCTGCAGAATCAACTCTGGCTGTTGCGGAGCAAGCATCACCGCGAGGTCACTCTGCGCGACGCTTATATCGACCAGCTTTGGCTCAACATCTACACCGGTCAGGGGCCTTCGATCGTCCAGGTCGAAAACCTGCAACTGGAAGGAGTCGTCGAAGCTTCGGAAATCGCTCAAAAGCAACAGCTGAAAAAGAATCAGGCCAGCTCCATCGATACGATTATGGCTGACGGTTCGGCAATTCAGCAGGTATCGGCAAGCTCTGGAAAGTCTCTGGTGGTTCGCGACGGCACGGTGATTCTGGTCAACGACAAGCCATTTTTCCCGAGGATCATTGAGCATAACGGCGAGTCATTTGAGTATCTGAAGGCGATCGGTTTCAACACGATCGAGCTCAAGTCCAACGCGACCGCTGCTGAGCTGACGGAAGCCAGGAAACTGGGCATGTGGCTGATCGCCCCACCACCAGCATCCGTCGGAGTCGAACCGATTGGGTTTGAGTACGATCCGGTTTTGGCGTGGTCGGTTGGACGTGAGCTTGGTGCGAAACACACGTCGAGGATTCGCCAGCGGATCCGCGAGATTCGAGAAACGGACTCACGAGAGGGACGTCCCATTTTTGGCCATTCCGTTTCACATTGGTCACAGATTGCTCAACAGGTCGACATTCATTCGATCGGCTTGCAAACCATCGGCAGCAGTCATCTGCTTAGCCAATACAGCGACTGGCTGGCGACGCGATCCAAAGCCATCGGGTCGAGCAAACCGATTTGCGCCGATGTGCAAACCGAGATGAGCCTTGCGGTTTTGACTCAGACAGAAGCCATTTTCGGCCAGGCTCCACCGACTCCGATCGAGTATCAGCAGCTCAAGTCGATCGCGACCGAGGCCATCGTTTCGGGGGCGCGTTGTCTTCGATTCCGTTCGCGAAACCGATTGGATGCTGACGATCCGGAATCCAAATTGCGCTCACTAACGATCGAATACGTAAATCGCTGGCTGGATCAAATTGAACCGTGGGTTAGCGGCGGAGTCGTGCTGGGTAAGCTCCCGGTATCGAACAATCGTGACGTCGAAGTGACTGCTCTGGCGACCGATCGAGCACGATTGCTGCTGGTTCAGCGACCGACCCATCATGAGCAGTTTTGGGCCGGAGACTGCCCTGCCCTGCCCGTTTCGATTGTCGACACAGACACAATCCACACTCATCGAGTCTACCATTTGACGGATTCTGAACTGGCTCCGGTTTCGACCGAGCGGACTCCGGAAGGAACCAGGATCCGCATCGAAAAGGCGCCTTTCATGATGACGTTGGTCATGACGCAGGATTCGAATCTGATCAATCGACTCAACGACAGTTTTGGCGGCAACGGAACTCAATCGATGTTCGAAATGCACTTGTCGATCACTCAACAGTGGCTGGCGATCGAACAACTGCTAAGCGGGCAAATGGAAAGGCTGTCCAAGGATTCCGCCGGAAGCAGCAGAGCTCTCAACGACGCCGTGACGGCGCTCAAAAGTGCGAGACAAATGAGCCAACAGAAAAGCCTGACTCAGGCTGAATCGTTCCTCACAACTGCCGATGTGCGACTGGCGTCCTTCCGTCGTGAACTACAGGCCAATGCTTTGGGCACGTTTCAGTCCAAAACGTCTTCGCCGTTGACGATGCACGCAGCGCTGGTTCCGTTGCACTGGGTGTTAGCCAGCCAAACACCGAAATCAGAAAGCAGCATCAACCATCTGGCTGGAGGAGACTTTGAAGATCTCGGCTTGATGAAACGCAGCGGTTGGTCGAATCAACGAATCGAAGACCAACGCCTTCGGACGCATGTCGAGCTGGCTCCCGAAGCCGCCAAAGCCGGACGATCAGGCTTAAAGCTTTCAACCAGCGGCAACATCAAACTGGTCGAAACGGTTCCGCTGTGGGTCAGCAGCCCGCCGATCCGCGTCAAGGCTCGCCAACTGGTTCGCATCCACGGATGGGTCAACGTGCCGCAGGTGATTGCAGGCAGCGAAGCCGGACTTCGTATCGTGGATTCGATCGGCGGCCAGTCGCTTTCGGAGACAATTCCGGCAACCGAGGGCTGGCAGGAGTTTGCTCTCTATCGAAACGCTTCGAGCGACATGCAGTTTCAGGTCAACTTCGAACTGACTGGAATTGGCCAGGCGATGATCGACGAAGTCACCGTTCAGGTGATCGACCTCCCCTCTCCGAATCGTTCGGCAAAGCGATAAACGTTTTTCGCGGCTCGCTAGCATTCAGTTTGCGTCACTTTGGCGTACGGATCAACGCAACGCCACGCTAAAATCTGTCCGCTTGTGAACCTCTCGCCTCGGACACCGTAAATGAAGCTTGAACAAAGGATGCAAGGGATCCAGCTGATCCTCTCGGACGTCGACGGAGTGATGACTTCCGGCGGCATCACCTATGACAATCAGGGCGTGGAAACCAAAACGTTCCATGTCCGGGACGGAATGGGCATCAAGCTCTGGCAACGAACCGGTTATCGCTTTGGCATCATCACCGCTCGAAGCTCTCACATCGTGAAGCTGAGGATGGATGAACTGGGTGTCGATCTGGTTCGTCAGGGAGCCGAGAACAAGCTGGACATCGCGAAAGGGATCATGGACGAAATGTCGTTGTCACTGGAACAGGTTTGCTACATCGGCGATGACCTGACCGACATGGCGCTGCTGGAAAATGTCGGCCTGTCAGCGTCCGTTTCCGACGGTGCTCCTGAAGTCAAAAAAGTGGCTCACATGGTCACCAAATCCGCCGGCGGACAGGGAGCGATCCGTGAACTTGTGGAAGCAATTCTCAAAGGCCAAAACCGTTGGCAAGAGTTGCTGCAATCTTACTCCGGCAGTTGACCTGGCGAATGCACCAGGCAAACGTTGAAAAGGAAGTCGACCGTTGCCCAATCGAATGAACCCAGTTGCCAGGTACCTGTTTGCACTTTCAGCAATGATTGTTGCCTACACAGCCTATGCGAAAGTGGCAGTTCCGATTCTCGAAGGGCCGCCGACCGTCGTCCGCAGAAGCCAGATCGCAGGCGACTATCCGGACACTACCGAAATTTTGGACAAGACCCATTTGCCGTCGATCGTGCCGACTGACGCTTGGGAACTGGGTTCCTGCAAGACGTTACTGACGCCGCAGGGCACGGTCTATTTTGAGTACTGGGAACCGGTCGACGACGAGGGCACGTATCAGTTGATGCCGTTTACGATCGTGATCAATGACCCGGTGAACAGCATCCGCGAAGCCGAAAATGACACGACGCAGCCCAAACCCGCCCCGATCGTTTTACGTTCACTGGAAGGCGCTCGCCTGAAGTTCTCCAAGCCGCTGACGGCTCGTTCAAAGAAGGATGACATCGAGCTGGAATCGGCTCAACTGGACGGACAGGTCACTCTCTTCCGCCCCGCGAACCCGGGAACAGATGAAGACGAAATGCGGATCGTGACGCGGAACATCCAGATCAACCGCAGCCAAATTTTCACACTCAGCGAAGTCCACTTCGCTTTCGGGCCTCACCATGGAAGCGGCCGCAACCTGTCGATTCAACTGGCGCATGCCACCAAAGCGGATTCGCCGACGAAGTCCTTTTCCAACATCGATGGCGTCGAGCAGATGGAACTGGCATTCGTCAGCGAACTGGTTCTGCAGCCCGTCGATGCGAACGCCTTCAAACTGGCCAACGAGAATCCAGCGTCCGACAAACCGTCTGCTGCTTCGCTGGTCGACGACAAAGACCGCGTGCTCTCGCTTTCAAACCAGGAAACGCCACTGCGGCTTTCTTGCGACGGACCGTTCGTGTTTCGCATGGCTGAAAAGAAAGCCTGGTTTCGCGACAACGTCGTTGTGACTCAACTGGATGAACATCGCGACAATCTTCGCTGCGATTCTTTGCAAATCGAGCTTTCACGGGACGACATTTCGCAAACGACATCGGTCAAGAACCTGATCGCCATCGGCACCCCGGAAAAACCGGCAACCATTGTTTCGAACTCGCAGCAAACGCTGGTCGTTGGAGAAGAACTGAACTTTGATGTCCAACAATCGCTCGTGAAAGCATTCGGTTCGCAACCGGTTACGATTCGCAGCCCAAAATTTGCATTCCAAGGCTCCCGACTGGAGTATCAACTTGCCGAAAACGGAAAACTCGGCGCGCTGTCAGCAGATGGTCCAGGGATTCTCAAAGGCCTTTCCGAAGACGACAAGAATTTCGAAGTGAAGTGGGAGCGTTCGCTTACGACTCGCAATTCGGATGCCGAACGAGTCCTGATAGAAATCGATGAAAACGCGTCGGTCAAGTTCGACCAACGAAACAGCATCGCCGCAGATCATTTGAGCTTCACCGTTTGGCAGTTGCCTGATCCGGAATCCGTGAAGGAAAATCAAAAATGGAAGTACTTCCCTTCGAAGCTGGAGACCCGCGGCAACGTTCGCATCGTTTCAGAGAAGCTCGACGGGTCGGCGAATGAGCTGACCGCAAACTGGGAGAAACCGTCGTTCCGTCAACTTGGCACGATCAACCATAAGGTTTCCTATCGAGGCACATTTCGAGCTGCACCGCAGCAAGCCGATGGGTTTCGCGCACTTCCGTCACAATCTCCGACGATGAAATTTTCCGGCGACAAAGTCGTTGCCAACGTGGCCGGCGGAATGAACCAACTTCGAATCCGAGACCTCGTCGTGGATGGATCGCTGGCTCTGGAAAGCACCGCGACCGACAAATTGCCCTTTGCTATTGCGGGCCAATCGATGCGGCTCGTTCCTCAGGCCAATGATCTTTATCGAGTCACGATTACTGGGGACGACAGTCGACCTGCAACGTTCCGAACCAATGGTCTCGATCTCCGCGGAAGCAATCTTCAACTCGACCAAACGGCGAACACGATCTGGATTCAGGGAAAGGGAGACCTGAACATCGACGGCACGAAACAGTCTGCAACGGTGGCTTCGCGAGAGCTTCCGAAACTTGAATCGGCCAACATTTCGTGGACAGGAGGAATGGTTTTTGACGGCTCAAGAATCTACTTTGAAAACGACGTGGAGCTTTTCGCAAATCGTCCGCCAAACGCGGATGGGCAAAGCTCGAAACTTAAATCCAATAGCGAGGCTCTCACGATCGAGCTTACGGAGTCGATTCGGTTCGAGAATCTCGATCCCGTCAACGGCGTTTCCGCCAAACGGGCTAAACCAGAGATTCAACGGATGGTTTTTGTGAATCAGGTGGATCAAGCCAGTCGTGCATTCAAGCTGGCAGGTTATGAAAAATCGGGGCAGGCAGGACGCGATGACGCCGCCAGTCGCAGAGTAATCGGATTTCAAAACGCGACCATGGATGCGTCCGGAAATGTTGTCGAGCTCCAGAAGCTTTTCGTGCCGATGGCGACCGTGGATGCGATCTCAGGTGACGTTGTCGCCAGCGGACCAGGGCAGGCTCTCGCCTATCAGTTCTCCAATGGCAACAGTCGCTTGTCCGGATTCTCACGCGATGCGGCAACAGGCGGTACGACTTCGAAACCCAAGCTAACCTGTGTGCACGCTCGATTTGATGGCCAGCTTACGGCCAATACTGAGCAAAACACGATGAGGATTGATCGCAATACCCGAAGCGCCTGGGCGAACGTTGACCGCTTCGACCAGACGCTTGATCCAGACCGGCCTGATCAATTGCCGCTCGGTGCAGCGGTGTTGAAAAGCGATGCTCTGAAATTCGCACAGTGGACGCCGCGAAATTCCGAACCGCGTCAGGAGATGCAGGCCGAAGGGAACACCAGTATCCAGAGCGAGCTTTTCGAAGCGGTCGCCGACCGGATGACATATTCGGACGACACCGACATTTTGATCATCGAAGGCAACCCGCCGGCGAATGCACGATTGTCCTGGCGTCGGACTTCGAAGTCTCAGCCAGAAACACTATTGGCCAAAAAGGTGAAGTATCGACTGTCAGACCAGTGGACCGAGGTTTCTGACATTCGCAGCGTTCAGGCAGGGCTCGACGGTAAATAGTCGCCGTGAAATTGGCCATCGATAGAATGGCTGTCCGGGATCGCTTATACTTGGATTCGATTGACGAAACTCAACGAACTCTCCGGACCAGAACCATGAAGTCGAATCAGATCTGCCGTTTTCTTTGCCTTGCGTTGGCACTGGCTGTTTTTAGCAGCATCGGTTGCGTTCCTCCGTCTTCAAAAGATGACGTCGCGAAAAAAGACAAACCGAAACCGATTATTGGTCAGACGACGTCCGAAATCAGCGAATGGGACCCTGACGCTGGTCAGACGATTCGCGTCGATGGTGAAGACGTCAATATCGTCAACCGAAACCTGAAGGCGCTGAGCGGCGCCAGCAACACGATTGCCAAAATGAAAGTTCAGCAGTCGCTGGAACTGTTCCGCGCGACTGAAGGCAGGTATCCAAAAACGTTTGAAGAGTTCATGGACAAAGTTTTCAAAGTCTATGTCGTCGACCTGCCGATGCCGGTAACGTCGTGCGAATATCAATACGATGTGGAAAACCACGAACTCCTGGTCGTGGAAAAGAAAAAAGCCGAGTAGTCCACGATCGCGGAAGATCACGGTCAACTCGGCAGCAGCTTGTAGTCAGAATCTGGCTTGGCACTCTGCGCTCGAATCTGAGTGGTGACCATCTGAGTGGTGACCATCTGAGTGGTGACCATCTGAGTGGTGACCATCTGAGTGGTGACCATCTGAGTGCTGATCATCTTGAGTGCTGATCAATTCCGAGAGTGATTGCAACCCGAGCCTACACGTCTGAAACAACGCCAGTCGAATCGCCGAACCGTTTCAAGTCGGTAACGCCCATCCGATGTGCCAGTGTCATGTGCATGTTCGCCAGCGGCGTATCTTTATAGTCAACGAAACGTCCGGTGCTCATGTCACCACCGCCGTTACCCGCCATCACGATCGGCAGATTCACGTGCGTGTGACGGTTTCCGTCTGCGTTTCCGCTTCCAAACATGATCTGGGAATTGTGCAACAACGAGTTGCCGTCTTCATCCCTGGTCTGCTCCATCCGTTGCAGGAACTGGCCAAGCTGCTGCACATACCAGCGATCGATCGTCTTTACCTTGTCGACTTTCTCCTGCTTGTTCTGATGATGAGACAGCTCATGGTGGCCTTCGACGACTCCGATTTCGCTAAACGAACGATTGCTACCATCGTGAGCCAGACAGAACGTCGCGACTCGCGTTGAGTCCGTTTGGAAAGCCAGAATCATCAGGTCGAACATCATCTGCATATGCTGAGCGTAAGAAGTCGGAACTCCCAACGGAGTCTGCCGTTCGGTCTGAGCGTCGCCATGGCGTTCTGCAAGTTCAATCCGTTTTTCAATTTCGCGAACCGACGTGCAGTACTCTTCCAGCTTCATCTGGTCCGTCCGTTGCAGCCGTTTCTGCATTCGTCTGGCGTCTTCCATCACGAAATCGAGCACAGACTTTTGCTGAGCACGACGCAGTTTCAAATTCGACTGTCGCTGCCCGGGACGTCCGGCTCCAAACAGCCGCTCAAACACCAGCCGCGGATTCGATTCCGAAGCCATCGGAGTTGTGGGAGACGTCCACGAAATGTTGTACTGATACGCGCAAGAATAGCCCGAGTCGCAACTGCCGGATCGGCGATCGGCCTCACAACTAAGCTCCAGGGACGGAAGCCGCGTCAGATGTCCTACCTTTTCAGCAATGACCTGGTCGATCGATTTTCCGGCACGCAAATCTGTAGAGCTTTTGTTCAGACGAACGTTGGTGAGAAACGTTCCACCGCCGCGTGCGTGGTCTCCAGCACCGTCCGCTCCCGCGGTCGCGGAATAGTTATCGAGTCCACCCATGATTTGAATGGAATCGCGAACGGGCTTAAGTGACGCAAGCGTTTCGCTGAACTGAAAATCTTCGCCCACAGAATCCGGCCACCACGCGGATGGAATCGCGCCGTTAGGAAAGTAAAGAAACGCGGTTCGCAGCGGCGCGCCGGTCGCCGTCCGGGCCAACGCGGGCTGAGCTCCAGAAGAAAGTGTTGACCCCAGCAGCGAGCCCTGGCCAAGCGAATGCAAGGTCGGCAACGCGATCGCGGCGCCAACGCCGCGAAGAAATGCTCTACGGTTATGCTTCATTGTTGCTCTCTTTCAACTCGTGATCCGCCGCGATTCGGCGGCTTTATCGTAGTCGTTCACTATCAGTTTTTCGACAGTTCTGCACCGGATTCATGACGCATTCGCTGAAACGCGACGGATTCAATCACGGCATTTAGCATCTCGGAACCGCTTCCATTGTTTTCTTTTACACGTTCTACAATTTGATCCACGGTCGGCACGTCGTAGTACTCCAGCGAACGACCCAGGGCGAACATCAGCATCTTCTCTGCCACACAGTGATAGATCTTGTCCTTGTGATTTGTGGCAAGAATCTTTTTCAGTTGGTTCAGGTTTTCAAACTGCTCACCCGTCACCAACTCTCCTGACACATCGATCGACTTGTCCGGTCTTTCGCGCCCCAGCGGATCAAAATTCTCCAGCGCCAATCCAAGCGGATCCATGCGGTTGTGGCACGAACTACAAAGCGCACTTTCTCGATGCACCGCCAAGGCTTCGCGCAACGTAAGACGTTTCCCGTGCCCAGCGCTCTCCGATTCTTCCAACGAAGGAATGTCAGGTGGTGGAGCACCGGTTGGAATTCCCAGAACGTTGTCCAACAAAAACAGACCGCGTTTCACTGGCGACGTTCGATCAGGATTCGATGTTACCGCCAACATTGAGCCGTGACCCAGCAAGCCGCCTCGCAAACTGCCTTCCGGCAATTCGACCCGACGCATTTCCCGGCCCTTCACATTTTCAATGCCGTAGTGCTTTGCCAGTCGCTCATTGAGAAACGTGTAGTTGCAGTCGATCAGCTCGGCGACGTCTTTGCCTTCTTCGACGATGTACTGAACCAGCATTTCAGTTTCGCGACGCATCGCCCGCCGCAGCTCTGCACTCAGCCCAATCTTGCCAGCCTGTTTGAAGATCGGTCGCAGATCCTTCAGCAGCGCTTCACGCTCCTTCTTGCCTTCCTCCGTGAGTCGGCGTTTTTGCTTTTTCTTCAGTTCGCCGTATCGCAGAAATTTTTCCTGAATGTCCGGATCCGGAGCCTCCCGCAACAGCACCGAAAACGAATTGATCGGAACACCCTCGACGTCACGAGCCTGCAGCCACTGACCGACAAAGTTGCGATAGAACGAACGAAACCGTTTGTCTTTTTTCATTCGAACAATCTGGGCGTCCAGATTTTCACGCAGCCGGTTCTCTTCTGCGAGCTTCAACAACTCTTCGTCGGGCATCGACGACCAGAGGAAGTAGCTCAGCCTCGAGGCGAGAGAAAACTCATCGATCAGAGCATACTGGTTCATATCAGACTGAATCGCAAATTCTTCCCGAAAGAGAAACCGCGGCGAAGCCAGCACCGCGACCATCGCTTGCTGAATACCTTGCTCGAACGAGCCAGTTTCTTTTTGCCAAATACGCTGCGCCAACTCACAGAGCCGTTGCACCGTTTCGTCATCCGGAGCACGTCGCTGTGCACGTCGCAGAAACGGACGAATCAGTTCTTCCGCGTACTCCATCCGTCCTTCATCTGAATCCGGAATCGGTTTTTTGAAAAACGCAGCATGTTTCTTTGGCACAACCCAGAAATCTTCGCCCAGCGGTCCACGAAGCACCATGTCTTCAAAACGAATCTTGAGATCACGCCCCCATTCCTCTTTCGTGAGCGGGATCACTTCGATGCGGATCGAATGTTCGCCTTTGGAGATCTCTCGCGCGAACTCAAACGGATGACGTTTCCAGGGATCACGCTCGTATTGCTCGCTGACCAGTTCTTCATCGTCCAGAAAGAACTTCACCTCACAGCGATTCGCATCGGTCGCATTCTCGATATAGTCTTCCGCCAAAACCAACGTGAAATCCAATGAGTATTGCTGCGTCTCGTCGACTTTGAAATCAAGCTCAATCGTTCGCGGCTTGTAGAACGAAAGCGCAAGACGTCCGTCGTCGATGCAGTCGTCGGGAGCGTTGAAATCTTGAGGCGTGAATCTACGCAACGGGGTCTGCATGCCAACCTGCGGCACGACCTTGTTGGCAATCGTTTGAGCCGCATCGATGTACTTTTCCATCAGCATCGGCGAGATCGTAAGCACGTCGCCGATGTTGTCGAAACCTTCACCGCTGTCGTCAGGCGGAAAGTTGATCGACGTATTGAAGTCGATTTTCAGCAGGTCGCGAATTGTGTTGCGATACTCTTCCCGATTGAGTCGCCGAACCGTTACGTGTCCCGGATCAGGGTTCTCCGGATCGTGCCGGAAAACGTCGTCGATGATCCACGACTCCAGTTCAACTTTCTGCTCTGGTTCTAACTCTTCCGCATCCGGAGGCGGCATCAACCCGGTGCGCAACTGCTTCAGCACCCGATTCCAAAGCACCGGATCGCCGACAGCCGGATTCTCGTCTTCCACAAGATGGTCGAACGTCACGCCGCCTTCTTCTCCACCGCCAGCGTGGCAGTCGAAGCAACTGTTTTCCAGAACGGGAAGGATCGACTCCTCGAATCGATCCTCGTCCACGTGATCCTCGCTTGAGCCAGTTGGCTGAACGAACCGGTCACCGGCCATAGCGAATGAAGCACACAGGGCAAAAGCCAAACTCAAAAAAAAGATGTGCGTCGATTTTGACATTCGCTGCGTCATGCGCCTCGCCCTATACCTAGTTCAAAATTTTCAGCATCAAGTCTTTGTAGTAGACCTTGCTGCCCGGATCATGAGCTTGCAACGCCATTGTGCCGCTGCCGATTAATCGCTTGGTCATGTTCCCGGCACGTTCAGGATTTTCCGGTTCGGTGTAATCCGAGATTACTTTGCCATCAATCTTGATGACGACGTGCTTACCTTCGACCATGATTTCATAGTCAAACCATACGTCATCTTTCGCTGGAGCTTCAAAGCAATCTTTGACTCCGTACAGTCCGCCGGTCTTTTTGGGATCGCTCTGGGTATTGTTGACCTGAGCTTCATATCCTTCTGACGGCCATCCAGTTGCTTCGAACTTCGTATGGAAGTAAATGCCGGAATTGGCCTGAGGTTTCGTTTTTACTTTACATTTGAAATGAAAGTCGCTGAAATCCGCATGGCCGGTCTCGCCAACGTAGAAAGCGTGGGCTCGTTCGCCATGCGTCACGATACAGCCGTCTTCGATATAAACCGACTCAGGGCTCTCATTCACGTGCCAACCGAGCAGGTTTTTTCCGTTGAACATGGACTTAAATTCGGCGTCTTGAGCAACAGCACATGAGGCGAAAAGGCAAACAGCGAAAGCGGTTGTAAGAACTCGAATCATCGAATGGTCCTGGTCAAAAATATCTGGTTAGTCTGACATCATGATCGCCTGCGACGACAGGCTTGGCAAGCGAATACACCTACTGCACCGGAGAACAAACCGCAGACGGGAATGTTCAGACCACGATAATCACGCGATTTGAAAAGATTGGCAGCAGGCAGTTTGCTCTCGGGTAAGCACAAAACTGATTCGAAGCACTCACGGCATCCGGACAGACTTACTGGCGCGGCTTAGAAACCGCGTTCATAGCGCAGATCTATCGCAGGTTCAGCCGTTCCAGGTATTGACCGCCCGGCCCTTGCAATATTGGCTGCATCGCCTGCTGTTGACTGGCAATTCTGTTGATCACATTGCGGCCCATTCGAATTCGCGATGAAAAATTTGGCGCGTTGTAAAACTCGTTCGCCAGCTGGCTGACATGGGAAGCTGCCTTGAGGTCTTCGAAGGGAACTCGCTGGTCCAGCAAACCCAGATCGTAGGCGAATCGATCCGAATGCCCCGGCAATAAAACCTGCCACGCATGGGCCACACGATTGGGCTGAAGCTCGTTGATGTGCCGGCGAATGGTCGTGGTGCAGTTGTTGGTGAGCGTATTGTAAAACTCGGGCTGCGCCGCCAACTGATTCGTTTTGGCCATCATGTTCGCGAATAGTTGCTGTGACTGAGCAGGCGTTGCGACCGTCGGGTAAAGATAGACGTCGTTGTCACGATGGGACGCCCGCAGTCGAATCAGGTCTTTTTCGTCCCCGACGACGTACATCATTTCGAACTCTCGGCCGAGCCCTTTAAACACCGAATAGTCTTCGTCCATTTCTTTGCGAACTTCCGCGGAAACCGTGATGTAACTTCCATCGTCGACTTCGAAGCTGAGCATCGTGTGGGCAAGGTTTGGCTGTTTTGGAAACGGAACGACGACATAGTCGACTGAGCGAATCTGCGACAATCGGATCTGACGGTCGTAATAGGACGGCACAAACTCGTCTTCCGTCAGATACTCGTTGTTGCGAATGTTTCGAATCGTGTAGCGATCGCCGTCGACCTCAGCCCACGCCAGTCGACTTTGCTCCGGCCGCCAATTTCGATCGTTCGACGGATAGAGACGTTTGGCGATAAAGTCCGCTGGCTGCGGAAGGGCGACGGAAGCTGCGCAGCCGCAGAGCGAGACCATAACCGCAACGGTGCTCAAGACCGCGCAGCGAACAGAGAGAAAAGTAGTTTGGAGGTCGCCCAAGGACTTGCTCGACGATAAATCAGAATTTTGGTCCCCGCTTGTAGCTGAATTTCGAATATTGGAGCAAGCTCGATTGGAGCTTGGCGGAAGGCTTCGGTCGCGGAAAGGAGCCTATTCGGACCCAAGTGACGGCTTGCCTGACCGAAACTTTGCGATTGTCCGTCAAATTCGGCGTTTTCCGGATGTATTTACGCCACGAGCCAATTCGGAATTTGACAGTAAAAACTACCCAATTTACTATTCATTTGTGTTGTGGACGGATGAGGGGTCTTTCTTCGATCGTTTCGACGGGTGGCGTTTGCTTTGTAGCGTTTACCAACAGGTTCGTCATGGAACCCACATTAAATTCCGATCCAACAACAGACGTATTGTCAGCAAGTAAATCGCCCGAGGCCTCGGGCACCAGGAGTTTCAATGGCTGCTCGTGAAAATCAAGGTTATGTAATCGGCATCATCGTATTGGCGGTGCTCGCCGTGATGCTTTTAGTGACGACCGTTTTCTCCACGATGAAAGCGTATGAAAATTTCGACAGAATGAATGTGGCCGTTGAAGACGCCACTTTCCAAAAGGCCAGAGCAACTGCCCTCGACGCAAAAGCCAACATGCTTGCGGCCTGTATTGGTGTTGAAGGCAAAGCCGCATCGGAAATCACAACGTATCGCGACTTGGCTTCAAATGCCAAGCGAGATGTTAGCGGGAATCAGTCTTCCGATATTCAGAAAATTGCTGATTCGGCTCAGGCTATCTACGAAGTCTATACGAAAGACATGGCTTTCAACTCGGCCATTACAGACGAGGGTGAGGATGTTGCCGACGTCGACATGACTTATCGAGGCACCGTCGACAAGATGGCCAGCGCTCTTCGATCGTCAAACGACAATGCCTCCGACAAATCAAGAGAAGCTGATCGAATTCGCGACGAAGCGGAACAGAAGATCGCGACGGTCACCAACACTCTGAACGAACGCACTAAAGCACTAGCTCAGACTGAACAGGATTTGACCGATGAAAAAGCACGCAACAAAGCAGAAGAACAAGCTTTGTTCAATCAGGCGAAATCGATTCAGGATGCAATGGATACTCAGGGCGCTGAATTCGAAGACCAGAAAGATGGTCTGGAAAAAGAAATCGCTGACACTAAAGAGAATCTTGAGTTTGTCGTCAAGCAAAACGAATCACTCAAAACGAAAGTTAACGAGTACGAAAGAGAAGTCTTCGACATGGCTGACGGACAGATTGTTCAGGTTTCCGAGTCTTCTGGCAACGTATTCATCGACATGGGACGCCTTGATGGCATCCGTGCCAACCTGACTTTTGCAGTTTACGATCGCACTGCCAATGATTTCGAAAAGGATCGCCACAAAGCGATGATCGAAGTCACCGAAGTTCTCGGCCCACACTTATCCAAAGCACGTGTGACAACAGAAGATCCTTTGAACCCCATTCTGTCAAAAGACCAAGTTCTCAGTGCCACATTTGATCGTGGCGACGCGGTCACAATTGCTCTCGGTGGATTCTTCGACCTTGATGGGGACGGCCTTTCGGATCTGGAAAAGCTTAAACGTATGATCGTTCGCAACGGCGGACGCGTTGTTGCTTCGCACGACGAAAATGGCAACATCACGGGTGAGATTGATTCGACAACTCGGTACTTTGTACTTGGCCCATCGCCGCGGACAGGCGTTCGTGAAGTGGTTGCTGCGATGAAGACCATGCAGGAACAGGCAGAAGGCAATTCAGTCGATACGATTGACATTCGCAAACTGCGAAACTGGATGGGAATCCACGGCAACGCGACGATCGAGCGCATGGACAACCGAATCGGAGAAGACACCGGATTCGCACCGCGTTCGCCTTCTGGGCAATAGTCGCCAAAGCGATTGAGAACTAAAATCATCGGGCTCGCGGATTTCCGCGAGCCCATTTTTTATGTCTACAGAGCTCCTGAGCCATGCATTTCAAAGTCGAACTTCCAGACTGGGTCCTCGAAGAGTCCGCCAAACTGCCCGAAGTGATGCCGACGCTGGAGTCCCAGATGGAAGCCGTGATTCGGTTTTCGAAACTCAATTACGAGAAAGATACAGGCGGCCCTTTCGCAGCCGGAATCTTTGAAAAAGAAACTGGCAAGCGTGTGGTGATCGGCGTCAATCGCGTCGTGCCGGGAAACAATTCGACGGCTCACGCAGAAATCGTCACCATTGCGATGGCACAGGCGATGCTTAAAACTTTCGACCTGGGCGGGCCTGAGATGCCGAACTATCGGTTGGTTGTCAACGCAAGACCCTGTGCAATGTGTTTCGGTTCAATCCCGTGGTCCGGAGTTCGATCTTTGGCTTTCGCAGCCTGCGGGGAAGAAGTCGAAAAGATCACCGGTTTTGATGAAGGTCCGATTCATCCGCAGTGGCAACAGGAACTGCGGAATCGTGATATCGAAGTCATCGAACACGTGATGGCGGAACAAGCCTACGAAGTGTTCCGCGAGTTCGCCAACAGCGGGTCGCCAATCTACAACGGTCGCGGCGGCGATTCGTAACGTCAACGCCCCCATTCTCATAACAGCCAGCCAATTCGCCCAACACTGTTTTCAACCAACATGAACGATCAAGAATCAATCTCCCTTCGCGAAGCGATTCAGAAGCGACACACGCTCAAAGTTTTGGCTGATCCAGATGCTCCCTGGCCGCAACCTGCGAACTCGTTGCGTGACAAGGTCAACGACCTGTTGAAGATGGCGACCAACGCGCCGTACCACAAACCGGCGGACAAAGTTCATTTCAACGATCCGCTGAACTCGCCTGTGCCGTGGAGATTTCACGTCGTTGATGCGGCAGCTTGCAGAGAACTGTCTGAACGCCTGGCCGATGTCGATGTTCCGACTGGAAAGATCAGAAACATGCTGGCCGCTGCAGATGCACTAGTGATGAGCAACTGGCTTCCGAACCCTGCCGATCAAGATCTGGAGTTCCAGCAGTTCTTGCCAACGCTACAGAACATGGAACACATCGCGGCGGGTTCAGCAGCAATCCAGAATCTGCTACTTCTCGCCACAGAAGCCGGCTGGAACAATTATTGGTCGAGCGGCGGTGTGCTGAGAAGCGAAATGGTTTTCCAATGGATGGGGATTCCGCTGAACCAGATACTGCTGGGAGCCATTTTCCTGTTCCCTTCCGCTACAGGTGACGCGGACGTGAAACCTGGCAGCCTTCGCGATCGCAAAGGCGACACCAGCCAATGGTCCAGATGGGTTGAGCTTTCCTAGCTTCGCTTGCCGCGAGACATGCTCGCATTTCTACATCTGCGGTTCGCTAAGCACTTCATCCAAAATCGCTTCGAACTGAGCTGGCGTAAAATCCATCCGAGCCGAACATTGAGCGCAGAGCCGTTTTTCCATTTCGTTGAGATCACCGTCGACCGCCATCAGCTTGATCATTTCCTTCATCAGATGTTTTCGATCGTCATCGCTTTCAGGAAGTTTAACTTCGATCATTCCCTCGCGAATTCCAGTGAGCGCCGTTTCGAATTCCTCACTCGGAATATTGTGTTGGTTGGCAACGTCAATCAAATAGTCGATCTCTTCGTCAGTGAACTTTTGGTCGACAGCGGCCAGATTGATCAAGTTGTGAAATAGCTGAATGGGATTCATGAGTCTTTACCTTCAAACGCGGCGGATGAAGTTTGAAGCATAGCTTCTAACGTCTTTCCCGTTAAGGACATGGACCATCCGAAGCTGCTGGACGGTCGAATCGCCAAACTTTGAGAGCGGCAAATGCACCAAAGTTTTCTTGTAGTGCTTGGCGATTTTCTTCCACGCTTGCCCCGGAGGAGCCGGACTCAACAACGCTACGTGGCGACAGGTTGAGTAGAGACAACCCGCTGCGATCAGTCGCTCTTCAAGCGTGGAAGCAAAATCCAGCCGCGGATCCTGCCAGATATCCGGAATCATCACTGGCGGGTAGACAAACATCGCACCGCCGTAATGAGCCAGACAAATTCCTGGCCCGACAGGCTGTGCCTGAAAGTCCGTCGCATAGAACGCCAACGTGGATTCGTCTTTGTGTTCGGCAAACCAGGTCGTCCGCCAGGGATACTCGCGCGGATCCGCTGGCGAATCGAAAAGCATGATTGCGACGTCCAGTTTGCCTTTGTTTGGAGGCAGAACTTTGACGTAGATGTCGTTGGTGTGCCAGTTTCGAACCGTGTCGCGGATGTCGATGCCGTCTTTGACACTGGTCGTGAACTTTTCCGTCTTGGCCATGTCAGCGCCCAACACTTCCGACGCTCTGTCGAAAACCGTGCGCCGAAAGTTCTCGATCAAGTCGTCTTCTGGCGGCCAACTACATTGCGAGAACGGGTTCCAACGCTGCTTCCAGTCTTTACGAACCTGTTCGTCCGGTTTGGGCTGAATCTCAATGGTCGTCCAATGCATTGGCGGACCCGGCAGGCGGTTGACTGCTGTCGCAACATCGCCATCCGGCAAAGCGATGCGATCGATCCCCATCCGACATTCCGACAACAGCTCATGGTCTTCGAACTCATAATACTTTGCGGTTTCCAGGACGACGCGAGCGTAACCGTCACCAGCGACTTGCTTGGCAGCGACAACAATGTCGGAAAGCTGTGGAGAAAGCCGATGTCCGATCAAAGTCAGGTTGCGAATGTACTTCAGCATCCGGGACATCAGGCTGGGCGTGATCTTTCTGGCCCGATTTTTGTATTCGTCGAAATAGATATCGCGAGCCGTGATCAACAGCTCTTTCACTCCATCAATCGAAAGATGTTCATCGTCGTCGAGCTCGCGTCGAGCGTTTTCATAGAGATTGGCGATGAACGGAATCTCACGCATCAGAAAGTACAGCGTGTCGGGCTCGACACCAAACCGTTCCGGGTCCAGCGTACTCTCGTCCATCGGTTGCTGCAGTTCGCGGTCGTTGAAGGCCTCACGAATCCACGGCCAGTCGACGATGTTGGTCACGAACAGAATACGCTTATAGTCCACCGAAAGCTGGCGCAGCTGCCACGCCATGTGATCAATTCGCGCCCGCCACTGTTCGGTATTTCCGGGCTGGAGAAATGGAGCCACCGCGGCAGAGAACTTTTCTACGCTCAGCTGCTTGAGCGCGTACGGATCAGGCAACGTCGCGGTATGAGGTTCATAGCGGTCCGTTTCAAGGTCGATAAACCTGCGAGGCAATCGTTCTTCCATCGCAAATCGGAGCGCTGCGATCACACCCTGACAGGGGTCCACTGGCACGTAACTGGTGACCAAATCTTCGTCATCATCTTTGGCCTCCGGCGCATAATCAGCCACCGCGGCGGATTTTTGAACGACGACTGACGGCACCGGCAGTTTGAGAATCCCGTCTTCGACACCTTCACGAAACGAATCTGGCAGCGGCACGGCCACACAATCGAAATCGTATTGCATCATCGCGCGGCGAATCTCCCACGCAAAGTCCCCGCTACCGTGAACGATCGGAAACGCCATCACGTGAGGCCCTATTTTCAGCGACTCAGGAAACGGCTTGAAAGGATCTTTCAAAACGGCTCTCCCCCGTCATCACCATCTTCGCCTTCATCCATATCCGGATGGAGGGGATCGTTCGGGTCGAAGAAGAAATCGCCAAAGCCCATCGGTAGCGTTTGGCCGCCAAGAGTCTGAGTCTTTCGCCGCGCCAGTTCCTGCAAATCGAGTGCTTCTTCGCCGAGGCATTTCTCCAGAGCTTCCGCCCAAGCTTTGTCGCGTGCAATCGGATGGTCGCCGGACTGTTGGATACGCTTCATCGCATACCGCAGCAGGTTGATGCCATCGCGAGTCGAAAAGTCCAGCTTTAGCTCATGAGCCTGCTGCAGGAACTCGACAGTCATCGACAGCATATCGTCTTCGACGAACGGCAAATGGTATTTCAGAATCGCTTTTTCGTCTTCGCGGGATGGAAACTTCAGCGCCAGCGTCGGTTGCAGTCGACTGAGGATGTAGTCGGGAATTTCGAAAGTCGACTCGTCCTGATTCATCGTCACAGCACAGCGAAAATCCGGATGGGCTTCGATAGAGATCCCGGCAACGATCGATTCAACGTATCGACGGTGATCAAGCAATGGCGCAAGGCTGGCCCAGGACTTTTCGTTCATGCGATTGCCTTCGTCGAGAATGCAAACGCCACCCTTGATCATCGCGGAAACCAGCGGCGAAGCGTGATAGGCAATCTTGCCGTTTTCCGCGAGGACTGGCGTGATCAACAGATCTTCAGGCCGCGTGTCCGCGGTGCACTGATAGATATACAGTTCCTGCTCTCGCAAATCCGCGGCAGCCATCGCCATCGCGGTTTTCCCGATTCCTGGCGGACCGACGATTCGTGGGGAAAGCGGCAAGTCCTGATCGTTGACGACCAACCAGCAGGCCATCAACTGCGTCAGAATTTCGGTCTGGCCAATCCACTCATTCTTGAGATTATGAGGCTGGCTCAGGTGCAGATTGATGTTTTGAATTTTGACAGTGTCGGCCATTTCAGTTTCGCAATACCGTGAATTTTGCATCTTTGCAAAGAACACGATACCGCGATGAACGGGTTCGCTCAATGAGACTCGTTCTCAATGAGACTCGTTCGTGGCACTGAAACTGCAGATGTCCCGCTATCCCCGTCGTCGACGCTATCCCCGTCGTCGACGGGTAAACGTCAGCATACTGAGGACAGAAATCAGGGCAATAGCCGACGGTTCTGGCACAGCAGAAACGGTCAGCGAAGCACCACCGGACGCGAACTGGCCGGCAGAGTAGTGAATACTGCCGTCGGGACCTGCATCCCATGCAATATTAAAATAGCCGACATCGGAACCGCTACTGAATCCGAGGAAGAAATTTTCTCCCGGAGCGATGAAGTCATCAACGAGGAGATCCGTGTTGCCGAAATCAGTATCCGGTGCAATGACGTCACCAGCGAAAACCTGACCGATACTGTCGACAGGTCCTGCAACGACGATTCCAAAGTCTTCGCCAAAGGTATCGTTGTTCTGATAAAGAGCGTAAGAAGTGCCAAGTTGGTCGATCTGCACTTCGGTATCCACATCCTCGAAAACAAACTCTACGGCGCTGACCGCGACTTCGCTCGGAGGACGACTGAAGGTAATCGCCTCTACCAACTGGGCATGCGAAGATTCCGAAAACCCGAAGCCCACGACAAGTGCCGCCAACAAGAATTTTGTGATTGAGCAAGGTTGATTGATCATGATGTTGTCTGTCTCTTAAGTTCCTGGTTTGGATCACTCTTAACGGGTTGTTTGGCAGTCGGTCAGAGCTAACTGACGGTCCCCGCCGCGTTTCACCCACGCCATGTCTAGAATTCTGAATGGTCCAGAACTCCACCACTATTCATCGACCCTGCTTCTCGCAGCGTATCCAGACTGACGTCCGTAGAAATCAAGCTGACATGACCATCCGCGAAAACAAAATTGACTCCGCCGTGAAAGGCTGAGAAAGGATGATTTCGAAGCTGAGAATTGTCACCGAAGTATTCTCCGTCGGGATCGAATCGTGGATCGTTCAGCTCTGCATTCAAGGTCAGAACAGCTGCTGCGGGAATCACCGGAAGTCGACGTGCTTCTGCGAGGCTGCCACCAACGGTGTCTCCGCGGCGCCAATCTGCGTATCCGGTTTCCTCGATTGGCTCGACCGTGTTGCCGAACGCTTTGTTGCAATTTTCGCCGATCATGATCGTGTTGGATGTGCCGTCGGAGATCATTGAAATTTTTCGGCTGTCGTGGATCCCAAAGATGCCGTCGTTGTGCAGATCACCAAGGGTGTCTGGAAACCTTGCGTCCTGAGATCCCTGAACTCCAAAGTAATCACGTGCTTCGGCAGGAGTATCGATTGAAGGGCAATGAAAAACGGGCACCGATAGACCCTCCTCCAACGTAAATAGTTGCTCGTACGCCCACGGAGCATCAAAACGGTAATTTACGGAATTCAAATAGTTCTGGCCTTCAACATACGGCAATAGCTGTATGAAAAGATTGCTCCCCCGATACCGATTCGATCGCAAGTTGCCTTGGACGATCAGTTCTCCGGCCGGGAATTTCATCCGCGCTGACTCAAAGTTTAGAGAAGCAAGTCCTAGCTGGCGGAGATTGTTGGCGCACTGTGTTCGGCGAGCCGCTTCGCGAACCTGCTGCACTGCGGGCAACAGCATTCCGATCAGGATTCCAATGATGGCGATCACCACCAGTAGTTCGACCAGCGTGAATCCACGAGTTCCTGTTTTTGTGTTTGTGTTTTTCTTCAGCATGTTGGTGGCGTCCCCGTCCAAGGATCATTCCTTGCATTTAACTCTTCAGCAGCGTCGATAGTAACACGGCCACTTCAGAGTCCGGAATTGATTCGGAGCAAAAGTAGAATTCTTGTGAATAAAAGAACGAATTCTTCTGTCACAAATTTTAGGTACATCAGTCCGTTACGAAAGACCAAGCACTGCCACTATGGCCAAGAAAAGACTGCTTAACCGTCCGGTCAAGTTCCATCCCATGCTGGGACAACTCGCGAATAGCCAAACTGAAATCGGTTGCAAGACATTGCACC
This sequence comes from Mariniblastus fucicola, assembly GCF_008087665.1. Taxonomy (GTDB): domain Bacteria; phylum Planctomycetota; class Planctomycetia; order Pirellulales; family Pirellulaceae; genus Mariniblastus; species Mariniblastus fucicola. The sequence continues at coordinate 5,602,800 of NZ_CP042912.1, forward strand.
GAAAGCTGAATGGTGCTTGCCGATCAGCCAACCCTGAAGCGATTTCCCGCCGGGCGACAACGAAGAGGTAAATCGAAACGCGGCCATCGACAAATCCGATGCCTGCAAAAGAGACGGATTACCGAACCGGCGGATGCGGCAACTCTGCTCCGAACGCGTCGAGTGAACGACTATCGTCGACTAGTGGACTCGACGGATTGGCCCGGCGATCACTTTGGTACGCGCAGAGAAATGAAGAAGTGGATCATCGGCAGGCAAAGAAACGTTGATCCCGTCGGTCATCGAGTTGCATTGGATGATTGCCTGAGCGTCACGCAACTTCCATGCGTCGTGCGCGATGTCGCCTCGATATAGCCTGCCTTGACGATCAGCAGAGAACAGACTGTAGCGACTGGTCAACCAATCCAACAGAGTACCGCAGCCCGCCTCGTACGCCGGTCCAATCGGACGATACTCGACACTCAGATCCGCAGCCGGTTCGCCTCGATGCGTCCGCTGACTTTGGTAACGAATCCAGCAACCGCAATCGCAAACTCGCTCGCGTTCGAATTGGATCTCCGCATCCATATACTGCAAGTTGTACAGCCAACGGGCTCCGCGAACCGCGACTGGATTGGTCGCGTCGAGAGAATAAAACCAGACGCCGGGCTGTCCATCAGGACCGATCACGTAGGTGCGAACATTGAGTTCAGGAAACTTTGAGAACCAGGGAACGTCGGGCAGCCATCGCAGCGAAACACCGCTCATTCGAAACGGGACGATGCCAATCCACGCCTGACCGTGCCAGGTATCGAGTTCCAGCGAAGAAGGCAGGTGCTCGCGAAGTTCATCACCGTCAACCTTCCAGTGCATGAACAGGAGGTCGTGCCAAACCATCCGCATCAGGCCTCGACCGACATCTGGCATTTCGGGGGTGCCGTTTAGATGCATTTTCTTGACGGTTGAAATTTCGATTCTCCTTGCTAATTGAAGGTGGACCGAAAAAGTGAGGGGCTGGATAACGAGACTTTGACGAATTACGTTTCAGGACAGCTCCGTAGTTCAGTTGCTCAACGACTGGTCGAGTTCTGCCGAATCTGATGTCACCATTCGACGCTCCAGATCTGATGCCTGGCCCGCGAAAAGGGCGTACTGCCAATTGTTCTGATATCTACTCCGGTCAAAACAGTATTGAACCTGAGTCGAGCTGTCGAGGCGTTTAGTGTACGCGGCACTTAAAACGAATGATGCCACCTTTGAAGGGCTTCACGGGATCAGTAATTTCCCAGCGGAGCATTAGTGAGTTGGCTTCGTTCAACTTCTCGATGAACTTGGCTTTCATCGAGCACTCGGCCGAGCCGGGCACATATTGCAGGCGACCGGTCAGGTTGTCGACGAGCGTAACATTTCCGACAGGTTTGGAGCTGAGATTGTCAAAGCGAATCGTGAATTCAACTTCTTCACCGATGTCGGCTGCGATTCGTGAGGCAACTTTTGTGACTCGAAGGACCGAGCCCTTACCATCGCTTTCGACATGAATGATTTGCTGGGCACTCGAAAGGTCATTTACGACGATCGGCTGCGCCCCTTTAGCGTGAACTTGCAAGCGCATATTGTCCTGCCACGCGTTTGCACTTTGCATGCCAAGCTGCAGCCGCGCGGTTTGGCTGTTGGAGTGCCGTCCCCATTTGATCAGTTCAAGATTTTCATACGCTGAGAAGCTGTTGCGCACGCCGATCAGCTCAATCGCCTGGTCAGCGACAACGCCACGAGTCCGATGCTCAAAACCGCTGGCTCTTTTCGCGGACTCGATGCCGTTGAGCGCAACGTTCTGCATCGTTGAAGACGAAAAGTCTTTTCCACGCGTCGTTTGCATGACCAGTTTTTTGTCAAAAGAACCGACTCGCGTATTGCGACGTGCATTGTACACACCGTCGACTTTACGAACCGCCGCAAACCGAGGCGAGTAAATTTTGACGCGGTTGCTTGGTGAAACCAGTCGACGACCATCAACGGTATCGAAGTGCCCGAAGGTATCCTCCGTTTGCATCCCGTAGATCGTCCAGTTCTCATCGACGCCGACAGGAGTTCCGCGATCGTCTCCATCAAAAATGTATTCGTCGCTCAATGCCCGGCTGTCGGTACGATCTGAAGATCGAAGCTGGTGATTTCCCGTCGCCTGTTGATGCGCCATCGGCGCCGGTGAAATCAATGTACCCTGTTGGACGGGCATCGCCCCTTCCTGAATGGTAAATCCTGCCCGTCCAGCGAATCCAATGTTCGGATCATCCATGTTGCCGGCCGTGAAGACCGCAGGTCGAGCACCGTCGTCGAGGCCTCCCATGGCGCCCTTGGTCGCCAAACGGAGCAGCGGCATCGTGTTGGCATCGGGCAACGGAGCAATTGAAGGCTGTGCCTCAAGCGTTGGCAATAGCTCGTCGCCGTCCTGCTGGCCAGGTGAATTCAGGCGGATCGTCGCCGTCGTCTCTTGAGCCTGGGAGTGTGCTGTCAAAGCAATTCCGCAGACCATCGCGCAAGCCAAAGTTGCAGCGAACTTCGTCGATTTGAATCTCAAAATCATGGCAACTCTTTCAACGTTAGTTCTGTTGGCCGCGGACGGCTTCGGGAACAACGACTGGTGGCTGATTGGACGTTGGAAAAACAGGAGTCTGGTACTTTGGATTGACACGCAAGCCTGGCTGAAACGTTTCCACAGTCGTCGCAGGTGTCGAACTGTTAAAAGCGTTACTGGTCGAGTTCATCAGCTCTTCGCTGGTCGGAACACGTGAACCGATTCGCAGAATCGCCATCGGGCGACCGAGTCCCTCGGCAGCGCGAATTGGATCTTCGGTCGCTGAGATATCGAAGTAAGGCTGTTCGCTCTTGTCGCCGCCGCGAGGCAATGCGACTTCCGGGTCTTCGAGATAGATGACTTTCGTGACCAGTCGTCCAGCGTTGACTTCGCGAATGTCAGCCCCACTGATGACGATTGGGACCGGGAAATCGTTCTCCAGACCCTTTGGCGGATGTAGCAAATCCAACAGCTCAATCGATGGATAGAGCTCATAGCTGGTCGCAACATCCACTCCGGTGATTCGAAACCGATACAGCGAGCCAAGTTGCATGCCAACGGTGTAGTCTGATTGGGAGGTGACCACAAACGAACCTTCGCTGGCAAACGAAAGCTCGACTCCGTCAGGTGCGATCACTTTGACCGGTTGGATCTGCCCCGCATTGGAAGGGCTGGCCATCAACCGGATCTGGGAAGCCTGCCCCGGAATCATGTTGCCACGCATCAAGTGATGGGGACGTTGTGCTTGAGCCGTCATTGCAAACGAGAGGGCGAATGCGAACACCGTCGCAGTCACAACTCCGAATTTTCCGAATCGTGAAGCCATGATTGAGTCTTCGGGTTGCGGTACCTTTTTCGGCACCAGGAAACTTGGCGAAAAAAGAGCCGCGTGAGCAAAGGACTCGACGCGGCTACTTGGTTTTCATGACCCGTCCAACCTAGCGACGGACATTGCAGTCCGGGCAGTCAGCAGGAAGCTGGCCGTGAACCATGTTCGCTGGTGGTTGGCGGTTGAAGTGTGGAGGGCGAATGCTTCGCTCCTGAATCAACACGCGATCCACTGGACGCGGGTAGCTCAAACCAGGCTTTTGCTTGACCATGACGTCAACGTTATGCGTTGGGCCAGGGATCTGAGTCGCCGTGTGGTTGTGCATCGTGTAGCTCTTGAGGCCAGCGGGTCCACCTAGTGGAATGTGTGCTGGACCTGGCAAGCCGATGTTTGTACCAACCCAAGGCATTCCGTAGGCAGGACCGGTTACACCCGAGATGTAATCGCGACTTCCGCCTGCTCCGGCTCCCATTCCTGGAGGCAAAGCACCTGCAGCCAGGGCTGCATCCGTTCCAGCTGCTTCAAGGTCCTTGTTACCCATACGCAAGATCGCAAGGATGGCTCCGCGACGATCTGCTTCGACGATAGGGTCGACGCCTGGATCAAGGCGAGTGCTAACCAGTGTATCGACACCAGCAAGTGCCAGTTCCTGGTACTCTGCATCGGGAACGTAGATGACTTTGGTGACGAAGTTCGCTGCAGCGACCTGGTCGAAGTCTTCTTCGGTGAACTGAATTGGAATCGCAGCGTGTGCGAGGTAAGCCGACGTTCGTGGCGACGCAACACCAACTTCGAGTGTTGGGTAGAGCGTCATGCCTGGGCGACCTTCGATGTTTGAGATTCTCAAACGATAGACGCCTCCCTGACGGAAGTTCTGACGACCAGGAACGATCAGCGGAGCCGAATCGTACTGTCCGACTGACGATACGTCCCAGCTGACTTGCAGCATTTCCGGGCGATCGAAAAGCACTTGAACCGATTGCAGTCGCACGGCACCAAACGGTCCGTAGCCTGCCATCGAAGCTGCTGGTCCTGCAGCACTTGCTGAAGAAGCCATCAGGACTCCTGGACCCGGGCCGCCAACGCCGGGGCCTGGTTCCATTAACATTTGAGCTGGTGGCAAATTGTGGCCGGTCGGCAAGCCCGTGCGGGCCAGCGGTGCCTGGGCGTTTGCCGTCATGGCGATTGCCAGGACCACCATCAAGCCAGTTGTGATACGCACGTACATCAAATTCTCCCCTGGGAATGTCGGAAGTCCCGACGACATCGAGTTGGTCTCGCCAATCAAGCGATCATTTGCCCGACGGAAATACGTTCCAGCCAGGCTTTTTGGTTCATTACGCCGACTCGGATCGAAGCTTGGATGAAATTGACATGGACCAGTATCCCGATGATTGCCAGGATGCCAGCCAAGTTCAGTTTCCACAAACTACAGACTTCTGTCGGCTCGTTGTCTTCTTTGTTCGGCGCGTCGTAATGGTTTTCTTTCGCAAAATCCGAATAGCCGTTTCATGAAGCAAGAATTACCTATTGCAATCGCTTTGCTAGCTATCGGATGCTTGCCGTGGTTGTGGCAATCCAGGCACTCCAGTGAAGCCTCAGCCGCCATCGAACCGACATCAGTCACGGAACCGACCAGCATTGCAGCCGGGATACAGCCCGTGGTGCCAACGCCGGCTCCCTGGCACTCGCATTCAACCACCGCTCGGTCTGTCGCGTACCGGCAGGCCCAAGCGGTTTCGCATACAAACGATGCGGCTGCCTTTTTGAAGCAGACGGCAATGGCGATCGCCAACGGTCAACCAACTTTTGGCGACGTGGAAATTGAGAACCATCAGTTCAGGAACTCGCATTCGATCCGCGGCAGGTTTTGGTCTCGCGGAGCGGGAACGAATCAGTCACGCCTGGAACTGATTTTGGGAGCGGAGTCTCCTGCAAAGCTGACTCAGGTCTGCGATGGCCGTTTTCTGTATCGCTTGACCGAACACAACGGCGAACGGAAGATCAAATTCATTAGCCTCGAAAAGCTCGACAATCAGGATGCGTCGATCGTCGAGTCCACTTTGCCCGCCGGCTGGGTTGGAACCGGATCGATTGACAGCTTGTTCAAAAATCTCTCCGAAGCTTTCAAATTTGCAGCCATTCACGAATTAGCCGATGCTGGCCAAGTCGAACTGACGGGAACGTGGAAACCCGAACACCTTGCCAAGCTGATGATTAATCGGGTCGATCATCGCGAAATCATGCCCAGTCCGGACTGGTCGAAGCTTCCGCCGCAGTTTCCTCATGGCGTACGTTTGCGTTTTAAGAACACCAGCGGAAACTGGTATCCGAGCGAAGTGATGTTTATCCAGTTTGACACAGAGAACGGCTCGAAACCCAAGCCGATGATTTCGATCAAGTTTGGCCCGCTGATCCAACAGTCCCTTTCTGCCGAATTGTTTCAGATCGATGCAGACGAAACAGGTGCGGTTAACGAAACCGAGCTTTACAATGAGCGTATCGATTTGTTGACAGGGAAGCAGCGTGTTGCGGAAGAGGCTGGCAACGCCATCCGATAGTCTGGACAGCATTGATGTTCCCTGATGTTTGAACGAGGGGGATACGGATGAACTTGAGAACGCTTTGTTTTGCAGCGGTAATGCTCCTGAGTTCAGGGCTGCTTACAGAGGTCGCCGTCGCCCGCCAGGTCGACTGGAAACGTGACCTTGAGTTTTTGGTTGCGGAAATCAAACAGCGACATCCCGATCCGTTCACGGTTATCAGTGAAAGCGACTTTGACGCGAACGTTGCCCGGTTATTGAAACGTATCGAGTCTCTCGACGCCAACGATGCGACATTCGAATTGATGGAACTGGTCGCTCAGATCGGCGACGGCCACACTTCGGTGGTTCCCGACTTCAAATCGTTTCGTTTCTTCCCGATCAACGTCAAGTGGTTCAAAGACGGCGTCTATGTCCGCGCGGTCGACCGAAGTCACAAAGAGCTGATCGGCGCAAAATTGGTGGCCGTCGGCGATCACCCCATCGAAAAGGTTATCGAACAGTTTTCCAGGTTCATGCCGCACGACAACATTTGGGCGGTACGGCAACGGATCGACAAACAGTTCCAAACGGTCGAGTTTCTCGACCGTGCCGGTGCTCTCGACGATAAGGACACGGCGACTTTCCATTTCGAAAAAGGCAAGATAAAGCTCACTGCGAAGATGAGGGCAGTGGCTGCGCACGACGCAGGCAGAATCCGTTTCATCAATCCTTACGCGGCTGGAATGATGGAAGATTCCGTATTCTTGAAGCTGCTGATTAAGGACGAGCGAGGTCTTCCGTTTTGGAATGAGTGGATTCCGGCCGAGAAAACGATCTACTTCAAATACAACCAGTGTCGCGATCCGGCCGGTTTTCGTGAACTCGTCGAAGGAACGGCCGCGTTCATCAGCGAAAACAAAGTCGACAAATTCGTGCTGGATTTACGAGACAACTCCGGCGGCAGTTCGCTGGTCTTTGAACCGTTGCTGAAGTACTTGCTCAACAGCGACCTGAATCAGAAAGGCAAGCTGTTTGTCATCGTCGGGCGAGGCACGTTTTCATCGGGAGTTTTTGCGGCCTGTGAGATGCGAAAAACGAATGCGATTTTTGTCGGCGAGCCCACTAGCGGAAAGCCAAATCATTTTGGCGAAGTCAAAACGTTTCAATTGCCAAGCTCGGGGTTGAAGGTGCAGCACTCAACGAAATCTTTCAAGTTGCTGGACGACGATTCAAATACGTTTGAACCGGACCTGAAAATCGAATACACCGCGGCGGATACTTTTGCAGCCCGCGATCAGGCCCTTCAGGCAGTTTTCGACTATCAGGCCGAATCAAAGTAGATCGAATCAAACAAGTTAGCGGCCAGGAACGGGCATGACTGGTCGAACAATCGCGGTCCTGAAGGACTAAAGATCGCCAAGCAGTTTTTCGTTGGAGTCAGAGCTCTCGATTTTCGAAAGCAACAAGTCCATCGCCTCAGGGGCCGACAGGTCACCGAGTTTGCGACGCAGCTTGCAAACGGCACCGTACTGGTCACCGAGAAGAACTTCCTCCTGCTGACACTGACTGAGGTGCACATTGATCGCTGGCCAAATTCGACGCTTGACCAGTTCATGGTCCAGCTGAATCTCCATGTTGGACGTGCTGCGAAGGATCTCGGCAATCAGGTCGTCCAACTCGTTCGTAGAATTTGTCGTCAACGTTCCGATGATCGTCAACGAACCGGCTTCTTCAGTAAGTCGAGCGGAAGCAAGAAACGATCGCGTTCGCGGCAACGAATCTGGCTCCAACCGGTTCGCAAGGTATCCCGGGCCCAGTTCAAACCGGGCGAGGTTCGTCAGCGAATCCAGAAATATCACGACGTGTTCGCCAAGCTCAACCATCCGCTTGGCTTTCTCCAGCACCATCATGGCGACATCATGGTGTCGGAACGAACTTTCGTCGAACACCGAACTGATCACTTCACATCGCGGCCCATTGAGCTTTCGCTCCAGCTCTGTAATTTCTTCAGGGCGTTGATCGACCAGCAGAACATAAGCATAAACATTGGAATCGCTGTTCAACATTCCCTGGCAAAGTTGTTCCACCATTCGCGTTTTACCGGAACGCGGCGGGCTGACAATAATGCCTCGCTGACCAAACCCAATCGGCGACACCAGATCAACAATGCGACAACTGTCATCAGAGTCGGGCGCGCCTGTCAGGATCTGCCGATTCGGAGCAAGCGGTGAAAGGTCGTCAAACTCGGGCGCTTCGATCGCCTTCGACGGTTCCATGTCGTTGACTTTGAGTACCCGCAGCAGCGCGAAAAAGCGTTCATTCTCTTTGGGCGGACGAATCTGCCCGGAAACGAGATCGCCGTTGGTCAGGCTGAATTTTCTGATCTGGCTGGGCGACACGTAAATATCATCTGGGCCACCCAGGTAGTTGAACCAGCGACTTCGCAGGAAACCGAATCCATCGGGCAATACCTGAAGCGTTCCCGCCCCAACCAATTTGTGGCCAAGCGAAATCTGCCGGTCGATTACTGCGCGAATCTTGCCTGCGGAACTTGCGTCTTTGTCGACACTGATTTTGTGCTGCGACAGAAGCGCGTTGAGTTGCCGATCATCCAGTTTCTGATATTCAGAAACATCAACGAAGGTATCGACGGTGTCCGAATCCCTGTTAGCAGAAGCAGCAGAATCCGGTTTCGGGTTTGATGTTTTACCGACAGCCATTGGGCGGGTCTGTGTTGGACAGTGTATCGTTGGAGGATATGCGATAGAGAGCACGATACGACGCGGGAACTTCCAGTCCAAGTTTCTGGCAGAATTCCGCCAGTTGTCTTGCTGTTGATTCCTTTGAGCCCGAATTGTTAATCACCACATCCGATCGAAGTTTCTTTTCTTCGACGGATAACTGGCGCGATTCACGTTTTTCCAACTCGTCATCTGACCAGCCACGAAGTTTAGCTCGCTGCTGGCGGACGTTCAGGTTGGCATCCACGAAAATTACGTAGTCGCAGTGTTGATCGTATTCGCCTTCGAAGAGTAAAGGAATATCCAGCACCAGCAATTCAACATCGGCCGATTTGCGGAGCAGTTCCATTTGACTTCGAATCCGAATCCGGATCTCTGGGTGCACAATCGATTCGAGGTGATCCAGTTCAGCATCACCCGTTCCGCCGAAAACGATTTTCCCAAGTCGTTTCCGATCTATCTGGCCATCGCCTTGAATTACGTCGTCACCAAAATGATCGACGATTCTGTCAATCACGTCTGCGTTCTGTAAAACTTCGTGCGCCACCTGATCTGCGTCGATCCGATGGGCCCCAAGTTCCTCAAAACAACTGGAGACGAAACTCTTCCCGCTGGCAACTCCCCCGTTTAAACCAACGACGACCATTGAGCTTCCAAAAATCATACAAGCCAGCCAAAGCCAGCCTTTTCGAGCCCAAGATTTTTCCTGAGCAACGCGTTCTCATCTGGATTGCAGGATAACGCCATATCCTGTCGTTTTCTACGGCAGTATTGAGCGCGGCGACCCAAATCCGCATGATTTTGTTAACCTGAGACCGCAAATTCAACCGAGGACGACCTATCTGCCATGGCAAAGAAGAAATCTGTCATCTCTGGCCCCGACCTGTTTACGGCCACCGAACCAAAAAAACTGTTCCTGCTCGATGGTATGGCGCTTATTTATCGAGCCCATTTTGGAATGATTCGCAGCCCGCGATTCACATCCGGTGAAGTACCGACTTCGGCTGTATTTGGAATCGCGAACACGGTTTTCGATTTGATCAAGAAACAAAAACCGACTCATATCGCGATCGCGTTCGATACCAGCGAACCGACCTTCCGACACGAAGTCTTCGAAGACTACAAAGCCCAGCGGGACAAACTGCCCGAAGACATCGCGACTCAAATCCCGATGGTCGACAAGCTGATGCAGGCACTCAACATCACGATCATCCGAACGCCGGGCTATGAAGCCGACGACATCATTGGCACGCTGGCGATCGAAGCCGCCGCACAGGATGTCGATGTTTTCATGGTTACGCCAGACAAGGACTATCATCAGTTGGTGACGGACAAAATTAAAGTCTACAAACCGGGTCACCGCGGCGGTACTTTTGAGGTTCTGGATGTCGATGCCGTGCTGGAGAAATGGCAAGTCGAACACACCAGCCAGGTAATCGACATCCTGGGCTTGATGGGCGACAAAAGCGACAATGTTCCCGGCATCCCCGGCATTGGTGAAAAAACTGCGATCAAGCTGATCAAGCAGTTTGGCTCCGTCGAAAAACTGGTCAACAGCACGGCTGAACTGAAAGGCAAACAGAAAGAACGCGTCGAGGAAAATCGGGATTTGGCTCTGCTGTCCAAACAGCTGGTGACGATAAAAACCGATGTTCCGCACGATTTCCAACTGAGTGACTTTCTCCGCCGTGAGGCCAATGAAGAGGCACTGCAGGCCCTGTTTATGGAGTGGGAATTCGACACTCTCGGGCGCAAACTGTTCGGCAAGTCATTCACATCGGCTCCCAAACGTGCGGCTGTCATTCGCGAAAAACGGGAAAAGGAAATTCAGTCCACGCTGTTCGACGATGGAGTGGTCAAAGAAAAAAACATTGGCAATACCGATCATGACTATCAGCTGGTCGAAACCGCGAAGCAGCGGGCGGACCTGATCAAGAAACTGAAAAAGCAGAAAGCGTTCTGTTTCGATACCGAAACCACGGGACTCGATCCGCGCAAAGCGTTGCCACTGGGAGTCGCGTTTTCATTCCAGCCACATTCGGCCTACTACGTTGTTTGCCCTGAAGATCAGGAAAAGGCTCAAGCGATCCTGGACGAACTGCGGGAGGTTTTCGAAGATGACTCAATCGAAAAGATCGGCCACAATCTGAAATACGATGTGACGTTGCTCAAGTGGCACGGCATCGAGGTTCGAGGCAGATTGCTGGACACGATGCTGGCTCATTCGATGAAGGAACCGGAGATGAGTCACGGCCTGGACTACCTGGCGAAACTTTATCTTGGCTACAAACCGATTCCAATTTCGCAGTTGATCGGGCCCAAAGGCGAGGAACAGAAAAGCCTTCGCGATGTGTCGCTGGAAAAGGTCTGCGAGTACGCCTGTGAAGACGCCGACATCACGCTTCAGGTCGCCGCAGTGCTTAGACCTGACATCGAGGAGCGCGGCGTGAGCGAAGTTTGCTACGATATTGAATGCCCACTGATTCCCGTGTTGGTCGACATGGAATACGAAGGAATCACGCTCGATACGGAGGCTCTTGCTGATTTTTCAAAACGGCTGGAAGTCGAAATTGTTGAGCTTCGCGACGGAATCTACGAAGCCGCGGGCCGCGAGTTCAATATCGATTCGCCGAAGCAGCTTGGTACGATTCTCTATGATGAACTGAATTTGGTCGCCAATCCGAAAAAGACCGCCACGGGGCAGTATTCGACGCGGGAAACAGAGCTGATTCGACTGGCTCCGAACCACCAGATCGTGGCCGACGTGCTGGAGTATCGCAACGCGGTCAAACTGAAATCCGTTTACGTGGATCAGCTTCCCAACACGATCGACGAACAGAACCGCCTGCACACGCACTATAGCCAAACATGGACCGCCACCGGACGAATGCAGTCCAACAATCCGAACCTGCAAACGATCCCAATCCGCAAACAGCGCGGCCGCGAAATACGGGCGGCGTTCGTGCCTCGCAGCAAAGATTTCGAGATCCTCTCTGCGGACTATTCGCAAATTGAGCTTCGGATCATGGCGGATCTGAGCGAAGACCCAACGATGCTTGAGGCGTTCAATTCTGGTGCTGACATTCACAACTCGACAGCCTCCAAGGTTTACAAAGTTGATCCGGAAGATGTCTCTCGCGAGATGCGCGACAAAGCCAAGACCGTTAACTTTGGCATCATCTACGGAATTTCGGCGTTTGGATTGCAGCAGCGATTGAACATCCCGCGAAAGGAAGCCAACGAACTGATCGAGAACTACTTCGACAAACATCCCGGCGTTCAGGAGTACATCGACCGAACAATCGAATTCGGCAAGGAACATGGCTATGTGGCGACTCGAACCGGACGGCGACGGTATCTGCGAGACATCAATTCACGAAACAAGACGCTGCAACGAGCGGCTCAGCGACTGGCGATGAACAGTCCGATTCAGGGCACCGCGGCAGATATGTTGAAACTGGCGATGATTCGCGTTTACGAAGCTCTCGAATCCGGCGGCTTTGCGACCAAGATGCTGCTGACAGTTCACGATGAAATCGTGTTCGACATGCACAAGGACGAGACCGACACCGTCATTCCGGTCATCGTCGAGGCGATGAAGAACGCGATCTCGATGAAGGTTCCGATCGAAGTCGAAACCGGTCATGGAGCCAATTGGCTAATCGCACACTGAACCTTGTCAAACTGGCTGCCGGACTTCAGGTGCAGATCACAGCACTGGCGGCGGAGGAGTTGGTGTGGGTGTGGGAGTCGGCGTGGGAGTTGGGGTCGGTGTAGGTGTGGGGGTTGGAGTCGGCGTTGGCGTTGGCGTAGGAGTCGGTGTAGGGGTTGGCGTGGGAGTGGGCGTCGGTGCCGGAGGAGGCGGAGGCGTTGGCAGTACTGTCGACATCTGAGCCTTGGACCTTTCGGTGACCATGGTGGTTTTGCCAACGATGTCACCGGACATAAACTCGGGAACGACCAGCGAATTGGATGACACCGGAAACGTCACCGAAACATTGACCAAAGCCGTTTCTTCGGTGATCACCGATGGCGAGATGCTGACGACCGCATCCTTGACGCCGATCAGATCAAGGTGCTCTTCCGCTTTCGCTTCGGCTTGCGATGCGTCTGCTCCTGGAACGATCGCATTTCGGGCAGCGACATACGCGGCATGATTGGCAGTATGCTGCAGCATTGAGACTCGAGTCAATTCGACACTGCCGAACAACAGCACCAACAGCACCGGCAAGACCATCGCGAATTCGACGACCGTGGCACCATTTCTTCGATTCGTTACCATCGCATTGCGAGCTTTCATAAATATTACTCTGTAAGAAGTGTGGGCAGACTACGAGCGATCTGTTGAAAGGCGTCTTTCAGCTGGCTGGCATTGGCAGCATGAAAATGTTGGCCGCCACACTTGTTGGCAACCGACTGCATCTCCGCCTGGTTGGCTTCGTCGCTAAACGTGATCGTGAAGAGCGCGATTCCGGAATTGGCGATCGTGTTCGCGGCCGAGTTTGGACTGGTGCCGATGTTGTGAACTCCGTCGGTCATCAGGACGATTACCTTGGACGCTTCCTGCCGACCATAGGTTGCGTTGGTCAGAGCTGATTGCCCGCCAAGCATCCCGCCGCCGATGTTCGTCCCGCCTTTGTCGAAACTGCCAGAGATGAACTCTAATTCGTTGATGATCTGGTCATAGTTGTTCGACAGATTCAACAGCGTTGTGCTGTTTTCGTCGTAGATCGTCAGGGCAACCAGTTCTTCGGTTGGAGACGCGTCAAGTTCATCGACAAACACCTTGGCGGAAGCAATCAAGTCCAGCCACCTGGCCTGCGGCGGAACCGGGTCACCGAAATCCCAGCCAGCCGGTGCCGCTGCCGGTCCGGGCGGATAAACCGCGGTTTCGCTTGAGCTGTAAGCCATCGATCCGCTTCGGTCGATCACCAACGCAATGTCGATCACGCCCTGAGTACAAACAGCGGAAATCTGAGGACGGATCTTGACGTTGCTGCCAAAGAATGGAAACAGCAGATCGACTCCGCTGGTGCCACTGGCAAGTGAGTTGGTCGTCAGGCGAACGGCGTTGCCGGCTCCTGTGTGCGTGAACGTATAGGGGGAGTTGACGTTTGCGCGATCGCCGACCCCATACTCAAGGTCGCCTGATTCGATCGGAAGCACAAACGAACCGACTCGATTTCGGTCGGCGAGTTCCTGAGCCGCGAGCAACGCTTTGTTCTTGTCCGCGGTCAGCAAGTACTCGCGACCGGCGGCTCTTACGGCGGCATCTGTTGCGACCTGCAAGTCGGTGTTTACAGATTCCATTTGCGCAACGTTGATCGCCAGCGCTGCCAGTGCAATCATGACTGGCAATAGCACGACCATCAGCACCATCGTGGCACCATCGCGGGGACGATGAATTGAAACAGAGCGGCATCTAATCATTGACAAATCTCTAACACAAGGATCCAAAGTTTTGTTTCTGGGATCACGTTCATTCAACACGTAGGGTGACCGATTTGGTCAGCAGTTTTCCAGGGTACAGGCTGCCGGCGATCGCGTTTTGAGCATAATCTGCTTCCACCGTGACGGTGAAGTAATCACCAACGGTGAGCGTCTGGGGGTCCGGGGGATCAAGTACGATCGAGTATCCTTTGACACCTTGAGCGTCCAGCAAATTCTCACACTGGAAGACTACGTTCTCCGATTCGGATTCGGGCACGATGCCGACCCGTGCTCCTTCGTAAGCAGAGATCTTGAGTGTTTGCTGAACGTAGAACATTCCGCAAATATCGAGAGTCGCCGTTAGTACCAACAGAAACATGGGTAAACACACAGCCAACTCGGCGACCGCGGCACCGCGACGGGTATTGTTTTTGTTGGATGTTAAAGCACGTGTCTTCTTCATAGTCGGCAGATTCATTCACGACAAAAACTGGGGGCAACGTACGGAGTGAACTCTAGGTCAGGTTCCGTGTCGACCTGGCGATAAATCTGCCCGATAATAAGGGCAAACACCCCGATTTCAGGAATCGCGTTCACGTTGTAGCGTTTCTGACGGCGTGGATTTTTAGAGAACCGCAGACTGCACAGCAAGCATTCACCGTGATTTGAAATCAACCAATGATGATTCAGAACGGAAATTGATCATCGATTGTCGAATCAGAAAGCTCGACAAGAAACATGCCAAGCCTTTCAACGAGCACTTCCATCATCCGCTCTCCTTTGGCAGCGCTGGCTGCGTGCGGGTCCGCGGCGCCGGAGTTTGTCGTGAGTAGATGCCACGGTCGCGAAATCGAAACCCAGCCTTTATTAAGTGCGTCGAATCGCATTGGCCGAACGGAGCCAGCGTCTGCGGGTAGCGTCCCGTCATCATTGACGGCGACGTACTCGGGAAAGTAAGCGAGGCCAAAAGAAGTCTCCATCTCGCCGGCGTGGTCTTCGCCTTTGGAAAAGATATCGAAGTAGACGTCCTCAAAGGCCCGAAACCAGTCGCACAGAAAAAGCTGAGCCTCCGTTTTGCCAGACATCTCGCGCAAGAACGGTTTGAAGCCGTTGCCGCCGTGACTGTTGAGGATCACGACTTTGCGAATGCCAGACGTCAAAAGCGAGTCGACGACATCTTCAATGACGCGGTGCAGCGTCGAAGGGTTCAGGTTGATTGCGAAGGGAAACTCACGCATGTTCGTTTCGGTACCGTATGGAATTGTGGGCAACAGGAGGACTTTGGCTCCCTGGTCCCATGCGGCTTCACAAATTTTTTCTCCGACGATCGTGCCTTCGAACAAATCCGTGCCGTACGGCAGGTGTAAATTGTGCGGCTCGGTCGCCCCCATCGGCAAAACGGCGACTTCGTAGTCATTCTGTTTGATGGTGGCGTAGTTGGTTTGTGACAGGTTCCACGGTTTCATTAATGCACCTTGAGCGAGTTGTCGGAAAACAAATTCTATCGAAATTTTGAATTCTCGTGCTGCAGCGCCTAAAATCCTGTTGAGGACCACCATGCTCACAAAGCAAACCGGCATACTTGCGATTCTTGTTTGCAGTTGGCTAGTCACCACCTGCCAGGCTCAAACTTCGCCACAGCTGGACTGGTTGTCCGAAGAAGAGCGACAGTTTCTCAAGGACCACCCTACCCTTCGCATCGCGCCGACTCCCCATTTCCCGCCGTTCGAATATTGGGACCCCGGACTAAATCGGCAGTCCCGCGACGACGATGTTTTTGCCGGAGTCGTCTCCAGTTACCTCGAACATTTTGAGAAGGAATTGGGTATTGAGTTCGAACTGGTTCGAACCGAAACGTGGGCGGAGAATCTCTCGATGCTCAAGTCACGGAAAATCGATGCCGTTGGGCTGCTGGTTCCGTGGGACGACCGCGACTACGTTTCTGTCAGCAAACCCTACATCACCTACCCGGCGGTGATCGTGGTGCGGAAGGAAGTCACCGACGATCTATCTCTCAAAGATCTTGCGGGCAAAAAGGTCGCGGTGCCCAACGACTACACGGGCGAGTCTTTTCTGCGTCAGAACCATCCGGACATCGTCGTTGTCGAAGCCGATGATCCGAGTGATGGAATTCGCATGGTTTCGACGGGCGAAGTGGATGCTTTTTTTGGCGGAGCAGCCGCAGTGGCTTACGTGGCTCAGCGAGCAGGAATTTCGAACGTCCGCATCGCCGGCGAGTCAGACTTTCAGTACACCAACGGATTTGGAGTGCGTAGCGACTGGAAGACCTTTGCAGACATCATTACCAAAACGCTGGACCGGATTCCCGATGGACAAAAAAGTGCGTTCCATTCGCAATGGATCACCGAAGGGTTCCTGCAAAAGAAGTTTTACGAGACCAGAAAGTTCTGGTGGTTGCTTGGCACGTCAGCGTCGCTGCTGCTGATGGGCTCGATCGCGATGGTCATTTGGAATCGCAAACAGGCTGCCTTCATTGATCGCCTGGAAGAACAGAAAAAACACACGGACGCGGCCAGGCGTGAAGCGGAAGAAGCCAACGAGGCTAAAAGTGCTTTCGTGGCAATGATCAGTCACGAGATCCGCACGCCGATGAATGGTGTGTTGGGCATGTGCGAACTGCTGCGAGGGACGGATCTGAACGCCAAACAACGGGACTACCTTAGTTCCGCCAGCGGCAGCGCGAAAAACCTTGTCGAGCTGATCAATGACATTCTGGATTTCTCAAAGATGGAAGCTGGAAAGCTGGAGCTTGATCCTCAACCGTTTTCGCTACAGAAGTTGATCCACGAGGTTGTAACGCTGATGAAGACACAGGCGGATGCCAAAGGGTTGCAACTGAGCGTTTCCAAAGACGACTCGCTGTCCCAAGCTTACCTCGGCGACGAGTTGCGTATCCGTCAGATCCTGCTGAACTTGCTGAGCAACGCGATCAAGTTTACGTCCAACGGTGCAGTCCACGTTCGAATTCGGCGTACCGGTGTGACAAACGACGACTCTCATTTGGTCGAATTTGAAGTCGAAGATTCCGGGATTGGGATCGCTGCCGACAAAATTGATCGCATCTTTGAGCCTTTCGAACAGGAAGAAATCAGCACGACCAGACGTTACGGCGGAACGGGTTTGGGACTTTCTATTTGTCGGCAACTGGCGGAGATGATGGGCGGCACCGCTTCGGTGACTTCAGAAATCGGCAACGGAAGTACGTTTCGATTTTCGGCGAAGCTTCAACCAACTGATCCGCTGCCCGATGAACCGCTTTCCGGGATCGGTACCAATCTGGATAGAGCGGCGCGGCGACAAGTGCTGTTGGCTGAGGACAATCCGATCAATCAGAAAGTCGTCACGGGACTGCTGGACTTGCGGGGCCACGATGTGGATATTGTGACGACGGGTGAAGACGCACTGGCTGCCATCGCCAGCGGACGATACGACATCGTGCTGATGGACATTGAAATGCCAGGAATGGACGGCCTGACGGCGATCGCCAGGCTCAGAAGTATTGAGGGTTCCGGCGGGGAGCGGCAACGCGTCGTGGCGATGACCGGGCATGCCATGTCAGGAGACCGCGAACGTTTTCTGAAAGCAGGAATGGACGGTCACCTGGTCAAGCCGTTTACGCCAGACGAGCTATACGCTGTGGTCGAATGTCAACGCAGACCTCATCGCAAGGCGACAACTGACAACGATAGAGACCGTGCAAGGCGCGATGTGATCGATCGGGATCAGGCTTTGGCCGCAACGGGCGGAAACGTGAAACTTGCGGAAGTGCTGTTCGAAACCTGCATGGAGGAGTCGCCAAAGATTCTCGAGCAGGCGAAACAGGCGATCGGACAAGGCGACTTCGTGACCACCAGACGCTGTGGGCACTCGCTCAGATCAAGCTTCGGAGCGATCGGAGCCACTCGTGCCGCCGCGGCTTCTGAAAAACTCGAGTTTCTGGAATCGTCCGACGCAGAACAGTACCTCAACGCCGTCGAGGAAATAGAGCTGGCCCTCGGCGAACTTGAAAGGTACGCGAACTAATTCTGGTTCCGCTGGACTACAGTGACGTCGCTTCGTTTCTGACGAAAGTTCGCGACTCCAGTGGTAGAAACCTTGGCTCCAGTGACGTCGACCATTTTCAACTTTGGCAGCTTTGCAATCTTGAGCAAACCCGCATCCGTGACCGTCGTGTTGGCGACATGAAGCATCTTAAGCCCAGGAATCTTTAGCAGTTCATCCAACTGACCGTCGTTGATCGACGAGTTGCTAAGGTCCAGCTCTCGCAAGGCAGCCAACTGCCCAAGACGCTTCAGCGATCCGGGTTCGAGGACACAAGCGTTCAGGTACAACTCTTCCAGCAGATCGAGTCGCTGCAACCCGGTCGCTCGCTCCTTCGTGAATTTGGCCTTCGAGACGTCCAGCTTCCTGAGGTTGATGCAGCTTCCGATCACATCAAACGCACTGTCACGCAACTTTCCATCCATGGCGGCAAGTTCCGAGATCGTGCCAATGTTTTCGATCCGCTTTTCAACGTCGCGACTGCTGACTTTCAGGAACTCGGCATAGTCTTTATCCAACTCGGCGTAGGAACGGCCGATCATCGCCTGAAATACGTTTGGCTTGACGTTTCGCACGTGAATCTGCCGCATAAACTTTACCAACACTGGCTGCAGGTTGTATTGTCGACTATCCATCAGCATGTGCGCCACGCCAGCGGATTCCGCATACAAAAAAGGCAAATCTGTGCGACGCTGGAACGCCTGCATATCCATGGCCGCCAATTCACCGATAGGAACGTGATAGTTTTCTCGCAACAATCGCCAGCGAGAATACTGCAGACGCTGAGAATCGAAGCCGCCAAGCGTTGCGATCTGTCCGTCGATCTTGAGCGATTCAAAGTACATCGCCAAACCTTCATCCAGCCACAAGAAGTGCTGTGCGAAAGGCATGTTCCTGGTTGCGATCGATTCCCGGAACATCTGGTGCGTAAGCTCGTGCCGCCAGGTGGAATCGTCACGCTGCCCCTGAATGTTGGTCGCGGGAAAAAAGGAAACTTTCAGATCACCGTTGTAGTAGCCCGCCGACCGTTCAATTCCCGGCTGCAGCGGCAGCACTTGCTTGACGTAGTCTGCATGATCTTTGAAAAACACCACGCGAAATCGCCTGCGAGGAATCTTCAGCGAGCCATTTCCAGCGAGCCATTTTTTGACGATCGGACCCTTGGCCCAATATTCAAAGAATACCTGTCGCCAGACGTAGTGCCATGACTCGAGCCACTGCGCCAACAGGGCCGTTTCCTTTTCAGAAGCGTTCGAATCGATCTGAAAATGTGGAGTATTGATTGTGAAAAAACTTTTGGCAGGCCAACCGACGACGTCATGCGGACGGCTGCTAACCCGCGGAGCTTTCACTTTTTCAGAATGAATTCGCCAAGTGCCGTCGTTGAGTTTGTTGTGACCGAGCATCCGACGGACTTCTTGGTGATCGCGATCAAAGTGAATGACTTCGTGCAACAATCGAAACGCGACAGCGTAAGATCCGTCCTCTGCCGCCTCCTTCGCCAGCTCCAGAATCTTCGCCGCGTGAGCGACTTTGATCTCGTTCAGCTTCTCCAGCCATGTCGCCTTCGGACCCTTGATCGGCGCGACCGGCATGCTCTTTTCGGTCGGTAGAAAGATGTATTGTCGATCAAGCCCGTATTCCCGATAGACTTTGAAAGTCTGTGTGACCTGTTCTTCGATCCCCTTGCTGCGGCACCACATCGCGAGCTCCTGAAGCTCGGCGCCGAACTCGCGGTGCAGCAAAATTCGCTTTGCACGCCAGTTCGTGGCCGTCTGCTTTTTCGCTTCACTTTGAAACGCAAACAGCGGTGTGGATAAAAGACAAACGACAACAGCAACCTGCGCCAGTCGCGACATCGTTCTGCAAATTGGCAAGTCAACCATCGTCATTCGATTTCCACGTTCCGTTACAGCAAAGAATCCAACTCTTCAACAAGACTGCCAAAATGCTTCAGCGCCGTGTCAACCGGTTCGGGTTTTTCCAGATCAACTCCAGCGTCGCGAAGCAGGTCCAGCGGATATTGTGAACAGCCGCCCTTGAGAAATCCAAGATAGTCGCTCAGCTCCTGCTCGCCACCGTTGAGGACCCGTTGGCTCAGCGCGATCGCCGCCGAAAGCCCCGTTGCGTACTGATAAACATAGAACGCACGATAGAAGTGTGGGATGCGAAAACATTCCAGCTCCAGCTCTTTGTCGATCGCAAAATCGGGCCCGAAGTAGTCTTTTAGCAATCCGCCGTAGACTTCTTTGAATGCGTCAACGGTTAGTGGCTCACCGGCTTCGCACATCTCGTGCGTCTTCTTTTCGAACTCCGCGAACATCGTCTGGCGAATAATCGTGGCGCGAATCGAATCGATTTCGTTGTTCAATAGATAGGCCCGGAAACGATCGTCTTTGGCATTCTTGAGCATGTGCTGTGTCAGAAGCTGCTCGTTAAATGTACTGGCGACTTCGGCGACAAAGATCGTGTAGTTGTAGTACTCGAATGGCTGATTGTTCTTTGAATACCACGAGTGCATCGAGTGTCCGGCTTCGTGCGTCAACGTGAAAACATCGTTGAGGACTTTCGGCTTGAAGTTCATCAAAATGTAGGGGTCGCCGTCAAAGCTTCCCGCGCTGAACGCGCCGGATTGCTTGCCCTTGTTCGGATAGCGATCGCACCAGCGACCCGAAAGACCGCCGCGGAGCGTGGAGACGTACTCTTCGCCAAGCGGGGCCAGCGATTCGCAAACCGCTTCCACGGCCTCGTCCCAGGAATGCTCGACTTCGATGTCGCTGAGAATCGGCACGTAGGTATCGTAGTGATGGATCTCATCCAGGCCCATTTTGCGTTTCCGCAAATCGTAGAACTTGTACAGCGCAGGCAAGTTGCTGCGAACGGATTCGACCAGTGAATCGTAAACCGATTGAGGCACGTTGTCGCCGTAAAGTTCGCTGTGCAGCGCGCTGTCGTAACCGCGGGCTCTCGCGTAGTAGCAATCTTTTTGAATGGAGCCTTGCAACATCGCGGCAAGCGAATTTTCATGAGCCGCGAACTGTTCGTAGTATTGATGGAAAGCTTTCTTGCGGACTTCGCGATCCGGCGAAATCAGGAACTGTGAAAAAGAACTGTTGGTCAGTTCCGACTCTTCGCCATTGGCATCCTTGAGCGTTCCAAACTTCAAGTCGGAATCGTTCAGCTGACGGAAAATTCGACCGGCGGCTCCCGCCATCTCGCCCTGCATCGCCAGCAAGTGCTCTTCTTTTTCGCCAAGCGTGTATTTTTTGTAGCGAGTCAAGCGTTCGAGGCTGAGCTTGTACAAGGACAGGCAGTCTTCGGCCAGAAACGATTCCAGCTTCTCATCTTCGATCGCCAAAATCTCCGGACGCATGAAACTGGCGGCTTCACCGGCGCGGACGGCGATGTTCTGGAACCGCATCATCATGCCCTGGTAGTGGCTGTTGGCCTGGTCTTCAGATGTCTTGAGCATCGCGTAGTAGGCAACGCGTTCGCCGATGCGATTGATTTTGGAATCGAAGTCCAAACAGTCGGCCAGCATCTGGGCGCTTTCACCAAGCTTGCCCCGAAACTCTTCATAACCTGGCGTCATGGATTTAAATTTTTCGAGAGCTGTTTCCCATGCTTCGTCGTTGGGGAAAAGCGATCCAAGATCCCAGGTGTCGTTGATGTCAACTTCGGATCGTTCAGGCAGGCGAACTACAGTATTCATGATCGAAAAAGCAAATAGGTTGGTTGCAAAGCCGACATGATACGAAATTTGGCCAGATAATGTTATCGCAGTCCAGTGCGATTCTGTTACCGCAGTCCTGTGTGATTCTACTATCGCAATTGGACCAGCGATTTGAAGTCCTGAGGCACGAAAAGGCTGCCTCGAGTGGTTTGCTGTGGCGAGTTCGCTTCGAGGACCGTTGCCAGATCGTGAGCCATCGTCATGCCGTCAAGGTGGCTACGAAATGCGTCCGCGATGGCAACGATTTGTTCAGGAGTTTGGTAGACGAACTCCAGCCGAAAGTTCGCGATGCCTGCTTCCTGCCAGGAGGCGATTGACTGCGGATCCGTTTGAGCTTCGGCGCCGAAAACCGTATTGCGACAGCCCACGTCGGCCATCACAGGATGCTCGCGGCCTTGGGCGTCACGCACGGCGATCCGATGCGTTTCACAGGGATGCCCGCAGTTCGTGTTGTCGGTGCCGTCGGAAAGAAAACGACAGAAGACACAGTGCTCGGTATGGAAAACGGGAAGGTGGCTGAAGGCGATGACTTCGATGCCGCGCGGGTCGACTTGTTCAGCCAGTTCGGAAACTTGTTGAGCGTTGAGGTCGTAGGTCGGCGTGATTCGGCTCAGTCCCATCTGCTGATAGGTCTCGACAGCGAGCGCATTGGCGGCGTTGAGACTGAAGTCGCCGATGAGTAGATCCCGATCGATTTCCGTTTGCAACAGGTCGTGCAACAGTCCTCCGCTGCGAACCAAGATCTCGCATTCCAGCGATGTCAGAAAGCGAATAATGTTCTGCTCGCTCGGTTTCAGGATCCGTGGGCTGGCGACGCGAGCCACGATGTTCGCGGCGCGGATTTTCTCAACGCTCGGACGCAAACCGTACAGTTCCAGGTAGTCGAGCGTGATCGAGTCGGGACGCACGCGAATCGCAGCGTCCAGTTGTTCGGCCGTTCGAACGAGGAGGTGAAGTTTGGGTGGATCATTGTTTTGTTCGGCCGCCGGGGATCCGCTGCTCGTTGGAAGCGATGAATCCGCAACCGATGGCGATGATGTTGAAACAGGGTTCAGGTCCTCGCCCGGTTTATGTTCCGCCAATTTTTCCATCAACGCTTCGACCAGCTGCCGCCGCGCGTCGTTGAGCATACTCGTCGGCACAAAAACAGCCTCCGATTCCGTCCGCTCGATCTCGCCAAGATGAAACGCGGTTCCGCCGAGTCGTCCCAATTTTTCTGTCAGCGTTTCGTCATCGAGCGCACGTTTCGCAGCGGCTTCGAGCGGAGTTTCGCTTTCGAAAACAGCGTTCAATCCTGATTCGTGCTGCACGGTAATTTTTAGCGGCTGGCCGACTTTTGCCGTGACGACAAAATCAATCGGCCGCGTGAAAACTGGCTTCGACGCCTTCGTCATCGGCTTGAGTGACTTGATCACCGCAGCCTGATGTGTCCGCCAAACCAGATCGCCGACGCGAATGCGATCGAATTGCAGCTTTCCATGTTCGAACTCCAACCGCACGACTTTTTCGCGAACGGATTTCACTCCGTAGACGCTTCCGCCCTCTTCCGGTTCGTCGGGACTGCGCCAGTCCGCGGCGTCGAAAACCAGTCCGTCGCCAAGACCGATCTCATGTTCGAATTCAACATCCACGCTGCGAAAGTCAACCGCGGTGACTTTGCCAACCAGCACGCCACGATGCCGAGGCGCCCGACCAATGACGACGTTTTGATGGTTCACGCCGGACATGAAATGGGCGCCGAGTCCACGAGAGTAGATTTGCTCAAGGTCTTTTTTCTCCTCAGCCGCGTCTTCGTTCGGCAATTGCATCATCGCCAGATCAATGGCTTCGCGGTACGCACGCGTCGTTGCGGCGACGTAGGATTCGTCCTTGTAACGTCCTTCGATTTTCAAGCACGCGATTCCGATTTCGACCAGTTCAGGAATCTGCTCGATCGCGTACAGATCGCCTGGCGAAAGCAAATATCGATGCGGGCCAAGATCGCGTTTCTCTCCGTCGACGATCAGGTCGTAGGACAGTCGGCAGGCCTGAGCACATTTGCCGCGGTTCGCGCTGCGGCCGCCCCAGGCTTCGCTGCTGAAACATTGACCGGAGTAGGAAACGCAAAGAGCACCATGGACAAAGCATTCGAGTTCGACATCGGTTTGCGAAGCGATTTTCCGCATGTCGGCGAGGCTCAGTTCGCGGCCAAGGACGACCCGAGAGCATCCGAGCGACGCAGCCAGCTCGACGCCCTGAGCACTGGTGACGGACATTTGCGTACTGCCGTGGATGGCCAGGTCCGGAGCAATTTGCCTCGCCAGTTTGGCAATTCCAACATCCTGAACAATAATCGCGTCGGTGTTGGCCGCTGCGATTTCTTCGATCGCATTTTTCGCCGCATCGATTTCGTGATCAAAGACCAGCGTGTTGAAGGTGACGAATCCTTTGACGCTGCGTCGATGCAGAGTCCGCATGACTTCCGGCAGTTCGGCCAGGTCGAAGCCAACTTTGGCTCGGGCGGAAAAGTGATTGAGCCCAAAGTAGACCGCGTCCGCTCCTGCCTCGATCGCAGCGTGAAGCTGCGGCCAACCGCCAGCGGGACTCATCAATTCAGGTTTGCGTGGCATGGCGGCAGTTTTCAGTTTCAGGTCGGAACAGCCCCCAAAGTTACACTGCCTGGCTGACTCCGTATAGGGAAAAGAGAAAGGGTTTGAGCTCGTACACCGTTGCTGTTTTGACATTTCCTGTTGAGAAGTTGTCTTTTCGCTTGATTCGACGCCTCGACTACTATAAAACCAAATCTAAACAACCAAACTTCAGGAATCGTGAGTAAAATAATGGCACGCCCCAAGGCAAAAGAACTAACGGAACGCGAACTGGAAGTCATGCACGTGTTTTGGGATCGAGGCGAAACGACGATTAGCGATGCGCGGGATTGCCTGGAATCCGAAGGAAGAACGCTGGCATACACGACGGTAGCCACGCTGGTCAAAATTTTGGTGGAGAAGCAGTTTCTTAAACAGACCAATGACCAGCGTCCGTTTACCTTCCTGCCAACCCGTTCTTTTGAAGACGTTTCGGGCAACATTCTTTCCGATTTGCTGTCGCGAGTTTTCGGCGGTTCTCGCGAACAATTGCTGATCCAGCTTATGGGAAAGAAGAAACTGACGAAACGAGAGAGAGAGTTTCTTGCCGACATTTTGAAGGAGAAGAAATAATGGGCACTGCATTTTGGTTTGTTCTGACGGCGACCCTTCAAGTCACGTTGCTTTCAATTGTCGCACTGGTCGCTCAACGATTTTTCTATCGAAATCGCCCCAAAGCCGCGTCTCGATTGCTCGCGTTCTCTTCGCTGCTGGTTCTTCTGTTGAGCGCCGCGATTCTGATGCCGTTACCATCGTGGTTTTCGAGAGACTTTTCCTTCGCCGATTCCTCAAACTCTGCGGCTGGCGATGTGACACTGTCTGTGGAAAAATCACAACCAGAATCCGGCGTGCCCGAGTTTGCGCCGGCAAGTGAAGTTGTGACAGGTTCAAGCGAAGCCGTCCGCTTGAGCCTGCCTGCCGCAACGTGGGCGGAACGATTTCAGAACTTCTCGGAACAAATTGATTCGACCGGATCAGCGGGCAACCAATTCAGTTCCCTCGGGCTGGCAAAAGTAATCCGCGGGCTTGGGGTCGCGATCGTTGTAATCTTTGCGATTGGCCTGGTCCGTTTTGCAGTCGGTCTGATTGCACTTGGGCGACTCAAAGCGGGTTCCCAAAAAGTTACCTCCGCTTCCCTGCTGCAACTGGCTGACTCGTTGCGAATCGAGATTGGATGCAAGCGCCGCATTGAACTCTATCGCGTTAAAGGCCTGACGACTGCGGCAACGGTAGGCTCAATCACACCCCACATTTTCCTCTCCGCGGATTTTCAGGACTGGGATCTTGCAGACCAAAAATCCGTGATGGCTCATGAAATCGCTCATATTCATCATCGAGATTTCGAAGCCAATGTTGTTTCCCAGATTTGCCGCGTGGTCCATTTTTTCAATCCGGTCGTGCGATGGATGACCAGCCAAATGCGACTGCAACAGGAACTTGCGGCCGATCGCGTCGCAGCACGAGTCACGTCAGGAGCCACCGAATACACGCGCACATTGGCGTCGCTGGCACTCCGGCAAGATGACCTCAACCACCCAGTTGTCTCCATGTTTCTACCACAGAAAGATGACTTCATTCAGAGAATTAAAATGCTGCAGCAGCAACACTCTGCTCACAGTCCATCCGCCGGCTGGATGATTCCTGTTCTGACTCTTGGATTGGCCGTCGCGATCTGCGGAATTCGATTGCCGACTACGACTCTCGCTGAACCGGTTGCGGTGCAGGCGGATGAAGTGACAGGTTTCGATTTATCATGGGTTAGCAAAGATGCCGCAGTGACGTGCCTTCGTCCATCGCGACTGATGAAGGCTGCAATGATTGAAGAGCCAGTGGAAAAAGTAAAGTATTGGCAACGCGAGGTTCAAAGTTACAACAAGTCATTGGAAGAACACACAAGATTGGGCATCGAACATATCGACGAGGTGATCACGTGTGTTGAAGGCAGCAGGTTCTATCAGATCTATCGGACTTTCGAAGACAATTTGGAGAACTTCAAATCGCTTGGCGAACTGGTTGGACCGGAAGACGAATTCCCGATTCAGATCAAACGCAAAAGGAATGGACTGAGCAACGGCTTGATCCTTGACGACAGATCCATCCTCTGGGCTTACGACCAAGAAACGATTGAGCAGGTAAAAGATCGTGGAAAAGCGAAACCGACGAATGCCAGATGGTTCAAGGAGTTTCGCAAGGCTGAGAAAAAACCTGTCGTGATGACGATTGACGGAAGTGGGCTCAATGAGCTTTTACAAGGCATGACCATACTCACAGACAGATCAAGGGATGCGATCCGCATATGCGAGTCGGTTGTCATATCGATTGATGTACAGCGAAAAGCTGATCTGGTAATCGTCCTCGAATACGGATTCGTGGCTGATGCCCAGACTGTTGAAAAAATGATGCCAGAGGTGCAGAAAGAACTCTCCAGGCAATTTGCAAGCATGGCCAATGCAGGAGCCAGATACAATCAGATCATCGGACAGGCCATACTGGACTCGATTGAATCAGCCAAAGTCAAACGAGACGGCAAGCGATTGGAAATCACGACCAGTTTCAAACCGGACATGACGGCGTTGACCGGTTTGGCCGATGAGATTGATGCTGCCCATTTGCGAGGTCATGGCCTGAACAACATGCGGCAACTGGGACTCGCGTTGCTCAACTACGAATCAGCCTACGGCGAGTTTCCTGCAGCCACGATGCGGCACGAAAGCGGACATGAATACAGTTGGCGAATCGCGATCCTGCCCTTCTTAGAGGAGGGTGAGATGTACGAACGTTACCGCTTCGATGAACCGTGGAACAGTGAGCATAACCGTGAAGTCACCAGTGAAATGCCAGAGTACTTCAAACATCCTTCCAATGAATCTGCTACCGGCACGAATTATTTTGCCATCACGGGTCCTGGAACAATGTTCCCACCCGGCGGTGGGCTGAAATTCACGGACATAACCGATGGCACCTCGAGAACGGTATTGCTTGTGGAATCCAATCGAGACAGTCATTGGGCCAAGCCCGGCGGAATTCCACTTGCCGAGGCACTCAATCCGACAAAACTCGGTGGTTTCACCGAAGGAGTCATCCACATGAACATGAGCGACGGTTCTAGCCGCAGTGTTTCGAATCAGATTACGCCCGCGATGTTGGCTGCTCTTTTTTCGACAGCGGGAGGCCAGGATGATATTATCCTGGCGGACCTTGCATTGAAATTCGAACCGGTTGAAAAAGAGAAGCCCTCCACCGCGAAATAGCACCGCGGAGCGGTTGAGTACTGAGTACTTCAAAAACTACTTTTCCTCCTCTTCCTCCCGATCCTTCAAGTAATTCGGATGAGGCAGTCCGTCTCTGATCCACTGCGGCCGTTCCTTTCCGGTAATCTTCTCCCACTGCTCCCAAACTTGCTCGGACCAAGTCTGGACCTTCCGCAAATGCTTCACCCCCGACCCGGCCTTATTCATCTGCTTCACAAACGCCACCATCATCATGCGAATCTCCGTCCCCTCCTGAAATAACTTGCCGAATTCATCTTTGGCAAGATACTCGCGATCGTAGGCAGCGGTTAGATGAGCTTGCGTTTCGTTCAGACTTCCCAACGAGTAGCCCAGGAACTGAATAAACTCACCCTGCGTCCCGCGTCCGAATCCTTCGGCGATGTTTGCCATCACGGATTCGGACGAGTCATTGATTTGCGTCACGAGGCGACGGTCAGCGGCGAAAGCTTCACGTTTGGTGAGGAAGAAGATATCTTTTGACCAGTGGCGGGAGCGCTGCCAGAAAAGCAGGTCGGTGAACTTCTTGACGCCGGCCATACGGGAGTCGGGGAGGAAGGAGGGGCGGAGTGGATGAGTTTAACATAATTTCGTGCGGAGTACGGCGCAAGCGATGCTCCCACCAAGCCCTAACGCCTACGCCAACAACTCTTTCACCACATGCCCATGCACATCAGTCAGTCGGAAATGTCGTCCCTGATACTTGTACGTCAATCGCTCATGATCGATCCCCAACAGATGCATGATCGTTGCGTGGAAATCATGAATGTGAACACCATCCTCCACCACGTTGTAGCTGTACTCATCGGTGACGCCATGTGAATATCCGCCCTTCACACCACCACCTGCCATCCACATCGTGAAGCACTTCGGATGATGGTCGCGACCAAACTTCGTGCCTTCAATCTTCCCCTGACAATAACTCGTGCGGCCAAACTCGCCGCCCCAAATCACCAACGTGTCTTCCAGCATCCCCTTGGCTTTCAAATCTTTCACCAACGCCGCTGACGCCTGATCCGTCTGCTTACACTTGTGACGAATACCGTTGGGAAGTCCAGAATGATGATCCCAACCCGGGTGATAGAGCTGGATGAACCGCACGCCGCGCTCGGCCAGCCGACGAGCCCGCAAGCAGTTCGCGGCGAACGTTCCAGGCTTCTTCACATCATCGCCGTACATCTTCAGCGTCTCTTCGGATTCGCCAGACAGGTCAGTCACCTCCGGGATTGAGGCCTGCATCCGGAAGGCCATTTCATACTGTGCGATCCGGGTTTCGAGCGCCGGATCGCTGGTCTGTTCCAGCTGCATTTGATTCAACTGCTGAATCCGATCCAGTGCTTTCCGCCGTCCCGCAGCACTGATTCCGCCAGGGCTGTTGAGATAAAGAACCGCGTCTTTATCCGGACGAAGTTGAACACCATCGAACTTACCGGGCAAAAATCCGCTTCCCCACAGGCGTGAAAACAACGGCTGACCGCCGCGGTCGTTGGAAACCATCACGACAAAGCCCGGCAAATCCGAACTCTCGGAACCCAAGCCATAATTCAGCCACGAACCCATACTCGGGCGGCCCGGAAACTGCGATCCGGTCTGCATCATCGTCACGCCAGGCCCGTGGTTGATGGCCTCGGTGTTGAGCGATTTGATGATGCACAGATCGTCCGCAATCTCGGCCGTATGCGGAAGGATCTCGCTCATCCAATGACCGCTTTCGCCCTGCTGCTTGAACTTGAAAGGCGACCCAACCAGCGGCAGACTTGCCTGATAACCGCTCATGCCGGTCAGCCGCTGTCCCATGCGAACTTCCGGCGGCAACTCTTTGCCATGATCCTTGTTGAGCCGCGGTTTGTAGTCGAACAAATCCATCTGCGATGGAGCGCCGGACTGAAACAGAAAGATCACCCGCTTCGCTTTGGGGGCAAAGTTCGGAAAGGAAATATCGTCGGCGCCGAAAGCCCGATCCTGGCTGAGCAAACTGGCCAAGGCAATCGAACCGAGTCCGTGGCCGAAAGTACGCAGCGCATCCCGCCGCGTGACGATTCCGCTGTCATAGCCGGTGCAGAGAGGTTTCTTTTTCATCGCAGTCTCACGCTTTCATCAAGATTCAAAATCGCGTTCACCAGAACCGTCGCGGCAGCAAGTTCGGGAGCCCCAACATCGTCGCCAGCAGTCGCCTGACCAGTTTGCAACAATTTAGTCGCCTGTTCGGGAGACGCTTCGAACTCCTTCAACTGCTCTTCGTACAATGTCTCCAGAATTCGGATCTCTTCCGACGACGCAGTCCGGCTGGTCATCAATCGAAATGCTTCCTGGATAATTTTCTCAGCATCACCATCGTGCTGTTTGAGCAACTTCTCGGCCAGAACTTTCGACGCCTCCACAAACTGGGTTCCGTTAAGCAAAACAAGGGCTTGCAACGGAGACGCTGTGACTTCGCGGCGCAAACGGCAGACATCGCGCTTGCTGGCATCCATCGTCATCATCACCGGCGCGGGCGACGAACGTTTCCAGTATGTATACAGACTGCGGCGATAGAGGGCATCGCCGGTGTCGACTTTCAACGGATTGTAAGCCAACGCGACATCGTAAGGCTTCACCGGCGGACCACCGACTTTTTGTTTCAACTGCCCGCTGACAAACAGGACTCCGTCTCGCAGCATTTCTGCAGTCAACCGATTGCCCGGCGCTCGGGCCAGAAGTCGATTCTCCGGATCGCGATCGCGAACTCCTCGCGCCACTGTGGCACTTTGCCGGTAAGTTGACGACAACGCCATTTTTTTCAACATGCGACGCACGTCCCAACCGCTGGACACAAAATCACGAGCCAGCCAGTCGAGCAGTTCCGGATGCGAAGGCATTTCGCTCTGCAACCCAAAATCCTCCGGCGTTCTCACCAGGCCGTTGGCAAACATCATTTGCCAATACCGATTCACTGTCACGCGTGCTGTCAGAGGATGATCGGGGGACGTGATCCATCGGGCCAACCCGAGCCGATTCTTTGGTGCATCAGCGGGAAACTCTGGCAGGAACGCCGGCGTGGCCGGAGAAACTTTTTCGCCATGCGCATCGTAGACACCGCGCTCGAGCAAAAACGTATCTCGCGGCGAGTCCGTTTCTCGCATCACCGTGATTGCCGGTACGGAATCCATGATGCCGTTCCACTTGGCACGGGCCTGTTTAAGTTTCTCACGAGCTTCAGCAGCAGGTTTCGAATACGCCGCGAAGTACCATTGCCGTGCCTGTTCGTGGTCTTTCTTGTGATCCGCAAGCGAAGCGTCATGTGTTGCAGAAGGCTGGCTCAGCATCGCAATCTCGATCGGTGCCAACTCACGATCGAACATCTGAAACTCATCGACCTGCCCGTCCTTGAAACCGCGATCTCGATAGCGGCTTCCGATCGCGAAGTCGTCAAAGCCACCGCGCCACCTGGAAACCTGGCGAGTCAAATGATCCTTGACGATTTTCGTTCCAGCCGGTTTTCCATCGACGTAAATTTTAAGCCCAGCCGCCTTGCTCGACCCGTCATACGAAACAGCGACGTGATACCAACGATCTTTTTCCAGGATCGCATCGGTTTCAACATCGATCGCGTTGCCAGGCCAGAAATGGCACATCTTCGCGCTCAGCTTGTTGCCGAGCTTCACCAGTTCGTAGCCAACACTGCCCGCGTCATCCCAACCACGAGACCGTCGCCAAATCACGCCGCGATCCTTGAGCTCGTTCGTTTTGATCCAGATGGAAACGGTAAACGGTTGATGACGCTCAAATCGGCCAACACCCGGGAATGTGACAGGATCGTCGCCGGTTAGTTCGATGGCTTTTCCAAAAGGACCGTCGACGATTTTCTGCGCAGTCTTGTCCCATGGCTTTTCCGTTTTCGTGTCCGCATCAGGATCGACTTCTACGATCTCCGGTTTCGATTTCGCGTCCGACGAAGGCTCTTCTTTCTTGTCATCTTTCTTTTCAACAACCGCGACGGGTTGATCAAAGCTCAGTTTCGCGATGCGACGGGGAATCGGATCGATGTCTTTTGAATCTTGCTTCAACCATTGCTGAAACGCTTGTTCCTGGCCAGCGATCACGCTTGCGTATTCGCTTTCCGCGTTGGCGATTTCTGCTTCTGCCTTTTTCAATTCCTCTTGTTGCGATTTGGTGGGCAGCGGAGCGGCGGGAGTTGGAACCGCATCGGTGAAGTAGGAAATCAATCCGTTTTCATCCACGTTGGCGAAGAAAGAACTGAGCTGATAGTACTCCTTCGTTTTCGTTGGATCATATTTGTGATCGTGACAGCGAGCACATTCCATCGTCAGTCCCATGAACGCTGCCGAAAAAGTATGCGTTCGATCGGCCACGTTTTCAACACGGAATTCTTCAACGGCCACGCCGCCTTCTTTCTTGTGCGAGTGCAGACGGTTGAACGCCGTCGCGACGATTTGATCCCGAGTCGGATTTTCCATCAGGTCGCCGGCCAGCTGCCAGGAAACAAACTGATCGTAGGGCATGTTTTGCTTGAACGCGCGAATCACCCAGTCGCGATACGGCCAGACGTAACGTTCGTCATCGCGTTGAAATCCGTACGAGTCCGAATACCTCGCAACGTCGAGCCACTCGCTGGTCAAACGTTCGGCACACTCTTCGCTCTCAAGCAAACGATCGACGACTTTCTCGAACGCATCCTCCGATTCATCCGCCAGAAACGCATCGATCTGTTCCAACGTCGGCGGCAAACCGGTCAGGTCGAAAGTGACTCGCCGCAACCATTTTTCGCGAGAAGCGGGAACGTTGGGCTGCATTCCCTCTTTTGTCATTGCGTCAAGAATAAAGTGATCGATCGCGTTCCTGGTCCAGGACGCATCATCTACTTCGGGCACCTCGATGGAACCTGGCACAGGCTCGAACGCCCAATGGCCTTCAAATTCGGCGCCCTGTTCGATCCACCTCTTGAGTGTGCTCTTCTCTGCATCAGTCAACTGTCGAGGAGCGTCTGCCGGCGGCATTACCGAATCGTCATCGGCGTAAACTCGCTCGTGCAGTTCGCTGTCTTCAATGCTTCCTGGTTCGATCGCGTCGAGTGCATGGTCACGCGTGTCGAGGCGAAAGTCGGACTCCTGATTGTCGGCATCCGGCCCGTGACAATGGAAACACTTGTCCGAGAGGATCGGACGAACGTCGCGGTTGAAAGAGACTTCCTGAGCCGCGACTTCCCGGAGCGATACGAAACTTACAGCACCGAGAATGATGAATTGACAAACGAGTACGGAACGAAGCGTCATGGTATAGTTTGACTGTTTGGTTTGCGGTGGCGAAAGTCAGCGGCTGGCAGGCATGTTTGGGAAGCGTGCTCTCGACTTCGAGAATAGCACAGGCTGTCCAAGGCGTCTTGTACTCCCAACCTGTCTCTTTTGTACGTTTTGACGAATGTCTAATTCTTCCTCACTATCGACGCAAGGCAAGGCGTTTCGGGAGCGTTTCTTTCAGCTAAACCCGACGGCAAAGTCCGTTATCGATCTGTTTCGCTTTCTTCCATCGGTCTATTTCTACGCGAAAGACACGCGACATCGATACGTCGGAGCCAACCAGGCGACGTTGACTCACATCTTCGGACTTGAGAAAGAAGATGACTTGTTAGGTCGCACCGACGCCGACTTTCAGCCTAGCGTTCTGGCTCAGGCCTATCACGCGGAAGACCTCCGCGTCATGGAGAGTCGGCAAACAATCCCCAACCGTGTTTGGTTGGTGCCGCACGTTCGCGGTACGCCACAGTGGTTTGTTTCGTCGAAAACGCCGCTGCTTGACGTTGCCGAAAAAGTTATTGGAATCGCCGGCGTGATGTATCCAATCAAAACGCCTCAGGAACAGGCCAACTATTTTCAGGAGCTATTGCCCGTAATCAACTTCATTGACGCGAACTTCACTTCGACAATTTCGATGAGCCACATGGCCGAGATTGCCGGGCTTTCAACGACTCACTTCAATCAACGATTCAAGTCGATTTTGCAGATGTCGCCTTCGGCCTACGTGCTTTCGCGACGCATTCAAATGGCTTTGAAACTGTTGGTCGAAACCGATTACTCGATCAGCGACGTCGGAGCAACCGTTGGTTTCTACGACCAGAGCCACTTTACCAGACGCTTCAAGAAAATCATGGGCATGACGCCCAATGCGTATCGCGCGGAATACCGTTGAGAGAATTACCGCGGGCCGATCGTCGATTAGGTAATCGCAGATTTAATCTGCTCCATGATCCAGCGGTCGATATCAGCAAGGACGTTGCTGCTCAACGTAGCCGAACCGGGATAGCGGCGGACCGTTGTGGAAAATCCGGCGACATGCAGCAGGCGAAGATGATGGCAGAGTTCGTTTTCGTCGTAGCTCTGCGAATCGCGAAAGTTGGCCAACAGCACATTCAAATCGCGGCAACGATGCCAGTCACGAAGCGGAACATGTTCGGTTTCCATTGGTCCATCAACAGAAATGACTCCCGCAAAAACATCCGGTCGCTCGAAAGCGATTCGAAACGCCATCGTCCCACCAGTGCCTGCACCAGCGAGAAAAATCCGGTTACTGTTGATGTTGAATCGTAGCTGGGCATGATCCACAGCAGCCATCACGGACTCATACGCGGCCTCTACCGATTCTTCACAGTTGGGCCACGCAATCGGCGACGAGTGCGAAAAACCGGACTGCGGCGCGATGGCGACATGGTTTCGAACGCTCACGTCCGGCATCAGCTTTTGAATTTCGCTGCACTGAGAACCATCCTGATGCAGCCACAGTATCAGCGGATAGGCGTAGCTGTTGGTGTAGTGCATCGGCACAAACAGAGAAAATTCGCCTTCCGCGCGACGGCGAAATGCGGATGCCAACTCGGCAGTAGAGAAAACCGAGGGGTTCGGATCTTCGACAGGCTTGGTCTCAATTTCTGTCGTAGCCAGTGGGCTAAGTTTGATCCGATTCATGGCGACCTCTTTCTGATACTCTCGATCCGTCAACGCGTTCGGTTTTTAAGCCAGCCTTGGAACCAAGTCAACGGGAACCGTCATGCACTGAGGTCCAAGAGCAATTTTTCCAAGCAACGCATCGCTAGCGAAAAAAGTTGCAAGCCGCAAACTCAACGCGGCTTGCCACTCCTCACAAATCTACAAGAGATCCTTGACGTCGTCTTGCTCTTCAGAAAGCTCGTTCGCGGTCGCGTCCATCCGTTCGCGGCTGAATTCGTCGATGGGAAGATCCTGAACAATCGAATATTCGCCTCCGCTGCAAGTCACCGGATAGCTGTAGATCAGGCCTTCGGGAACGCCATAGCTTCCGTCGCTCGGGATCGCCATGCTGACCCAATCGCCTTCTGCGGTTCCCAATGCCCAATCTCGCATATGGTCGATCGCCGCACTCGCTGCCGATGCAGCGCTTGACGCGCCACGGGCTTCGATGATCGCAGCACCACGTTGCTGAACTTTGGGAATGAAGTCATCGCGATACCAATCCGTGTCGACCAGCGTGGTTGCATCTTTGCCGTCGACCGTTGTTTGGCTGATGTCGGGATACTGAGTCGCCGAATGGTTGCCCCAGATCGTCATCTTCTTAATATCAGTCGACGCCACGCCTGTTTTGTCTGCCAGTTGGCTGATCGCACGATTGTGATCCAGTCGTGTCATGGCCGTGATATTGCCATGCTTGATTTTCGGCGCGTTGGCCATTGTGATCAGAGCATTCGTATTCGCAGGGTTGCCGACAACCAGCACGCGACAGTCTTCTTTGGCGTTGTCGTTGATGGCTTTGCCTTGCGCGGAGAAGATTTTCGAGTTCGCGGTCAGCAGGTCTTTGCGAAGCATGCCTTTCTTGCGTGGCATCGCACCGACGAGAAGAGCAAAGTCCGCATCCTTGAAGCCCACATTCGCGTCGTCCGTGGCCACGATGTCGTGCAGCAGCGGAAACGCACAATCGTTCAGCTCCATCACAACTCCATTGAGTGCTCCCATTGCTGGCGGAATTTCCAGGCACTGCAGAATGACGGGCTGATCCGGTCCCAACATGTTGCCGGCGGCGATTCGGAACAGGATGCTGTAGCTGATATTTCCGGCTGCGCCGGTTACGGTGACTCTAACGGGGGCTTTCATGGTCGCTCTCTGGATTGAGGATTTGAACCCATGAATATCGTAAAGCGGACGGCAATTGACAAGCCGTCAAACGATCTCGATCCGTGTACCGGCGACGATTGCCGCACGAACAGGATCCCCAACTATCAAAGTCACCCTGACCCTGACATGAGAAGAGTTGGCGTTTGTCCCGTTTGGAACTGCCTCTTCCTGTTTCAACGATTTTTTTTGCTGTTCGGGATGTACGCCTTGTGTCGCAGAGAACCGGCAATATTGGCGCCTATTTTGGAGAGTCGTGTCGAATGTTGGGACGATAAGCGAAGTGATCTTTGGATCGATTCGTCAGGTCGTACTGACAGTTTTATTTGAAGCAATTGTTTGGCGAAGAACTCATGAAACGAATTGCAATTTTCACTGCCGCAGCATTCTCATTCTCCTCACTCGCGTTCTCATGCGGAACCGCTTCGGCCCAGGAATTCCCATCCACCGGCCATGGATCGTTCAATGGAGCGATCGAAATTCCGGAAGCGATCACCAGCCCGCTGCCTCCGATGCCAGGAACCGCGGCTCAGTCCGTGGTCGCTCCCAACAGCCCACCGACCAGCGTCCAACCAGCTCCTGGTATCGCCCCGCAAACCTATTTGCCGCAGGCGATTCCCGCCCAGAGAGCTCCAGCTCAGGCTGTCCCTCCGCAGCAGTTTTCGCAAGCTCCCGCCGCACAGGCGCACGGCGAAGTGTTCTCGTCTCCGTCACAGATCCAGACGTTCTCAATACCTGCATCGCAACCGGCACCTCAATCCGTCATCGCACCGCAGACCCAGTACTTCGCGGCCGAGCCAACCGGTCAAGCTGTTCCAATGCCATCGGAGATGATGGTTTCGCAATCTGATTCCAACTGCGGATGCGCAGACGGATCCTGCCAGGGATTTGTGATCGACGAGTCGCAGTTCCCACAGGAACGCCGTCAAACGAAGCGACAGAAATTGTTCCAGCGAACTCCGAAATCCAACGACTCCTGCACAAGCTGTGCGGCAGCACTTCCAAGCCCTGTTCCTCAGTTTGAAGAAGCCGTTCGTCCGCGGTCAAACGGATCGGTGTACTCAACGGTTGGCGTTTCAGGATTGTTGTTCGATCGCAGCCACGGAAACAATCAGGACTTCTCGACGAATGCAGGAGGCGAACTTTTGTCCTCTGACAATGCAGTCAACGACGTCCTGGCCGGAATCGATGCGGTCGTCGCCCGTCGTCGAGTAACCGGACGAGGCTGGGAAGCTCGCTACCTTGGACTGTACCCTTCGGACGAGTCGATTCAAATCGGAAACAACGCCAGCACCCTACTACCGGGTCTGGCTCAGATCGGAACTTCTGTCAGCGGAAATGACCCGAACGCTTTCCTGACAGGTCCTTCGGCGAGCAGTTTCTACAACAGTGCGGACACGCATGTGTTGACGCGTCAGACTGAACTGAACAACCTTGAGTTCAACTTTCTGAAGAACTCCCAACCGCGATTTCGAGCCTGTTCAACAGAGCTGTTGCTTGGGTTCCGCTACTTTCACTTCGCCGAAACATTGTTGTACGAAGCAGTCGACGTTCCGCAAGGAGATCCCAACTTCCCCAGCCCGGAAAGCGTTGGATACTTCTCCAGTACAGAAAACCATTTGCTCGGTTTGCAAATCGGTGCCCGTTCGGACTATCAGATCCGCCGCCGCCTGATGTTGCACGTCGGCGTGAAAGCTGGTGCATTCAACAACAGCATCAACACACGTCAACGCGTCGACTATCGCATGGCAGACGGCAGCGTGATCAATCCAACCGTCGCCGGTGGGACGCTTTCAGGCGAACGGTTCGATATCGGAGCCGAAGACGATGTGAAATCGATTCTTGGCGAAGTCGACCTTTCAGTTTCGCTGCAGGTTTCTGGCAGCTCTCGAGTCCGCGTGGGTTACCGGGCGATGGGCGTGACCGACATTGCTTTCGCCAGCAACCAAATCCAGGACGACTTCACAGACGCTTCGGGGCTGACCATGCCCAACGCAGATGGCGATCTCGTCACTCAGGGCGGCTACTTCGGACTTGAGTTCGCGTATTAATTAGCCCTGCCAACGTTCAACGGCACGAAAAAGGCCCTGCAGCAAAAACTGCAGGGCCATGTCGTTTGTCGATGGAGAAGTCAAACGGCAAGTGTTCTACCAGGGTCCGCGTACGGGATAGACGCCGAACTGGTCGGTGCTTTGCGGCCAGTAAGGTGTTCGTCGGAAACCAGCGCCGTTGCCGCCACCGATCATGGCTGCTCCACCGCGTCCGAACTGGTGATGAATGGGAGTGCTACGAGTCTGACCAACGCCCCACGCGTACGAAGACTGGTAGCTGGCAGTGGGAGGAACAACCAGAGCTGTCGGAGTTCCCCAACGCCAGTTCTGATATCCGCCGTGCCATGAGTAAACGTTCTGCTGGTCCATGTTCCAGCTGTGAGTGTTGGCGGCCTGCAGGCCGCTGTTGCTGTGTGCGTACACGCGATGTGGAGAAAAATTATCCCGCGCCGCGCCGCGAATGGTTCGCACGGGGCCGACCAGTTGAGAAGTTGGCATTACCATTCCGTCAGCGTCAAAAGTTCCGCCACCACAGCTGGAACATTGAGCTTGAGCCGAAGGAGCTGCCATCAAGGCACACGCCGCGAGGGCGATCGAAAATGTCAAAGCGTTTCGTATCATGATCCTGAAACCTGTAAATGTTGTTTGATTGTTTGCTTTCCGGCTATCTGGCTAATTCCGCCAGTGGTAGTGACTGGCAGTGACCAGGCACTGTTCGACATCCGCGAGCCCAGTCCGCCAAATAGGCAACTAGTTACCACAAGTCGAGCAGCCACCACCGATGCGACCACGGAGTCTTCCGCCACTGCCACCACAGTCGTCGCCGATGCAGTAGGCTTTCTTGGCAAGCTTGTATTGCAGGCTCTGGAGGCGCTGATTTGAAAACGGAAGCGGAGCGATGCCACTGCTTCCGTTTTGCCAACGTACCGACGTGATGTTCAAAGATCCGCCACCACCATAGTAGCTCGAGTCATTGAAGTAGTTGTAGTAATTTCGCGAGTGCGTATACATCATCTCGTGCGGCATCAGCGGCTGGTACGTGTAGTACGATCCGCCGACGTTTTGTGGAACCGAATGCGGCGCCGGGTACATTCCGGCAGTCGCTGAACTGGCAGCGCCCTGAGTCGTGTACTGCGAGAACAGCTGGTTCGGCAAGTTGCCCTGGCTGGTTTGAGCAAAGCTTGTTTCTGAAACAAGGGTGACGGCGATCAGGCAGCAGACCGCGACGAAGAATTTCTGGATCATTTGACATTCCTTTAGACGTTGGCTTCCGACGCCTCCGGCACCGGTGTGTTTTGGGAGCATCGGCGAGAGCAAGAACAGCTTTAAAGCGATTCGCTGTAGCACGCCGACAAAATCAGCGGCCTTGCAATACAAACCGCAACAGCCGAAAAACCGTCTGGGAGGGAAACATGGCGATTGCTATACTCACCACAAAACGCCCAACCCTCCCAAATGGGCAAGCGGCAAAACCAGTTCGAAACAGGCTGTTTCAGAGTCCTTCACCCAGATCCACAAGGCAACATCGTGGCGAAACGCCAGCCCAGCAAGAAAAAATCGACCCGTAAAGCGACGCCCCGCCGCAGCTCCAAAAAGACGACCTCCCGAAAATCTGGTGGCGGTAACGGCAATGGATCCGGTACGCTCTTCGACGACATGGACGACGATGGCGAAGACGGCCTGACGACGATCCCGCTCCGTCTCGCCGCTCAGTCGCGATATCTGAACTACTCGCTTTCGGTCATCACCAGCCGCGCTCTGCCCGACGTTCGGGACGGGCTCAAACCAGTTCAGCGCCGCATTCTGTACACGATGGGCGAGTCGCGACTGTTCCACACGGCAAAGCATCGCAAGTGTGCCAAAGTCGTCGGTGACGTGATGGGTAACCTGCACCCGCACGGCGACAGCTCGATCTATGATGCGCTCGTTCGTGTCGCTCAGCCATTCTCGCTTCGCATCCCGCTCGTCGACGGCAGCGGAAACTTCGGTTCGGTCGACGGAGACAACGCGGCCGCGATGCGTTACACCGAATGTCGGCTGACCCGGATCTCCAGCGAAGTCCTGACCGATCTTTCGACGCGAACGGTCCCCTTTAAAGCTAACTACGACGGGACGCGAGAAGAACCAGTCGTCCTTCCGTCGCGAATCCCGAACCTGTTGGTCAACGGAGCCACCGGAATCGCGGTCGGCATGGCGACGAACATCCCGTCGCACAACCTGAAAGAAGTCTGCAACGCGTTGCTGAAACTTCTCAAGGATCCGGAAATCAAAGCTTACCAGCTGGTCGCCAACGACGCGGTGCACGGCCCGGACTTCCCTACCGGTGGCCAGGTGATTAACTCGAAAGAGGAACTTCGCGAAATCTACGCGACCGGACATGGCTCGTTGACCATTCGCGGCACCTCGAAAGTCGTCTCGGCGGGCAAAGGCGCCAAGGGCAAAGTCCTGCAGATCGATTCGATTCCTTACGGCGTGAACAAAGCCAACCTTGTCGAATCAATCAACCAGATGGTGTTCAGTGGCAAGCTCCCGTTGGTGGTGGAGGCTCGTGATCTTTCGACCGACGACACGCGAATCGATCTGCCGCTCAAGAAAGACGCCGATCCGGACAAAGTCCTCGCGTTCCTCTACAAGAACACAAAGTTCCAGGTCAACTTTGGCGTCAACCTGACCTGCCTGGTGCCGACCGAAAATCCGGAAGTCGGTGCTCCGGCTCGACTTGGGCTGAAGGAAATCCTCTGGTATTTCCTGCAATTCCGCCTCGACGTGATCACGAAACGGCTCGAGAACGAACTGGCCAAACTCGAAAAACGGCTGCACATTTTGCAGGGCTTTTTGACCGTCTTCGACGCTCTCGACGAGATCATCCGCATCATTCGTCGCTCCGATGGCAAAGCGGATGCGGCGAAAAAAATCATGAAGCGTTTCCCGGTCGGCAAAGGAAAAGACGGGCTCGACGAAGATCAAACGGAAGCCATTCTGGAGCTGAAACTCTATCGCCTGGCGAAACTTGAGATCAACCTGATCCAGGACGAATTCAACGAAAAGCAAAAACGTGCTCGGCAGATTCGCAAGCTACTCAAGGAGAACACTGACGACACGAATTCTTCTGGGCGCTGGAAGATTGTTCGCGAAGAGATCCAGACCATCCTGACGGAGTACTGCAAGGACAAGACCGCCAAGCGACGTACGGTGATCGAAGCAGCAGAAGCCCAGGTCGAGTACAGCGAAGAAGATTTTATCGTTGCAGAAGACTGTCACATCCTGATCACCAAAGACGGATGGGTCAAACGTCAAAAACAAATCGCCGACCCCTCCAAGAGCCGCGTTCGCGGTGGCGACAGCGTGTTGGCGGTCGTCGCAGGATCGACTCGAGCGACGATCGGCTTTTTTAGCTCGATGGGGTTCTGTTACACGGCGCGGATGATCGACATTCCGGCTTCCACCGGTTTTGGTGATCCGATTCAGAAGCTTTTCAAACTCAAAGACGGCGAGAAGATCATTTCGGCGCTTTCGTTTGATACGCGAGTCATCGGCGACATTAAGGAAGATCCGAAAGATGTCTATCTGCCGGAAGTCCACGGCTTGGCCGCGTCAAGCGACGGTTACGCGCTGCGATTCAGCCTGCAGCCTCATTCGGAGGCTTCGACAAAAAGCGGGCGCCGATTTGCACGCGTCAAAACGGGCGCTGAACTGGTCGGCGTTTATGCGATTACTGCCGACGAGACGATTCTGGCGATCACTGCCAACTGCCGTGCGATGGTTTGCCCTTCCGAAGAGATCAACTTCCTCTCTGGTCCCGGACGTGGCGTGATGCTGATCAAAGTCGGCAAGGGCGACAAGTTGCTCGGCTTCAAGCCTTCTACCGGCGACCGTGATTTGCTGGTTGTGGAAACCAACCGCGGTGCACAAAAGACCATTTCCACCACCAAATACCGCACGACCTCGCGCGGCGGCAAAGGAAATGAGATCCAGAAGAACGGCAAGATTGCGAAGATTGTTGAGCCTCCGGTCGAGGCTCCACCGGAGTTGAAACCATTGAAAAAGTAGCCATTGGTTGACTGTCAGCAGGTGAGGCGATTCAGCATTGTTCGCGCGGATCAGCCACACTGCTGTCTGTTTAGCCGGCCAGGTGCTGAGGTTCCTTCTGGTCGTGACGATTATCGGCGTTGGCCATTAGCGCAAGCGAAAATTGGGCTGGTGTCTGAAACGACTGGGTTGCGAAATTGTTTGAACATACGACGTGAACCGAGCTAGGCTTGGCAGTGTCTTTTTAGTTGAGAGACCATCCGTCACAGAACGCGAGGACAAAGATGCTAGGGTTTCGCTATCTCAAAACGACGCCGACGACTCACGTCATGCAATACAAGAACGGCAAACTCGTTCGCCAGGGTGCAGGCCTTTCGTTTTTCTACTTCATGCCATCGAGTGTCGTGGTGCAAATCCCGCTCGCCAGCGTGGGCATTCCCTTTGTCTTCAACGAAACAACATCGGATTTCCAGGAAGCCACCATCCAGGGCGACATCACCTATCGCGTCGTCGATCCGGAAAAGCTCGCTGCGATGCTGGACCACAGCGTCGACTATCGCGGTCGATACGGCAGCGACGACCCTTCGAAGCTTAGCGAGCGAATCATCCACGCGGCTCAGATTTCTGCTCGCGAATTCACACAGCGAAACCCGCTCGGCGAACTTCTGACCAAAAGCGATGAACTGGTGGCGACTTGCGAGTCTGCTCTTAAAGAAGCGCCGGCAGTTGCGATGTTGGGAGTTGAGATTA
This sequence comes from Mariniblastus fucicola, assembly GCF_008087665.1. Classification (GTDB taxonomy): domain Bacteria; phylum Planctomycetota; class Planctomycetia; order Pirellulales; family Pirellulaceae; genus Mariniblastus; species Mariniblastus fucicola. The sequence goes on from NZ_CP042912.1 coordinate 5,645,532, forward strand.
TCGGCATGTCCATCCTGTCGATCGGTGCAACGCCGGAAATGACAAAAGCCCTTCAAGCCGAAGCTCGCGAGAAGCTTTTGCAGCAGGCTGACGAAGCCGTTCACATACGCCGCAACAAAGCGATCGAACTGGAACGTGAGATCAAGGAGAACGAACTGCAGACCGAAATCAAGGTCGAAGAGAAGAAGCGTGAAGTTCGCGAAATGCAACTGCGAGCCGACATCGCTGTCGAGCAGCAGCGTACCGAACTGGTTGACCAGCGAGTCCAGAACGAACGCAAAGAGGCTGAAGCTCGTGCCGACGGATTGCGGGCGATTCTGGAACCAATGAAAGACGTCGATTGGAAAACGCTGCTCGCGGCGTCTCCTGGCGGCATTAACTCTCAGGAAATGATCGCGATGGCGTTTCGAGATCTGGCCGACAACGCCGACAAAATCGGAACGCTCAACATGTCTCCAGATTTGCTCAACACGCTGCTTCAATCGAACGAAAATGAGCCTGAGCCACCGAAGCCACGTCCGCGCCGAAATCGCGAATAGCAGGAGTCATCATGCAGACGCTTCCCATTATCGCCGTCGTCACACGCGAAACTCGAATGGAGAACCTGAAAAAACGCTGGGTGACGACCTCCAACGTCAAGTTCCAAATGCAGCAAGCGGCTTCGCACGAAGAACATCGGCTGAAGCGGAAACGTCGCAAGTCCATGTCGTCAATGAGCGAGGACAACTTCGACCTGATGATCGCCGCCGCGTCGGATGCTCTTTCGGACGAAGACGAACTTCGAGAAGAAGATCAGATCTACGACGAAACGCTGAAGAGTCTGCTGTACGAAATCGATCTGGGATATCCGATCAAGGAAATCGACCGCAGCTTCATTTCGAACTTTGACTTTCAACGCTGTGTTGCCGTCATCGTGTTCGGTCAGGATGGTCTGGTCGCCAACGTTGCCAAATACGTCGGCGACGTTCCGATCATCGGCGTCAACCCGGACCCCAGCCGCAACGACGGAATCCTGCTACCTTTCGAAGTCAAACATTCACGAAATGTCTTGCAGCGAACGATTGAACAGAAATCGAAAACCCGTGACGTGACGCTGGGCGAGGTCACGACCAACAACGGCCAGCGAATGCTCGCGTTCAACGACTTCTTTATGGGCTGCAAAACTCATACTTCGGCCAGGTACACACTCGAACAGAACCTGGCGACCGAGTCTCAATCGTCCAGCGGCATGATCGTCTCAACGGGCGCGGGATCCACCGGATGGATGTCGAGCGTCCTAAACATGGCTGGGCAAATCGGACGGATGCTGGACCGGAGCAGCACTCCGGAAAGACTCATTCATCGCATGGACTGGAGTGACCGTCATTTGATGTGGGCGGTTCGCGAGCCATTCATCAGTCGACACAGCTCGGCCAGCATGATCGGCGGACTTCTTGATGAAGGCGAAGAACTGGTTGTCGGATCGCAGATGGACGGAAACGGCGTGATCTTCTCCGATGGAGTCGAAAAGGACTTCATCGAATTCAATAGTGGCTCGATCGCGGCGTTTCGCGTCGCCAGCCAGAAGGCTCATCTGGTCGTCAACTGAGGCCGACATTCAACGGATTTTGGGCTGATTCCTTCGGCAAAATCGCGATTACGGTATCGGGCCATTGCCTGTAATATATGGCGACGAATCCAGTCCCCACACCAACGCCCCACGGAGCCGATTCCTGAAATCGCTCCAACGAGATACTGAAAATCGATATGGCAGCCGCATCCAAAAAAGCGAAATCCTACAAATCTGAAAACATCACCGTCCTCGAAGGTCTCGATCCGGTTCGCAAGCGGCCCGGCATGTACATCGGCGGCGTTGGCTCGGCCGGACTGCACCACCTCGTGTGGGAGATCATGGACAACTCGGTCGACGAGGCCATGAATGGTCACGCCACCGAGATCAACGTCCATCTGCATAAAAGCGGCATGACGGTCGCCGTATCAGACAACGGCCGCGGCATCCCGGTCGACATGCACAAGAAAACAAAGAAGAGCGCTCTCGAAACGGTCCTCACGGTGCTGCACGCCGGCGGAAAATTCGAGGGCGACAACTACAAGACCGCGGGTGGATTGCACGGAGTCGGTGCATCGGTTGTTAATGCTCTCTCAAAATCTCTGGTCGCGGTCGTCAAACGGGATGGCGCCCAGTTCCGCATGGAGTTCGCCAAAGGCCAGCCGAAGACGAAGCTGCAAAAACTCAAAGGCAATGTACGGGGCACGGGGACCACGATTACGTTCACGCCCGATCCGACGATCTTCCCGAAGACCGAGTTCAATCCGAATACAATTCGCAGCCGCATCGAGATTGTCAGCTTCCTGCATCGCGGCGTCAAAGTTAACTTCGTCGACGACGTTAACGGGAAAAAGGAAACGTTCCATCACGAAAACGGGATCGTGGACTTTCTGGGAAAGGTTTCCACGGAACGTTCCGCGACGCCGATCCACGAACCACCATTTGCCCTCAACAGCAGCGCGTCGGACGAGCGATTCGAGCTTGTGTTGCACTGGACAGATTCAACGGACGAACACGTTCGCTCGTACGTCAACGGTATTCCAACAGGCAACGGTGGTACGCACGAAAATGGATTCCGTAGCGGGATGGTGAAGGCGGTTCGCAACTACATTGACATGCACAACCTGATGCCGCGCGGTGTGAAGATTTCGCACGAGGATATTCGTGAAGGCATCGTGGCGATCATTTCGACGTTCATCAAAGAGCCGCAGTTTCAGGGTCAGACCAAGGACCGTTTGAACAATCCGGAAGTCGCCAGCATGATCGACAGCGAACTCCGCCCTGCCCTTGAGCAGTGGATGAACAATAACCGCAGCGTCGCCGACGGCATCGTGGCTCGCATTATCGCGGCGGCCCGAGCACGTGCTGCATCGCGTGCGGCTTCGGCGGCCGTTTCCCGCAAAGTCAGCGGCAAGCGTTCGTTGCTTCCGGGTAAGCTGAGCGATTGCATGGCCAGCGGACGCGGGCGGAGCGAACTGTTCATCGTGGAAGGCGATTCGGCGGGCGGATCGGCCAAACAGGGTCGCGACCGAAACTTTCAGGCGATCCTGCCGCTGCGAGGCAAGGTTTTGAACACGGAAAGTGCCAACCTGAAAAAGATTCTGGACAACAAGGAAATTCAGGACATGGTCGCGGCGATCGGATGCGGCCTGGGAACTTCATTCAACATCGCGAACTTGCGATACCAGAAAATCATTCTGCTGGCCGATGCGGATTCCGACGGCCACCACATCACGACGTTGTTGCTGACGTTCTTTTTCCGTCACATGCCTCAATTAATTTCCAACGGAAACTTGTTCATCGCCGTGCCGCCGTTGTATCGAGTCGACATCGGCAAGGAAACGCATTGGGCGGCGGACGAGGAAGACAAAGTTCGTATCATCAATGAAGCCAACGGTCGAGCGAATCCTGAGATCACCCGATTCAAAGGCCTTGGCGAAATGATGCCAAAAGTGCTCTGGGAGACGACGCTCGATCCCGACACACGTCGAATGCTGAAAGTCGAAGTCGATGATCAACTGGAAACCGATCGTGTGATTAGTGATTTGATGGGCAAGGATGCTTCGGCGCGTTTCCGCTTCATCATGGAACGTGCCGAAGATGCGGATGCGATTGAGATCGATGTTTAACGCATCGCCTAATCTGGAATCGCTTGCCAGTCTTTTGCGGCAATTCCATTTCGAAATGAACGGATCACATCGGTTACTTCGAAGAAAGATTCTGTTTCGAGAAGTCTGACAGCGTACAAGTTACGCTTCATCACCGCTTCCAACTCAAAGCTCCAATACATTGACATCAACGGGCTGATCCACAACTCGCTACCCTTCGTTCGATCGGTGACTTGGTGATTTCCAAAGTGCCCCGCAATCGCTGAGGCAATCGAAGTGTTGACAATGCTTGGACGCGACGGAGTTCTTTGGGTCGAGTATTCGACAAGGTCAAGGTAGTGTTCTGCTTCTACCGTGTTTGGCAGTACAGAAAAGGCTCCGAGGAAACCGCCGCTTTTCGTCAGGTCGGCGACCGCTTCAAGAAACTGCGCGTGACAGACACCATGAAAACGATCGACACCGAATCCGAGACAGGAAAGAATCTTGTACGGAAGGTCTAGCTGATTCACCGCGGTCATGCTCACCAAATCTTCGGACGGCGTCCCGAGCCCAACTTCGTCACCACGCATCAGGCTGTCGGTTCCCCCGTCGACCAGGACGATCGCATCAAGGTTCAGCTTCTCGACGAGGTGTTGATAGGATTCCAGCAAAGGCCGAGCGCCACATTGAGTAAAGGCAAAGACTGAAACGTCCTGCTCGAGCTTTTCAGCAAACCATCGGCTAAGTACTCGTTCTGGAAAGTAAGTATCCGATCCTGCCGTATCAGCAGTAACCTCAAAACTGGCCTCGGTAAGACGATTGCCATCATCTCGCAATGAAGCGAATGACAGATTCGCAAGGTGCACCGATTTGCCTTGAGCCTTCAATGCGAGGTAGAGCGGAATGCCTGAATAGACATCAAATCCGCCGCCAGCTCCAGCGACGAGGATTCTTTCTGCGTTTGAAAGCCGATTGAATAATTGATTTGCTGCAAGTTCCATCTGATCTCCGAAAATTGACTCCGTTCGGACTCGCTGGCGGCAAACAGGTTCGCTTTCCGCGGCAACGATTTGCCAAATCACGCAATCACAGGCTGGGAGCCTCCGCCACCCTACTCGATACAGTACAGAAACTTCTCACCACGTAGCAGCAACTGATTGCCAACAGCGATTGGCGATGCACTGAAGCTGTCGTCAAGCAAATTCATACCAAGGACTTTCGGTAGCGCCGTACTGTCGATCACCAATGTCGCTCCGCTGCGGCAGACGATGTAAACTCTGTTTGCGGCCGCCATCGGAGACGCATAAATCTCATTGAAGCCCTGCATGCGGAATGGTCCCGCCGTTTCCTCACCGGTTTTCGCGTCGAGCACGCTCAGGATTCCCTGGTAGTGCCGCAGGAAAAACAGGTTGCCTTGATACAGCAGCGGCGACGGAACGTAAGGCGTTCGCTCGGCTGTTTGCCAAACCACATTTTCGCTTCCCGTGATGTCGCCCTTTGCTCCATCGAGCTTGATCGCCAACAGAGAACGAATTTCATAACTGCTCGCACAATACAGCATCCCATCGGCATACAGCGGTGTCGCGACGACGTTGTTCGAAAGCCCACCGCACTCCCAAATGACTTCGCCGGACTGCGGATCGTAGCCGCGGACCCGATTCGTCCCGGCGACAACCAATTGAGTCGTCCCGTCTTGTTTGATAAAAGCCGGACTCGACCAGGAAGTCACTTCTGCGCGATCGGAACGCCATTTTTCCTCGCCCGTTTTCGCATCGAGGACCAGCAAATACGACTGAGCCTCCTGATCGCGGTTGATCGCGATCAAGCCATTGGCGAGTGCCGGAGAACTGCCTTCGCCGTGCCCGTGTTTGGAATGCATCGGCTCGAACTTGCGATCCCACACAACGTTGCCTTCGAAATCGAGGCAAAACAAACCATGCGAGCCAAAGTAGGCGTAAACGTGCGCTCCATCGGTCACCAACGACGCCGCGGCGAGACTCGACGAATCGTGGCCTCCTTCGTGCGGCACATTTTCATTGACGGCTTTCTCCCAAAGGACTTTGCCAGATTCGCGATCGACCGCTGTGACCAGATAACGATGTCGCTGGCTGACTTTCAGGTTGTCATGCGAGCCTGGTCGGCCGTCAGCGATCGGTTCGAATTTTTCTCCAACTGGCAGGGCCGAAGTCAGAAAGATGTGGTCGTCCCAAACGACAGGCGTGGAATGCCCCAACCCTGACACCGGTGTCTTCCACTTGATGTTCTCCGACTCGCTCCAACGTGTCGGCGGGTCAGCATTCGCGGCGGCTTCGCCGGTGCCAACAGGACCACGCCACTGAGCCCACCGATGCGCGGGGCCTGCGGACGTTTCCGAATTCTGAGCACAGAGCGAATCGGCAACCAGGCTGGCCACCATTAACACGAACAGGACTTTCGAAAGTGAATTCATGAACCGTTCTTCGGTGGAGCAGATGGTGATTGCCCGGTCAGCTTACATCGCCAAGGCAGTTTGTATAAAGTACGTACTGCTTTGTATTCCGTTCAACTGCAGACTCCAGCGAAAGTTCCCATGAAAGGCTTCCAGTTTCTCATCTTTGTCATTTTGACGTTTTGCTGTTGGGGGCTTTACGGCCCGCTGCTGCATGTCGGGCAGGGAATCATGGGTGGCGAAGGCGGGAAGAGCATGCTCCGCCCCTTCATCTGCGTCGGAGTTGCCTATTTCGCAATCGCGGTTCTATTCCCAATTTTCATCCTGGTCACCAAGGGCGAAAAAGGACACTGGTCTGCAAACGGATTCTTCTGGTCGTTCATCGCCGGGCTCGTCGGCGCCGTAGGAGCACTTGGGATTATTCTGGCCTTCAAGTTTAACGGCAAGCCTTCATACGTCATGCCTTTGGTGTTTGGAATGGCTCCGATCGTCAACACATTTGTCACCATGCTGATGGCTCGAACCTTCAAACAGGCGTCGGCAGTTTTCTATCTTGGGATTTTGATCGTCGCAGTCGGGGCAGCAGGTGTTTTGATTTTCAAACCATCCAAAGCCAAACCTGCTGTCGACGAACCGCCAGCTCAAGTGGTTGTCGTCGATTCGCTAGAAAGCCAATTTGTAGCGACCACGATTGACGAAGATGCCGACACAGGCAATGAAGAAACTCCTGCCGGATCGATCCTGTGGGTCACGTTAAGCATCGCGTTGACTGCCGTTTGTTGGGGAGCCTACGGACCGGTTCTGCACAAAGGCCAGCTTAAAATGGGCGGTAGCCGACTCAGGCCGTTTCTCTGCGTAGGATTGGCATACTTTGCGATCGCGGTCGTCGGCCCGATGCTGATGCTGTCCGGATTTCCGGAACCAGGAGGTTGGTATACGACCGGAATCATTTGGTCTCTGGGCGCCGGCGCCGCTGGTGCGATTGGAGCACTCGGGATCATCTACGCTTTCAACTTTGGAGGCAAACCACTTTTTATCATGCCGCTGGTATTCGGTTTTGCTCCTGTGGTTAACACATTAACAACGATTTTCACCGACAATCTGTTTGGTCGCGTCAACAACATGTTCTTTGCCTCGCTGGCGATGGTGATCGTTGGCGCTGTCATGGTGCTGGTGTTCTCTCCCCGGGGCAAGCCACCTGCGAAACCTGTCGTCAAACAGCCAGAAACGGACGAATCGGAATCAGTCGCCAGCTAGGAGTTAGCTTTCATGACCGAACCCATGACAGATCGACAGCGTGTTGTCGAAATCGATCAACTGCTTAGCCACGTCTGGATGGTACGCACCTTCCTCAAGCACAGCGAAGAGGCTGAGGAAGATGATGAACTGTGCGAGGTGCACCGCACACTGTATGACTACATGCTGGCTCTCGGAGGCCCGCTCAAGGATGGCGACGACGCGAAGTATCTCAAGCAGGCAAAGAAGAAACTGAAGAAACTCCGGAACGCGACGGAGCTGTTTCTTGAGATTCAGCCAGAGATTTCTTCGCACACAAACTTTCAGATGGCTGCTGCGTCGTTGAAGCTTGCGGTCGATCAAGTCGCATTGCTTGTTCGTCCGCCATCGAACGAGGCGTAGCTCGCAGACTCGGCGACGCGATTCAAGCTGCTAGTTGAGCTTGAAAATCAACGGCGGGAAGCACAGGATCGGAATCACCAGCGACGTTACTCCCAGCGTCCAACGAACCGGCCCCAGAGCCACGCGATCGTCTCGCGTGGGAGGATGGTCCGTTCCCACCAACAACAGCAGCACAACCATAATCACCAGCATGAAGCTCTGGTGGTAAACCATGAATGCGATGGCAAATACAAGCGTCAGCCTCGCGATGACGTGAGCTGTTTTTCCGAAGAGCGTGTAAGTCACGTGGCCACCGTCGAGCTGTCCGACCGGCATCATGTTCAAACCGGTAATCAGCATCCCCACCCAACCGGCCACGAACAACGGATTGAGCTGATTCAACCAGACGACTTTACCGGCCGAATAACCTGGTACCTGTGAACTTTCGGCAAACCACTGCATCACCAACGGCAACCGAAATCCGATTCCGCCATAAGGTTGCGTGGTCAGGTCCAACTGGGCGACTCCAAACCAGGCAATGGGCACCGCGACAACCAGACCGGCGATCGGACCGGCGATGCCAATGTCGAATATCTGCTTTCGATCCGCGATGTAGCCCTGCATCCCAATCACCGCGCCGAGCGTGCCAATCGGATTGAGCGGAAACGGAAGAAAGAACGGCAGCGAAGCTGGAACTTTGTAGATCAGTGTCCCCACAAAGTGACCCATTTCGTGAACGAAGAGAATCAGCAACACGGCTGTCATATAAATCAGGCCCGAGTCCCAGTTTTCCAGGATTAAGAGTCGCAGATTCATCATCGATTCAGCAACGAAAGATTCGTCCTGCAAGAACGCACCGGCCAACTGCTCGATGGGCCCGAACGGATTCCATTTCGTCACGCCGACCCAAAACGTCGACATGCACGTCAAAAGGAAAAGAATGACGGGCAGCATTACTCTGCGGCGTCGAACTGGCGGCCAAACTCCAAAATCGCCAGGATCTTCCTGCGCATCGCTCAAATCATGTTGCCTCATGCCAAAAGGATACACGACGTACGGAACTCGCAAAGAGCCGTTTGAGCTTCGTTCCCAGAACGCTGTTGATCAGGCAACAGGTTTTAGCCTTCCGCCGAGTTTTGGTCGAATGATTGAATGGGTAAGCCAGTTGCAGCAACGCAACAATTCAGTCCGCGCATAAAAAATGCGATCGACGACGGGGATTATGTCGCGACCGCATTTGGTGGGAAATGTAAGCGGGCGTGCCCTTGAGACGGCGGATGGGATGAGAACGCTGAGGGCAGTGTTGCCCGCTTACGTTTTTTCTTTATTGCAAAGCCTATGCCAAACCTGAAACCCTTTTCAAAAGTTTATAAACCGGGGTTTTGGGGACGTTTTGGCTCAAGTATCAGACACTTCGCCCTGACACGATCTCGAATTGAGACAGTTCATGTCGTAACGAGACAGAATTGCTATCGAAAAGAGAGCGTGAGGCTCTTTTGCCAAGACATCGCGGGGCACATTGATGACTGGCTAAGTGACCGGTTGGCTGCGAAAGATTTGTGTCAGCTTCTTCACTGCGAGAGGAAAAACCCCCAGCAGGGCAAAAGCGATTGTCAGCTGAATGATCTGGCTGCTGGTGAAAACCGCGCCCAGACCATCCTCGCTGATCGTCTTCAGGCTCGGGATTCGCGACCCGGCATAGCAATACATTGCAGTACCGGCCAACATTCCTAACTGACTGACCCACCAAAAGGTGAACGTTTTGAGGCGCGTCAGGCCCATCACGGCGTTGATAACGAAGAATGGAACCGCCGGAACCAGCCGTAAAGTGAACAGATAGAACGCGCCTTCCTCGTCGAGTGCTTCGCTGAAGTCGGCCAGTTTCTCGCCGAACTTGGACTCGATCCAGTCCCGAAAGAGGTAGCGACTGATCAAAAATGCCATCGTTGCACCAGTCGTCGACGCGAAACTGATCAGCACCAGGCTGATCGGAAACCCAAAGAACCAGGCGTAGACCAACGAAAGGACAACTGCGCCGGGAATCGACAGACCCGTGACGACCACATAGATCAGAAACGCGATCGCAATTACCAATGCGGGCGAGGACTGGTAAAATGATTTCAGAGCAGATTCTTTTTCGGCCAGGAATTCGATGCTGAGATATTGCCGGCTGAACCAGAATGCCACCAGTGTGGCGAAAGCAACCACGCCCAGCAGGATCAGCTTCCGCGACGAGCCTGAATTCGCATTCAAATCATTCTTGATTGTCGGACTGGAATTCATGCGGTTTACCTACAGACACATTTAAGACATTCAATTCGGTTTTGAGCCAAGCCGGGTTCCGAACCACGGAGAAACGCACATGAACAACACGAAAAGAATATTGATTCCTCTAATTGTGATCGCCGGACTTGGTTTATTGACTTTTGTCATTGTGAATCAGGGAATTGGTCAGCAACAGGTGGAGACTCCTTCTTCGCGGCCTGCAAACACGAAACAGACTGCGACCGCGACCGACGGCGAAGCCGCAAATTCAAAAGTCGTCAAAACGGAGGCTCAATGGAAAGCTCAGCTAACTCCGCTCCAGTTTCACGTGACTCGCGAGAAAGGTACCGAACGAGCCTATACGGGAACCTCTTGGGACAACAAGAAGGAAGGAACCTACCGATGCATTTGTTGCGATCAACCGTTGTTCGCATCGTCGACGAAATTTAAATCCGGAACCGGCTGGCCGAGCTTTTACAGACCGATCGACAAAACAGCAATTGCTGACGTCGCTGACAATAGCTGGGGAATGGTTCGAACAGAAACCATTTGCAGTCGCTGTGATGCACACCTTGGGCATGTTTTCGACGACGGTCCGGCTCCCACGGGATTGCGATATTGCATGAACTCGGCGTCCTTGAAGTTCGTCGAGAAGGGCTCCGAGGAGGAGCAGGATTCGGACGCGGACGCAACAGATTCCTCTGCGAAAGCCGGCGACATTAGCGATTCGATCATTCCGCTTGGCGCTATGCAAGGCAGTGGCTCGAAACAGCAAGGCAGTAGCTCAAAGTCGCAAGGCAGCGGCAGCAAAGTTGTTGCCCCGGAGAAAACTTCTGAAACAGATGGGAAGCCTGACGCAGGCACGGACAAAGACGTTGTCACCGAGAAAAAACCATCGTAAGTTGTTCCCGAAGCCTAAATTTTGAAGCGAAATCGAAGGTTGTCGATCTGTAAAAGATGCCGCGAGAAACCTCGAAAAACCAAGGTCCGTTGATTCGGTTTAAATAATCACCCCAAACTTGCAGCGCGCAAAAAAACCGGAAGCCAATCAAATGGCTTCCGGTTTTGTTTTCGTTCGAGCTTTCGGATCAATGAGGCCGAGGCTCGAATATGATCACAACCTAAACGTTTGCGGCAGCAGCATTTGCTTTCGCTCGCGCCTCACGCAATCCACGGCTGAGGATGTCACGAAGCATCGGAGAATAATCTTCGTACTTGGCTTCGTCCGGAGCACCGTTGGCGTACTGATAAATCGCATCGCGTGGCTTTTTGCCAACAGCGATCAAAGTCGAACTAACAGTGCCGAAATCTTCTTCGCGGACCACCATACTCGGGCGATCAGGAGCAATCGGGGACCGAGCCAGGACTTTGCTGGCGATTGCCAGAAACTTCACAGGCGAATCAAGCGTCTGCAGCGTTAGCAGTCGCTGAGCCATCGAGCCACGAGCATCTTTGCGATCGTTGACGTCACGGTCGGTGACAATCGAAAGGCCTTGCTCCAACTCACAAGCGTTCAAATCGTTGCCGGCGTGAACCACCCAGCCTGACTCAGGATCGGCGATCACAAAGTTGGCTCCGCGATATTGCCCAGTATGAAGCTCGTCCATCGCAAGATTAAGTCCATCACGAGCCGAACCTGATTTGAGGATTTCACGAACGAGTAATTTTCGTGATTTCAGATTCGATTGAGCTTCGCCACGCTTGTTGCGTGAAGTCATTCCGACAAACAATCCGTTTTGGTTGATGCCCAGACAAGTGCCGCCGTTTTGGTCAGGACTGGCAAGAACTCTTGGTTTGCCAGACTGTATCGATGGCGATGGAAAGATTTGATCGAGCGGCGAGTCGCGGTTGAAAGCTACGAGGATTGGGGCTTCAGGAACAAGGTGATATACGATTGCCAGAAGGCTCATGGGCGTCACTTTTCAAAGATCGTCGTTGGTCCATTAACTCAGTTCCGGATCATGAACCGAAACTGCTACTGGTCTCCGCCAGCGGTCCGGTCAATCTATCCGAATCCCTATCACCTGACACCCTAAAAAGCGGGGAACGAGGTCGAATCCATGCCAAATTTGCAGCGTTAACCACGAAAATCAGGGTTAATGTTGGTCCATCCCACCTAAAGTCTCACCAACTGTCGACAACTTTTGAACAAGTTTTGAACATCCAGCAAACAACTGCAGCGATGAGTCCAACAGGGTGAATCGAGCGTTGTATTGCTAGCGTGCAATACTTGCAAACATTGGCATCGAAGGATGAAGCAGATCTCGTTATCGTCCCGGTTATGTCCAACACGATCCCACCCGACGCGGTCCACGGCCCCATCTTCCCAGTTCCACTCAGCAAGGAAGCTCTTTCCCGACGTGTGAAAGAGATTGCCGGACCGCTCGCGCGTAGAGCAGCTGCGAAACCCCGCAAATCGCTTCCCGGCATACGCGTCATGGGGACGGGAATCGCGACCGGATCGCAAAAGATAGACAACTGTCAGCTTGCAGAATTAGGCTGCGACAGCGACTGGATCGTTCAAAGAACAGGCATTCAGTCCCGCTTTCACACCGGCGAAGATCAGGCAGTAAGCGATATGTGCATCGCCGCAGCCAAACAGTGTCTGGCAAATGCGAAAGTCGACCCCAAAACAATCGATTTGATCGTGATTGGCACGATGACCGCGGATCACGCGAGCCCATCGACCGCCTGCATGGTCCAAGCGGCTTTGGATTGCCCGGCGATGGCGATGGATCTCAACGCAGCGTGCTCAGGCTTCGTCTACAGCATGATTACGGCCAGCCAATTCATTACCACCGGTAGCGCGAAACGTGCTCTGGTCGTCGGTGCGGACATGATCTCGATGCTGACTGATCCGAAAGATCTCAAAACCTATCCGCTATTCGGTGACGGAGCAGGCGCCGTTCTGCTGACGTCGGACACGAATCCTGATCAACACAGCGCTTCAGGAATCCTGGACTTTCATCTTGCGGCCGAAGGAAAGCTGGGCCACACGCTGCTGGTTCCGGCCGGAGGATCGCGATTGCCGCTGTCGCAGGACGTTCTCGACAATCGGATGCAGTACCTGAAGATGGATGGACGCCCTGTTTTCAAATGGGCGGTTCGCACCATTCCCGAAGCCGTGCATGGAGCATTGGATCGGACTGGGATGACGCTGGACGACATCGACGTGATCATTCCGCATCAGGCCAACATTCGCATTATCGACGCGGCGATCGAAACGCTGGGCATTCCAAGCGAAAAAGTATTCGTGAACGTCGATCGTTACGGGAATACTTCAGCAGCAAGCATCCCGATCGCGTTGCACGAAGCGGTCGAACAGGGACGAATCGAACGAGGCAGCAATGTTTTGCTGGTCGGATTCGGAGCCGGACTGACTTGGGGAAGCTGTTTGTTACGTTGGTAGCGACACGACTCAGCCAGCAGCGACTTCTTCAAAGCTTGACGCAAAGTCGTAGCCTTCACAGAACTCTCGAACTGACTCGATGAAGTTCTTCTGCAGTTGCCCCTGAAAGCGGTAGGGATTCCAGCAAACAGCAACGGTACGAGTTGGCTGTTCGCCTTTGATCTTTCGATAGACCACGCGCCCATCGACGTTCTGACGCGTCGCCATGGCAGGGACGAACGACAGCCCGTGTCCCATCGCGACGAGATTCTGTACGGTGATCAGCTGTTCGATTCGCGTGGTGCCAATCGGCTGAAAGCTTTTCCCGTTGCAAAAACTCTCGATGGAATCCGTCAGGCAATGCGTGTCGCCAAGAAACACGAACGGTTCTTCGTTGAAATCTTCAATCCTGACTTCAGGAATCTCTGCCAACCGATGATTGGCCGGAACCGCCAGGTAAAGAGGCTCTTCGAAAAGCGGTTCGACTTTCAAATACTTGGACTTTGCCGGCATCGTCAGGAAGCCCAAATCGACTTCACCGTTGGAGACGCGTTTCATCAGGACTTCAGATGAGTCTTCCGAAACGACCATGCTGGCTTTGGGGAACTGGTCGCCGACTTTACGCAACACAATCGGCAACATGTAGGGCGCCACCGTTGGAACAGCCCCGATGCAAATCTGACCGGTTTCGCCATCGTCCGTGATCCGACGCTTGGCATCCTCAACCAAAAACAGAATTTGTTCGGCCTTGTTATGTAGCAACTGACCGGCGGGTGTGAGGCGAATCGTTCGCCCCTGTCGCTCAAAAAGTGGTTGCCCAAGCTCGCGCTCAAGCTTGCCAATCTGCTGACTTAACGCGGGCTGAGATACCAGGCAGTCCTCTGCTGCCTTTGTAAAACTGCGATGCTCGACAATCTTGCTGAAGTACCGGAGTTGACCGACGTCCATTTTCATCACCTTGCAAGTTTAGAATGCTCAGTTTGCTTCGACGTTGAGCTGCACCTTATTCATTATGAAGGATCAGAATTCGAGATGCAAACAATCGGATGACTTTTTACCGTCTTTGTATCCAGCTAAAATGAGCCGAATGAATTACTTCCTCGCAGAGCCGAAGTTCGCCAAACTAACGATCCAACGGTTTCTGATGTCAGCCCAAAATCAATCCTTTGCTTTTTCCTGACGTCTCCGCACCCATTTTCCGCGCCTTCATGCGCACGTACGGAGCGATCATGGTGCTGCGATGGCCGAAAGTTCCAGTCTGCGAATTTTGTTTCGCGTGCATCGGCTCGGTTAACGCTTCGATGACAAACCCGGATGCACACATCGCTCCGATCAGCTCTTCCCAGCGGTGCACATACTCAAGAGTCCCGTCTTCACGAATCAAATTCGGTCTGGACTCTGCGGGCAACGGATCCTTCTTGTAGTAACCGTGCTTGATTCGGTAGCTTCCCTGATGTGGTTCGATATCGGATTGCAAACTGGCCGGCTGTTTGTGTTGACTGACATAGACACCGCCGGCGACCATGATGCGGGCAACTTCCTGATACACCGGTCGAACATCGGAAACGTAGCAGGTGCTGACGGGATGGATCACGACGTCGAAGTACGCGTTGTCGAGCATCGACAGGTTGTCCATCGATGCTTCAACGGTGCGAATTTTCAGCTGCCGCTCCTGAGCGACTTCTCGATCCAGCTCCAACATGGCGGGGCTGAGGTCGACGACGGTTACTTCTGCACCCGCTGCCGCGTAGATCGGCCCCTGTCTTCCGCCGCCAGCGGCCAAACAAAGCAATCTTTTTCCCCGAACGTTGCCGCCAAGCCACCCCATCGCGTCGACGTTGGCCAAAGGGTTGTTAAAATCTTCGTCCCGTGCCGGTTTCGCCAACCGGTCCTGCATTCTTGCCAGCCGATCCCAGGCGGCTCGGTTGTGCCAATGGTTTTCTGGCGGTTTCTCATTCATTCCGATTCGACCGACGCGAGTTTCTATGCCATCCAGCTCTTCCGATCATTCTTCAGCCATCAACCGTTTCGAGATTTCGAAGACGGTTCGCTGGGTCGATACGGATGCCAGTGGCATGGTACACACATCGGCGCTGATCCGCATGATGGAGGAAACCGAGTACGCGTTTCTCCGTAGCCGGGAACTGAGCGTTGTGTTGACCGACGGACGAGGCTTGATGGGGTTTCCGCGACTGTCGGCTGAAATCGAAGTCCAGAATTTCGTCGGCTTTGACACCGAAGTCACGGTCGAGCTCTTTTTGATGCTGGTCGACGGCAAATCGATACGATACGAATTCAGGATCTCCACCGAACATGAGCCCGTCGCGACGGGAGCGTTCCGCGTCGCGGTTTGCCGGTTTCCCGCGGGCGAGCTTCCTTATGCGATTCTGACACCGGAGTACGTGATCGAACTGTTGACCAAACCTGGAGTGCGAACGCTCGTTTGACAATCTGTTCGTTGACGGCAAGCCGAGGCTCAACAGCAAGCCGAGGCTTAGCAGCAAGCCGTAGGCTTAACGGCGAGCCGTAGGCGACGGTGCCACATCCCCCCGCACAATCATTATCGGCGTGTCGTTAAACCATGAACCAACCCCTAAATGCAACTCAAAACATGAACGATCAAAACTACGACGCTTTGTTTCTCGTCTCCTTCGGCGGACCGGAAGGGCCCGACGATGTAATGCCTTATCTTGAAAACGTGCTGCGAGGCAAAAACGTGCCACGGGAACGGATGTTGGAAGTTGGCGAGCACTACAACAGCTTCGGCGGCGTCAGCCCGATCAATCAACAGAATCGTGATTTATTGGAAGCGATCCGCGCCGAATTTAAACAACACAACATCGACTTGCCGGTCTACTGGGGCAACCGCAACTGGCATCCGATGATCGTCGACACGATGCGTCAGATGAAGGACGACGGCATTCAAAAAGCGCTGGCCTTTTTCACAAACGGCTACAGTTGCTACAGCGGGTGTCGGCAGTACCGCGAGAACATCGCCGATGCACAGGCTTCGATCGGAGAGGGCGCTCCGGAAGTTCACAAGACGCGAATGTTCTTCAATCATCCATCCTACATCGAAGCCAGTGTCGATCGGGTCAGAACGGCCTTTGACAAGATTCCTCAAGAGCGACGTGCGGAAACGAAGTTCCTTTTCACGGCACACAGCATTCCGAATTCGATGGCGGACTTCTGCAAGTATTCGACTCAGTTGACCGAATCATGTCGCTTGATCATGGAAAGCATCGGCAACGAATACGATTGGGAGCTTGTGTACCAGAGTCGCTCTGGCCCGCCACAACAACCATGGCTTGAGCCGGACGTTTGTGATCGGATTACGGAGCTAAAAAAAGAAGGCAACGTCAACGACATCGTGATGCATCCGGTCGGATTTGTGTCGGATCACATGGAAGTCCTCTACGATCTCGACACCGAGGCCAAAGATCTTTGCGATGAACTTGGCATCAACATGGAGCGTTCCCTTTCCGTCGGCGTGCACCCGAAATTCGTCACCATGATCCGCGAACTGGTTCAGGAACGTATCGCTGGTACCGAAAGACTGGCTATCGGCGAAATGCCTGCCAATTGGGATGTTTGTCCGCAGGATTGCTGTTTGTACAAACCGCAGCGGCGACCTGCAAAGGCTTAGGCGGAGCGGCTTTCAGGCTGTGAACGCATGGTCTGATGACGAGATTGGTCACGAACAATCGCAGGTTTGCGCCGATGCGTGTTGATGCCTATTCTGAACAATCGCTGTGGCAACTGTGGCTAACAATCAATGCCCAGCGATTCACAAACGCTGCGTTTCGATTCTTGCTCGATCGCATCGTAGTAGTCGTACATATCAACGACGTCCTGGCCAAGCAACGTTTCGAAAGAACTCTGAGCGTCTGGCTTGGCGATCCCGACGTTGCTGACACCTTCCAGGCCAATGTTTGAGTTAAAAATGTTTGTCGCCGCCGGTCCGAAAAAGTCTTCGTATTGCTGCGGCAACAACTTCACCAAACCAGATTCTACCGCGGTCTCAAACGAGACATCTGCTGGAACCTCGACGCTGGAGTCGACGCGATACGTGAAGTAAGCCAACCCCTTGCTCCACAACTCGGCTGGATCACCTGGAAAATCGGACAGTGCTGCCTGCATCGTTTCGTAATAGTGATCCGCGTAGCCATCGTCTTTCTCGGACAGCGTCAACTGTGCCTTTCCGCTGGCGAACATTCCCTCGAACCGCACCCTGCCCTTTCGCGTGAGCGCTTGCAGGCGTTCTTCGAACTCCACAAAAGTTTCCTGATACTCAGCCGTGGTAAACGTTCCGTCGCCGTTGGGAAATTTCAGCACCACCGGAGGCGCCAAGCAGGAAGTCTGTCGCAGGATCACGTCTTTGCCGACAGGTCCTTGCCAAACGGGAATCGTTTTGATTCCACGCCGCTGCATTTCCGCGTGAGCCGCAGGAACCGATGCCACTGATGGCGTAAGATGATTGAATGCCAACGAGTTACTGATCAACACCTGGGCGGCAACTTTATTGATCTCTCGCAGTGTTTCATACTCCGCCAAACTGACCAGCGCTTCTTCCGGACGCGTGAAAAGATCGACGCATTTGTCGACGAACCGGTTCGCCTGCTCCTGATCCAGCCCGCCGTGCTGTGCGTCAATCGCGATCAGTTCTTTGAGCTCGTCGTCGAACAGATGTCTGCGGTCAATGATCGACTGCACGAAATCCTGATGCTCTTCCGGAATGCAATCCATCGAAAGCATGGAGCAGAAAACGCGAAAGCCATTTCGCTCGATCTCGTCGACGGCAACTGGACGAAAAGCAGTACTTTCGACTGAGACCTTCTCCCGCAGGTCGTAGTAGTTCACGGGTTCGTTTCGCATCACCGCAAACATGCCGCGAATCTGCTGCAGTTCGTCGCTCGACGCACATCGAATCGCCGCATGCATCACACGACCCAATCGCCTGGCTTCTTCTTCGCCGGCAGCAAGATTGATATCCCGCGCGACGTTCATCATGTCTTCATAGAGCGGCAACGCATCGCGAAACCGCTGCAAAATCCTCTGGACGATTTCCGCACGAATCCAACTGGGATCGGTCATCAATTTAGACATTCGGTAGCTCTCGCTCACAGGTTTTCGGCACTGTCCGGGTTCAGCCATGATCCTCGCCAGACACAATTAGGCAACCCGCGGCGGCAATCTGGCGGCGTATCACGGAGTCTGAAAATCGCCGATCCGTGGCGATCTGACCACATGTTCAGCTCAGAATCATCGATCTCCCGCCTGCCTTCGGCAAGACCACCGTTCCATGTTGTATTATCCGACCGAACCGAATCGGCTTGGCCACGTAGCAAACAGAAGGCGCATTGATTCGTGGGCAACCAGTCGACAATTCGCCGCTTTCCAAGCAAAATGTCGTTCTGTTCTACGTCCCGTTCTGAATCCCATCCCGGCGATCGATGTCCGAATCCACCTCCACCGCGGTTGCTCCCGAGAGCAACCCTGCCCCATCCACGGGCGGCGCAAGCGGTACGCCGATGATCGAAGCAATCGGCCTGTCGAAATACTACGGCATCTTCGCCGCAACGCGTGATGTTTCCTTCACGGTCAACAAGGGCGAAGTCGTCGCTTTCCTGGGCCCCAACGGTGCCGGCAAAAGCACGACGATGAAAATGCTGACGGGCTACCTGTCGCCTTCGACCGGAGTCGCCAAAATCGCGGGCCACGACATGAGCCACGATCGCCTGGCCGGGTCGCGAAACCTGGGCTACCTCCCGGAGACAGGACCTCTGTATCCAGAGATGACTCCTTATGGCTTGCTGGACTTCTTTGCTGAAGCCCGCGGCATGAACAAGAAAACGAAGCGAAGTCAGATCGAAAAAGTCGTCGACCTGTGTGCTCTCAGTAGCGTCATCTACAAACCGATCAACAAGCTTTCCAAAGGTTACCGCCAACGCGTCGGGATGGCTCAGGCGTTGATCCATGAGCCGGAAGTTTTGATTCTGGACGAGCCAACCTCTGGTCTGGACCCGAACCAGATCCGCGGCGTACGCCAAACGATGACTCGGCTGGGCCAGGAAAAAACCATTTTGCTGTCGACGCACATTTTGCAGGAAGTCACCGCGATGGCCAGTCGCGTCGTGATGATTAACGAGGGACGCAAGGTCTACGATGGTCCGATCGACGCAATGGATCCAGACGGCAACGGACTGGATCACGTATTCGCTGATTTGACCGGGCACGATCCGGTGACGGGCGCAAAACTGGTCAGCGACGACGATGTGCCGAAGCGAGGGCAGACGCAGCAAGTCGACGAAGATAGCGTCGAGTCGCTCGAAAACGAAATACTGGAAGACGAGACAACGGAAGAAGCTGATGATTAACACGATTCAGATTGTTGAATTCGTCTTCATGCTGGTGATTGACCTGTGCTTTTTGGTCGCGCTGGTACTGTTGATGTTGCCGCTGGGAATTTGGCGGCAGGCCGCGTTTGCGGTCATGAAGCGAAACTTCGTGGGCTATTTCAGCAACCCGACGGGCTATGTGTTTCTGTGCCTGTTTGTGTTGCTGACTTCGTTTGCCGCGTTCTGGCCGCACGAATTTTTCACGACGAACCTGGCGAACTTCGACCAACTAAACAAGTTCCTGCCCTACATCATGTTGATCTTCATTCCTGCGATCACGATGAGCATCTGGGCGGAGGAGCGCCGTCAGGGGACGGACGAGTTGCTGCTGACGCTTCCGGCGAAAGACTTCGACATTGTGATCGGCAAGTACTTTGCGGCAGTTCTGGTTTTCACTGTTTCGCTGTTGTTTTCGCAGCTTTCCAACTACGCGGTGCTGCTGGCGATGACCGGTGGCGACCTGGATAACTTGCTGCTGTTTTCGACCTACGTGGGCTATTGGTTTGTCGGTATCGCAATGATTTCGCTGGGCATGGTGGCGTCGTTCCTGACGAACAACCTGACCGTCGGTTTCATTTTTGGGGCCGCATTGAATGCTCCGCTGGCGTTCTTTTCAAACTCCGACGTAATCCTGTCGAACAGCTCGTGGATTCAGCGACTGTTTGACTGGTCGCTGCTGCAACGGTTTGAGCCGTTTGGTCGCGGACTGATCAGTGCTTCGTCCATCTGCTACTTCCTGGGCATCGTCGTGATCGGAATTTACCTCAGCCTGATTTTGATCGGGCGTCGTCATTGGCTTGGCGGTCGCGACGGGACGTCGATGTTTTGGCATTTTGTTTTCCGAGCCGCTTGTCTGGTGGCCATTGCGATCGGTGCCGTTCTGATTGTCCAACACAGCCCACTAAACCGTTTGCGGATGGACATCTCGGACCAGAAGATCAGCACGCTTTCGGAATCTACGACTTCGGTTCTGCAAGAGTTGGCAGAAAATTCGGATGGCAAACCGATCGAAATCGAAGCCTACGTCGGTAGCAGCGTTCCTACGGAATACGTGAAAACAAAATACGACCTGGTAAATTTGCTTCGTGAGTTCGACGTGATGGGCGGATCGCGAGTCAGCGTCAACGTTCACCAGGGCATTGAACCGTTCAGCGAAGAAGCCATTTTGGCTGAGAAGCGATTTGGTATTCGCCCGCAGAAAGTTCGCACGCAAAGTCGTGGTGCTCCGCGCGAAGAAGATGTCATTCTGGGCGTCGCGGTTTCCTGCGGACAGCGAAGGATCATCAACCGCTTCATGTCGTACGGCATGCCTGTGGAATACGAACTGATGCGAGCCATCAAAACGGTCTCCCGCGAGCAGCGTAAAGTCGTTGGCGTGGTGCAGACAGATGCTTTGGTGACCGGCGCTGCGATTCGAACCGGTGATCGCGTGGCGAGAATTCCCAAGCTGAGAATCATTGAGGATCTGGAGAAGCAGTGCGATGTCGAAGTCGTTGATGCTTCCAATGAAATTTCGCTGTACCTCGATGGTGACGAAAGCAGCGAACCGAAACGACGCTACGACGTGCTGTTGGTAGTGCAACCGTCGAAGATGACTCCGTCGGAAATGGAAAATCTTCTGGCGGCGCTCAAGGCCGGACAGCCTGCTCTGGTTTTCGAAGACCCGTTCCCGGTTCAGGAAAGCTTCCCGCAAGTTGGCGGCACATTCTTCCCACGTCGATTCCAACGCAACGGAAACCAGACCGCGAAGATCGAAGATCTCTGGGATTTGCTGGATCTCGACATCGATCGCCGCCAGCAGAAGATCGGAAACAACACGCTGACGTCTCCGTGGCTGGTTTGGCAAGCCGCGTCAGAAAATCCATATCGACTGGATCAGGAACTCAACCGGGCGGGGGAAATGTTCGTCATCCGTCAGCCAGAAGGATCGGCTGGATCGCGATTTGACACCGAGCACCCGGCGATGAAGGGAATCGAAGAACTGTTCTTTCAATACACTGGCGACATCAAGCAAAAGCCGACATCGCGGTTGACTTTCGAAGATCTTGTGCGGACCGGACAGGCGGGGCGAATCCAGTTCCTTGAATGGGTCACACACACACAGGCTCGTCCGAACCAGAACGAACTCAACAAGGCACGTGGGGCTGCCAATGAGAACTTCGTGCTGGCCGCTCACATCAAAGGCGATCAGTGGGAGTCAATGACGACCAAGGATGAAGGATCCAAAGACCATTTGAATGTGGTCTACGTCGCCGACATGGATTTGCTTTCGGATTACTTCGTTGAAATGCGAAACTCACCGATTCGAAATAACGTCGAATACGTGACACAGAACATGAGTTTCGTGCTCAACGTTTTGGATTCACTCTCTGGCGAGGACACGTTTCTGGATATCCGCAACCGTCGTGTGAGCCATGTGACGTTGGTCAAGATTGACGAGCAGTACGAGATCGCACAAACGGAAGTCTTCAACGAGGAACAGGACATCCAGATCGACTACACGACCGAACTGAATGCTGTTCGCGAGAAACTGACTAACAAGGTCAAGCCGCTGCAGGAACAGATTCAGAAGATGGAAGCCAAAAAGAGAGACGGCAAACCATATGACTCAGCCAAACTGGCCGCCAAGAAGGCGTTGCTGGATACCGAAGTTCGGGAGCAGCAACAGCGATTACAAACGCGGACTCAGGAGTTGAACATCGAGCGTGACGAGAAGAAGCGCCGAATCAATCTGGACGCTGAACTGAAGATCCAGAAGATCCAACAGTTCTTCAAGCTGTGTGCGGTTGTCGTGCCTCCGATTCCTCCTCTGGTGGTTGGCATTATTGTGTTCTTCCGACGTCGATTGCGTGAACGCGAAGGAATCTCCAACGCCAGACGACTGAAATAAGCCACAGCAAATGTACGGATGGTCCAGCGGCCATTCAGAACTGACTCAAACGAATATTTTTACTCAGGTATCCGATGAACGGTGCTTTCCGAACAACTGCATTGATGGGCGTGCTGGCCGCGGCAACGATCGCGACGGCGATCTACTACTATCCAATGCCCGCCGAAATTGTGGTCGACGCCAAGGTCAACCAGAATCTGTTTGAGACCTACGAAACGAATGACGTCCGTTCGATCTCGATTACACAGTTCAGCGATGAGTCGAATCGCCTGGAGCAGTTTCGCTTACGCCGCAAAGGTGAGCGTTGGGTAATTCCAAACGCGGGCGACTTTCCGGCGACACGTATCGCTCGAATCGGCGAAGTCGCCAAATCTTTGCTGGGTCGAAAGGTCCTTTCTTTGGCGACCGAAGACGAACAGGGACACGTCGAGTACGGAGTCGTTGATCCGACCGAAGCCGGAAATTCTCCCAACCGCTCGAGCCTTGGATTGCGAGTTGATTTGCAGGACCGAAACAAGGGTGACATCGCCAGCCTGATTATCGGCAAGGGAGTCGACGGCAGCAATGATGGCGTGCCGCGCTACTACGTTCGCGTCCCTGGCCAGCCAGCGGTCTACGAGCTGGAAGTTCCCAAAGGGATTTTCAGAACCCGGTTTGAAGACTGGGTTGATCCAAACTTGATGGAGCTGCCGCCACCGGGATCTTCCGAAGTCTCTTTATCCGAAGTTGAAGTCGAACAGTATCGTCTGGATCCAGCCAAAATCGCAACGGCCGATCGTCAGGAGTTGTATCGAACGGAGTTTCAGATTGGCGATGCACAGCTGAAAAAACTCGTTTTTGAAACGTTTAAAGACGGAGAGTTCAACAAGCAGGAACTGACTGCGGGGCAGCAACAGGAAGTCGCCTCGACATTGGTTTCCCTGGGCAACATTCGCTTCATCGACGTTGTGGGAAAACCCAAAGCCGCAGCCAATTTGTTGCGTGATCCGGCGAAGAAAATGGACAAGGAGGCTTTCAAGCCACTGGAGCAATTCGGTTTCCGTATCGGAAAAGACGATGACTTCGAAGGGGCCAACGGCGAAGTTTCAGTCGTGACGTCTAACGGCGTCCGCGTCAGATTGCTGCTCGGTTCGATTGCGCAACGTGCCGACACGGAGAATCTTGATCTTCACTTCCATGGCATGCTGGTGGCGCAGCTGGAAGATTCCAGCTTCGAAAGCCCGACCAAACCCGAAGGCGTCGCAGAAGACTCCGAAGAGAACAAAGCGTACCTTCGCGCGATGGAAGAACTGGACCGGAAACGCAAATCCGCAAAGCTTCGAATTGCCGAACTGAATCGCAACTGGTCAAAGTGGATCTACGTGATTCCGGAATCGACCGTCAATGCCATCCGTCCCGACGTGACGCTGTAAGTCAACGAATCGCGACGGACAAGCCGACTCTGGTCGATCTAGTCGTCCAACACGAAACGCTCTTCGAAGAACGATTCGGAGAGATCGAAGGATTGCGAAATCTGAAACTGATCTGGCATCTTGTTAACGATTTGCTCGGCCTTGCGACGAACTTTATCGTGAAATCCCGGCTTGCGTTTTTTCTGTTGAATGTAGCGAGTTGCAACCTCGAGGTTGTCCTGACGCAGGCATTCGTTCGAAAGGCAAACCGAAGCGACACGGTCTTCGTATGAGGTTGGCAGAGAGCGGCAGCTACCGCAAAGCTTGATGGCTGCGGACTTTTCCGCGCCGCAGTTAAAACATACAGCTTCAATCATGATAGGTCTCGACTTTAAAAGGGCAACGAAGGCTCAAATGAAACCTAGGTCATCACGAAAGCGCAGGCGCTCAAAATCGCACCTAAACGCAGCGGTAAAACCCGCAGTATTGGTAGACCACCACCGGGGTTTGGCCGCAAAACCGGTGCAAACGTGGTCGAGCGATGCAAGACGCCCGAATGACGACATGTTCCTCGCGAGACTGTTTCAAGAGATGTGATCAGCCAGAGGAATCAAGACTAAGTGCGACTGCCAAACACGAACCACGCGACAAGAATTCCGCGGGCTGTCCAGCTAACGGTTCGAATCCAGTTTGTATTGACGAGCCGGCGATGAACTACATCGTCAAAGGCAATGTTTAGCTTGCTGTGACACGGCACTTGCAAGAAAGCCGTCGAAAGCCACGCAACGATCAACAGAATCAATGCGGTCCAAACCCACGCGACAGGTACGCCTTTGGGAACGAAGTTCAACAGCAGCATCGCGGTGACGATTTCGATTAGCATCGGCACGCCAACCACCGGCGTGATGTATCGCTCGTGCAACTGCTGATACGCCACATAGTTCTCCGCGGAAACTTTGGCGAACAACGGATAGTGAACGCATTGCACCATCCAGATCAGCCCGACCATGTACCAGGTGGAAAGCAGGTTCAGGCAAAGGACGAGATTGGCCATGGCGGTTCAATTCCTGTTTGTCGACGACTTCATCGCAAAACCAGACCAGGGAATCTCCTACTTGCCTTTGTAGATCTTGCGACCGATCGAAGGGTGGTAAACCGTCCATGCACTGTTCGGGTTAACGTCGTCTTCGATCAGCTGCTGAAAAGAATGCAGCTTTGCGTCCAGGCTGTCCAGATAATGCAGCGCGACCGCTTCCAGTGTCATCGGAACTTTCGGGCTGCCGAACTCCAGCGTTCCGTGATGCGACACGATCATGTGTCGAAGCTGATCCGCTATTTTGCCAGGGAACTCAGTGTCGGTCTGCTTTTCAACTTCCGCAATTTTCTCATCCAACATCACGACGCCCTGCACCATATGGCCAAGCAACTGCCCCTGATCGCTGTATCCGAGGTCAGGTGAATAAGTGAGCTCGCGAGTCTTTCCCAGGTCGTGAAGGAAAGCGCCGAACAGTAGCAGGTCCTGATCGAGTTCCGGATACCGTGGTGCCACCAAAAGCGAAACTTCCATCAGCGACAACATGTGATCGAGCAGTCCGCCATGGTAGGCGTGGTGATTCTTGACGCCGGCCGGAGCACGTTTGAGCGAACTCATGAAGTCTTCGTCAAGCAGAAAGCACTCCGCAAGATTACGCAGCGGTTCGCTGCTGATCGAACGCAGCATCTCTGCCAAACGGGCGACCATCGACTCCAGTTTCTGCGTCGAAAGCGTAATGAAGTCGGCTTCATCTACTTTCCCGTCCGACTTTTTGATTTCCCGGGCCAGCACCTGCATCGATCCGTTGTACACCTGAGCCGTGCCTTTGACGGTGACGTAGTCGCCATTCTCAAAGCAATCAAAGTGTTTTTGCTGGGCGTTCCACAGCATCGCAGTTAGCGATCCGGTCCGATCGCTGACTCGCAATTGCAGGTACAGATTGCCGTTGCGGTTGGTTCTGAGCTGCTTCTCACTGGCCAGAAAAACCTGATCAAGGTTTTCGCCGTCACCGAGTTCGTTGACAAATCTTCGGGTCATTTTTGCGTCACAGATGAAAGAAAACGTGGTTCGGGCTGGCATTCTAAGCATCGCGATTTTAACTCACAAGTGACACGCTGCGAGGATTCCGGAAAGCCGGGAGTGCAACCGTCGTTATCGAACAAATAGCAGCCAGTCGCATCTATCCGACAGGAGAATGGCAAATGCGGGGATTGCTATTGGGACCGAATTGTCTTCAATCCGGCTACCGGCCAGCTTCGCAAACGAATAAAATGCTGGCCCTTTTCAACATCTCAGCTTTCGCAGATCCAAACTCGGCTCATGGCAAAAAACAAAACCGCGATCACCCCAACCCGCGAACAGGATTACCCGGAATGGTACCAACAGGTCGTCAAAGCTGCTGATCTTGCTGAAAACTCGCCCGTCCGCGGCTGCATGGTGATCAAGCCCTGGGGCTACGGCATCTGGGAAAACATGCAGCGTGACCTGGACAAAATGTTCAAGGACACTGGCCACGAGAACGCCTACTTCCCACTGTTCATTCCCAAAAGCTTTCTCGAAAAGGAAGCCGAACACGTCGAAGGTTTCGCCAAAGAATGTGCCGTCGTCACGCACCATCGACTTGAACCGGGACCCGACGGTGGGCTGGTTCCGGCCGGCAAACTGGAAGAACCGCTGATCGTGCGGCCGACCAGTGAGATGATCATCGGTTCGATGTTCGCCAAGTGGGTTCAGTCCTATCGTGATCTGCCGCTGAAGATCAACCAGTGGGCCAACGTCGTTCGCTGGGAATTGCGAACACGACTGTTTCTCCGCACCGCTGAGTTTCTTTGGCAGGAAGGCCACACCGCGCATGCCACAAAGGAAGAGGCTCTTGAAGAAACACGTTTGATGCTGGACGTGTACGCGGATTTTGCTGAAAACTTTATGGCGATGCCGGTTATCAAGGGCGAAAAAACAGAAGGCGAACGATTCCCCGGCGCCGAGATGACGCTGTCCATCGAAGCCATGATGCAGGATCGCAAAGCGTTGCAGGCCGGCACGTCACACTTTCTTGGTCAGAACTTTGCCAAGGCTCAAGAGATTTCGTTCCAGGATTCCGAAGGCGGCGAGTCGCACGCGTGGACGACGTCGTGGGGTGTTTCCACACGTCTGGTCGGAGCACTTATCATGACTCACAGCGATGACGATGGCCTGGTCCTGCCGCCGAAACTTGCGCCCAAGCACGTCGTGATCATTCCGGTCCTCAAGGGAGACGACACAGAGCAGAAAGTGCTGGACTACTGCGAGTCCCTCCGCAGCGAGATCCGCGAGTTACAGTATGCGGGACGGCCAATTGAATGCTGGATCGACAAACGCGATGTTCGAGGCAAAAAGTGGGATCACGTAAAAAAAGGCGTTCCGATTCGCCTGGAAGTCGGCCCTCGCGACATCGAAAACGATGGCGTGTTCATGGCTCGCCGCGATCAGCCGAAAGCCAGCGGCGTGTCGCGTTCGGAACTGCTGGAAACGCTGCCCGATGTTTTGCAACAGATGCAGGATGGGCTGTTTGAGCGAGCGTTGCAAATGCAAAAGGACAACACGAAAGAGTTCGACAACCTGGACGATTTCAAGAAGTATTTCGAAGGCGACAAGCCCTCCGGGTTCGCGCTTTGCCACTTCACCGACGTGCCGGAGATGGAAGAGATTCTCAAGCCGCTCAAGGTCACGCCGAGATGCATTCCGCTGGCGGACAACGATACGCCAGGCAAATGTATCTTCACCGGCGCGGACACGAACAAGCGCGCGATATTTGCGAAAGCGTATTGATCGATGGGCGAAATCCGCGAATTTCGCCCCGTGCTTCGCGTGATGGCGGTTTCCAGTCGCCACGACGAAGCGTTTGATTGGACGATCGAAAAAGCAGTCCAACACTGGGGCCCGCTGGAAATCGCCAGCCCTCCCTTCGATTTTTCGGAAACCGGCTATTACCAGAAAACAATGGGCGAGGGGCTGAAAAAGCAACTGCTCGCGTTCACGGACTTGATTCCTCAAGACGAAGTGGTCGAATCAAAACTGGATTCGAATCAATGGGAAGAGGAATTCAAATCGCTTCGTTTCTGGGATGAGCCACGTCCGATCAATCTCGATCCGGGCTATATCACCGAAGCCAAACTGGTCCTCGCGACGACCAAGGATCGCGACCATCGGATCTACCTTCGCAAAGGCATTTTTGCAGAGGTGACTTTGTTTTATCAGGACCTTCGCTGGCAAAGCAGTCGTTGGACGTATCCGGATTACGAGCGGGATGACTTCCACGTGTTCTTCGATCAGTGTCGCGACTGGTTGCGGGATCGCTATGCAGAGATGGCCAGCGAACAGGATGACTGAATCGATTCTGTTTCGATTCGTGTTGCCAGCCAACCTCGCACCAAGCGCAAAAAAGCCCGGCCAACATTCTTGCAAATGAAGACCGGGCTTCGACAAGGTAATCGAAAATATTTTGGTCAGGCGTTTACCTGAGGAGTTTCAGCAACCGGAATTGTTTTGGCGACGGTTTTCGGCAATGCGTCTTTTCGCAGGAAGCACAGAATGATGCACATCACGGCCACGAACAGGAATACTCCGGCAGGAATCATCAAGCCAAACGTAAATGCGATTCCGGCAAAGATCAGGGAAACCAGACAAGCGATCACTTTGATCAGAATGCTCTCTTTTTGAGCTTTACGAGTGCTTTGGCGAATGGCCGATCGGCTACTCGAGTTAGCGATTTCCCGAAGCGTGTCGTAGTTCTCTGGACGCGAAGCCTTGTGCGTTGGCACGAACTCTTCAGCGGAAAGTACGCCTGGAACAACCGGTGCTTCGACAACCGGTTCGGGAGTTGCTTCTGTCTCAGTTCCCGTCTGGATTGCTGGCTCAGGTTCGGGTTTGGCTCGATTCAACAGACGGTTCATGTATGCCTGAATATCATCTTCTGCATTGCCACCAGTCGTCGCCGCCGTCGGTTCGACAGCAGTTTGGCTCTTTCCCGCCGCAGCATTTTGCATGTTTGCGAACACTGGGGTCGCAGGAACGTTTTGCGGTGCTGCTGGAGTCGGTTCTGGTTTCGGCGCGAAAACCGGAACGGCGTGCGTTGTCTCCGCTTCTTCAGAACCGGGAACGGCCATGCCCATCGACCCAAGAATGTCGGCAACGCTTTGTGACTTTGGCGCGTCATCTTTTTCAGCAGCCGGAGCAGCGACGGTCTCGGCAGCAACCGGCGCGGCAAGCTCGACAGGATCGGCTGGCTCAACGGGAACGGCAGCTTGAATTTCCGAAGCGGCGGACGCCTCAGGCTTACCCTGAATCGCTCGCATCGCATCTTCGAACATGTTCGAGATCGAGTCGGTTTCCTTTCGCCCGACTGGAGCGACGGTATCCGGCGGTTCAACTGGTTCAATCTGTGGCACGACAGCTGGTACTGCTGCAACAGGTTCAATCTGCGTCGCGACAGTTTCGGGCGTGACCAGGCCCGATGTGAGCGCAGTGGGTGCCGGGCTTTCGTTTTCCAGCGACGATACAAGGTCGTTCAACTGATTTCGCAAATCGTCCGGCAAGTCCGAAAGTGGATCCGCAGCACTTGTGACCGGAGATTCTGTTGGAGCCGTGGGAGCAATCGATGCTGCAGAATCTTCCACGACCTCTTGCGGAGTTTCGACAGCCGCGAGGATGGCTGGAGCAACTTCTACCGCGGACGAGTTCTCAGCAGCGGGTGAAACGTTGGCAGCAGCTTCAGCCGAAGCAGAGATTGGTGGCGTTGCCGTTTCCATGTTGGCAGGCGTTTGCACTGGCTCCGTTGGTACCACTGGTACCGCCGCAGTTGCTGGCTCCGCTGAGTCGGTCGACGGCGTTGTCGCGAAGATGGACTCAAGTTCTTTTCGCAGGTTCGCGGCCTCATCCATCACGCTGGCGTGCGATTCCAGGACCGGGTCTGGCTCCGCAGCAGTGCTCACTGGAACGTTTTCCACGGTATTCGATTCGACCAGTGGTTCGCTGATTTGGACTGGCTGCGTCGGGACAGTTTCAACCGGAGTCATCTCAATCGAGTCCGAGTTGGATTCAACATTAGGACAAGCGATGCTTCCGACACTTGTCACGCCAAGCCGTGCGAAGATGGATTCGAGTTCGCTAGTTTGAGAATTGTCTTCAACGGCTGAGCTAGCTGCGACTGGAACTTCCTCCGATTCCGACTGCGGCCCCGGCGTGGATACGGGCGGTGCCAGAACTGAAGCAGGCTGGCTCGGCAACGTCGGTACTGGCGTCGCGGTTTCTGTTTGAGCAATCTCAGGTTGAACCATCGCGCTGGTCTTGCTGATGTCGTTGTCGCTGATGCCAGTGGAGATTGGACCAGGCAAACTTTCATCAGCCGAAACGGGAATCGCTTCTGCCGCGGTAGCCTCGGTGTTTTGTGAAACCTGGCTGTCAGGCTCTCGGCCCAGTGCGGCAAGTTGCTGGTCGATCTCCGCAGCCGATCGCGAGCGAATTGGCATAACGGGTCTGAGAAGATTCGCCTCTTTGACCTCGATGCGCGATGCACACGGGAGCTCAATTTGATCTCCGGCGTTTAGCCATTTCGCTGCGGTTGGCTCGCCGTTGACGAGGATGCTGTCCACGCAGCTTCGAAGAGCTGTGCCGTTGGGACCGTTGTAGATCGCGCAGCAATCGATCTTTTGGTCGTTGTAGACTGTTCGAATCAGGCACTTGTCATCACGGATCGTAATCGGTGATGGATCGCCCAATCGATGCAGAACAACTTTGAGTTTTGAATCGTTCATAGTAGTAACGCCATTGTTAACCTTGTCATTGCGTCTGGCTTTTTCGGGCCAAGCACGTTGATGTAGCTTTTGATAATCACCGGTGCAAACTTTTGTTACACATTTGCACAGGATGGGTTGGATTCGGCGACACAACCGGAACAACCGGTACTAACTGGCGCTGCAGCGGCCATTTTTTCTCGCATGGCATGCAGAATCTGTCGCGAGCTAAAGAATTGGCATCGGGCAAAAGTTCTTCTTGTGAAATCGCCCGATCTGAGACGTTGGACTTTTCACACAGCAGTCTTCTCACCCGCCCACATGTTCGCCCCGACGTGTTGTCTCATCCACATGCCCATCTCACTCGCTCGACGAAACTGCTATCGATTTCGCGGCTACGCAGTCCTGTCCCCGCGGTTCGACGAAAATCAAATCGATGCCCGGATTCCTGAAACGTTTTGACAAAACTCTTTGTAAAGTTTGCCTGTTCCGGATTTTTAATAAAAAACGATTCTCCATTTAGCTGCGTACTATGGTTTCCGGAGTCCTCATGGGGCCTGTCCAATAACCTGCCCGTTTGGGAGTTTAGGCGTGAAAAGAAAAGAGTTCATCGAAACCGTCAGGCGTCAGCTCATCCAGCGTCGCGCCGAACTGCTCGACGACGTTTCGGGTGATGAGAGCCTGCTGAATTCGCTCCACATTAGTTCCGAGCCCGGCGATTCAGCTGACCATGCAACAGACAATGTGGCGGGAGAAATTTCGGCTCAACTGGCCGACGTCGAATTTCGCGAGATTGCGAACATCGACAATGCACTTTGCCGTATCAGCGACCAAACCTACGGAATTTGCGAGGGATGTCGCAAGAACATCCCACTGAATCGGCTGCGGGCAATTCTTCACGCGAGCTTTTGCATTGGCTGCAAGCGACTTGCTGAAGAGCACGATATCGAGAGCGGATCAGACACTGATTGGTCCGCAATTCTCGGAACAGATGGTTCCTTTTCAGGCCCAGACGCGAGCGTTTCCTGATTGGCACAACCCTACGCTGCCAAAAACAAATACTACGATTTCATTCCTTAATGCTCGAAAATTGCCGATCCATTCGCTATTCTCGACCCTGCGAACTTTAATATGCGTGACCCACAAATCGCAATCCATTCACAGAATGTTGATCTCTTGAATCGAAAGCAAACCATCGTTCCAAAGTTTCTCCTTTGCCTCGCGGCAGCGATGGGTTCGACTTTTGCCGGCTTCAACATGGCCGACGCGCAAACGCCAACACAAGCCACGCTGACTTCAAGAACAGAACCTGTGCCATCGCGAGAGTCGATGTACAAGGACCTCGAATCGCAAGCGGCCTCTCTGGAGAAACATTACCGACACGTTAAGCGAATCGTTCGTACGGTCCAGCCAACGGTCGCTCATATTGAAGCCAAAAAACGACAGTCTGCGAATTCGTCCGGCAAAAGTTCCGGCTCAGATCAACGCGTTGTTGTAATCGAAGAAGCCGGCGCTGGAGTCGTCATTCAGTACCGCGGTCGCACGTATGTGATTACAAACTATCACGTCATTGAGTCCTCTGGCATTAGCGACATTCGAATCGAATCGGACGGCATCGTTTACTATCCGACGCGAGCAATGCACGACCGGGCAACCGACCTGTCGGTCCTCGAAGTCGACAAACGCGGTCTCACGCCGGCCAAGCTTGGTGACAGTCGGCAGACCGAAATTGGTGACTTTGTGGTTGCCGTCGGCAGCCCCTTTGGTCTGAGTCATTCTGTCAGTTACGGAATCGTCAGTGCTCTTCATCGGCACGACCTGGAGCTTGGCCCGCAAGGCGTGAAGTATCAGGACTTTATGCAAACCGACGCGGCTATTAACCCTGGCAACAGCGGCGGACCGTTGATGAACATTCGCGGCGAAGTCGTTGGGATCAACACTGCAATCGCAAGCAACAGCGGCGGCAACGATGGAATTGGTTTTTCGATTCCGATCAATATGGTAATGCGAATCGTCAGTGACTTGATCGATTTCGGTGAAGTCAAACGTGGCTTTCTGGGCGTTTCTCTCGATGCACGCTACGGTGCCGAACGGGCCAAGCAACTTGGTCTTGATCGCAGCTACGGCGCTTTGATCACCAGCATCACCCCCAACTCACCTGCCGCGGTTTCCAACCTGCAAGTTGGCGACGTGGTTCTGGAATACAACAACCGCCGAATCCACAACGATTCTCACCTGGTGACTCGTGTGAGCCTGAGCACGATTGGCGAAGAAGTTCCATTGCGAGTTTTCCGCCGTGGAAACTTTCAAACGATCACGGTGAAGATCACCGATCGCAGCCAATTCAAACGCTAATTCTCAAGCTGTCTTTTGAGAGTTATTGGAAACGCCTGAGGACTTCCGCAGGCGTTGTTTGTGCGCCTCGACTACAGTCCGAATGTGCTTGATCGATTTGCGTTTTGTCTTCTTCGCACTGAGCTCATCACGAGCTTCTTTCGCGCTCGCGAATCGGCATACGATCGCGTTCCCGCGTTTGCCAACTTCTTTCGCCGTACCGGTCTTTCGCAACACGTACGCAATTTTCTGAGCCTCCCAACGCGGGACCGACATCGCCTTGGCCAGTTCGCCGGTGTCCCATTCTTTGGGCAGGCCTGGCACCAGTTTTTGCAAATCGCCAACGGTAGTGAACTCGTGTGAGTCCAACACCTCAAGGATCTTGCGATCTTTCACCTGGAAGTTGCCTTTCCTTCGCCGCCGCTTTCTGCCGTGTCCCGGAAAGCGAATCTCCTCGACGGTGATCATCGGCACGATCATTTTCAAATTGGGATGCGGAAAGACTTCGGTGAAGTAAATCAGTTCGTCAAAGAATCCAAGAATCGAGTTCTTTTTTGGGCTCCAGCGAGCATCGCTGACGCGGCCATTTTTTCGAGTCAGTTTGACCAGTTTCTTCCGAGCAACGACCGGTTTGACAACGTCGACCAGATAGCCCTGTTCGCACAAGTTGAGAATCTTTCGACGAATGGATGACAATCCGCTGCGCTGAATCTCGACGAGCCTTTTTCCATTGACGACATCAATTCGGTACCGGCCGAGTTTGACTTCGATATCCGAGCCGTCCTCCCGGTAGATCTCTTTGAGCTGGTGATGCAGCGTATTTTCCACGGTCGCCTATTCTCCGAACTGATTCTGGGAAGCCCTGAATTCTGGAACTCCTTTTCCCGAAGTTTATCGGCCAGTACAAGCCCGATGCTTCACCTGCAAACCCGAGCCGGTCGCAGGGCACGGCGTTTCCCAAAACTGGCGTTCTTTGCGGCCGCCGTTTTTGATAGCTTTCCATTTCGCCCACATGCCGCAAATTCGCTCATCAACATGCCAACCCCGCCGCAGGATCCAAACCCGAGTCCATCTTCGCCGACCGGCACGTGGGTGCTGGTCGCGATGGCGTTCTTTCTGATTTCGCTTTCGTTTCTGATCGCGTCGCGGCGCAATGCTGTCGACATCGACCTGTTCCACGAAATGTGCCTGGCCAGACAGTTTGCGGAAGAAGGCAAGTTTCCGCAAACCGATGCTTTCGCTTACACGCCAACCGTCGATCGGGTCGTGCATCACGAGTGGGGAACTGGCGCGATTGCTTACGCCGTGATTGAACAACTTGGATTTAAATCGCCAGGTTTGATGGGACTGAAGTATTTGCTGGTCGCGTTGATCTGTGGTTTCTGTTGTCTGTCAGCCAAACTGCGCGGTGCGACCTGGCCGTTGATCGTTCCCGGTTTCGCGTTGGCGACAATTATCGGAGGGCAAATCGGCTACACAACGATTCGTGCACAACTTTTTACGATGTTATTTCTGGCGATTCAGTTCTGCCTTTTAGCCCTCGATCGCCAGGGCAAAAAATGGTGGATCATCCCTTGGCTGATTCTGGTCGTCGTGTGGGCAAACGTTCATGCCGGAATCGTAGCAGGGCTGGGGATCTTTTGTTTTTACGTTCTGTTCCGCTACGTTGAGCCTTTTCTCCGCAAGCCAGATACAGCGACATTGAAGAACGATCGCTCAAATCATTTCCTGATTGCGGTTGCCATCGCTTCGATGCTGTTGCTGCTGGTGAATCCTTACGGAACCAACTACCCGTTCTATCTGTGGTACGGCACGACGCTGGACCGTCCGTTGATCAACGAGTGGAAACCATTGCTCGCAACGATCAACGATCCAGGATTCTTGACGTTGATTGGCGTGTCGTTGCTGCTGGCCCTGGTCGGATTCAAAGACTCATGGCGTGAACGTCCCTTCGAAGTTTTCGTCGTCTTACTGACGGCGTACCTGGCTTTCAAGCACGTGCGTCATCTTTCGATCTACGCGGTGACGTGGGCGTGCGTTGTCCCACCTGGACTGATGCGAAACTCGATGGGAAGCGAGCTGGCGCGAAACGCAAAACGTCTGGCAATGCCACTTGGTATCTTCGCGCTCGCTGCCGGTATCTACTGCATGGCCAATGCCTGGAACGCAAGGTTCTGGGAGATGCAGGTTCCAGCTTTCACCGAAGAGGAAGAGCCCTCGGGTATGCTGTACCCTGTCGGAGCTGTCGACTTCCTGAAAGAGATCGAGTTTGAAGGCAACTTGATGACGCCGTTCAGCATGGGAGCCTTCGTGTCATGGAATCTGTATCCGAATGTCAAAGTCAGCATCGACAGTCGCTATGAGGTCGC
This sequence comes from Mariniblastus fucicola, assembly GCF_008087665.1. GTDB lineage: Bacteria > Planctomycetota > Planctomycetia > Pirellulales > Pirellulaceae > Mariniblastus > Mariniblastus fucicola. The sequence continues at coordinate 5,681,052 of NZ_CP042912.1, forward strand.
CTATCCACCTGGCTCCATTGAGGCTTCTTTCGATTTTTATGACGCGAAAGACGGTTGGCAGAAGTCGCTCGAATCAGACAAAACTGATGCGGTTCTGGTGCCAAACTTTAAGGCCGTGCGTGAGCAGCTTGATTCGCTCGAAGGCTGGCACTTGCTTTACTCGGACAAGATGTTCTCGATTTTCACGAAACAGCCAATCACTGGCGAACCCGTGACGGTTGAATCGATCGAGTTCGATTGGGAATTCTAGGTCCAACCGCCAGCCCCAATTGTGTCAGCAGGGACCGGGACACGATTCATATCAATCTGATATATTTTCAACAGACTTTTCCTTGATCAAACACAAGTACCATGGCCAAAATCTACGACGAAATCACTGACTGCATCGGCAAAACTCCCTTGGTTCGATTGCGACGAGTCACCGAAGGATGTGTGGCGAACGTGATTGCCAAAGTTGAAAACATGAACCCGCTGTGGAGCGTGAAGGACCGTATCGGCCGCGCGATGATCGACGCAGCGGAACGCGACGGGTTGATCAAGGAAGACACGATCATCATCGAACCCACCAGCGGCAACACGGGGATCGCGCTGGCTTACGTCTGCGCCGCGCGGGGCTATAAACTGCAAGTCACGATGCCGGATAGCATGTCGGTCGAGCGTCGTCGATTGCTGTCGGCGCTTGGCGCCGAAGTCATTCTCACACCCGGCGCCGAAGGCATGCCTGGAGCGATTCGCAAGGCGACTGAGCTTTCGGAGCAGGACGGCTATTTCATGCCGCAACAGTTTAACAATCCGGCTAACCCCGAAATCCATCGCCAAACCACGGCTCTCGAAATCTGGGAGGACTGCGGCGGCGAAATTGATCTTTTTGTTGCCGGCGTCGGAACCGGCGGAACGATCACGGGCTGCAGCGAAGTCCTCAAGGAAAAGAATCCGAATCTGAAATCGATCGCCGTCGAACCGATCACCAGCCCGGTGATCTCGCAGCGCATATCGGGCGATCCGCTGATGCCTGGCAAGCACACAATCCAGGGAATTGGCGCTGGCTTCATTCCCGGAATTTTGAACGTGGACATCATCGATGAAGTTTTCCAGGTCAAAGACGACGACGCAGTTCAGATGGCTCGAAATCTTTCCACCAAAGAAGGTCTGTTCTGCGGCATCAGCTGCGGCGCCGCTGCCCACGCCGCGATCGAAATCGCCAAGCGCCCAGAGAACGAAGGCAAGACGATCGTTGTGATTCTGCCCGACCTTGGAGAGCGCTACCTTTCAACGAGCCTGTATCCGTCGGCTTAGTTCAGATCAAAGCTCTACCAATGCTGCGCACTCCTGAAGAACTTCAGCAACTTGCCGGTGAGTGCGGCCAAACGAAAACGTTGGCTTACCCGAACTTCGTGAGTTCGGGTCCATCGAGTAAATCGCCAAAATGGATCTCGCACGAGTCATCGCAACGTAGAGACTTTTGGCAAGCACCCGGTATCCGGCCCCGACGAACTGATCGGCACAAGGAATCAAAACCACTTCGGCTTCGTAACCCTTGAATGAATTCGGGGTGGTGATCAGGACGGTGTTGGAGCGACGCTGAAAGGACTGCCCAACCTGGTGTGAAAGCTCAACATCGAATGCGGCCAGTCGCGGCGTTAGAGCATTCATGACAGCTTCAACGACGTGTTTGCCATTGTAGAGAATACAAATATCGTTCGGCGACACGGCTTCGGCAGTTAATAGATGGACAAGGTGGTCTCCGAGAACTTTCAACTGACTGTCAATATCAGGGCACGCCTGAAAATGAGGCCGTGGTCCACTGACTTGATTGAAACCGACTTGCAACCACGAATTTCCGCCGCGGATTACTTCTTTCAGCAAACCCAGATCGACCAGTTCATGATGCTCCTCGGTTTCGCTCAGGTGATCCAACACATTAACCGCGAACTCAATGATCGGTTTGGTGGAACGAAAACTTTCCCGCATGATCGTCGAACGACCTCGCATGTCGATTCCGTAATCGGACCACTTTGGCGTCCCTGCCCCATAAATATTCTGGGCGTTGTCGTAGAAAATGTTCGCGCTGCGACTATTCGGATCGGCGACACTGGTTTGCTGCACCAAGGACAGCAACAGCCGCAACATTGACGGCCCCATGTCCTGTGCTTCGTCAATGAAAAGAGCATTGCATCGTTCTTCAATTCCCTGACCTCCATTGCGTTGCAGAAACGTTTCGGCCGCCAGGTCATACTCGAATCCAAAATCATGCGCCGACAATCCAACCTCCGGCAGAATTGACTCCAACACATCCTTGACGTGCATCAAACTGACATTTCGCCATGGGAATGGCTTCGCCGCAAACAGTCCACCTTGTTGACGTTCTTCCCAAGCGGCAAGAATCGAATCCTGTAAAAGTTTGTGCAGCGAGCGGTTGGAATAGACGGTCCAGATTCGATATCCTTCATCCAGCGCATTGCCGATTCCTTCTGAGATTCGAGCCACCCAGTTCGCCATTACGACCGATTTACCACTACCAGCGACTCCACGAACCAAACGCGGCTTTCCATCGAGATCCAACCCGCTCAATCGCTGTTGTTCGCGCGACAAAACTGGGTGCATCGTACGACGCGATGCGAACTGATCGCCCAAGCGGTGCTTCGGCGTCCAGTTCTCTGCCTCAGAATCACGGCCTTCCTTTTTGATTCTCGGCATTGAATGCGTTCGCGTCGTCTTTTTGGATGACGGATCGAGGGCGTAGTCAGATCGCGCTTCGCGAACCATTGGCTGCGACAGCGTATCGGCTAAATCCTGTATGTCCTGCCAAGCGAAACCTGACTCGCTGCGTTTCAGAATCGCAGGTTTGAGCAAATGTTTCAGCGTGCGAAGATGTGGCTCATCCATTTCGCTGCGACTCGCCAACACGATCACTGCCTCACGCGCACGGCTTAGCGCCACGTTTACCAATCGTTGCCACTCGTGGACTGGCCAAGTCACATTTCCTGCGTTCACGGTGTCGAAAATGACAATGTCCGACTCGGCACCTTGTTGGCTATGGACGGTCGATGCCTGCCAACTGGTAGCCTTCCATTTCGCGAACAGTGCTGCAACTGAGTCCGCCTGAGCTTTGAATGGGGTGATGAACAGGCCGTGCGAACTCTTGAATTCATCCTCTTCAAACAGCTTCTGCAGAACGGCCGGCGTTGCGGCTCGAATCCAACTTTTGTTTGCCGGGCCGCGGGATGCCCGGATCTGGTCGATACCGACTTCCTCTTCGTCCAACACGCACCAAAGGGCGCGAGCAAACGCGATAATTGAACCCGGGATTTCTGTTTTTCGTTCACGAACTGATTGCGAAGTCGTCAACCGGCCACCGTATTGATAGCTCGAAACGATATCGCCTATTTCCTGATGCATCCGATACTGCTGCGAAAGCAAATGCACGCCGGAAACATCGGTATCGACATCTTCCAAATGAGTCACGCCGCTACTCGAAAGCCATTTGGCTTGTCGCGACGGCAACACTCGCGCGATCCGACTGATGGGAGCCAATTGTTTCGAGTCACCCACAAGAACAACTCGATCGCTTGCCAGCAGGGACAGCGCGGCCACTGCCGATCGCGATATCAATCCGGCTTCGTCGATGATGATCGTCGTAAATGGAGCACGTGATTCGTTCACCATCGCCGCAATAAATTCGTCCTTGATCAAGGATACCGCTTTGAACGCGGTTGCCACAACCACGCTCACGTCAGGATCAAGAAACGCTTTCTTGCTACAGTCCGAACAGTCATCGCGAAGTTGCTGAAGATGCATCCGCATCATCGCACGGTCCTGAGTAGATTCCGCAGACGCCAACTTCTTTCCAAGTTTGTCCATTTCGGCGAGCAACGCCGATTCCGTTCCGCGAAGCATGTCGGCAAGTTTTGCTTTGCGATAGGCTTGCCACGCAGCCCCTTTGCCAACTCGCTGAACCAGCCCTTCTTCAATCGCGGAAGCAGCGGAATCATGTTGCCGGATGGCGTTGCCGATCGAAATCGCCACAGCATCGGTTGCCTGATTCGTGGTGGAAACAACCAGAATCCTCTCTGCCGGATCTTCGATCGCCGCCGCGACTTGACGACCCGTCGTATACGTTTTTCCGGTTCCCGGTGGCCCCCAAAGAACGCTCCAGGAATACTGCCACCAGTTCTCCAACTCAGGCAGACTGAATTTCGATTGCCGTCGAACAACTGGATGGATTCCACCACATGATGCGTTCAATCGGCGATCCAGTTCTTCGTTGCGGACTTCCGCAAAGACTTCGTCGTTGTAGATCGTGTTCAGCGTTGCCAAAAATTCGAAGGGTCGAACTGAGAACTCTCCAGGGACCGGTGTCACTTCCGGATTGTCCAGACTGATAAAGAGGCAACCGTTTTGCTCATCGACTTCCAGAATTTCCCCCGACCAGAGTGCCGTTTCGTGGATCAGCTCTGGATCCGAATAATCTACGACGTTCACCAGTCCGGCTTCCGATTTGGGACGAAAGGCTGTCGCGCCTTCCCACGTCCAGTCAAAATCGACCGCTCCATCGACATGCACCACGTGAATAATCCCGCGCTCGCTTTCAACAACGACGCTGACTTTCTCACAAGTCATTCGTTTCCATTTGGAGCAGTCGCGATACTCCTGCCGGACGGCTCTGGCAGCCTGCTCAATCAACTCGGACGGCGCCGGCGGCAAACCCAAAGCTTCATCAAAGCTCGCAAGGCGACACGAAGAATCTTCGCTCTCAGAATTCGGGGTTGGCATTGTCATGAACCTATTTTCATTCAAGGCCAATCAATGGGCAATATGTTTGCCCCAAGCCGCAACCTCACGCGGACAAATTAAGAACTCACTCATCACATTCAATCCAGATACTTTCGCGTCCCGACAACGACCGTACGCCACGGCGCCGGATACCCTTCGGCGGTTTTGCTGGCGTCCTCTGGATCCAGAAACTCAGCCAGAGAGTGATAAGTCATGAACTCGGTCATGCGTTGTTCTTCCGTCGTCACCGGACAGTGCGAGACGACTTCGACGTCTTTGAATCCGGCCCGGCGAACCCAGTTTACCAGGCAATCCTGAGTCGGAACGAAGTACACGTTGCGGGCTTTCGCGTAGCGGTTTTCCGGAAACAACGCCATCGAACCGTCGCCTGGAATGCTTTGCGATTCAACAATCGCGCGGCCACCGACGACCAGGCTGTTGCGCAGATCTCGCAAAATCTGCACCGGGTTTCGCTGGTGATAAAGTATCCCCATGCACAACGCCCAATCGAAACAGCGATCAAAGACGGGCAAATCTTCGCAGCCCAATCGCTCGTACTGCATGTTCGAAATCTGCAAAAACCGCTGCACCATTTCGAACATCAGGTAGAACGGAATCGACGGATCGAGCCCGATGATCAGCTCCGGATTCATCGCCGCGGCGCGAAACATGTAGTAGGCATTGCCGCAGCCGACGTCGAGAATTCGCTTTCTGGAAATGTCTCCCAACACCGGTGCGATGCGATCCCACTTCAAGTTCGAACGCCATTCTGCGTCGACTTCGAAGTCAAAAAACTTCCACGGGCCCTTCCGCCAGGGGTGAAACTGTCGGATCGCGGTTTCCAACAGAGCGTATTGTTCGTCGGTCAGGTCTTCGCGTTTTCCCAGCGAAACGTGGTCGCTGGAAAAGTCAAATTCCAGCGGGCCAGGAAAGTCCTCGGCAGTCGGCAGCGGTTCGATAACCTGCTTCAAATCAACTCCGCGAGGCAAATCGAGTTCAGGAAGCCGGATTTTTCTCCGTTTGCGGACTTCTTCCATGTCCACATTTGGTAATAATTGCTCCAGCAAATCGGGGCGTTCCCAAAACAGCATTTAACTTTCCGCGGCAGACCAGTGGCTCAAATCGATCGACTCTTCAGCGAAATCGATCCCGACTCGGGAACGTTCTCTTTCGACGAAAACGTGGCGAGGGTGTTTGATGATATGATCTCGCGCAGCGTCCCGCTATACGCCGACGTACAACGCAGCGTGCCGATGCTGGCCGGGCTGCTAGACCACGATCCGATTCGCGTGATCGATTTGGGTTGCTCGACAGGGACTTCGCTGATTCACCTGTCAGCGATGCTGCCGCAGCGAAATCTGGAATTGATCGGAGTCGACAATTCGCAGCCGATGTTGGACCAGTGCGAGGAGAAGCTGGAGTCGCTTGATCTGCCACACCGAATCGAAACGGTTTGCGACACGGTTCAGTCATTTGAGTTTGAGAACGCGTCGGTCGTGCTGATGAATTACACGCTGCAGTTTGTTCCCGAAGGCGACCGCCCTGCTCTGCTGAGTCGGATTCGCGATTCGATTCGGCCTGGCGGGTTCATGCTGATCAGCGAAAAGGTGGCTCACGAGCAAGCGACGATGGATGATGCACTCGTCGAGTTGTACTTTGAGTACAAGCGTCGCCAGGGCTATAGCGAGCTGGAGATTTCTCGCAAACGCGATGCGCTGGAGAACGTGCTGATTCCGCTGACGACCGATCAGAATCTGGAGCTGATTTCCGATGCGGGATTCGCCCGAGCCGAAGTGTTGTTGAAGTGGTTTAATTTTGCCACGTTTCTGTGCCGCGTTTGAGGCTGGCCTGTCGAGCAGGAGCTTCAGCCTCGCGTGAGATGCAATGTGCCTCATGCAAAGCAGCGGAGGCGGAAGAGCTTTAACCTTGAGGACTTTGTGGCCTGGCACTATTTCACGAGGTTTTCACGCAAAATCTGAGCGGAATCAGACGGTAGAATTCGGCAGATGCCTCAACCTCCGCGGAAACGGGATTGCTTGCGAAACGAGGTTTCCAAAACGATTCTGGCGAACCTTTTCGTGCGTTGACCGGACTGTCTTGGGGGACTAAAATCCTCGTCGCTAAACACGGTGGCTGTAGCTCAATTGGTTAGAGTACTGGATTGTGATTCCAGGGGTTGTGGGTTCAAGTCCCATCAGCCACCCTTCTTTTTCCCGCGGTTCCGCAAACCGCGTCATTGCCTGGCCGCGGCCTTAGTCGCCGATGAAGTCGAGGCATTCCTCCGGTTCGCTGCGAAGTCGATGGTCGGCGTGGACGGATGCGAATCGAATCTCTCCGCCGCGACCGATCACAAAACGCGACGGCATCGGCAGATCCCAATGGTCGGTTCCGTTGGTTTCCGGTAGCTCCAACCCGAGCGATCTTTCGGCTTCGATTACATCCGGAGGCGTTGAAACGGTCAGGCCAAAGCTGGTCGCGATCTGATTGTTGACGTCCTGCAGAACTGGAAACCCGAGTCCCAGTTCTTTCGTGATCGACTGATTGAAATGTTGAAGCTGAGGACAAAAGGCAATCAGAGCCGCACCGCGGTCGAGAATGGTTTGAAGATTCGACTGCAGAGCTTCCAGCTCCACGATGCAGTACGGTCACCAATTGCCGCGAAACCAGGTCAAAACCAATCCGCTTTCGCCCATCAAGTCTCCAAGCGAGCAATTCCGTCCGGCAATCTGCTGCGACAACGGCGCCGCGTCACCGACTTTGAGCGCTTGATCGGCGACGCCCGAGGCAACCATTCGTTCGACATGCGCGTTGAGAACCTGCACGATCTCAGGTGGAGTCGTGCCATTCTCAAACGCGTGTCGAATCTCGGACAAACGCGAAGCAAGGTTCTCCGTCATCGATTGGGAATCTTTGTCGCCTGCCATAAACGTCATCGACGGGTGCTGCGAACTATTTGACCGATCGCATCCACGCGATCAGGTCCAGGATGTCATCACGAGTCATCGTGTCGAGAAGCCCCTGCGGCATCGGTGAGGTCGCCGACGGTTTCATGGCTTCGATTTCGGCAACGTTGATTTTCACCATACGATCAGGATTGATCATATCTGGCTGGACGTGATATTGACCTCCGGCGAGATTCACAACACGCCCCGTGACGGTTCGGCCGTCTTCCATCGCAAAAATGGTGGCTTCGTACTGATCAGAAATCGACTTGCTCGGATCGACAAGCGTCTCGATAAGGTCACGAGTCGCGAATCGGTTTCCGGCTGCCGTCAAATCCGGGCCAACGATGCCGCCCTGCCCTGCCATGCGATGGCATTTGTAGCAACTGCCGACGCCAAACATCTTCTTTCCGTTGGCCAAATCACGTGACTTCAAATCGTCATCTGTGATCGGCATCAAGTTATCGACTGTCCAATCGTTGACTTTGTCACGTGCCTTGAGATCGGCGTAGGGATCAATGCTGACGGGCTTCTTCGCCAGCAATTCAGCCAATTCGCCCTTCGTTGCCTCAGGCATGTTTCTGATTGCGAGATCGCGAACGCTTTTCACGTATCCGCCGAACGAATGCCCGCCCAGAAACTCGGTCGCACCCAAAAACCAGTTGAAATACTTCTCACGAGCCTCATTCGTCCAGCCAGATTTTGCAACAGCGAGATGCCACGCGTAGGCGACTTGCTCCTCCTGAGTATCTGCCGCGAGCAACAGGTCCAGAGTCTGGGGAACGGCCGATTCGACGTTTGCGGCGATAAGGATTTTTGAAAGTTCACGATCAAGGTCAGCATCACCGCTTGGAAACTCTGAACTGAGACTGTTCACGGCGGCAACTGCCGAAGGAAGCTGGTATTGAGACCGAATCATCATCAAACCGTAGACTCGAAGCAGCGCCAAGCGTTGCGACTTGCTCAAGTCGTTCCACGCGAGGCGATCGAGGGCTTTGACAGCGATTTCGCGAAACCCGTTGTCCCGTCCGCATCGTGCAACGGCAAGTGCTCCTTCGAGCAAAGCGTTGGGCCGCGTTTCGTCGCCGATTTTTGAAATCCATTTCTCTGGAGCCTGATGCTCAAGGCCGATTCGAGACGCAAAACGAATGTGCCGATCGGAGTGACCAAGATTCTCCCACAGCATGTCGACCGATACAGACGAGCCTTCGACATGAGACTCTTCAAGTTCACGACGAAGTTTGACAAGCTCTCCCGGTTCGACTTTCGCATCTACCGCAGCGGTTGATTCGCTGCCGGTGTACGAGATTTCATAAAGAGCTGACTGACTTCGTCGGCCGCCAATCAGAAAGTACATTTTTCCGTTGACCGGATTGATCGTCACGTCGGTCACAGGAAGCGCGTTGGAACTGCAGAATACTTCTTTGGTCGCCGTCCACGAAGCGCCAGCGGGTTCCAGCTTCAAAGCGTAAATTTTCCCGTAGCTCCAATCCGAAATGAACAGAGCATTCTGATACTTGGCCGGGAACTTTGCTCCGGTCCCGAACGTGATTCCTGTTGGGCTGCCGACTCCAACTTCGTGAACTGGAGGCAAGCTGTCGGGATAGTATTTGGGCCATTTTCCGCTGCCGTTTCGCCAGCCGAATTCGCCGCCACTGACGACGTGACAGACTCGCGTCGGACGATACCAGGGCGATCCAACATCCCACTCCATGTCGGCATCGTAAGTGAATAGCTCGCCATTGGGAGCAAACGCGATGTCGTATTCATTGCGGAATCCGGCGCAAACCAGTTCGAATGACTTGCCTTCGGGATCCGTTTTGCAAACCCAACCGGCCGGAGCCATCTTGTCATTCGCGTGGCCACCCGGATCAGGCAGTCGCTCGATCAACTGGTCTTCTCCCCAATGGCGTGGCGGACGGGATGTCTCAGGTTTCGGAATTTTGGTCATGTTTCCGGCACAGATGTACAACGACTGCTTGTCCGGGCTGAGAATCACAGCATGCGGCCCGTGCTCGCTGCCGCCATCGAACTCTCGAAGCATTGTGACTTCGTCGTACTGGTCGTCGCCGTTGGTATCCTGGCAGCGAAACAGCCCCGGCGGCATGTTGTCACCACGATGCGACACGACGTAGAGGCTGTCGAAAGCACAGAGCAGTCCCTGAGCGCGGCCAATCTTTGCCGTCAGTTTCTCGACTTTCGCTTCGCCATCCCCGGTGGCCGGAGTGATCCGATACAGTCCGCCATACTGCGAGGACGTGATCAAACGCCCTTGAGGATCAGTCGTGATCGAAACCCAGGAGCCCTGCTGTTCGACGGGTACGCCGTAGACGACCTTGGCCGAAAAACCATCGGGCAGTGTCAGTTTCTGGGGAATGCCGCGGTCCTGAGCGACGACATTGGTTGCGGCGATTGCCAAAACCGCAATGGATGCGAAACGTATCAACGACTTAAAAACTTGCACTATTCTGCTCCCGGGAGTGTTCTCAACTTTGATCGTAGCCCAATTACTGACGTCCGGTTTGATTTTATCAAAAAACGTGGCTTGGGTTGGCTACCGCGCAAATGTTTGGACAATGGAATCGAAAACTTTTCAGCCATTATTCTGCAGCTCCACGCCGAGCCCACTATGAGCGATTTTCAGGACCGTACGATTCAGGAACTTTACAAACTCAAGCGACGCGGTGCGCAGTGGCATGCCGTACTTGCCGCTGGCGAGGTCGGAATTTTTGGAGCACTTGATTCTGGTCAGAAAACGGTTGCTCAACTCGCAGAGATGTTGTCGCTCAACGAAGAGGCCGTTCGTCGACTGATGAATGTTCTGCTGCAGACCGAAATGGTGGAGCAGTACGGAGAGGATTTTGCGTTGACGACACTGGGAGGTTTGATTCCGGCGTCGTTGCGGAATTTCGGAGCTCCTTCGTGGGAACGGCTGGTGGATCATCTCAAAACGGGTGAGGGAATCGACGATTCGACCTGGGACGTTGAGCTTGATGCACGCGAGTGGACGATGACTCCGGCGGCGATCAATGCGATGAAGTGCCTGGACATCGGAAGCACCCGGAAGGGGATTCGAATTCTCGATCTTGGTTGCGGTTCAGGCGTGTTTGGCGTCGCAATGGCTCATCGCGACCCGACTTCCCGGATCACTTTTCTGGACACCGCCAGTCAGCTCAAACGAGCCAAGGAGACGTTGGACAGCGTTGGTATTGAGGCGGAAATCAAATGGGCGGAGTGCGATCCGGCGACGGAACTACAGCTGTTCGAAGCCGGTGAACCGTTTGACTTGATCGTCGTTGCCAATCGAGTTCACCGGATGGACGTGATTGCTCAGGAAGCGATGTATATGAAGCTGCATTCGCTGCTAAAGCCAGAAGGAGAAATGGCAATCATCGATGTTTTTGCGGGTCAGGAAGCCGGCCAGGAAGATGTGGCCATTTTCGATCTGGAATCCGGGCTACGAGCCGGCGGGAAAGTTTGTGACGCACTGCGAATCGAATACTCGCTCAAAGCCAGCGGTTTCCGGCAAGTCCAGTTTGCCTGGCTGCCGTGTGAACCCCATCTGTACGGATTAATGTTGGCGACGCGCTAGCCAGTTCAGGCAACAGCTCACGATCCAGTCGCTTTTCATCGGATAGCTCACGCTAGAGGCGACCATGCTGGTCAATGTGGGAGCGGATTCAAGCTCAGGCTGGGATCCGGTGATACGTCGCTAACTCCACCACGCTAATTGCCCTCCGCTAACTGCGAAAAGCTCTACGTTGAAAGTGCGGTGCTTCGAATAGTTCGTCATTGCTTTCGATTTCAATGGACTGATCATCGAGTTCCAAGAGCTTGTCGACGAGCAGTTGCGTGTCGTGCTGCGTTTTTTCCAACAGCACCATGCCGAACGACTTTGGCAGCCCTAGCGAGTCGAATCGGTCCGATGGAAAACAGGCCAACAACGAGCTGGAGATCTTCCGATTGAGCTCCGGATTCGCAGCCCATTGCGACTGGAACTGCTGCAACTCAGCCGCGAACGATGCGATCAGAACCTGGTTCCGGCGTGCCTGCAAAACCGGCGAAGTCTCTTCGTCTTCTTCATGAAAATCGGAAACGCGGCTTTCGTCGAAAGCAAACATTTTTGCGATTTCAACATCGGTGACCCGTACCAAAAACAGATCCGTCCAACGTTCAACTTTGCGACGCAGCAGATTCAGCCGATCGAACTCCGGTTCGTTCATCGCCTGAGTTCCCAGCAGCAAACGCATGGCACGATTGCGAGCTTCGATGTGGCTGATGTGAACCGAATGAGCCAGACCAAACAGTTCGTCGGATTCCTGATAGGTATCGTGAGCCAAAACAGCGGCGGACCAGACTCGCGTCAGAAACTCGGAAACAAAAATCTCCTCGACGACGGTTGTGATCGCTGGCCAGGGATTGTGTGAGTTTTCCACATCCCGCAAGTCTTCCTCGAACACCTGCAGAGCCGCGTTCCATCGCTGCAATCTGCACTTTGATGCAGTCCAGTAATCCACCGAAACGAGTTCCTGAGGTTCACTGTTTCCAAAAATGAGTGTTGGGGCGTGGACTGCGATCCAGCTTCCGATTTGAGCGAGTTGGCTTGCGTGCATGTTGTTTGACTGGCGTAAGTTTTCGTTTGTTTCAGCTTCTGTTTCGTTTGTTTCAGCTTCTGAAAAGCAAGCCGGGTGCCAGGCAAGCGAAAGTTCACCAAACGTGGCGAAAGCGTTGTTTTGCGTTCCAATTTCTGCCAAAATCTGCGGCGCGATGATGCCAGAACCCAACGTGTGGAATCAACGCATCATCAGGACGTTTCGAATTCGCCACAAGGCGCTAATCTCTGGGCAGCCAACAAAACGCTGAGAATCCATGACCGGACCAGTTTCCAAATTTCTGGAGCAAAATTTCAGGCATTTCAACGCACGCGAGACACTCGACACAGCAAAATCGTGGTGCCAATTCCTGGAAGATGGAGGGAAGGTGCTGGTTAGTCTGGCGGGCGCGATGAGCACCGCTGAACTTGGCGTCTCGCTGGCGCGAATGATCCGCGAAGACAAAGTCCACGCGATCTCATGCACCGGCGCGAATCTGGAAGAAGACGTATTCAACCTCGTCGCCCGGGACGAATACCACATGGTGCCGAACTATCGCGATCTGTCGCCCGACGACGAATACGATCTGTTGCAGAAAGGATTCAATCGCGTCACCGACACTTGCATTCCGGAAACCGTGATGCGGCACGTCGAACACAACTTCATCGCAGTCTGCGCTGAAAACGAAAAGTCGGGAACCCGGATGCTGCCGGCCGAGATCTATTTCGAACTGTTTCGTCAGGGCGTTCTCGAGCCGCACTTTCAGATTCCGCGTGAAGATTCGTGGTTGCTGGCCGCGTGGGAAAAGGACATTCCGGTTTACACGCCCGGGTTCGAAGATTCGACGCTGGGCAACATCTTTGCGGCTCGAGTCATCGAAAACAAACTTTCAACGCACGATTCGATCAAATCAGGAACGGCTCAGATGCAAGAGCTTGTTAACTGGTACCTGAAAACGGATGCCGAATCCAAAATTGGATTCTTTCAAATCGGCGGCGGCATCGCAGGCGATTTTGCAATTTGCGCCGTGCCGCTGATCATTCAGGATTTACAGAAAGATATCCGACTGTGGTCGTGGTTCGCCCAAATCTCGGATTCGACAACGTCGTACGGTGGATACTCTGGAGCTGTACCCAACGAGAAGATTACCTGGTGCAAACTTTCAAAAGAATGCCCGCGTTTCATGATTAATTCGGATGCCTCGATCGTCGCGCCGCTAATTTTTGGCTACGTTTTGGGCGATTGAGCTCGAGCTTTTCGCAGCAACGCGAATTAGCTGCCGAGCGATCTGCGACTTACAGCAAATCATCCAGACTGGTCCAGTCAATATCGTCGCGAGTGTGAATCCGTTTCACCAGTTCCACCGCGTCGGGCCGTTTTACCAACAGGCGAAACGCGACCGCGGCCAACGAGACATCGTCGGCTTCGAAACAGATTGCAACCTTACCGTCGGTTCCGTTGACGACTGTATTCTTCAGTCGACAATTGACTTCAATCAATTGCGGCAGACGAGTCTCGCCGGATTGTGTCGGCATCCCCAGTAGCAGTCTCATTTGCCCGCCACAGTCGTTGACCAGCGGTTTGGCCTCGTTGATCAAACCGGTCATCCACTGGAATAACTGCTCCGGTGCGATATCGTGCTCGCGAATCATTTCTTCAACCGAAAGCCGTTCGTTGACGCTGCAGATCACCTGCTGAGCCGCGGCACGCATCTGATTCGGAAGGTTGTATCGCAGAATGGAATAGTCAGTCAGGACGTGCTGAAATCCACCTTCCGGGCTAATCAGCGAATGGAAAATACTTCGCTCGACCTTCTCAGCCATCACGTCGAGTTTTGCTTCGACCTGATCCAACAACAGCCGCTGGGGGTCGAAAGTATTCGTGCCGTGTTCCAGATCGAATGCGTCGCTAGTATCGAAGTACTCACTGGCGACCATCTGCAGATTCATTTTGACCTGCGCCACAACGGTATCGATGGGCTGTAGGTCGTTGAGAATAATCTGTACAAATTCTCGGGAGATCCGTTTTACAAACTCGGTTTCGCGTTCGGCACAAAGCTGCACGAGGTGCCGTTCCAGAAAATCCTCGCTTTGATCCATTTCCGCGTCCGGCGACTGGCAATGGGCGATGACTTCAACCAGCGAATTGATTCGGTTTCTGGTTTCATCCAGATCGCGTGCAATGTTTGTCAGCCACCCACGAAAGCGATGTCCCAGGTTGGCAGCTGTTGCTTCGACAGCACCCAGGCACAGGTTGTCGAGATTCAACATTCTATAGCAGGCCTTGGTAACCATGAACTCGCCAGCAACCGGGTCGATGGTCAGAAACTGATCCATCGCCTTTCGCAATTCTGTTGTATTGGCGCCCGAGATCCCAACGGTGTCCTCCGACCAATCGCCATAGACTCCGTCGAGCATCCGGTTCAGTTCGGCTGAATCGTGAGCAGATTCTCGAGCAGCCTGCAAAATCTGCTGTTGGTCTTCGATGCGAAACCGAACGACTTCGGCCTGCACACGTTTGCGAATGCCGGACTCCTCAACGTCCAGTTGCGAAAGAATCGCTTCGGCAAGCATCGCCGGATCGTCTTCCTCGTCGTTGCCAACGCCGCTCCATCGCTGGATCAGTTTTTGACAGAGTTTTCCGACAAGAGCCTCTCGCTGCTTTTCATCACCGGCCATGGTTGTGGCGACGCCCATCGTCCGCAACGCAAAGTGATTCATTTCGAGTTCACTGGCTCTACAGGCTTCAAAGAATTCGCTGCAACGGGTTGTTGCAGCCAGTGAAATGTATTCTGCAACCTCATCGAGCTTGGCATCAAAATCTGACTGGTTCAGGTCGTCGCCCAACTCGGTATAGTATGTATGCTGAAACGGACCTTCCTCGTCAAACTCGGGAATTCCGAGGTTCGAGTCTCCCGGATAACCCTGCTCGTTGAAATGTCGCATCTCGGTCAGGAACGCAAACGCGTTGGCTGACGACAGGCCTGGATCACGAGTTCGCTGATACGTTGAATGCAACAAAACACCCGTAACGTGATCGTGCTTGATGCCCTTCTCGGCCAACAACAGCTTCACGGTGTAGGCCAGATCCAGCATCATCCCGCTTCCCACACCGCCGCTGATCGACGACACGATATAGACGCGTGGCGATTCCACGTCGCCCGGATTCATGCTTAGCTTGTCCGCTGTCCGGGCAAGGTTCTCGGCCTTTGTAAATTCGTCAATCACCTCCTCCAGCCGATCGCAGATGGTGGAAAAGTAGTCGGCGAACACAAGTCGACCGAGCGGACGGAGCCCTTCGGTTTGCAATGTTCGTGGTACGTTGTAGATCCAACGACGACTGAGCCAACCCAGATGAACTTCCGCACGTGCCCGGTAGTCTTCCGGTTTGCGGAGCGGAGTTTCGATCGTCTCGAGCGAGCTTACGGAATCGTTACTCGCTGCCTCCAGACGAGCCAGATCTTTGCGATCGGAGTCGATAAACAGCGATCGAATCGAGGGAGCGGCTTCGTTGTCGCCGGTCCGCATCAGCAATTTTGCCTTAAATTTTTGGCCAACGCGATTTGCCGTCTGCCCGATCGTAATCACGAGCGTGGGATGGATTTTCGAACTCGAACCGTCACAGTTCGGCGGCTCAATCGCAACCATGCTGTCTGACTGGAACGGTAGCGCCCCGTCTGAGACCATCTCGGTCATATCCAAACGGCTTGAATCTTCGTTGGAGTAAATCAGCGTCTCAGAACCGCCGCCGTTGCGAGATTCAGTGCGCCTTCTGGCGATTCGAACAGTCCGGCGTTGCTTCCTCAGGTCATCAACAAACGCCATGCAGGATGGATAACGGACGTTGGGATCCTTGGACAACGCGCGAGCGACTGCCGCATGATCACCGCGAGGAATCGGACGCAAATTCGGTTTGCCATGTACATGCTGGGCCGCAAGTTGGGCGGGAGTCGTGCCTGGAAACGGACGTACTCCGGAAATCATTTCACAGTACATGATCGCCAGCGAATACTGGTCGCTGCTGGGCGCAGGAGCACCATCGAAGAGTTCTGGCGCTGCATAGGCCGGCGTCATGCCTTGCATCAACGATTGCGACGCAGCCTTGAGATCTTTCATCAAACCAAAGTCAGCGACTTTGACATGGCTTCCGACGAGCAACAGGTTTTCCGGTTTGACGTCGAGATGTTGCAGTGATTTTTCGTTGGACAGAAAATCGAGAGCTTCAGCCGCGTTGGCCATGAACCGCAGCATCTCATCGCGAGGAATGCCCGGCTCGCCCCTGGAAACATACGAGTTGAAATGATCGGCCAGGCTGGCATCGGCAAGCTCGGTGACAACGATCAACTGACCTTCGAAAACTTCGATACGCTCCAGAGACAGCAAAAACGGATGGCGCAGTGACTTGACACGATCGAGGGCTTTCAGTTCCGCCTGAGCCCGTTTCTCGTCATGAAATCCATAGACGATCTTGAGCGCCTTCTTGAGTCCGCCCGGCCCTTCGACCGACCAGACCTCGCCGAAACCGCCGGATCCGATTCGTTGTTCAAGTTTGTAGCCGAGAATTTCTGCGGCGGGTTCTTTTGGTTTGGTTGACACTTCGATTGCCTTCTAACCACATCTGGAAGCTGGGGATGGTGATTTGTAAAAGTGGAGCCCTTCGACTCCTCGCGGTTTCTAGCCAGGTCCTACTGAGGCCCGACGGCTTTCGCCAATGTTCGCGGTGCTCCTTCGAGCACGTCTGTGAAATAGCTCTTGGCGACCCGATCAAAAAACTCTGGTCGAAGCTCCATCGGTATATCGTTGTAGACACAAAAGTTTCGAATCTGGCTGAGCAGATCACGAGGGTGACAGCGTCTCAGTCGTCGATTTTTGGGGATGTAATGAGTCTGTAACAGATAGTCGACGACTCGCTCTTCATACTGGCACTTGAATTTTTCGCAGTAGATTCGGAACAGCAAGTGAAACTCCTTCGTCGACGGGTCCGCAATTTCGATCTTGTACGGAATGCGACGCATAAATGCTTCGTCGACAAGCTGTGACGGTTCGAGGTTGGTCGAAAAAATGATCAGCTGTTCAAACGGAACCTGAATCTTCTTTCCAGTAGAAAGCTGCAGGAAGTCGATGCGACTTTCGAGCGGAACGATCCACCGGTTCAACAGCTCCTGCGGTTCGATTCGCTGACGCCCAAAGTCATCGATCAACAAACATCCACAGTTGCTTTTCATTTGCAACGAAGCTTCACTGACATTGCTGTTGGGGTCGTGTCGAATTTCGAGTGAGTCCATGGTCATCTCGCCACCGACGACAACCGTCGGTCGCTTGATCTTGACCCAGCGACGATCATGAGCGTACGCACTCATCAAACTGTCACCATCGTCTTGAGCACGATGATGGTAGGCGGCATCGAACAGTTTGATGATTTGCCCGTCTTCGTAGATCGCGTGCGGGATCCAGATTTCCTGGCCGAAACACTGAGTGATTCTTTGGGCCAGCGTTGACTTTCCGTTTCCCGGTTCGCCATACAGGAAAAGCCCGGCGCCTGAGTTAATCGCCGGTCCAAGGCTTTCGAACAGCGTTTCGTTGATCGAAATGTCACGGAACGCATTGCGAAGCTGGCTGCGTTTGGGGGATTCGGCACGGATCGATTGCGCTTCAGCGCTCAACACATAATCCATTAGCGGCACCGGTGCTGGTCCCACGTAAGAGCAGGACTGGGAATAGACAATTGCCCGGTCGCGGCCATCTTCAGTCAGTGAGTAGTTGTAATCGTTGAGTGGAGCCGAGCCCTTATGAACAATGAACTTTCGCAGACGAAGCGTTTGATAGAGTTCTTCAAGAATTGAAAACGGCAAGCAAAGATCGTTGGCCAGCTGCCGACCGCTGCTGACTCCGATGTTCGAGAGTCGTTTGACGATCAGTGACTCGACCAGTGAGATCGGCAAACCGGTATCGGACAACGAAGATGGCTCGTTAGGACGAAACGATTCGTCAGCCATAATCGTCGCCAAAAGGCTGTTGCTCAGCGAGGCGTTGGAAAGTGTGTCAGACATGATGGACGTTGCAGATTCTGCGAAGGGACAATTTGAAGTCAGTAAACGTAGATCACAAAAAGCGACGTTTAGGTCAAAAATACGGTCTTTCGGGCGGAAGGTGAAATCACTCCCATCGCTTTCCAATCGTCACGACCCTCAAAGTCGCGCAGAGGCTTGCCCTACTGAACATGGAACAGACGAAATCTGAAATCCCCAGAAAATCGCACGACGCATCCTTACAAGGAACGTAGAAACTTCTGCGGATTCGCCTGATCGCAGTCTGCACCTTGTTGAACCCCGGTAAATTTCAAGCAGTCACTTCCTGTTGACGATTTTCAATGACCACCAGCAAACAACTTCAATCGGCCAATCCAACTCCTGAGGTTTTCTCAGGATGGTTCCTGTCTGGACAAGTCGACGAGTCCGAGCCACTTCGGAAGTTTCCAGTTCACTCCGATCCCTTTACCGTCGGCCGTCAGTCTGACTCTTCGCTTTGCCTGCCAACGGGCTGCATCTCCAAGAACCATGCAGAACTCACGTTCCGCGATGACGGAACGTTGATCCTGAGAGATCTCGGCAGCACCAATGGGACTTATGTAAACGGCGAAGTAATTACAGGCGACACCGTTGTTAACGAAGACGACATCATTCAGTTCGCAACGATCGTTTTCCGAATTGGCAGCGACGACGTTGAGTCCGTTGGCAACACAATCGCCGAAGACGTTTGCGATCAGGCGCTGGCGATCATCCAGTTCGAACGGTTGATCAGCGACGGAGGTCTTTATCCTCACTTTCAACCGATCGTGACGCTCGCCGACCAGAAACGAATCGGCTATGAAGTCCTCGGCCGAAGCCGACTGTTCGGTTTGCAGTCGCCTCATGAAATGTTTACCGCTGCTTCACAGCTGAATATGGAAGCTCAACTTAGTGAAGCTTTCCGTCAGCGTGGCGTTGAAATCGGCACAGCGTTTGGCTCTGACTGCAACCTGTTCGTCAACACTCATCCGAAAGAGCTGGACCGAACAGAGTTCTACGAATCACTGAAGACTCTACGTGAATCTGCTCCTGACCAGGCAATCACCCTGGAGATCCACGAAGCCGCGTCGACCAATCTGACGATGATGCGAGAGCTTTGTGCGTTTCTTAAAGACTACGAAATTCACCTGGCGTTTGACGACTTCGGAGTCGGCCGCGCAAGACTGGTCGAGCTTGGAGAAGTCCGTCCGGACTACCTGAAGTTCGACATGAAGCTGACCAAGAACATCGAAATGGCACCTCCAAGCCGACAGGAGCTGGTGGCACTATTTGCGAACATGGTCAACAGCTTGGGGATCAAGACGCTCGCAGAAGGCGTTGAGACCCGGGAATGTCACGAAATTCTGGTCGAAATGGGGTTCCAGCTTGGTCAGGGTTACTACTACGGTCGCCCGTCACCGATCTCGAAGTACACCAAATCCGACTCAGACCCGCAAACTGACCCGGATCTGATCGATGGAGGCCAATCCACCGGCCCCATTAAAATCGAAGAAATCTAGGACTTTTCGATTCCCTGAGCCAGCGACAGCCGTAAATTGCTGGAGCCAAACCCGCTTTCGGGCCGATACGCTGACGAGCAGAGAGCTTTGTGGCCAGCAGCGCCACCGACGTGCATGCAAAACTGGCTGGAATCCTTGGGATTTCCGCATGAATCACGTTTTATCGCCTTAACGGGCAGTTTCAGCTCTGTTAAACTCTGCCGCTCGAAAAAGATCCTGTATTGCTCGCATCTGGCGGGAAGAAAAATGGCTAAAAGCAAGAAGAAACTCGAAGTCGTGCACCTCGTTTGTGAAGAAACAGGCGACTACAACTACACGCTCCGCCGCAAGTCTGGTGGCGAGAAGCTGAAGCTCAAGAAGTACAGCCCGCGTCTGCGCCGTCGTACGCTTCACGTTGAAAAGAAAAAGTAGGTTCTGCCCAGAACCTGACTTCTTTTTGCCATGCTCAAACGAACGCTCGAACCGGAAGTCATGGACTCTGCGCAGGATGCGCTTGAGTACAACCGGATGGACCATGGCGCCGTCAACGTTAATTTCGTTGACGACTTTCTGCAGTTTCTCTCTGCTCACGGCAAGCGCCTGAGGCTTGCTGATGACCCGTCGTTTGACGATCTGGAAGACGACTATCCGGACGTCATTGCCAGTTTCCTGGACGTTGGCACTGGAACCGCGCTGATCCCGATCGAACTCTGTAAACGCAATCCGGAGATTCGCATCATGGCGATCGACCTTGCGACCAGCATGCTGGATCTCGCGATTCAAAACGTGGATATCGCCAGCTTTCGCAACCAGATCCAGTTGGCTCAGGTCGACGCAAAAGATTCCGGCTACGAAGACGGGATGTTCGACGCCACGATCTCGAACAGCATTATCCATCACATTCCCGAACCTTCGATGACGGCTTCGGAGATGATTCGCACGACGCGAAGCGGCGGCGTGATCTTCGTCCGCGACCTGATGCGTCCCGATTCGGCACAATCCGTTGACTCGTTGGTCGAAACCTGGGCGGGCGAAGAGAGCGATTATTCCCGGCGGCTGTTTGGTGAATCTTTACACGCTTCATTGTCACTGAACGAAATGAAAGAATTGGTCGCTGAGTTCGGTGCCTCGCCCGACACCGTTACGGCGACTTCTGACCGGCATTGGACGTGGGCGATGGTTCGATGAAGCAAATTCTGGCCGTCATCAAGCCCTATCTCGTTGAGAAAGTCATTGCTGAACTGGCCGGTTTCCCGATTGAGGAAATTGCTATTCGCGAAGTAAAAGGCTTCGGCCGTCAAAAAAATTACCTCGACCTATATCTCGAAAATGAGTATTCGGGGGCGTTCATTCCGAAAGTCGAACTGTCAATTTGGTGCAGCGATCAGGATGCCGAATCAATCGTTGATGCAATGGTGAAGGTATCCCGAACAGGCAGAATGGGTGATGGCAAGATCCTGATAATGCCCGTTTTTGAGCAGCGAATTGTCGGGGAAAAATAGTGCAACGCCGTGCATTTGCTTGCGACCTCATTTAGAATGACGCCTTCGTTTATAGTCACTTGTTTTGATGTATTCGGCCATGAGTCATCGTTTTCGATCTAGCGTTCTGTTCACAATCTTCTGCTTTGTTCTGCCAGGCACGGCGTTTGGGCAAATCGATTTTGAGTCGGACATCAAACCGATCTTTGAGAATCACTGTATTGCCTGCCATGGCGGCGATGATCCGGCTGATTTCAGTATCGCCGACAAAGACGGCACGCTGTCGTATGTGATCGAAGAAGACGCGGAAAGCAGTGATCTATATACCGTATTGATCGCTGAAGATGAGTCCCATCGGATGCCGCCACCGAACACGGCCAAGCCTCTGTCGGAAGTGCAAATCGAGTTGGTGAAAGCGTGGATTAACGAGGGAGCCATCTGGCCTGATGAACTTGAATCCGAGTGGGAGCAAGTTCCGCTTCCTCCCGCCGAAGATTCCCAGCTGCCGTACCGAGCTGCCGGTTCGCTGCATCCGGCACTGGTTCACTTGCCAATCGGTTTGTTGTTGGCTTCGGGACTGTTTGCGTTTCTGAGCCTGCGTGGCAACTTCGTGATGAGCGATTGCGCCTATTACTGTTTGTGGCTCGGCGCGATCGGGTCTGTCTTTGCCTGTGCTTCCGGTTGGTTCTTTTCTGAAATGGAAGGATACGGAACCGTCAAAGAAGTCGCCGACGTTCTCGACCAGGACAACGCCATGTTCTGGCACCGAATTACCGGGTTGGGAGCTTCTGTGTTTGCAGTAATCCTGGCTCTGTTCGCTGCGAGTTCACGTAACAAGGATCCGGACGATGGAATCATGTGGAAGCTGGCTGCGATTCTGTTGGCTTGCGGCATCGGCTATGTAGGCCATGAGGGTGGAGAACTTCACTACGGCGAAGATCACTACAAAGACGCCAATGCTCTCATTGAATCATTCTTCCCCAGCAACGCCAAGGAAGATGGAGACCGGACGATCGACGAAGACGCTGATTCGGGCGATGACGCTCCAGTGAGCGAAGACGGCACTGAGATTCAGCCACTTTCAACGTAGTCGAACACTCAATGAAACCCGATGGGATACCTCGCTGAGACTCGTCTCAACGTTTCGCTGCAACGCGGTGGGATGCTCCGCTCACGAATTGGGTCATGTTATTCGCCCAAAGTGAACTTGGGCTAACTGGCAGGAGCGCTGCGCGTCGGATCTGCTACGACGCTCCAAATGTTGGATTTGGTCCGGGAAACTTGCTCTTTTGGCGCGACAGTTGCGCGCTATCTTCGACGCGGAACAGGAACGACAGTTTGGGGATTTTTGTCGTTTTTGAGCGTTTCTTGTGGAGGGTTTTGCAGAATATGCACCCTTTAATTACTTTAGAGTATCTATCCATCTGACTTATTGCAGTCGCTCGTTCTTATTGCGGCCTGTTAATTACTTATTCCGATTCATCCGCGCACCATCGGTTCCGCCGATTGGCAACTGTACGACCAAGGAACATCTAATGAGTTCTAAACGCACTCGCTCTCTTCCACGATTTTCCAAAACCAATCTGCGAAAGGTACTCCACGCAAAATCGATGCGGCGATCACCAGCTCAGAAGCATTCCTACGAGAGCCTTGAGCCACGCCAGTTGTTGACCGCAGATATCGGGATCAACTTCACGTCCGCGAACGACGGAAGCGGAGTTTCCAGCAACGCCAACCCACCGAACATTTCCGCAGCGGTTGGAGAGAATCACGTTGTTCAATTCCTCAACAGCGGTTTTTCGATCTACGAGAAAGACGCCGGCGCGGCGCTGCTGCAAAGTGGAACGCTGGAAGATTTCTACACTGCCGCCAACAATGGTGTTGCTCCTGTTGATGACGACGGAAACGCGGTCTCATTCGATACTCCACGGCTTGTCTTCGATTCCGGTTTCGATCGTTGGTATGTGGTTGCAGTCGACAACCAGGATCTCAACGACGATCTGCCGCTGCTCCAGGGGAACCGCATTTGGATCGCTGCCTCAAACACGCCGGATCCAACCGGTTCGTGGAAATCGGGAAGCATTCAACTGGACACGGGAACCTTTGACGAAGATGGAAATCTCGTCTACCTGTTCGGTACAGAGCGTATCACGATGTCCATGGATGAAGTCGGCATGTCGATGTCGGCGCAAGAGTTCACGTTCACGCTATTCGGCAAAACACCGGTCGGCAGCGCTGTTGTGGGCCTCCCTCAAGTCGCACTTTTCGGTGGAGACATTGAAACGGGACGCCAGGAAAACATCCGCGGAATCACCAACAATCCTGACGATGCGGACGGGGACGGAATTCCAGACGGTATCGGATTCGAGATCCAGTTCGGACTCGACACGACGATTGATCCGCAAACGTTCCCTGTCACTTCGACTCAATCGTTCTTTGGATTGGCGATCGATGGTGAAGGCGACGGCGATACGTTCCCGACCGGACGTCAGGGCGATGAGTTGGTTTTGACTGAGTTCACTCGTGAAGGAACGCCAAACGTCGATCTCAATCTCACGCAAGGTGAATCGGCCGTCATTCCAATCGACTTCTATCGCGAGCCAGATGTTGTACGTCAACCGACTGACATTATCCGTGATCGTGACTCGACTCTGTTCAACGCGTCGGTTGCCCAGGAAGGCGACTTTCTCTATGCCGTGCACTCAGTTCGGGCTGTCGTGACTCTTGATGACGGGACTCAGGCAGAAGGACCGAATGCGGTTCTGCGATGGTACAAAGTCGACACAACTCCGGAAACAGATCCAGACACCGGCGAGCTGATCTACCTGGTCGACCACGGAACCATCGAAGCCGCCACCAATGACATCGACTACATCGACCCGTCTATCGACGTCAGCCCCAACGGTACAGTTGCGATTGGATACACCGCGACAGGCCTGAATCTTTTCCCAAGCTCCTACATCAGCATTGCGGTTCCGTCATCGGGCGTCGACTCGCCTTTGGCTTTCAATGACCCAACTGAACTCAAGGCCGGAGCGTCAACGTATATCGACTTGGCCAATGGCGGATTGCCAAACCACTTCTGGGGACGATACACAACGACCGTCAACGATCCGTACGACCCAAACAGCTTCTGGACTTTTCAGCAATACACGGACGCCAGCAACAACTGGGCGATTCAAGCGACTCAGGTTGGCGCGACTGACACCAATCCGGTGATCGATGTCACGCCTCCCGATCTCGACAACATCATCGAAGTTAATCAGGTTGGCGATCTTATTCAGGTCGTTGTCGACGGCACGATCGTCGGCGAGTACGACTCCGACGGGATTGGTACGCTAACAGTTAACGGTAACGGCGGGATGGACCAGTTCATCGTCAACGTTCCCGACCTCGATGCTGCCGAAATCTCGGGATCGTACATTCTTGTCGGTGACGGCGACGACAAGCTTCAACTTGACGTTTCCAGCGATACCGTTTGGCAGTTTGACGGCGGCAATGGCGTCAACATCAACAGCGGCCGAATTCTTGCTGATGGCATGATCGAATTCCGCAGCGGAGATGGAAATGATCGCTTTAACATCCCGACTTCAAACTACGACTTCCCGATTTACGCGGGTGCCGGGAACGACGTGTTTGTTGTTGAACAGGACGTTACCGGAAACCTTCAGCTATTCGGGGAAGCAGGCGATGACATTTACAATCTTCCAGCATCATCCTTTGCCGGAACAGCAATCTCTGACTCCGTTGGCTCTGAGAATGACCAACTGACGTCAACGGGAACCGATGGCCAGGACATCATCGCCGTCGGCGAAACGGAGATTACGATCAACGGTATCGTCGTTCCTTTCGATGACGCATCGACGGCCTGGGGCATCGAAACGTTTGCAATCGATGCTTACGCGGACGACGACACGTTCAACATCACGTCAACGACTCGTGGCATTGGATTGTTCGGGCAGCGTGGCGCAGACGTCTTCAATGTGGCAGAGACCACGCAGCAGACCGGTGCGACATCGTTCATGATCGACGGTGGCGAAGACGTTAACACTTTGAACGTCTATCAGAACGATGCGTTGGTACCTGGGACAGTTACAGCGGAATCTGCCCGAATCACGAATATGAGCAACGTTGATGTTGAGTTCGTTGCAACCGGAGGATCATTCAACGAAAACCTGTTCGGTAGCGAAACGCGTTCCGATACATTCGAAGTCCTTAGCGTCGCGGCGGGCAATGACCTAAAAGTTTACGGACGCGCGATGGACGACGTGTTCTTCTTCGAAACGCTCGTTGACGGAACCGTAGAGTTGCTTGGAGGTGCCGGCGACGATGGCTACGGCACAAACATTGTTTCCATCTTTGATGTCGTCGTTACGGACTCACTGGATGACGAAACCGACTTGTTATACGTGAGAATGACGGCCGGCAATGACATCATCGCCGTCAACGAAAGTGGATACGTATTCAATGGCATGGCCTATCCAACCGCAAACGCCAGCTTTAGCGGAATCGAAGACTTTGCTCTCGACGGATTTGGCGGAGACGACACGTTCAACGTGACGCGAACCACGACGGTTGCCAGTCTTTATGGCTCAGCCGGCGACGACATTTTCAACATCACGGACCTGTCTGCGACAACCGGAACCACTGAACTCAGAATCGATGGTGGTACTGGCAACAACGAGATGTATGTCAGCCGTTCAGCCATCTTTGGGGGAGCAGTTGCCGGAACTGAAATCCAGATCGAAGACAATCGCATCGTCGGCATGACGACAGCGGACATCGACTACGTCGCAACCGATGGAATCTTCTCTCTGATCGAACTTGAAGGCACCATGGGAGCGACAGCAGGAGACGACATCTACGATGACATCTTCCGCGTCAACACGCTTGGCGATCAGACATTGCTTCGCATTAATTCGCTTGGCGGTAACGACTTGATCGACGTTGCAGCAGCGGCAGCAGGCGACATCGAAATCGATGGCGGACTCGACGACGACCAATTCCTCGTTGATCTTGCTGGTTCCGTAGACCGAACCGTGACTGTGTTTGACACCGGCGGTGTGGATCGGCTTGACGTCTTTTTCAGCGACGCTGCAGAGACGATTGATGTCATCGACACGATCGGCAGACTTGAGTACGCCATTGCTGGCAGCTCCGTCAACGCAAACCCTGATCTTGAGACGCTTGCCTTGCATGCCAGAGGTGGAGATGACCGCTACACGGTAACAGGCACGACCACAGACAATCTGATTCTCGCTGGTGGAGCAGGTGACGACACTTACGATCTCGCAAACGTGTTTGGCGATACGATGGTTTCAATCATCGACAGTGTCGACGCTGAAAACGATCGCCTGACGGTTGAAGGCACCACTGGTGACGATGTCTTTGAAATCAACGAGAACAGTTTCCTCATCAACGGCAACACGTTTATGGTCTCTGACCCGATGAACGCCAACGTTGTCGGAATCGAGTCTCTGGAAGTTAACGCTCTCGACGGCGACGACACCTTTATCGTGAATTCGGCGACTCGCGGATTCGCGTTGCTCGGCGGCGACGGTAACGATCACTTCATGATCCACGACACCGCGGCCGACGGTGGCGGCAATGATCTGGTGATTGATGCCGGTACAGGCGCGAACACAATGGACATTCAGCGTATCGCTGGCACTCCAGATTTCGCAGTGATTCAGGACAGCTACATTGCGAACGTCGCCAAATCCACAATTCGGTACTCGGCGACCGGAGGTAGCTTCACTGGAGGCAATGGCGGAATCACGATTCGTGGTCTGGACGATGTCGCTGACTCGTTCCTTGTCTTTGGCGTACTCGCTGAGAACTCAGTCGAACTTCTGGGCGTCGGCGGCAATGACTACCACCGCATCACGACCGACGTCGAAGGCGATGTGTGGATGGACGGAGCTTCCGGTCGCGATCGTTATGTGTTCTTCCTCGACGAAGACAAATCTCGAAACCTTCGTGTTTCTGATTCCGGACTCGATGCCGAAGTCGATCGAATCAACGTCTTCCTTGGTGAAAACAGCGACAACGTCGTTCTTGATGGACCGGAAGTTGCCTTAATCAACGACACGATGTCCTTCCTGCCTTCGATCGAAACTGTCGAGATTCTCGCCGGTGACGGAGACGACCAGATTGACGTTCGTGCATTCGACGGAGTCAGCTTCCTGCGAATCAAAGGCGAAGACGGAAACGACACGCTTGCAGTCAATCGTGCGAATGGAGTTGAGAACGTCATCCTGATCGGCGAGGCCGGCAACGATACGTTTGATTTGGCCGCTGCATCGCAGACCGGCTATCTCGGTGCAAGCGGAAATGATGGCGAAGACTTCTTCCGCGTCGGCGAAGACTTCTATCGCAACGCCAACATCAACGGCGGCAACGATGACGACCGGTACGACATTTCGTTTGCCGATCGAGGTCAACGCAACCTGGCAGTGGCTGACTCTGGAACTGGAGGCAACGACACGGCGATCGTTCGAGCGACCGATGCGACAACGCGAACGACCTTCCGTGCCTCCGGCATCAACACTCAATACCAACTGGTCAGCACGACCCGTCAGCTTGAGTCTCTCGAGTTCCTGGGAACTGAAGGACGCGACATCGTGACAATGTTCGCGGTACCTGTCGTAAACATGTCAATCGACACGATGACCGGTTCGGACATTCTCAACATCAACAGTAACAATGGTGCGGAGAGCCTCGACATCGATCTTGGAGCCGAAAAAGACGTCGCCAATATCGTTTCGACTGCTGTGGGAACTACGATGACGCTGGACATGGGACGCGACGATGACCTCGTCAACATCGGGTCTCACCTCGCAGCGGACAGCGGAAGCCTGGATGCTCTTCAAGGTGTTCTGGCGATTAGCCTCGGACAGGGAAGTGACCGTCTGTACCTGAACGATTCGCAATCCGCGGGTGCTCACGGATACACGCTGACCGACAGCCAAGTGATGAATGACGCAGCAGTTCGAGCCAGAAACTTCTCTGGCCTGAGCTACTCGGGAGCCGAATTCCTTCAGATCCGCAGCAACGCCCAGTTCAACCAGTTCACTGTCTCACCAAGCGATTCCGTGAAGTTCCTGTTGGACGGTAACTTGCCGCAGAACAATCAGCTGACAGTGACTGGATCGGGTGACGGACGTGAACTGTTCATGACAGACGCCTTTGCCGGCATCTGGTCGTTCGACAGCCTTCGCGAAATTCAGTTTGAGCAGTTCGCGGTCTAGGCGATACGAGGTTGCGAGCTTGAGTTCAGGTAGTCGAAAGATTGCGACCTGAAGACTTCGGACCGAAAGACAACCGCAGCATTACATGAAAGCCGGCGCAATTCGCACCGGCTTTTTTTGCGCGGTTTCATTTCCCTGTCTTTGATTCCGGATGGTTTACATTCGGAAGTTCTGATTGATCCACCAAAGAATTCTTGAACCGAAGGAGCGATTCGGGCAGCGGACGCGAACCTTGCCGCTGAGTCCGATCTTCAAGCTACGGTCGGTATCCGTGAGCGGAATCTCCGCGTAGTAGTGCAACCGATTCAGGTCATACTGCGGAACCAGTTCGCTGACCAGGTCCGGAATTCGATTTTCGCGAACTCGAGGATCCTGTTGCTGAGCCGCCAACAGCTCGTAGTCGTCACGATTGATTGAAAGATCGGTCACGCCCACATCGCCGACTTTTGCCAACAGCGTTTCATTCGGCCGGGAATGCAATCGAATGCGTGCGTCCTGGCCGGCTTCAATGAATTTAACCTGTTGCTCGCTGAGCAAAACGATTCCTTTCCAGCGGTCCAAATCAGCGACTTCGCAAAACCTTTGACCTGCTCCCGCGGATACGTTGTCGAACTTTTGTATCAAAAACGGTTGCTGGTCGACAAGCAAATCTTCGTCGACTGCCTGAGCCGGATGGCGATACGGTGTTTCCATGATCGTTCCTGCGATCGGCGATCGAATCGTCAACTTCATGGCCCGAAGTCTTAAATCCGACAGCAACGAAATGGCTTCGTCGACTTCCGCCTGAAGCGCCCCCACCTGACTGGAGCCCAGCCCACGAAGCATTTGTTCACGAGCGGCGACCAGCTGAGCCTGTTTGACTTCGACACGACCCTCGGCCTCGAGCAGCATTTCTTCAAGCTCATAGTTCCGCAGCCGGGCAATCTCCTGCCCTTCTTCGACCCGGTCGCCCGGATCCACATAGCATTCGTCCATCACGCCAGGTTCTTCAACGTAAACCGCAGCCATGGTCTCCGGCACGACGACGACGTCGCATCGCATCAAATGCGGAAACGGAAATAACAGCAGGCCGGCAATCACCGCTGCAATGATCGACAACACTCCAAAAAATCGTTTCTTTTTCACCTGATGCATCCGACCTGGAACAGACATGTAACGGTAAAGCTTGTAGCACGGCATCACCACGATTCCGATTAGCGAAAACATCGCGATTCCGATCCCCAGCGACTCCAGACCGTATGGCTCAAGCCACCGCATCAGGAATAGCAGAATCGAAAACATGATCACCCATCGATAGCAAAACGCTGCGACGGTGTAGCTCGCGAATGCGGCCGGACGGTTGGTGGGCATCAACGCATCGTCCGGAATCTCCAACCCCAACCAGTGCCGCCCCAGCAACGTCGTCAGCGCCTTGGTCGACTTCTGCCCCATGTTGGGAATCTCCAGAATGTCGCTAAGGATGTAGTATCCGTCAAAACGTAGCAGCGGGTTACCGTTGAACAGCACCGTACTGATCGAGCTGACCAACATCACGCGCAGGCAGATATCCTGAACCAAACCGGGTTGGACGAACCACCAGACAAACGTCGCGATCGTCGCCAGAATAATTTCGACATACATCCCTGCCGCGCCAATCGCAGCGCGATGCCACTTGTTCTTCAATCGCCAGCTGTCAGATACGTTGCAGTACAAACAGGGAGTCAGCACCAGCAGCATAAACCCGATCTCGTGGCATTCGCCGCCCAGCCGTTTACAGCTCAACCCGTGCCCGAACTCGTGGAACATCTTGGTCACAGCCAGCACGAGCACGAACAGGTACCACTGCTTCGGATCGAAGAACGCGTCGAAGCCCGGCAGCTTTGCCTGAAACGCACCCCAGTTGATGATCACGCTCATCAGAGCGATCGAAGCGAGCACACAAACCAGATAAACCATGGGCTTGGTGAAAATCCACCAGGTCCATTTGTTCAGCCAGTTGAGGATTCGTTCCGGATCAAAGCCACGGTATCGCACCGCAAGGATGTTGGAGAGCATTTGAAAACGCTCCATCCGGTTGTTTTTGTCACCACGCTTGAGCAGTTCGATGCCCTGCCCCGGCATGTTCGAAACCACCAGCCCGTCCTGATGAAAACGGGTTAGCAGCTGTTGCAGTTCCTGTCGTGTAATTCGTTTCGGCGCGTACTTTTCGTGGTACGCGTCCTGCAGCTGGTCAATCGTGATCTCGCCATCGAGCAGCGTCAGCAAATAGTGAACCTGAGGCGGGAATTGGTAGTACTTCTGCCCCAACGGCTCCTTCACGACGAGATATTCAACGCCCTGATAGACCTGACTATCGAACGTCAGATCGGGACGGATCTTCATCCGCACCGGCGGGCCCATGGGTGGCTTGGGCGACGGCTCCTTGAGCGGAGAAGCAGGAGAAGGGATGAGTGACATGGATTTATCTAAGGAGTGATCAAGCCGAGCGAACGCTCAACTCTGCGAATGAGCCGAGCCCTGGCTCAACCGCTTCGAATCTAGAACCACCAGACATTGGTTTGCCACCAGTCGATGATCTGGTGAAAGCAGGCTTTGTAAAGTGGCACTTTTCCGCAGTGAATTTTGACGGTCGCTCCGGCACCATGGCGAAGCTCTTTAAGATTCAAACCGTCTGGTTCCACTTTGATGATGCCGCGGTACTTCTGAATCCCTGACTCGTCCGTGTGGGGGCGAATGGAAACGCGCTGCAGCTCGCCACGATAGGTCTTGCTTGGATTGGTGCTCAATGCGAACTCGGCCACGATGGCATCGTTGTTCCTGTCATCATCGTCACGGGCGTCTTTGAGCGCGCGATCA
This sequence comes from Mariniblastus fucicola, assembly GCF_008087665.1. GTDB lineage: Bacteria > Planctomycetota > Planctomycetia > Pirellulales > Pirellulaceae > Mariniblastus > Mariniblastus fucicola. The sequence goes on from NZ_CP042912.1 coordinate 5,712,470, forward strand.
ACATAGCCGACTTTATTGTGCGGAATATTGACTTCCAGTTGCCACTGTCCGTCCAGCTCCGATAGCGTCACCAGCGTCTGATTCGGTTCCACGACCAAGCCCTTGAGCCGCTGTTGTGGATTCCATGTGACGATCGTGCCATCAATTGGCGCACGAACTTCGAGCACTTCATTCATCACGCGCTGATCGTTTTCGATCATCTCAATGGTTTGAGCTTCCTGAGCCTTGTAGGCCGAAAGCTCGGCTTGCAAACGAGCTTGCTGTTGCGTATCCGAACGTGCCGCGGCCATCTGGCGGTACGCTTCGTCAGCCTGAGCCCGGATCCGTTTCAGTTCTGTCTGGCGAGCGTCCATCTGTTGCTTGCGATCGTAGTCGACCATCTTCAGCAACAGCGCATCCTTCTGGACTTCGTCGCCGTCCTCAAAGTTGACTTCTTCGATAATCCCTTTCGACGTCGAATAGACATGCCGGCGCGTCTCGGGATGCAGCACGCCGTCGACTTTCATCTTCAGTTCCCACGGAAGAAAAATCATCGCCAGTGTCAACAGCGCCAATGCAGCCAAGCCCGTCAGCGTTTTCTTCAGATGGTCGCCGAACAGCGTTTGCTGCAACCAGCCAAGCTTTTTCAAAATTGGCTGCAGGAAAATCTCGCCGTGCTTTCTGGCGTTTTCCAGGGCCAGCTGAGATTGTTCAACCACCAGCTGGCAGTCGTCATGAATCGCCTCTTCGGTGACGTCGTCATCGAAGTACTCCAGCACGATCGCACCGAGCTTGCGAACTTTTTTGTTCCGCTTGGTCATTTCCAGATCAGGCACATCATCCGGTCGAATCGCCAACGGAATGACCGCCAGGGTTCGGCTGTGCGATTCATCCAGATAGTCATTAATCTTCTTGGCCACTTCGGGCGCAATCGCTTCGGTGCCTCCGGTTACCCAGAAAGTGGAATCCGCGCCGACGCTGGCCGTCGCGACATTGCCAAGTTTCCGAACGACGTTGGCCCGATTGTCAAAGCGATCCTGACTGGAGATCGCAAGGATCTTGCAATTCTTTCCGTTCCAACGACCCACGCTGACACGGTCTGCACCAAGAACGCGACGCGCTTCGTTGGCGATCGCGTAAGCAGTTTCCTTGAAGTCGATCGAACGATGAACTTCGCTAATGAACTCCATCTTCTCGGTCCACTTTTCAGACCGCTTCGCGACGGTGGTGTTCTCCTGACGCTCATGCCAACGCTGAAACAAAGCCGCGATCTGTGTCAGGAATCGAAGATATCCTTCCTGGGCTTGCGGAGAAATGTCTCCACGTTGAATCAGCTCGACGGCACCGACGGCGTCTTTCTGTCGATTGAGAACCGGTGAAAAAAGCATCAGAAACGGAGACGTGACTTGCGACGCTTCCGCGGTATCAGAATCTGCAGACGACGCGTCCGGATTGGCCTTTCCAGTAAACGCTTCGGACATGATACCGACGGGCATCTTCTGGCGCACGACATCAAGGATCGCGCGATTATGTTGTTCGTTCTCCGGATTGAGAACTTCTCTGGCCTCGTCGTGCGGGGCTTGCCCGGAATGATGGGTCAGCCGAGGAACACCTTTGTTGGTGATTTGCCAAAACAGGGCTCCGTGTGCCCCCGTAATCTCGACCAGCTTTCCAAGAACTTCGTCGCAGAACTGGTCGAAGTCCTCTGAGGTTTGGGAAAGTTCAGTTAGTCGACGGATGACTTGACGAACCTCTTCCTTGATCCTGTCTGCGTTTTGCGATTCGGTCTGAGTTGACATGCTGTCGGTGACGCCGTTTTTTCAAGGAGGTTGGATTGGGCTAATTTGACTCGTTGCCGCGCGAGGAGGGCCCGATGTGTTCAAAGCACAACGGGAAATTATAAAACGCAGTTATCCCAATGGAAACTTAAAGATTTACGACGACAACATGGATTGCGTTCAAATGCCTGCGATTTCTTAAGATGACAGGATTGTGTCGGTCATGGTGTCCAGAAGCCACTTTGGCCAGCTGCCATGCTGTCCGAGTCAAAACAAGGGCCGCGAATGCCTGTTTGACTCGAATCTCGGGCAATTCACGCGTTTTTCGCCTTTGACAAAGTTACCCCGGTTGTTACGATTTCGCTGTTCATCGGCCGGACAATCGCCGAAAAGACTAGTTCAGACCAAAAAGATCCATCGGGGAATCCAACCATGGCCAAGCCAACTCATAAAGTTAAAAAAGCCAATCACGGCAAACGTCCCGCCAACAACCGCGGCCGCAAAGCCAAAAAGAAGAGAATCAAAACTCCGTAGCTGGAGGCTTCGTTTTCCGGAGCGATTCGCGACTGAGATATTGAGATATTTAAAAGGCAGGCCTGATCGGGCACTGCCTTTTTTGATGGGCGGTTTCCTAACAGGACATCAAGCGGACTTCTGTTCGAAAGACTTGCTTGCAAACGAGGTCTGCTTCGTCCTCGCGATCTAACGCTGCCGGCGAGAGCGAACTGGCGATATGGACAAGCCGCCGCGAGTCAGGAGAAGCTTTCTACTTGTCCCCAATCGGCTCGACGCTCACGGCCACAGCCAGACTCTGCGCAGCGTTTCCAACGATCACGCCTTTAACAGGACACACATCACTGTATTCCCGGCCAATGGCAACTGTGATGTGATCGTTGCTCACGATCTGATTGTTGGTCGGATCAAGATCAACCCAGCCAATTGCCCTGCCGCACCAGACCGATGCCCACGCGTGCGACGCGTCCGCACCGACGAGAGCTTCCTGCCCTTCCGGTGGAATCGTCCGGATGTATCCGCTGACGTAACGCGCCGGAATACCAAGCGACCGGAGGCATCCGATTTGGAAATGGGCAAAGTCCTGACAGACTCCGCTTCGTTTCTCAAATGCTTCCCGAATTTCGGAAGTCACCGACGTCGCGTTGGGATCGTATTTAAACTCTTCGAAGATTCGTCTGGTCAGATCGACAGAGGCTTCCAGGATTGGCCGTCCAGCCGGAAATGAAATCCGGGCGTATTCCTCAAGCCCGCTAAATGCGGAAATTCCAGGCGACGGGCAAGCGAACTGAACGGCGTCCAACTCTTCCTGTGTGGCTGTTTCGACCAACGCCGCAACAATCGTCTCCCATGGAGAAGTCGTCGAATATTCGGGTGGCTCAGGACGTTCGACGTCCACCACGCACTTGGCGGTGATGGTCAGGCGGCGATGAGGCTGTTCGACATTGAACTGGGCACTTTGATTGCCAAAATAGTCCGTGCGCTGAGTAATACTGAGCGGTTCAGGAGTAACGAGCAAACGGAATTTCTCACACGTCTGCCCTGTCCAGTTCCCTGGTTGCAAGTGCACAATGTTGTAACCGATCGCAACATCGCCAGGGTAGTCGTATCGAGTCGTGTGCGTTACCGAATACTTCATTGCGACCGCCGTTTGTTGGCTTTGGAACGTCGACCAATATCACCGATTTGTCGCGAAGTATCCGCGTGTACGAAGAAACGATTTGAAACTGCCGCGTGAAGTTCAGGCAAACTTTCCTCCCAGGCCTTGAGCAGTTCTTCCATCGGCTGAGTTTCGTTTAACAGCCAGGACTCCGCCACCAGCTGAATGTCGGAAGAGCGAACCGAGTGCAGTAGAAAACTGGACAGCCTTCGCTCGGGAGCCAGCCCTGCCTGATCAATATTGTCTGGCAACTGCTGCACGTGTTCATCCAGTTGCGCCATCTGCCAAACCAGAGATCGCGGATTGGTCTCATCAGTCACCAATAGATCCAGCACTCCTCCCAACTGGTAGTTGGCGAAATAACGGGAGCGATAGGTCATGATACTGTCGGCGACTTCCAACGCCGTCTGCAGTACCGGATCGACGGGCTCGACTTTCGGCAGAAACAAAGAACGCAACATAAAGATCAATTGAGTCGCATGCTCCAGCCGACGTCCGATCTGAACGAATCGATAGACCTGATTCCGCGTCATCCCTTCCGCAGCCTGGCCGCTGAGCGCCGACACATCGACGACCAGTTCGTCCGCAAGCGCCAGAAGGCTCGGCAAATCCGGTTGATCGATGTCAATTCTTTCGTGGATCCGCAAAATCGTGCGCCACGTGTCGAGCGACATACAATTGCGTTCCATCTGCCCCAAACGCAACAGCTCGTTGACTGACGTGGCGATGCTTCCGGAATTACTGGCGTCAAGAATCACAGCCGGCAGCAGTTCTGCCAGCTCGGGCAAGGACGTTTTGAGTTCCTGAATTGCAAACGCGGGCTCGATCTGGCCCTGCATCGCCAGGCACCGCACCAGAACGTGGACTTCGACACGCGATTTGGCTCGCCGTTCACCGATCAAACGGTGGATCGTGCTGCGAAGCACACATGACGAAAAGTAAATCCGCTCGATCTGCCGCCCCATCCAAAACAGGTTGTCGGCCGACCGGCTGGACAGTTCAAAGCCACTGCGACGGGGCGCGAGTTTTTGCGAAACGCTCAACGCACGAGCAGCATTGGCGTCGTCACCTGACTCTACCCAAACGTCTTTTCCGCCTTCGCCTTCGTTGATCGTGATGTACAACGGATCCTGCAGTTTCGAAGTTCGCCCCAGCCCGCCTTTCATCACCTTGAACCCGTCGTCTGTGCTGACGGCAAACGTTCGCAGCGCCAACCGGGCGGACTCCATCGATTCGCCGCTCCAGACAGGAACGCTGGATCGATCGACACGTTCCTGGGCGACATAGTTCATCGGATTCGCCAGCAGCTTTGATTTGCGTTGCTCCAAGGAAAGCTCGCTCATCTCCGTTCCGGCTTCGAACGAACGACTGCGTTCACGAAAAGCTGACTCGAGCGTCAGATGATCCAAATTCTCGAGCACGAACTGCAGGGATTTTGGGTCGCCGCACCACCATGTGGCAACGTTCGGAATTTTAAGTTCTTCCGACATCAATGCCTGGCAGATCTTTCCGCCGTAAGCCATCAGTGCACGCGACTCAACCAGGCCACTTCCGATTCGATTGGTAATCGCCACCTGATTCTGCCGATACGCGTTCACAAGGCCTGGCGTACCGATGGCCGTCGCGCCGTCGAATTCCAAAGGATCACAATCGAGGCTGTTCTTGCGGCGAAGGATCAAGTCAACGGGTTTGAGCCCGGCAAGTGTTTTGAAATGGACACCATCGTTGCGTACGGTCAGGTCATCGCCACGGACAAGCGTGTAGCCCAACGTTCGCGCAAGGTAGGCTTCTTCAAAAAAGTTACGACCGGTCATCCCCTCACCCAATAACACGCCACGTGCTTTGGGTTTCCCGTCGGCAAGGTTCAGCAGACTATTTTGAAGCTGGTCGTAAAAAGGGCTGAGCTGGGCGACGTTACACTTCTGGAAAATCTCCGGGAACGCATGCGAGAGCACAATTCGGTTTTCGTGTGCGAACCCGATTCCGGACGGCGACTCGGCTCGATCGTTCAAAAACCACCAGCGACCGTCCGGAGAGCGTGCAAGGTCGAACGCGACAAGCTGCAAGAACTGCTTGATGTCCGAATCTGAATGCAGCCCTCGCAGAAACTGCGGATGAGCGTGTAGCAGCGTGGCCGGAATGACTTTCTCGCGAATCAATCGCTGCGGGCCGTATAAATCCTGCAGCAACAGTTCGTACATCGTCGCACGTTGGGCAATCGCTGCCGAAAGCTCTTTCCACGTCGCGCTATCGATCACGACAGGAATCGCATCCAGTTGCCAAGCCCTGATTTTTCGACGCTGCCGAACGGAAACCATGCCAGAGACTTTACGGGCAAGATGTCCCGCCAGGCCGACAGAGTTCTCGTCCACCATCCTGCGAGCCCGTTGCCACCTTCGGTTTAGCCGCGCAACACCAAAACTCGACAGAGCATCGTGATAATCGGAAACATGGTCGCGAGGCTTGTCCTGATCAAAGAATTCGTCATACGAACTCCCGACTTTGTACTGCGCGAACGGATCCGAAGCCGACGTTTTCGGTTGGCTTTGACTTTGAGATTGTGACTGGGTTTGCGATCTCACTCGGTGATTGTCCGGTTCATTCGGAAAATTGGAAGCCATACATCTTAGCGTGCAATCCAATTTTTGTATCGAACCTATCGACGAGTCGTTCGATTGCGACGCATATCAAGAGTCATCGGAAAAGACGGATTCGGTTCTTCTGTCGGAATGGGAACGGTACCCCCCGTATGTCCAAATCGGAAGAATCGGGACGCCCTTCGACTCTCCGCTTCATAAGCATTGACCGGGAAAGAACCAGAGTTTACACCCCCGGGATGATCGACATGATATCGACATCCGCCCAGCGAGCGGTTGTGCCACGAATCCAACAAATCGAAAACCAGCGGACTATCAGGTGGAATCGTCGGATGCAAACAACTCGGTGGCTGCCACGCTCGATAGCGGACGCCTCCTACGAACTCACCCTGTGTCCCGGTCGCGTGCAACGGAACCCGACGCCCGTTACAGCTGATCACATGTCGATCCGATGCGACCCCTTTGACCCGAACTTGCAATCGCTCGACCGATGAATCGACGTACCGCGCGGTGCCTCCGCTGCCAGGTTCTTCACCCAGCACATACCACGGCTCGATCGCGGTTCGCAGTTCCAGATTGATTCCGTCTACATTGACTTCGCCGATCTTGGGAAAGCGAAATTCAAAGTGCGGCGCGAACCAGGCCGGATCAAGTTCGATTCCGGAAAACTGAAGCTCAGAGAGGATATCATTGAGATCCAACTGCAGAAAATACGGCATCATCCAACGATCGTGGATCGAAGTATCCCATCGAATCAGTTTTTGCCGATACGGTTTTTCCCAAAAGTGCACGATTAACGCCCGCATCAATAGCTGCTGAACCATGTTCATCTGCCAGTGCGGCTGCATCTCGAAGGCACGGAACTCGATTAGGCCCAAGCGACCTGTCGACGATTCGGGCGCGAAAAGTTTGTCGATGCAAATTTCAGCCCGATGCGTGTTCCCCGTCAAATCGACCAACAGGTGCCGAAAAATTCGATCCACCAGCCATGGCGGAAACTCACCGTTGTCCGGGATCTGTTCAAACGCGATTTCCATCTCGTAGACCGCGTCCCGGCGCCCTTCATCGACACGAGGTGCCTGACTGGTCGGGCCGATAAAGCGACTGGAAAACAGATACGAAAGCGAAGGATGGTTGTGCCAATAGTTGACGATGCTTCGTAGTAAATCCGGACGACGTAAAAACGGACTGTCCGCCGGCATCGCCGCGCCCATCACAATGTGACTGCCTCCGCCGGTGCCGGTATGGGCTCCGTCGAGATCAAACTTTTCAGTTCCCAGTCTGGTCTGGCGAGCATCTTCGTAAACGCCAGAAACGATCTCAACCAGTTCGCCCCAGTTGGCTGCCGGTTGAACGTTGACTTCGATGACGCCCGGATCAGGCGTGACTTTGATTTGATTCAAACGATAATCCGGCGGCGGCAAATACCCTTCGATCACGACAGGCAACGAGAGATCTTCAGCGGTGGCTTCAATGACTGAAAGCAGTTCCAGGTAACTCTCGGTGGTTTCCAATGGCGGCATGAAAACGCGGAGCGTACCCTCTCGTGGTTCGACGCAAATCGCAGTCCGGATCACGGGCTCCGATCCAGCGCCGCTCTCAACAGGCATCTTTTCCGTACGCTTGTATTCCTTCGGCTCCTTGCCCGAATGCGTTTCGGATTCTTCTTCTGTTTCCTTCAGGATTTCTTCGTAGCGATCATGAACCGATGAACGCGGTTTGTTCATATCACCCCGGAACGCTCTCTGGTGTCGAATTTCGTCATGCGGCGGCAACGGCGGAAGTGGCTCGAAAGGAATGTCCGGATGGGCCGAATACGCGTCTCCGCCAGCGGGAATTGAATCCAGCGGCAAGCGCAATCCCATCGGCGAATCACCGGGCGTCAGGAACATTTCGTCACTGCGAACAGGCCACGCCCCACTTACCCAGCGGGGCTTGGCGTTCCACCACTGATGCATGATCGGCAGCAAACATCCAACCGGGTTTCCAAGTCCCTGCTCGAAAACGCGAGCGATACGTTCGCGATCTTCGGCATCACTGACATCGGCTTCGCTGACGCTGCGATTGGTCGGAAGCCGTCGCTCTTTCCATGTGTAGTACAGAGCGTCCTCGAACGCCATGACGACGTGACGCGAATCAATCTCCAGCCGTTTGCAGATCTCGTCGGTAAATTTTCGAGCGTCGTCAGTCGTATGGCCAAGATCACTATCCGGATCCGCCAGCCACTTCGGGTCTCGCCAAACCGGTTGCCCATCGTGCCGACACAAAACGGTAAACGCCCATCGTGGCAGCGACTCACCGGGATACCATTTGCCTTGCCCGCAATGAATCAGCCCGCCAGGCGCAAATCGATCCTGCAGTCGACGGCTTAAATTTGCCGCCAACCCGCGCTTCGTCGGACCCACGGCAGCAGTATTCCACTCATCGCCCTGCATATCGTCAATGGAAACAAATGTTGGCTCGCCCCCCATCGTCAGTCGAACATCGTTGGCAACCAACCGATCATCGATGCGGTGCCCAAGCTCATCAACCGCGCTCCACTGTTCTTCGGTGTAAGGTTTTGTTACGCGAGGATCTTCATGGATCCGCGTGACGGTCATTTCATGCTTGAACTCAACTTTGCAATCACCGATCAAACCGCTAATCGGAGCAGCCGTTGTCGGTTCAGGCGTGCAGGCGACCGGAATGTGGCCTTCTCCGCAAAGCAAACCTGACGTCGGGTCGAGCCCGATCCAGCCTGCTCCCGGCAGAAAAATCTCTGTCCACGCGTGCAAATCAGTAAAGTCAACATCCGTACCACTGGGGCCGTCCAGAGACTCCACGTCGGGCTTGAGCTGGACCAGATATCCGGAAACGAATCGCGACGCGATTCCCAAATGCCGCATCAACTCAACCAATAACCAGGCACTGTCCCGGCATGATCCGCTTTTGAGCGTCAGCGACTCTTCAGGTGACTGAACACCCGGCTCCATACGGATCAGATATTTGATCTCGTCAGTAATTCGCTGGTTCAATTCGACGACAAAATCGATCGTCTTGCGTGGCGTCAGGTCAACCGACGCGATCAGCTTTGAGAAAAGCGGACCGTAGTAGGATCGTTTGAGAAACGGAGCCAGATCAACTTTGAGATCCGCCGGATACTCAAACGGATACTTGAGCGCATCATCTTCCAGGAAAAACTCAAAGGGGTTGATGACCGTCATTTCGGCAACGAGATCGACTTCGACCTCGAAGCATTCCGCGGGCTCCGGGAACACCAATCTCGCCAGCCAGTTGCTGTGCGGATCCTGTTGCCAATTCAGGAAATGGTTGGCCGGATTGACTTTGAGTGAATAGCTGTTGACCGGCGTTCGGCTATGCGGCGCGGGCCGCAAGCGAACGATCTGTGGGCCGATTTCAATCGGGCGGTCATAGCTGTAGAGCGTCTTGTGGTTAAGCGCAACCTTGATCATGTATTTGTCAGCTTTGGCTGACCTCCGTGACCAACCCGTTTGTCTCAACAGGCGGTCTTGAAAAGTAGTCGGCGGCGATCGCCTGTCCAATGGTGTTTAACTGAGCTTGCAAGTCATCAACGTACTCGTGTAAGCCCTGCTGGATGATGTCTTCGATCGAAGCATAGATCAGCCGTGAGCCCAACTGGCCCACGTATTGCTCTGATGCGTTGCAAAACGAGTCCTGGGCACTTCCGGTGATGTGTCGTAACGATTGCATCGCGTTGACCACACAGTGGTGGATCGAACGCGGGAAATCCGGGTTGAGTATCAGGAAGTTGGCGACTTTCTCAGGCGTAATTCGACCGTGCACACGGCGATACATTACCAGAGCACTGGCAGATTTGAGCAGCGCAGACCAACGGACGACATCCAGCGGCGAACCGACATCTCGAGCTTCCGGCAACAGCACGAAGTACTGCACATCGATCAAACGCGAAGTCTTGTCCGCTCTTTCGATCATCCGACCGAGTTGCGAAAAGTGCCACGCTTCTCCGTGAGACATCGTGGCGTCTCCGGTTCCAATAAACAGATGGCTGGCCAGGCGAACCTGTTCACAGAACTCCTGTGGCTCGAAAATCGGAGTATCGCTGGCGGCAGCTTCCTTGACCATCAAGTGAAACCGATTCAACTGCTCCCAAATCGCATTAGGAATAATATCCCGAATCGCCCTCGCGTTCTCACGTGCGCTGGCGATACAGGAAGCGATCGAGTTTGCATTTTCTTTGTCAGTCGTTAAAAACCGCAACACGTTTTCACGATTAGGGCTTCCGTACCGTTCCTCGAAGTCTTTGTGATCGCCGCTGACGTAGACCAGCGGAGACCATTGATTGTTGAACGAATCTATCTCGCCGAGCGTCAGGTTGTAGTTCACGTCAATAAACCGCGCGACGTTCTCCGCACGTTCAACGTAGCGTCCCAACCAATAAACCGAATCTGCTACACGACTAAGCATCGGCACTCCCCTGCTCTTGCTGCTGAGAAGCCTCGAAGTGCGGCACGTGCTGATTCGAGTTCCCTTTCAGGACCCATGTATCCTTGCTGCCTCCGCCTTGCGAAGAGTTCACGACAAGCGACCCTTTCGGCAACGCGACTCGCGTGAGCCCTCCGGGCATGACGTAGATCTCTTTTCCGTAGAGCACGAACGGACGCAAGTCCACGTGTCGCGGCTCAACTTCTCCATCGATCAGTGTTGGCACCGTGGACAAAGTTAGCGTCGGCTGGGCAATCCACTCACGAGGATTGTCTTTGATTTGACGGGCCGCTTCATCACGTTGTTCTTTGGTAGATTGCGGACCAATCATTAAACCCTTACCGCCAGATTCGTTGGTTGGTTTAACGACCAGAGTCTCAAGGTTTTCCAAAACGTGACTTTTGTCGGCCGACTCCGAACAGAGGTAAGTCGGGACGTTCGGTAGAATCGCGTCTTCACCCAAATAGTATTTGATGATTTTGGGAACGTAACTGTAGACCGCCTTGTCGTCAGCGATCCCGGTTCCCGGAGCGTTCGCCAGCGTCACTTTGCCGGCTTTCCAGGATTCCATCAGCCCACGAACGCCCAGTACTGAATCGCTGCGGAAGCAGGCGGGATCGATAAAGTCATCGTCGATACGTCGATAAATGACGTCGACTTTTTCCAGGCCGCGAGTTGTATTCATGAACACATAGCCGTCCTGAACAACCAGATCCGAACCCTGAACGAGCTCGATGCCCATTTGCCGCGCCAAAAAAGTGTGCTCGAAATAAGCCGAGTTAAATACGCCCGGCGTCAGCACGACGGCTGTCGGATCGTTGGTAGGCGGAGCACAGTCGTGCAAAATCTTGAGCAACTGTTCGGGATAGTCTTCGATTGGAGCAACTGACATGCCTTCGAAAACGCCCGCCAACGTTCGCTTCATCAGCTCGCGGTTCTCCAGCACATACGAAACGCCCGATGGACAACGCAAATTGTCTTCAAGGACATAGATCTGCCCATCGGCATGACGGATTAGATCGACGCCAGTGATGTGACACCATACACCTTCGATCGGAGTCACGCCTTCGCACTGTTTCCGATAGGTTTTTGAACCGAAAATCAAATCTTCCGGAACCACCTTGTCCTTGTAGATCTTTCGATCGTTGTAGGTGTCGGTGATGAACAGGTTCAGGGCTTCGAGTCGTTGCCGAAGTCCTCGTTCGACAGTCGACCATTCATCGCCATCGATGATTCTTGGCAACAGATCAAACGGCCAGACTTTCTCCGTTCCGGCTTCGTGACCGTAAACGTTGAAGGTGATGCCCATCTTCTGCAGGCTCATCTCGGCTTCGAGTTGGCGGCGTTGGAGAGTTCCGGCTGGCAAGCTCGCGAGCTTGTTGACAAAAGTGGCGGTAGACTGTCTTGGATCACCGTTGGACCCAAACATTTCGTCGTACGCGTCGTTGGAAGAGTAATTTTTTATTTTCATAGCGTCAGTAGGCGAGGTTAAACCGATGATAACATCGTTGACCGGCCAACTGTACTACAAAGTTGCCAATTTTTGCATTGGACACCGCTTTAACGGGTCCAATGTAAGTCGTACAACCACTAATCAACAGTAATGTAAGACCGACATCCGGCGACTACGGGAGATTGCGCGAGAAAAGAATCGCGTCACCCCGCGTTTCGAATCCAGGATTCAATGACTCTGGCGGCCGATTCGGGATCTTTTTCTACCAAACTGCCAAGCTTTTGCTCGGCCGCTCGGCGTGCTGCATAGTCTTCAGGTTGAGCAATCGCGATCTCTGGAGTTGCCTGCTCTGTTTCGGTGACCGCGTCGGATGGAGTCGATGAATTGATCGAGATTATGTCCTCGTTCTCGCTCGCTTCTTCGCTGGCCTCATAAGGACTGTGCCGTGTCATCATCGTCAGCAGTACCAATCCGATCAGCAACACGGCAGCCGACGGCCAATGCTTTATGGCGATGTCGCGGACTTGATTCTGCCAAGGTGATGCCACGACGGGCGCGGTTACCGGGGCCGGCACAAACTGGACCGCGATCGGAAACTTGGTGCCTTGAGCAAACGATTGCTTTGGCAAAATGGGTCGAACCGTTTCGACCAGTCGACGGCCCAACTGGTTGACGGCTTGTTGCTTGATGTTCGGTTTGTCAGCAGGAAAGGCTGTTTTGCCAATCGACATTTGTGCTGCTGCCGATTCGGGAACCTGCAGCATCACTTCGATGCGACTGGTATAGGTCGGTTCAGCGACGACGGGTGTTGCGACGACAGGCTTCGGCTGAGCCACGGGTTTGGTGGTACGTACGTCGTGGATTGACGCCGCGCCGTTTGTCCCAATTACCGCAACGGTTGGTTGAGGGCGCGGCGTTTTTTCGATTGGCGGCGTATACGAAACCGGTCTGGCGACCGAAGGAACTTTGACCATATCAACCCGAACCTGAACGTCGATGTCGCCGTAAGCCTGAACCGCTTGTTGAATTCGTTTTCGGTAGTGTGTTTCCTGTTCGAACGGCGGACGCTGATCAATCGAGACAACTTTGTTGCCGCGGGAAAGCGTGCGGTGGGCGTAGCCAGATGAGATATCGATGACGCGAATGTTGTCAGCCGGAAGTCCCGCAACGGCTCCCGCAATCATTTCGCGAACCGTGGCGACCTGATCCGAATCCAGCACCACGTCTTCCGGTGGCTCAACGGATACGACGGCTGTTTGCTGAGCAGCGCGAAAAGCCGATCCGTTTGCGGTGCTATCCATTTCAAACCAGGCGTTCTTGACGAATGGTAATCGAATCACCATTTCACGAATCAGTTTTTTCTTGCGAGAATCCTGCAGCTGTTTTTGCTGTAAGCGCGAAAGAAATGGATTGATCCCCGGTTCGGCCTCGTCCTGAGCACGAAGAAACTGTGGCAGAGCATCGTTTTCCGCGATCGCATTGAGGCAATCCTCTTTGAGGTGTTCGGGAACGAGAAGCATTCCGTTCTCGATTTTGCAGCCCGAGATTCCGCACTTTCCGATCGCGAACTCCATTCGTTCGAGGTCGCCATCCGCAAGCCGTTGCTGACTCTCGAGCAAGGCAACCAGTGGCCGGGAGCTTTTCGAATGAGCCACCTGGAGTACGGCGATAATCACAAGAATCAGGACGCCGACGATGATCGCCTGCGTCTGTCGGTGACTGAGCTTTTGCTGAATTTGAGTCGGAAGATTCATCCTTGAAGACTCCGCGCCTTGGGTGTTTTAGTTGTACGTTGGGTAGCAGTTTGCCGCTGGATTGAATGAACTGCCGGGAGAAGACTTCGCTATCCGTTGGACGTCGCTGGCTTGGGCACGACGAGCACGTGAGCGGTGCCGCCAAGCGGACAGTTCCACGACTGGACAGTCGCGTTCATCAGGACGCTAAGCTGGTTCAGCGTTCCCATATGGAGATTGGTTTCGGTTCCAAGAACTTTTGGAAGCTCCGGATTGGTTTGGTTGATGGAGGGAGCATCCTGTTCGGCGCTTCGCCCGCTGTCAGCAATCTCAAGTTCCCATTGATATTCTGCGTTGACGAGCGTCGCTTCGAGCTCGCCGCCTTCGGGCATCGCCTCGATCGCATTCTCGACCATCGCAATCACAGCTTTGTGGACCAGCTTTCGATCATATGGAGCGGAAACTTCCTCCAAGTCCAGAACCATACTTACGTTTTTAGACTCGCAAGTATTTCGATAGCCGGAAACGACCTGCCGCACGAAATCAGAAAGACTGTTGTTGGATAGTTGGACCATGAGCGACTCATCCGTGAGCTTTGACTTAAATTGAACATGGCTTGTACCGAAATCGCAACCCACACGCAATGTTGGTTGTCGTGTCAAAACAGGCAGCTTGGCGAAACAGGCGACCTTGGCCGCCCGCGCAGCACGGTAAAACGAGGCAACGCAAATGTTGCGGGCAATTGGAAGAAGCCCCGAACAGACACGACCAAACGTTGCAATTAGTCTTTGATGACTTCGAAAGTCACGCTCATTGCAGGCAGATGACACGGTGCGATGACGTTGTCATGCTCCCCAACACCGGGTCCGACGATTCCCAGATCGTTTTCGTAAATCGCGTCTTCACCGATTGCATGCGTCGGGACAAACTGCGAGTGACCATCAGCAAAGAAACAGTTCTGCCCCTTGCCCTCGTGGTTCTTACTGCTGCGGCCTGGCATTTCGCATGACGGCATGTCTGCGATAATCACGGTGTGAGCAGAGCCATCGTTCCGCGGAGCATAATATTTTCCGTCGTCCAGAAAACCGAGTGCGAAACCGAAATGCCCGCCCATACGGCGTTTGAGAACGCTCAACTGCGGCCCTTTAGCGGAGCGAATCTGCTGCAGCGTAGGAATTCGTAGCGGCTCGCTCTCAAGCCGTCCAGCGCACGCAAATGTGGCGTCGTCCACAATCAAGCCCGTGCTTTTCAGAACTGGCGCGAACAGCCCGGTGCTGTTTGAATCGATGCTGGTCTCAGAAACGTTTACGAAATGACCGCTGTGCAGGTCCGAGTAAACCAGCATCGCAGTTCCAACCTGATTCAGGTTGTGCTGGCATGAAATGATGCGGCCCTGAAATCGTGACTGCGAAATTGCAGGTAAAAGAATGCTTGCGAAAATCGCCATGATCGCCACACAAGCAAGCAAGTCGGTTCGCGACCATGAGCCCGGATGGACGACGCGATCTGTCAGGCGACTGAAGGACGATGCTGGCTGCAGTTCGGCATCGCTGACAGCAGAATCTGATTCATCATGCACTTCTGTCATGGAATCACAGTTTGATGCACCGAACATCTCGCCGATCGCATCGGAATCCTCGAACAGCTCCTGCTTTCCATGTTTCAGGCTGGCCACCAGCTCGCAAGTGCGGCGGGCGAGCCCAGGTCGGCTACCGGGATCTCCAAATGTCAGGCTTTCCAACGGAGACATCGCGTGGCGAATCTCCAGCAACTGCTCCTCGATCTCGGGGTTGG
Organism: Mariniblastus fucicola; assembly: GCF_008087665.1. Taxonomy (GTDB): domain Bacteria; phylum Planctomycetota; class Planctomycetia; order Pirellulales; family Pirellulaceae; genus Mariniblastus; species Mariniblastus fucicola. The sequence goes on from NZ_CP042912.1 coordinate 5,727,940, forward strand.
TGTCTATTTGTTGTTGAAGGTCACGTTCTTCCTGAGCGTCCAGTGCTCCCAGAACGTAACCCAGCAAATCTTCTTGCGACGGGTGTTTCACGGGTAAATCTCAAAGGTTTTGGTCAACCGGGCTCATGCTGAAAGACTCAATCATTGAGTCAGCAGCGGAGAGATTCCTGACTAGTCGACCTGCGAAGTATGGTTCCAAACATCAGTCAGTTTTGCGATCGCAGAATGCAGACGGCTCTTGACTGTCCCCACTGGAACGTCCAACACTTCGGCGGCTTCCCGGTACTTCATTCCCTGGTAGTAAACCAGTTGAATCAGTACGTTCATTGACTCTGGAAGTTGGCTGAGTGCTTTTCGCACCAGTCGTCGACGCTCGGTCTCAAGAGCAGCGTTGGACGGATCGGGATCATCGCTTTCAAGAAGGTTGATCAAACGACCGACATCTTCGCTGTCCTGCAGACGTGGCGTGTCGAGGCTGACATTTCGATGCCGTTTATTTCTACGCTTGGCATCGATGGCTGCATTGGTAGCAATCGTGTAAAGCCACGGACGGAAACGACGACCTTCTTCGAACAGATGGCTCTTGAGATGAATGTGCAGGAACGTCGTTTGAAAAACGTCCTCTGCCATTTCAGCATTCCCAAGGTACCGGCGCAGGTAACTGAACAGCTCACGTTCGTACCGGTAGACCAGAGTCGCGTACAATTCGCGATCTCCCGTTTCCCGATAATCGATCAGTAGTTGTTCGTCAGTCACTTGCTCTGATTTTGCTTTCAGTTGCCGATCTGTGTCGTAGTAGATGTCGTTGACCGTAGCTTCCATGATTATTACGCGTCAGCCGGGCCAGAGTTCGGGGAAAATTTCATTTCACCCGCTTTGATCCCTTTTGAGACGCGCCTCCTTGCTTGTTCTTACCTTTAGTCCCGTTTTTTGCGGTTGTTGGGGCAATCAAGCCCCTCCGCTTTTTCAGTATCGCGAGGTCTCTGACACGTCAGGTCCGTTTGACAGCAAATTTTTGGCGTTCTAAATTCAGACCGCGTTTTAGCTGGCAAAATCCGACTTCCAAGTCAGCCAGTGCCCTGCCGTAGGCCCTTGACCACACTTTGATCATTCAAAAGCAAGAGCCATGCCAAAGAAGGAATCGTAGTGACAAACAAGAAGTATCAATGGGCACAAACGGGAGACATTAACGCGTTTTTCGGGCTGATGCTCGATAACATCGCCGGACTGGTGCTGTTAGTCAGTTTGCTATCAGGTGTCTTCGGGTTCCCTGTAGAATTTGCAATTTGTTACATGGTCCCTGGAACTGCCATTGGCGTCCTTGTGGGCGACCTGTTGTTTTTCATGCTGGCATTCTGGTACGCAAAAAAAACCGGAAAAACCGATGTCACAGCCATGCCGCTGGGACTCGACACGCCCAGCACTTTCGGGATGGTGTTCCTCGTTCTCGGACCAGCCTACGCTTCCGGCGTGGGAAACGGTTTGACCGAAACCGCGGCGGCCACCAATGCCTGGCACATCGGCATGTGCGCTATCCTGATCACCGGTGTCATAAAGGCCGCCCTGAGTTTCTTTTCCGGCTGGATCCATCGACTGGTTCCCAGAGCCGGTTTGCTTGGTTCGCTGGCGGCGATTGCGTTGTTGCTGATCGCGTTCAGTCCGCTCGCAAAAATCGCAGCTTCGGCGCCAATCGTGGGCTTTGCTTCGTTGGCGATTGTGCTGGTGACTTTGATCGGGAAACAAAGACTGCCCGGTGGCATTCCTGGGGCTCTTGCCGCGGTCGTTGTTGGAACCGGAATCTACTACGTGCTGTACGGCATCGGGGAAGCCGCCGGCGTTGAACTGGTCGAAAAGGCTACTGCGATGCAGACGACCTGGTTGCCATGGCAGTGGATGGACGCGTTCAAATTTGAATGGCTTGGCAAGTTCAGTGAGACCGTGCCGTACCTGGGCTACGTGATTCCGTTTGCAATCGTGACAGTCGTTGGAGGGATTGATTGCGCTGAAAGTGCTGCATCCGTCGGAGACGATTTTCACACCCCAACAGTCATTGGAGTCGAAGCTTTTGCCACTTTGGTCGCTGCGTGTTGCGGCGGAGTCATTCAGACGACTCCCTACATCGGTCATCCTGCATATAAAGCGATGGGTGGCCGAGCAGCCTACACGTTGATGACAGCTCTGTTCATCGGCGGTGCGGGACTGATCGGATACTTCTCGTTGATGTTCCAATGGATTCCCGAAGCCGCCATTTTCCCGATTTTGATTTTCATCGGTATTGAAATCACTGCCCAAAGTTTTCAGGTCACCCCGAAAAGGCATTATGCCGCACTCGCCGTGGCTTGCCTTCCTGCGATCGCAAAGCTGATTGCACTTTCGGTTGGAGATTTCGCCGGAGAAATTGGTGCAGACATGAGCGACCGCCTTTCGCATTCGCTCCTGTACATCAACGTGCTGGCCGGAGGTTTTATCTTCACAAGTGTGATTTGGGCTTCTGCGACGGCCAAGATCGTGGATCGCAAGTACTTGGCTGCCGGAGTTTATTTTACGCTCGGCGGACTGTTCACGCTTTTCGGCATCATGCATTCGCCACTTTCAGGCGACAAAATGTTCCTGCCAACGGAACTGATGAATGGAGAGGTCTTCGATGAAGCCAAAGTCGCCGCCGTTCGCGATTTTGCGATCGCCTATTTTGTGATGGCCGCAATCATGATCGGACTGTGGCAGGTCTTGCCTCAGGCTGAGCAAGTCGCGGAAGAATCAGAGTCGCTGGCTCACTGAGCCGACGCTGCCGTTTTGAAGTCGAGCAGTTTGATGCGCGACGCTTAACGGCGGGCATCGGGACGCGATCGATAGTCAAACACCCGAAGCCCCTGCAAGGCAAATGGACAAGCCCGCTCTGTCGCTTGTTGCCCCAACGCATCATGGCTGCCCATTGATGCGTTTTGGCAACGCGCAACATCAAAAACTGCCGCGTTTGTCACCGCGGTGAGTCCGGAACGGTATCTGCTTTTTGGAGTGACATCCAACCTGTCACCCGCCAGAGTACCGAGCTCCAGATGTTCAAAGAACTCCGCAACTTTCTCTCCATCACCCAGCCGAACAAACGAAAACGACCCAGCCAAAACGGTGTGCACCGCTTTGAAAATCTGGAGCCTCGGAAAATGCTCGCCACGGTCAGCGTATTTGCTTCCGGTGCTACGGGCGAAGAAGCGTTCAACCTGATCATCGATAACGAGATCGTTGCAACTCACACCGACGTTGGCGGAAACTTTATTGGGCATGGCACCAACCAGTACGACTACTTCACCGATGCCGAAGTCGACCCCAGCACGGTTAAAGTCGAGTTCTTTAACGACATGACTCCAAGCGAAATCGATCGCCAATTGTTGGTGGATCGCATCATTATCGATGGCCACGTCTTTCATTCAGAAGACATCAACACATATTCTACTGGCTTCATAAACTACGAGGGCAATTTTACCGGCGCGGGTTTCAAACGGCACGAAATCCTGAACGTTAACGGAACGTTTTCTTACGATCAGGAAAATCCGGACAAGCCCAAGGGCACTCGAATTCGGGTCGACGCGGTGGGCGAAACGGGAGAGGAAAACCTTCAGGTGCAGATCAATGGCCAAACAGTTCGCAATTTTGGCTTCTTTCAGCAACGCGCGGACCTGATTCAATCGTTCGCGTTTGTCGTCGACGAATTTGTTGACATCGAAGACGTTCGAATCCGATTCACCAACGACGCCATCGATCCCGTAACAGGCGAGGACCGCAACCTGACGGTGCTGAACTTTCAGACGATCGACCTTGAGTCTGGCCAACGACAAGTTGCCCTGCCAACTGACCAGAACGTGTATTCAACCGGAGTGTTCACCGAAGCTGACGGCATCAAGCCGGGATTCGCTCGTGGCAACACGCTGTCCACATTCGGCTTCTTCGAAGTCCGCGACGAGACTCGTCGGATTCGAGTCGATGCCAGTGGCTCAACCGGCGAGGAAGTCATGGAAATTCGAATCGGCAACGAAGTCCTCGGACAGTTCGAAGTCTCGACTTCCACACAGCAGTACTTTGTGGACATCAATCGCGATTTCAACTTTCACAACATCCGTATTGCCTTCGTCAACGATGTGTACGATGAAAGCACAGGTTACGATCGCAACCTGATTGTGCACTCATTCCAGAAGATCGACATGGAGACCCTGGAACGTGACGTCGCTTTCCCGACTGATGCAAACGTGTTTTCGACAGGAACGTTCGTCGAAGCTGACGGAATCAGCCCGGGGTTTGGTCGCGGAAACACCCTCAACGCAAACGGCTTTTTCCAAATCCGCGAGACGGACAGTTTTCAGTTCGACCGCCGAATCTCTGGCGATGCGTACTTCGTCAAAGTCGACGACGGCTCGGGTAGCCTGATCACTGCGTCCGGACCTGAAGGCAATAGCCTGATTGGTCATACGCTGAGCCTGTTTGATTCCAGCGGAAACCCGGTGCGCAATTTCGGCAACAACGGAACCGTGGTTTGGACCGACGTGGCGGATGTCGCCGGCTGGAACAAAACTCGCATCGAGGACATCGACTTCATGGCCGACGGATCGATCATCGTGACGGCTCAACGCGTCCCGGGGATCGGCTTGCGGGCAATTCCCTACGTTCTGAAACTGGACAGCCAAGGAAACGTTGACGATTCGTTCGCGATCAACGGATTGCTGGCCCAAACGCCGATCGGCAACGGATCCAACCGACTGTTCACACTGCCTGAAAACGATGGTCACATCACGATCGTAGGCCAATCAGCCAACTCAAACACCGTCGCACTGAGCCACTACGCTCAGTTCGGCAACCTGGACCAGTCCTATGGCAACGGCGGACATCGAATTCTCACCGGCACCACGCTCGCAGGAGCCGAAGGGTTGAGCATCGGAATTTCCGGAGCACAGGCTCTTCCTGACGATTCAGTCATCGTGATGGCGTCGGTTCGATTCCGCAGCAGTTCGGTGCAATCGATCGTTAAACTCAAGAGTGACGGATCGATCGACACAAGCTTTGGCGACAACGGTGTTACTCGAATTGGTTCCCTGGGCGCCAGCGGATTCGAAATCGACAGCAAGGGCCGAATCGTGGTTTCCAAGTCCAACTTTATTCTGCGATTCACCGCGGACGGACAGCTGGATCAGTCGTTTGGGGACAACGGCTCGGTTACGATCACACGCGACGACAATTTTTCCGGATCCAACATTTTGGTTGACTCAGAAGATCGCATCGTCATTGTCGGTAATCGCAGCACTGACGCGACCTTCCCTGACCTCCCGTCGTTCCTCGGAGCGAGCATCGTGCGATTGAACGAAAGTGGAACGCTCGACGCCAGCTTCCACTGGGACGGAATTCAGGATTTCTCGAACTTCACCGTTGGGTCCGCAACACTCCGATCACCTCTCGATGCGGACTTCGACGCCGAAGGCAACCTGATCATCGGGCTTGGCCAAGTCGGAACGGACCGCGGCGTTCCCGGGTTATCACGTCTTCGCATGAGCTAGAAATTGGCTGCGTCAGAATGATCAAAAACAAAGCCACCGGACAAGATTGTTCGGTGGCTTTCTGATGTCTGCTGATTAAATGCCAGGCGTGAAGAATTGGGGAACGTGATTCACGAATCCCAATCCTGACCTTCCGGCCTATCGCCCTCTTCGAGTCGGCCTCAGCTCCTCCCGGCTCAGCTCTCCATCACCATCCTTGTCCAACGTCAACAACGCTTCCGCGGCAGCTTCGATTTCGGCGGCTGAAAGTTGGTTGTCTCCATCCTTGTTGATCGCTGCGAAAGCCGGAATTCGGCTCAGCATTCTCGTCATGCGTTCGTTCTCGCGTGAACCATTTTCGCGAGGCAAACTCTCAGCCTCGGCGGCTGGCGTTTTTACGTTCGCTTTCAATTCGTCCTCAATCGCCTCCTCAAGCTCATCCGGCTTGAATCCTCTCGGCCCCTTGTCTCCGGCGTAGGCGATGTTGCCGTCTTTGCCGACCAGGTACAACCGGTCGGGAAGTGAAACGTAGTCTTGCGAAGTCTTGTCGTCGATATCGTCCAACAGTGCCGGAATCTCCAGCCCCATCTGTTTGAGGAATTTCAGTGCGACTTCACGTCGCTCCTCGGTCGAAACAGGTTGCTCTACATCAAAACCTGCGGGCCGATCGCTGTCGGCTGCGTGTGCCTCGCGGCTGTAGATAATGAAAAACTGAACTTTGTCAGCGTACTTTGATTGCATCTCTTTCAGTTGACCAACTGAACGCAGGAACGGCGGTCAGGTACAGCTTCCGAAGATTAGAGCAACAGGTTTCTTGTCGGCGAAGTTCGACAACGTCACGGTTTCGGACTGGTTCTTGATCAGAGTCAGCGAAAAATCTGGCGCCTTTTCACCAACTTTCGGAACGGCTCCTGATCCGCGACCGGCTCTGGAGCGAGTCGCCCAGTCTTCTTTCGTAAGCACGCCATCGCCATTGCTGTCGAGGCTCGTCAAACCTTCAGCGCCGCGAGTGTATTCCTCGGCCGACACCGTTCCGTCCTTGTTTGTGTCATACTTCCCGGCGACAAAATCCCACCCGGTCCCGCCGCGGGCGCCACGACGATTCCGCTGCGCATTGGCGTCATCGACAGGAATAAAAATTGCAAAGACAACGGCCACGGCAGACAAAATCGGCCAACATTGAGCTGAAAAGTTCATTGGATTACCCTGAAAAGGAGAACGTACATCCTGCAATACACGTGATCGTTTCGACATGGCGACACCAATTATCTGCCGTTTTGAAATTTTCTGGAACGTTTCCAATTAACGGGAGGCATCCCGCAAAAGACGTTCGAAGTCGTCGCCAATGTCAGATTTTTCCCAGCCCGGCGGCACAGCCTTGATGTACTTCAACATCTTTGCAGCTTCATCGCTTTTACCGGACTCATGCAGCAACCTCGCCACGTTATATTTGGCTTCAAACCACGATGGACTGTGCGACGCCGTCCGCGAAGCGATCGATCGCCAGATCCGCAGAGCCTGCTCTCCGCTGGAAGCTCTGGCCCAACCTACCATCGCTTTGAGATTTTTCGGATTGGCCTCGCCAAGCTCCTGATAGATCTTGAGTGCCTCCGGCTTTCGCCCCAGCATGGTAAGCGCTGATGCTTTCGCGATGCGAAACTGGTATCGAACTTTCGGGTCCTCCACTGCCGGAATCGCATTTTCCGCAATCGCGAGTTTTACTTCTCCCAAAAGCCTGGAATCTTCCAGGCGTTCGAGCCTCAATAGCAGCTGACGAACGAGAGTCACGTTGAAAGGCAACGAGTTCGCTTTTTCGATCCGCTGTTTGGCTTCCGCCTCGCTCAGCAATGCCAACAGGATTTGAAACTCGACATCTGATTCTGCGATTGGAGATTCAGCCACGCCAAGCATCCGTCTGGCAGATACCTTCGCGTCTTCGGCTTGCCAGAAAATCCCAAGCTCCGCCATGGCAACCGCGACCATCGGCTGTTTCGATTCGTCGCAACGCTGGAAAACGTCTCCCCAACGCTGAAGCAATTTTCTGGCGTCAGGCCGGATCGCCAGTCCCTTCATCTCCCTGGATTGCAACTGTTTGCGTCCGGCGTAGCGTGCCAAAGCGACGGCCGAACTGAACAGCGGACTCGACGGCTGAGTCGCCACAAGCGTTTCAAAAGCCGCATCGAAATTTTTGCCAGCGACCTGCTTTGCCGCCAACCAGTTTCTTGCCTGATTGGCGGTTTCCGAATCCGCCCATTGGCGAATATGTGAAGTGGCCTCTTTTTCAAACTGTTCAGAATTGGCTTTAGAAAGATTCCAACAACCACGCAAATGAATTGACGGCGAAAGCGACTCACTGGCATAGGATTTGGAAGCCTTCAACAGGACCGCAGCGGCTTCATCGTGCTTGCCCTGCTTCTCCATTGCCATCGCTGCCCGAACCGTGGTTCCCAGTCCACCGGCCCGGTTTCCGTCGGAAAACTGCGACGCCGCCACCGACAGATAGCCCCGCGCGGCTGCCTCGAGGTCTCCGTTCTGTTCTGCCTTTTCAGCCGCCTCCAATAGCATCCGCAGTTCTGCCGAGCCGACAGCTTTGTTACTGACGGTAGATTTTCCTGCACCCGAAAGCAACGCAATGTCGGCGCGGCGAGCCCACCATAAACCATGGCTGGTGGAGATTTTTTTTGCCAGCGCCGAGGCTTTTTCGATCTGGCCCGCGGCAACCAACAGTTGAACAAGAGCGACTTCCGTTTCCGCGTCGTGACGTTTTTTCAACGCTCGTTCAGCAAGGCTTTTCATGCGGGCCCTGTCGTCGATCGCGATCGCGAGTGCCATCTCTTCCTGCAGGAACATGGCGTCGACGGCTGTGGGGCGTTTCTCGCTTCGCAATCGTTTCAGCACATCGTCCGCAGCCTGGAACTCACCCAGCATTCGCCGGCATGTCGCTTCCTTGATCCACGCTTTCCACCAGAGAGCCCGAGAGTTCGCAACCGCGCCGCGGACGGCAGCCAACTGTGCCGGAACGCGGCCGAGTGAGTCAAGCCGATTCAACTGTTCGGCTTCGGTGCTGGCGTCTGTTAGTCGGGCACTGGTCAGGTTCACGATCGCCAATTGATATTCGAGGCTGGTGACAAGAGTACGAAGTTGCTCGCTGGTGAGCATGTCGGGCGACAGATTCTGGTTAGCCTGATTCCTGATCGTGGCAAGCGTTTGCTGCTTCGTCTGGCCAAGCAACGTACGTGCCTGAAAAAGTTGCTGAAGGCCCTTTTCGCGATCGCCTGGATTCGCAATTTTTGCTTCGACTTCCTGCTGCAACAGGTTCGCAAACGAGAGATGAGCCAACGCTTGCTGGAACCCAACCAGCACAGTTTGCGGATTTTTGGCGTGCGATTCGAAGAACTCGTCAGCGATTTGATCCACCTGTTGCCAATGCAACTCACGATCATCCGCGACTCTGGCTTGCGACGTCCGGACGCGAATCCGCTCGACAGCGAGGGATGCAAAATCCGTTGGCGTCAGGTTCTGCCGATCGAGCACTTTCAGGCAATGCAATTCCGCGAGTTCAAAAAGTGATCGGTCTCGCAGCCCTCCTACAAGGTTTTGCTCGCGATCATCAAACACCGATTCCTGGGCGTCCGCAAACGGTGCCGATAGCAGCACGACCAAACCAACCACTACCCGGATTGTTGCGTTCATCGTGCTTCTCCTGAAACCGCAAACTGGACTTTCGCAAAACCGCTGACTTTCGCTGCGTCCCAAGCGTCGACAATGTGTTCCAGCGGCACATTCTGGTCCGGATACAGGATCACCGGAGCGTCGGTGCTGATCTGGGCGATCGTCGTCAACTGCTTTTTGACGTCAGCCAAATCGCCAAGTGGCTGATCGCTGACGAACCAGGTTGGCGCCTCGTTCTGCATTCGAATACGAATCACCAGGTTGTCAAAATCAGCAGGTTCTGGCACGTCGACCTGTTCCACCGGATCGGCACCGGCGGCTTGCGAAAGTTGGCTGGGCATGACCTGTTCGATGATCTGAAAACTGGCCGTCCAGACAAAGAACACCAGCAGCAGAAACACCACATCGATCATCGGTGTCATCGCGGAATCGATGTCCGTTGCCGCACCGGTTTGCACATATTGGCTGGGCTTTCTCATCAGCCGCCCTCCTTGCGATAGACCGCGAAACCGACGTTCCAAATTCCGGATTTGGTGCAACTGAGCATCACCGGTTCGATCTTTGACCAGGGAGCCGATCGGCTGGAGCGGATACGGACTTCGATATCTTCACCTTTTTCATCGCGAACGGCTTTGAGCATGGGAATCAGTTGAGCCTGCGTCAGCGGACGTCCGGCGACAAGCAATTCGCCGCTGTCCAACACGTTGACGGTCACGCGCGGCGTCTCCTGATCGATATCGTTGTCTGCAGAGGCAGCGACTGGCAGATCAAGCTCCTGTTGCGTTTCCTGTTTTTGCAAATGGCTACTGACGAGGAAGAAAATGATCAGCAGGAACACAACGTCGATCATCGGCGTCATGTTGAAGCCCAGTTTTCGCACAGGTTGGTAGCGTGGAATTTGCATGGTTACTGTTGCGCCGGCCTGTTGGTTTTACTCGCCTTGTTCGCTTTGCGGCGTAGCGGACTGAAGACATGTTGAGCCTGAAACGCTGCTTCGGCAACCAACTGATCGATGCGGTTTCGAAAAACAGCAAACGCTCCGATCGACGGAATCGCCACGATCAGTCCTCCAACGGTCGTTACCAACGCCTGATAAATGCCTTCTGCAAGTTGCGGCGCGCTCGCGGTTCCCTGCGTGGCAGCCACATTCTGGAACGCCACAATCATCCCGATCACGGTTCCCAGCAGCCCCACCATGGGAGCAATGTTTCCGATGACGGAGAGGTATTCGATTTTGCGAAACAACCGCGCCGACTGTTCAGCCAAAGCTTCTTCGACGGATTTTTCAACGCTGTTCCAACCGAACTCCAGTTCCGAGATGCCGTGCATCAGCACGAACGACAGGAAGCTGGGGTTCTCGCGACAGGCCGTTTGCGCGTCGGCGATGTTGCCGCCCATCAGCGACTGTCTGACTCGTTCGCCAAGCCCGTCCGGCATCAGGTCTTTCCGTCGAACGGTCAGCAAGTGGTCGATCACCAGATATGCTGACAGAATCGACAACGTCAGCAACAGGATGATAATCAGGATGCCGACAATGCCCCCGGAGAAGATGATTTCAAAGAACCCCTTCCCTGCCTCGACATCGGATTCCTGAAGCCACGGGATGGCGGCGTAAAAATTAATTGGCCCAAACGGTTCCACCAAACTTCTCCTTCAGTTCGTTTCGCAAAGATTGCGATTGTTGTTCTCGATTTGTATTTTTCAGCAACCACGCGGTCTGATAGAGCGCTGCCGCAGCGAGTCCACCTTGCTGTGGATCGTTGATCGGAATCCGCATGAAATTCACGATGGCCTCGTCCTCCTGCTTTGATTTGCTTTGAGCTTCGGCGATCAAATACCAGGCGCCACAGCGCACTTCCTTCGGCATCGACCGGACCAATTCGATTCGAAGCTCGAGTCGTTTCGCATCAGGAGCCACGCTGTCCAAACGCCACACCTGGGCTTTGGCGAGCGATGCGACGACCGGATCAAAGTCACGAGTCAATCGCTCCATTTTTTGCTTCGCCTTCTTGTTCGACTGGTCGGCCAGCATCCAACTTGCTCCCAACATCGCAATCATCGGTTCTCTGGATTCCAGCCAAACTTCGGCCTTCTGCAACTGCTGGCGGTTCGGCTTGCTGGAAGTCCAAACCAGCGGAGCCAGATGCCGAAACCGACTCTGTGGATCGTCATCGATGACACGTAGAAAATGGCGAGCGGCGTTCCCAAAGTCATCTTTCGCCAGAAAGCACTCGACCAGTTTCGCGTCGACGATGTTCTGCATCCAGGCTCGCGGTTCGGATTCGAGCGCCGAGGCAAACTGATCGACTGCCGCGTCATAACGATACTCTTCCAGCAGCCGCTTGCCGTCTTCATAGCCGCCGTGCCACGCCGTTTCGAATCGGATCAGCTGATCGGTGTCGAAATCCTTGACGCCAGATTTGCCTTTGATCGAAATCGTATCGCCGACCCAGTTCACGATCTCGCCTTTGCGTTTCGATTCACCAGGGGCGTTGGTCTTTTTCAGATAGACCACGTCCTGCGCGAATCCGTTGGGACAACTGGCGCAGGCCAATAACAGGGCGATTCCGAGAGTCCAAATTGTCGAACGGGCGTGCATGCATTTCCTTTGCGGTAGCCCGAAGTTTACCACGCCTGGCGATTTTGGACACGTTTGGTCCACCGAGGTGCTGCCACTTTGAAATCGGGCCCCGATTACAAATTTTCTGATGACGTTTTGCGGGCGAAGGACCAGCTGTGTCATCCGCGCGACCAATCATGGTTTCAGACATTCACCAATGCGGTGGACGTCCTCACTGCAAAGGAGAACTCATGATCAAGCCAATCGGACCTCAATACATTGCCGCGAAAAACAACCGGCGCGTCGGACTGACTCATGTTTCCAGCGTCATCGATCGTTTGATGCGAATCTACGGACTCGATGAAGAGCTTGAGCAGCACGCTGCCGAATCGCAGACGGCTGAATTTGAAGAACAAGCCCCGATCGCTCCGACAATGCCAATCGCAGCAGGAGCTCAAGGCACGTTTTCATGGTTTGAGTAAATCCGAAAGGACGCTGCACGTCGCGATCGATGCGAAAATTCCATCCAGCGGAACCCCACGCCGACTGTAGGCGATACGGGTTCAGGACCAAACCGAAGATACGGCTAAACGGGCTGGACTACTTCCCGTCTGGCGATCGCCATCCAGTCGACTTCCGTTTCGCAAGATTCTGCATCGTACCGAACGCGGGTCAGAACCGGAGCGATGCTGCGGCTGGCGATTTGGTCGAAGTTTGAATCCCGACTCTGGTCGCCCTGAAACGCCTGGGAGTCGTTGAGAATGAGCCCGGCGACATCGAGACCTTCGCCGTAGCAGTTGGCCGCGATCGTTGCCTGCAGCCCCTGATTGATGGCGCCGATTCGATTGTCGACAACGATCAACACGGGAAAGCCAAAGTCCTGGGCAACGTCAGCAAAGAAGCTTTCATCGTCGACCGGCGACATCAGTCCACCGCATCCTTCGACGACCACGATGTCAAAATCAGCCCACGCTTCGATACCGCTGCGAACCAGCTCCGAGTCGACTTCGCGTCCTTCGGCTCGAGCCGCGAGATGCGGAGACAGCGGCGCCTGAAAGCACTGCGGGCAAACTTCTTTCGTCGTCAACGGCTGACCAGCAGCTTCCCACAACTGCAGTGCGTCTTCTGAAATATTGTTTTGTCCATCGGAAACGCTGTCGCTGGCAAGCGGCTTGTACACACCGACGCGATAGCCTGCTTTGACAAGGTCGCGAACAATGATGGTGCTCACCCAGGTTTTTCCGATTTCGGTGTCCGTACCGGTAACGAACAGTCCGTATGGTGGTTTGGCAGTCATGGCTTAAACTGGGTTTGTGGTCATGGAGCGGCGAACGCCAAATCGCAAACAACTTTGTGGTGACAAGCTTTCGCGTATGAAATTTGGCAGCCGAAAATGATGGTGGTGGTATGAAGAAAAACAATTCAGTGAAGGTTGCCGCCGTTCAGCTTCCTTGCGTCCGGGACGTCCAGGAAAATCTGAATCGAACGATGGCCGCAATCAGAAAGGCTGCTTCCGAAGGAGCCAACCTGATCTGTTTGCAGGAATTGTTTAGCAGCCTCTATTTTTGTCAATCCGAGGATCACGAACAGTTCCAGCTGGCAGAAACAATCCCCGGTCCAATCACCGAAAAAATCAGCTCGCTGGCATCCGAATTGGGCGTCGTTATTGTCGCCGGAATTTTCGAACGTCGTGCTCCGGGGCTATTTCACAATTCCGCTGTTATCATTGAATCGGACGGCACCATCGCCGGAGTCTACCGAAAGATGCACATTCCGGACGACCCTTTCTTCTACGAGAAGTTTTACTTTACGCCCGGCGACCTCGGATTCAAGTGCTTTGATACTTCGATTGGAAAAGTCGGCGTTTGTATCTGTTGGGATCAGTGGTTTCCCGAGGCTGCGAGGCTGACGGCGCTCGCTGGAGCCGAAATTTTGGTCTATCCGACGGCGATTGGCTGGCAGGCTCCAGAAAAGGACACTTTTGGTGAAAGTCAGCTTTCCGCCTGGCAGACCATGATGCGTTCGCACGCGATCGCCAACGGAGTGTTTCTGGTCGCCCCCAACCGCGTCGGGCTGGAAGACAATATCGAGTTCTGGGGTCACAGCTTCATTGCAGATCCCTATGGCAACATCATGACCGAAGCCGATGAACATGGCCCGGCAACGGTTTCAGCAGATTGCGATTTGACACTGATCGAAACCGCCCGGACGCACTGGCCGTTCTTGCGCGATCGCCGCATCGATGCGTATGACGGTTTGACAAAACGGATGCTGGACGACGAGTAGGTGAGTCTGTCACAGACTCATGGCGCTATAGTAGGTGAGTCTGTCCCAGACTCATGCGGGTGGGTTAATACAAGTCTGGGACAGACTTGCCTACTTACAGCTTCGCCGCGTACTGTTCGATCATCGCGCGGATCTCCGAGCTGTTCCAAACTTCGCGAACTTGCTGCCCAAACTTCTCCTCCAGCCGATCGGCTTGAACCAACGAAGGTTCGCGAATCTGCTGCTTCATCAGTCGAAACGTCGCATGCGGAATCGAAGCAAGCAGATCAGCGTGCTCGCGGGCTGCTTCCAATAAAGATTCTTTCTCTACGATTTCGTCCGCCAAACCGACTTCGACGGCAGCTTTGCCTCGATAGTTCGCGCCGGAATTGAGCATCGCCTGAAGCGCAACCGGAGAGGCGACTCGCCGGATAATTTCGATCGCAATCGCAGGCAACGGAACTCCAACACGCAACTCGGGCAAACCAATTCGTGCTCGCGGTGTTGCCACTCGAAAGTCCCCGCAGCTGGCGACAATACAACCGCCGGCGATGGCGTGGCCGTTGATCGCCACAACCAACGGCTTGGGAAAGACAAATGCGTCACGAAAACACTTTGATAATGAATCGATAAACGGCTGCACGTACTGCGGCTCTTCGGCGACCACACGCTTGAGATCAACTCCCGCGGAAAACACTCGCTCGGCTGAGGTGAGCACGACGGCGCGAACGTTATCGTCGTGTTCGAGTTCAGCAAGCTGTGCGGAAAACAGCTGACACCATTCGATATTCATCGCGTTGACTTTTGAGTCCGCGAGAGCGAGCGTTGCGACGTTGGATTCGATATTGAGTTGGATCATAGTCGTCGTGGTAGCTCCCACCGCCGCCTTTCTGGCAAGCTGCCAACGGAAAGCAGCAACCGCCGCTACTTCAAGCGTTCGTTCAACCAGGCGACAACTTCAGCACAATCGCCATCGGTCGACAACTCGGTCTGCGACCCGTCGGCGAGCCATTTGACTTGAACCTTCTTCGCCGCCAGCTCATCGTCTCCCGCGATCAACACCGCGTCGAAGCCACGGCGGTCGGCGTACTTGAACTGTTGGTTCAGTTTTTTGGCGTCCGGGAAGACTTCGGTTTTGATCCCGGCTGCTCGCAACTGATTGGCCATCGACAGATAACTTTGCAGATGATCTTTGGAAAACTGAACGACCATCACGTCGGCCGTCGTTCGCGTCGCGGGCAGCATTTCCAAAGTCTGCATCGCGGCCAACAACCGGTCCAGGCCAAGCGACGCTCCAATGCCAGGCAGTTCCTGTTTGGTGTAAAGCTGAGCCAGATTGTCGTAGCGACCTCCAGAACAGATGCTGCCGATCGATGGCAGATCATCCAAAAACGTTTCGTAGATCGTTCCGGTGTAATAATCCAACCCGCGGGCGATCGAAACGTCGACTTGCAGATTCGCATCGCCAATTCCTACCGCGCCGGCCGCTTCGATAACGGCTCTTAGCTGCGACAACCCTTCTTCCGCCAGCTCGTTGCCGCTGCAAAGCGGTTCAAGTTGCCCAAGGACTTCTGCGTTGGAACCGGTGACTTCGGCAAGCTTCAGAATCTCATCGATTTGAGGCTGACTCGCCGAAGTCGTCTCTGCCATCTCCTTGGCGACTCCATCGCGCCCGATTTTCGCAAGCTTGTCGAGCGCACGCAGCACCGGCACGCTTGATTCAGCCAGGCCCGATTTCTCCAGCAGCCCGTTGAGCACTTTGCGGTTGTTGACGCGGATGGAAAATTTCTCAAACCCGATGGCTCGCATCAAATCATTGATCACCAAACCGGTTTCAATGTCGCTGGCGATCGAGCGCGTGCCGATGGTGTCGAAATCGCACTGAATGAATTCGCGATAGCGGCCAGCTTGCGGGCGTTCGCCTCGCCAAACGGGAGCGATGTGGTATCGCTTGAACGGCATGCCAAGCTCGTTCGCGTTCTGGGCAACGAATCGGGCCAGTGGAACCGTCAAGTCAAATCGCATGGCGACGTCGTGCTTGCCATGATTGAAACGGAACATCTGCCGGTCGGTTTCTTCGCTACCTTTGCCGCAGAGAATTTCAGAGTACTCCAGCGCCGGTGTGTCGATCGGCACAAAGCCGTAGGATCGATAGACCTGTTTGGCGGTTTCGATCAGTCGTTCGCGCGGGATCATGGCTTCCGGAAGAAAGTCACGAAAACCACGGAGTGTTCGGGGGGTAATCAGGTTTGACATTGAATTCGATATTGATGATGGATTGAGTGCCCGGCGATGACACCGTTGGGTTGGCTCACGCAGCAAAACTGGCGACACCCGTCAGTTCAGGATCGGCGACCGCTAGTTCAGCACGGACAACTGCGGCTTTGGCGAGCGAAATGTTTCGGGCGTGTTGAAGCGGGCGTTGGCATACTCTTCAATCTGCTCGGGCGTTTCGAAATACCAATCGTAGGTGTACGAGTCGTCGTACTCGCACTCGTGCGTCGTGTAGTCGCGACAAATCTTCGGCCGAGTCTCGTAAATGCCACAGCGGTGATCGTCCTGAAGGTGTTTGCAAGTCGTATGCACCAGCAAGTACCAAGTCGTGCCTTCAACGAACAGTGACGCTCGATCATGCAGCAGGTACCAGCGTAGATAGTCAAAATCCGCGGCGGTTCGCGGCGTATCAATCGAAAGCGCAAAATAGCGGCAGCACTTGGCCGTGCAGTAGTCACACAGGTTTTCGTCGGGGCGAATGTCCTCGCGGCGCATGCGAATTTTGGGTTTGTTCATCGATTTCAAGTCAGGGCTGGAGTGCAACAACATTGCCGTAGCGAGAATTTTAGACTAACAAGACGCTTTGTCACCGAGTCCAACTGTGATCCACTGGAAGTTTTGCCTCGAAAGGCAACGATGCCCTGACTGGTGTGTCGAAACTGAGCCGACCGTTGCTGTGCTGGACGCTTTCCTGCGCATGCTTGCGAAATCGCAGGCCAAAGCAAAGCACAAAAACATGAGAACGGCCGAATCAGTTTTGGACGACACAGCCACGACCACACCAAACCCATTGAACCAAACTTTCGCGATCAAAGCCGTCACCCCATGAGCCAAGTGCACTTTTTTATTGCCGCTTTCCCCGCAAGCGAAACGCTGCGCGGGGTGCTGGAGATCATTGGGCAAACTTTCTGGTTGCTGCTCGTGCTGGTCGCTCCATTTGTTCTTTTTACGGTGCTGATCCATTTTCTCGAGCACCTGATTCAGGTCCGATTGGCCAGCCGATTTGGTTGGAGGAGCGTCCTGTGGACGGGCTGGTTGGGGACGCCAATCCACGAGCTCAGCCATTGGGTGCTGTGCAAGGTGTTTCGCCACCGCGTGCTTGAGATGGCGCTCTTCGAGCCCGACAAACGTTCCGGGCGACTTGGTTTTGTGCGGCACTCGTGGAATACCGGAAACTGGTTCGAGGAAGTCGGCAACTTTTTCATCGGGATCGCACCTCTGATCGGAGGCTCGGCAGCGTTAGCCGGATTGCTGTGGTTCTTCTATCCCGATGCCGTGTCGAACATGATTACCAGCGCAGGATTTACCCAGGGCGTCGACGCGGTTGAGCAGACATCTTTTACGGGCATGATCTTCGCGAGTGTGAAGTCGCTGTTGGCCGACTTGCTTTCGCCGGCTCATCTGGTTTCATGGAAGTTCTGGCTGTTCACCTACCTGGTGCTTTGCGTTGGAGGCCACATGGCGCCCAGCCGTAGCGATTACGACGGGGCCAGCCGAGGCGTCACGCTGGTGGTGCTGGCCGTGGTCGGTTGCCTGTTGATGATTTCGCTGTTGGGATTCGAGACCGACGATTTGGTAAAAGCCATGCTGCGATTTCTCAGCCCGATCTTTGCGTTGCTGGTGATCGCGATTGTGATTTGCGCGATCGCGACCGTCGTTGTTCACATTCTGACCGCTTTCTTTCCTGAGCGGTTTACCGTCACGTAGGTTCGTCGGGGCAGCCCGCCGGTTGGCGGCAGGATCGAATTATTGGCGCATCCTGTTCAACGCGACCGACACTTTTGCTTTTCTTGACGCTGAACGTTCGCGGTCGTTCTGGCAGCGCACCGGGTTGTGACAGTCGTGACCGTGATTCTGCTGAGCAAAAAATGCCAGCAGTTTCGACCCGTTGCGGGCCGATCGATATCGATGGACAGTGCATCGAAGGAGTCGAATTCCCCACAAGGATATGGGGCACTGGGTTTGAAGCTATCTCATCCTGGGGACTCATCATGGCAAACAAAATCATTCGCGTCGTTTCACTTGCTTCTGACGGGTCAACTCGATCGCGTGACTTCGATACCTTCGAAGAAATTGAGAAAGCGCACGAGCAAGTCGGCATCGACGACTGCAGCACCGACCTGACGCTTCGCGGCATGCCCGTTTTCAAAGGCCTGATTGGGCCGATCCCGGAATCACGTGCCGTGGTTCGATACGAAACGCCGGACGTTTTCGAAATGGTAACCAAGGAGTGGGCGGCCAAGAAACGCAAGCGACGTCGTCGCCGAACGGCCGAGGAGATTGCTCGGGACAACGCGGCGCTGGCGGCTGCGGAAGCCAAAGGCAACGGCAACGGCAATGCCAAAGTTCCGATGCCGAACATGATCATCGGTGCTCCGACCGCGACTCCGAACTCGATCGTTTAGGCGTCCTCACGAATTCGAGACACACATAGAGCTCCGGTTTTCGCCGGAGCTTTTTCATGCGCCGCTACATGCTGGAAGTACCTTGTTTCATAACATGAGCGAACCGTTGTCTGCTATCGTGCACAAAACATTGGCTCATCGAAATGCAATGGACCGAGCAAAGAGCTCAGCGACATATCATTCTGTAAAATACAACCGCGCGATTGCAGACTGGAACTCCACACCGCAGAGAATCGCGACTTAATCTGTGCCGATTTTACAAACTGTAATCTTCACGAACCAAAAATTTTTCTGCACGTATCAATAGCCTCAGGGACGAACCGAACGAACGCGCAAGCAGCCTTTTCCGAGTGATCGTATTGATCGCTGTTTCTTTCCATGGCTTGGCGGATTGTAAGGATGACGCGGATGAAAAACGAAAGCGTTTTTTTGACTGCGGTGTAAGCATGATTTATCCTTCTACGGCACGTTTTGGATTGTGCCGTAACCTGACCAGACTGTTGGTCCCTGTTCGCGTCGCTCCCAAAACACGTAGCGAACGGGAAAGCCAAAGTCCCCTTGCAGATTGGCACTCCCATGGAAAACACCCGGATGATTCGTTCACTTCTGAACGCACTGGTAATCTTGTTGACTTCAGCCTTGCTGTTGCCGGCAGTGAGCGCTTCGGCTCAACAAACCGCCAACGCTTCTGATGCCAAGACGACGCTCACCGAAGGTCGCAGTCTCGAAAAGAGCGGACGTTGGGGAGACGCACTCGGGCTCTACCAACAGTTTCTCCGCAAGCATCCGGTCGACAAAAACATTCAACGCCGCCGCTCGGTCGCACGATTGCACTTCGACCTTGAGCGACGCTATTCAGACAGCAGTTTCATCCGCACTGTGAAAACCAGCGAGACCTCTGCGGCGTTGACCGTATACGCAGAAGTGCTTGCCAAAATTCAGTCCTACTACGTCGACACGCCGAACTGGTCCGAGCTGGCGAGCTTTGGTTTGACCAGCCTTGAGATCGCGATGATGGATCCTGAGTTCCGCGACGCGAACTTGCCAGGCATTTCTGAAACACAGATTCGCGACGCGATTCTGCAAACACGCGAAGACCTCAAATCGGCCACTGTTAGCTCTCGACACGACGCCTATCTGGTCGCTCACAAAACAGCCAAATCGCTCGAACAGCGGATTGGCTTGCGGGGTCAGGCAACGGTCTATGAGTTCGTTTGCGGAGCCATTTCAGCACTCGATCCTTATTCTGGATTCATGTCGGCCAGCCAATATGGTGAGTCGATGTCTCAGATCGAAGGCAATTTTGTCGGGTTGGGGGTAGAGCTTCGTACGAATGAAGATCATCTGCACATTGTCAGTGTTATCGAAGGCGGATCTGCTGACGTTCACGGGCTGACGAAGGACGACCACATTATCGCCGTCGATGGAAACTCGGTCGAGCAAATCGGAAGCGAGAAAGCCGCTGACATGTTGCGTGGACCAGAGAACTCGTTCGTCGAACTGACGGTTGCTCGAAACCAGAGCCATCAGAAAATGCGACTGGAACGTCGACGTATCGAAATCCCAAGCGTAGAAGATGTCAGCATCGTCGATCGCGAAGCAGGAGTCGGCTACCTTCGATTGACCAACTTTCAAAAGACGACTCCTCGCGACTTTGACGCAGCTCTTTGGAAGCTTCATCGTCAGGGCATGCGTTCCCTGATCGTCGACGTTCGCGGAAACCCCGGAGGACTACTGCAGGCTTCTGTGGACATCGCGGACAAGTTCGTCAACGACGGAGTCATCGTTTCGACTCGCGGACGCAACCCGATGGAAGATTACACACACCGCGCCAATACGGCGAGTACCTGGAGAATGCCTTTGATCGTTCTGATCGATGGAAATTCAGCCAGTGCCAGCGAAATTTTTGCAGCCGCGATTCGCGATCACAAGCGAGGCATCATCGTCGGCGAAAAGAGCTATGGCAAAGGAAGCGTTCAAGGAATCTTCCCGTTGAACATCTCCGGCGGCGGCGTTCGCTTGACGACTGCAAAATTCTACTCGCCTCACGGAAATGCAATCAGTGAAGTCGGCGTCAAGGCAGACGTGCTGGTTCACGAAGTTGCCAAATCTTCAAGCTTGGCAAATTCGGATCAGGAAGATGCCGGAATGCGACTTGGAATCCTGGAAGCAAAGAAACTGGTCATGAAATCTGAAAATGTTCACCAGCCGGTAGCGGGTAAAACTCTATCGACGAACGTCAGTTTTTCAGGTCGGTAACAGGTTCGACTTCCAGAGCCAGTCCTGTTCCGTGAATGAGCATGGATTGCAATCAGCGTACCTGTTTCAAATTTCAGGTTTCAAAATAGCTGAATGAGGACTCCGGTCTCGTCTCCCACATCGAAGGCCATTTCCTGGGTTATTTTGGGACAACTCTGTATCCACACAGAAGCGTGCTCATCAATTCCAGATAGCCCGCTAATGTCTGCGAGATTGGGACAGCTCATGACAAACACTCCTTGAAGTTTTAGTCCTTTGAGCATGTCTAGGTCTTTGATGTTGGTCCCTTGAAGCCTGATGCTCTTTAGCGATTTCATCGTGGAAACAGGACGGAAATCGTCGACAAGGTTGCAGCTTTGCAGATCCAACGATGTGATACCAGCAAATTCGGACACCGGCGTGATGTCTTCCAGGTTCTTGCAGCCGAAAAGCGTCAGCGAAGTAAGTGCTCCCGAATCACCGATGCCGTGCAGGCTTTTGAGTGAGTCGCAATTCTGGAGTATTACAGTTTTCAATTTCGTCAATTTTGCGAGGGAGGGCAATTGCTCAAATCCTCGACAATGATCGAGCCTTAGATGTACGAGGTTCGGAAACTCGTTTAGCAGTTCGATGTTTTCAAAAGACACGAACCCTGAAAGCATAAGCGATTTCAGGTTCCTGTTTTTTGCAATCAGTGAAACGTCAAAACTCTTGACGTGTTCACTGGCACTGCATCCGAAATTTTCGAGATTCTCAAAGCGATCAAGGTAGTCAAGCGACTTTACCTTCGAGCAATAGCTCTGCTCCAATATCGCCAAATCTGGCATGCCGGCAACCAACTCGATATCTTCAAGCAACTCACATCCCGTCAGCTGGATCGATTTCATTCCGGAACAGTCAGCAACCGAAGCGATGGAACGAATACTGGTCATCGAAAGATCAAGCGATTCGAGCTTGTTCAGATCTTTCAGTCCCGAAAGGTCCTCGAGGTCTGACCACGAATTCAAACTGAGCACACGCAAGTCCGGATAGTCCTCAAAGAAATCAGCGTCTTTGCGATATCCCAAACCATCGACAGCAAGCTCTTGAAGATTTTTGAACTTCGACAAATGGGAAACGACATCCTCAAAACTCTCGACATTGTCGTTCACGCCGCCGATAATTCGCACACTCTTTACGGTCGAAAAACAATGCTCTCCCAGAATCATCCGCACCCATGCTGGTGTCGCCGGTGATTTTTTATCGTCGCCGTCCATTTCATAGTCGTACAGAAATTCAGGTTTCGAATAATCCGCTGGATAAAGCGATGTTAGCTGTGAAATCGCATCGCTTTCATTTTTGGCTCGCTCTATAGATGGATAGATGACGCCGAAAAACACGCCTGCCAGCATCACAAATGCAAGAAAAGTCTTCAGCCCGAACCGCAACCGAAAGGATGGCTTCCGGGTCGTCGGATTCCCCTCAGACGAACCTTGCTGTTCGGTCGATGACTGAGACACGTCGACTTCTTCCATAAATGACAATTTCGGCAAGGCAACTTTGGCTTTCACATCATAGCAATTGCGACTTCTGACTGCCGGATCCATGCGAACCGGCTTGCGGTTTCAGGAACGCAAACGGGTTTTACTTTCCGCAATACCGGCTACCATTTGGCGAAATAGTCACTTAACTAGCCATGAAGTATGTCCGAGTTTCCTGAATTCCAGCATCTGCTCAATCGAACTCCTGAAGAACGCGATCAGGAATTTCAACGACATGGCCGCCTGAAGCATCTGATTTTCGGCAGTCAGTTATCGATCGAGTTACTGGATCGACTCTGCCGCAGCGCCGACATGATTCGCCGTTTGGCACGCGACCGCGAAGGCAATGCCGACCTTCGTAACTTGCTGCCGAACCGGCGGGCAATGCTGTACTTCACCCAGCCATCGACGCGTACGTTTCTTTCGTTCATGGCCGCTTGCCAAATTCTGGGCATCACGTGCAACGAAGTCCGCGACCCGAAGATGTCTTCCGAAGTCAAACGCGAATCCCGGACGGATTCGGTTCGCATGTTCAGTAGCTACTTCGACGTGATCATCATGCGTTCGCAGATCGCCAACTTCGCCGAAGTCTGTGCTTACATGATGAACGACCTTGAGCGAACAGATCGGCGGAGCGTACCGATCGTCAATGCCGGTGCTGGAAGCGACGAACATCCGACACAGGCTCTTTTGGACATGTACACGATCCTGCGAACGTTTGACTTCGACGAAAATTCGCTGTCGCGTCCCTCGCGGCTGGGCAGCCTGCAATCGGACTACCCAGGTTTGACGACCGGAGCCGCAAACAAAGTGTACGCTTTCTGCGGAGACATCAAACGTGGGCGAACGGTGCGGTCTCTGGCGACGGTACTTTCGCAGTACTCGAACGTGACGATGTACTTCATCACTCCGCCGCATGATGAGTTGCGAGTTGACGACGATCTGAAGTCTCTGCTGGAAACGGCGGGCGTCAAAGTCAAAGAGTTTGAATCACTTGAGGACACCGTCGATGGGACTCCGATTCTTGAATCGATCGACTGTCTTTACATGACACGGATTCAGCGCGAGCACAATTCGGACACGACCGAGGCTGAGATCGATTCGATTGACCTGTCACCGTTCAAGCTAAACCGACAGCGAGTTGACAGCATGAAATCCTATGCTCCGATCCTGCACCCCTTCCCTCGTGACAGCATCATTGGCGAGATTCCGACAGAGCTCGATTCGGATCCCCGAGCGATGTACTTTCGTCAGGCCCGCAACGGAATGTGGGCTCGAGCGGCGTTGCTGGTCCATTTATTCGACGTCAACGAAGCGTTGATGGAAGCTCATGCAAAGCGTTTTCCGGGATCGGCTTGAGCTGCTAGCTCGTAGGCAACCGATTGCGGGTCAACCATTCCGGGATGAATCAACGCACGAGCTTCTTCGCCAAGCCCAGCGAAATTTGCTGGCCAGAACGCATTGCATGATGCCCAGCCACCCCCAGAAATTGGCGGACTGGCAACGAACATTTCACGCACCAGCACGATCGAGAATCGCCTTGCCGGCCATTGGGCATTTCTCTAATCTCCCGCACTCCATACGCAATTTTTTCGTACGAGTGCGACAATGCGCAAGCCGATTACTGCCCGTCAAAACCCATCCGTCCGTCGAACCGCTGGAGTGCATTACTTCCTGTTGGTCGTGATGCTGCTGACTGCGTCGTCGATCATTCTGTCAGGATGCTCACAGCTTTCGAAACAGGCCAGTTTTGAGCCGATCCCTCAACCGCAATCGTTGGCCCAGCGTCAGCAAACGCAACAGCCGCCAGTGAACGACATACTGGATCGACAGGACGAAGTTCGACTCGCCCAACAGCTTGCCGATGAAGCCGCCGAACTCGAAAACGAACTTGAGTCGCGACAGCAAGACATCGTTGCCGATGCGGCGGAGCGAGCCGAATACACCGAATCTGATTTCCAGATCGCTCAAGTCAGCTATGAGATCGAAGCGGATACTGACACCGACGACATGGTTGAGGAAGCAAGCAATCAGGAACCCACCGACGAAGACTCCGCGTCTGAAGCGCCATCTGAAGCAAAGGAATCCGATGCGATTGCGGGAACCGAACCGGCGCCGCAGCCTGCTGCGACTGGCACCAACAGCATCAAGCTACTTGCCAACGCCGATGACATGGAAGGCGTTCCAGTCAACTTCGCTCGCGACGACATTGATTTTTCAACTGCGAACTTTCTTCGTCCCAGCAACACATCGGACGAATCAACCTCCGAACTGGCCGAAGACGAACTGGCTGGCGAGAGTCCGCTAACTCCCTTTGGCGATGCCGACTCGCTTTTGCTGCCACTCCAACCGATGCTGTTTAACCCCAGCACACGCACCAAGAAATCCATCCTCGAAGGCACACTGCGTCCAATGCAAACGGCCAGCGAGGAAATCGAAGCTGACGTGATTGTGGACCGAATCCTTGACGCAGCACCGACAAATACGGGCTCCGTGGCGGACAACTCGTTCAACCCACTGGGATCGTTTGGACCGTTGGCGCCGCTTCGCAAAGAAGACTCCGCGTCCGGACTGAGTGCTGTGACTTCCGCAACGGACATCGCCAGCGTCGCCGCAAACCGTCTGCTGTCACCGATTGCCCGCGACTCTGCTGAGACTGCCTCGCCGCCAACGATGGAAACTTCGCCCGCGATGGAAACTCCAGCCGTTGAATCCGCTGCTCCAGAGACGGCATCCGAATCGACTACTGAATCGACTACTGAGGTCGTTGACAATGAAACGTCCACGCCTGAGGTCACTCCAGCTCCAGCTCCGCCCGAACCAATTTTCGTTTCCGAAGAAATCATTGTCGTTGACGCTGTTGAAGAACCAGCGACGGCTCCAGAAATGACTCCAGCAACGGCGATGGAAGTCGCCCAAACGAACGTTGAACCAAACGTTCAGGCAGAAGTTCCCGAACACGACTTCCCGGGCCAGCCTGTCGTCGACGAATCACTGGCGCAGACTTCCGCCAGCTATTTGGTTGCAAGGACACAGGAATCCGAAGCGGCGGAAGCCTACATTCCTGCAGAAATCATCGAAGACGCGATCGCTGTTGCCGAGGACGTGCAACGCGAACTCACTGCGATGACGATTCCAACGGCAGAAACCACTCCGCCCGAATCGAACAACGATTTCAAAATCCAGGCGGTCTCCAACACGACCGTTTCCAGCGTCTGCGCCGGATGTGGCTCGGAAAGCTGTGCGGGCTGTGAACATGACGTCATCGACGACGCTGAGAACGGCGAGCCACTTTTCACCAACAATGACTTTGCCGCACCAGCAACTCCCGGCGGAGACTTTGTGGCTCCGATGGCGATTCCGCCAGCAGTCATTCCAGACGCGGTCCCAGACAAAATCATCGCGGCGTCTTCCGAGTTCGGCCAGCCCGTTGATCTACAGGCTCCTCCGGAAACCGATCCAGCGGTCGCGCACGTCGCGGCACTGCCGATCTCAAGTCGCACCATCGACAGCGGTACTTCGACCAGCAACGTGCCGCCGGTTGGAATATCGACGCTGATGGAGCTCAATGCCGTCACGTGGAAATCACGACTCGATGAAGCCATTGAACTGGCCGAAGTTCGGCTCAATCGAATGAATCAGCCCTCGGACGCCAGTGTGGTCAATTTGCGATTGCTCAAGGCACTTCGCGGCCAAATGGAACAGGTCGAAGCGTCTCCGGGAACAGCCGACTACTCCGAAAACGAATCGCAGTACTGGCAACATCAACTCGAAGCCATCACGACGATGCTGAGTTCAACCGCTGGAGAAAATCAGGCGGTGACGGACTACCATCGACACCAGACGGCTCACGAAACCCTCGAACATCTTCGCAGCGCGGTGGCCCAACTTGAATCGATCGCCAGCCTGAAAGTGACGTCGGGACAGTTCTGCACCGAGATCACTGGCTTTGGTCAGTTCCGGACTTTTCCCTCAACCACGTTCTCTGCCGGTCAGAAGATGCTGGTTTACTGCGAAGTAGAAAATCACAAGACCATCGAAAGCCAAACAGCGACTGGAAACGATTTCCGCACGCGTCTTCGCGGGAGCTTTGCGATCTACAATGCCAACGGCAAAGTCGTGCAGCAGGCTGAGTTTCCAACCGTCGATGACGTCGCTCGGAAACGACGACGCGATTTTTACATGTACATGCCGGTGACGCTGGGTGATCTGCCTGCCGGCCAATACGTCCTGCATGCTCTTGTTGAAGACATTTACGGGAACAAAACCGCGTCGCTCGATCCGCCGCTAAAATTCCGGGTCGAATAGCGTCGGGTCGAACGGAGTAGAGCCAGGCGGTTGCAACGGAAGTCCACCAACCTGCGCGGTTGTTACGAATCATCTGATTTTTCCGTTGGCGACCTATTGCCTCAGCGGGTCACGGCGCCAGGGTCGATAGCGTAGACAGTGGTCGTGCGCAAAGCAGACCGGAACTATCGATCCTTCGGCCCTGCAGCCCCGTGCCACTCATCGTCTTTCTTCTGCTCCTTGTCGCCATCGTTTGGACGTTGGCTTTGGCGCGCGTGAAGATACCCATTTCAGAGCTGCAGAAGTTCAGCCCGCTGCATTTGGCCGCGTTGGGTGTCGTGTTGACCGGATCGGTCTTTGGCCATGACTTCTTTCATGCTTCCGGCGGCCCGATCCCCATCACGATCGATCGCTTGCTGCTTGGCGGATTGTTGGTGCTTGCTGCCTGGAGCTGGTTGATCAATCGCGAAAACCTGCGTTCGCCCAACAGTATGGATGTTGCAATTTTCGGCGTCGTGGGCATCCTGTTTTTCAGCACGTTTACGCACGACTACAAATTCTCGAACAACCTGCCGCTGTCGCGATTGCTGTTCTTCTACCTCATGCCGCTGGCTTTGTATCTGGTGGTCAGAACGGCGAAAATGAGCCGTCTGGACTTGGCAGTCGTAACATTTGCTCTCGGCGGATTCGGTGTTTATCTGGCGCTCACAGGAATCGCCGAAGTCAAGCAATTCCACTCGATCGTTTTTCCTGGCTACATCGTGAACTCAAGTACTCGCGAGTTCTTTGGACGCGGGAGAGGCCCATTTCTCAATCCGGTTTCCAATGGAGTTTTTCAGGTCATCGGATTCTGCTGCATCTGGTTTTGGTGGCCGCGATCGAGCCAGCGAGTCCGATTCCTGATCCTTGGGGCGTCGGCGATTGTCGCCATCGGAATTTACGCAACGCTAACACGAAGCGTCTGGATGACGCTGATCCTTGTCAGCGGCGTGGGCATGTGGCTGACGACGTCGCAGTCCCAGAAGGGAACATTGGTGATCGTTGGAACACTTGCAGCGATCCTGCTGTTTCCTGTTGTGGGTGACAAAGTCCTGTCGTTTAAACGCGACAAAGATGTTTCGGCTTCGCAGATGTCCGAGTCCGCTCAACTGCGACCGCTGTTCTTTTCGGTTGCCATGCGTATGTTCGAAGACCGCCCGATGCTGGGATGTGGATTCGGGCAGTATGCACGCGAAAAGTATCCCTATCTGCAGGACGCGTACACGGGAAAACAGCTTTCAAAAACGAGAGGCTACTTACAACACAACGTGTTCCTGGCGTACCTTACAGAACTGGGACTGGCCGGACTGATGCTGTTGATGGTGATGCTGGGCGTGATGGCCCGGTCGGCCTGGGTGTTGTGGCTGGACCAGAAAAAATCACTGGCTCATCGGCAGTTCGGATTGCTACTCGGCGCGATGCTGCTCGGCTACAGCGTCAACGGCATGTTTCACGACACGTCAATTATGCCGATGTTGAATACGCTGCTGTTTTTCATTGCCGGAATCGTGAACAACATTCAGACGGCTCCTGCGAGCGAGTCCGAAGCGATCAGCGAATCGGCTACCACAGTTCCCACGCACCCGTCACAACGACGTGGATTCCCAGCAACAAGTTAGTCACCATGTGAGCTACGACGCAGTTCCAAAAACTTTTGGTGTAAATCATCAGCCACGTGACAAGGCTGAACCAGACAATTGAGGCTGCGATTTCCGGATGTGTCAGGACGCTGCACACCGTTGGGGCAAGAATCGCTGGCCAACCAAGGTTATCGAAACGGACGGACTTCAGGTCAACGTCTTCGATCCAGCGCACCAGAAACCCGCGCAAGAACAGTTCTTCAGCCACCGGCACGATCAAGGCCAGCGTTGTGAATCGCAGTACCATGAACAGGTTGCGATGCATACTGCTTTCGATTTCCGTGAACGGGTCGAATGCCGTTCGCGTCGGCCAGAACTCCTGCCATCCGAACAGCGACAGAAACTGTCGCTCGGGGTGCAATCCGCAAATCCAGACCCACAAGACGTATCCAACCACGCCGACCACGACTGCCAGGGCAGATAAACGGAACTTGAAATGGTCCAACCAGACTCGGACGAAAAGCACAAACAAGATCAACGCAGCGACGATCTGAGCCGCCACTGAGACCGTGTAGGCGGTTGCTTTGACGGAAGCGTCGCTCTCGTCGAAAAACATGTCAGTTAGCGTCGGCACGAGCATGTGCACGACCATAGGAGCGACGAACGCGGCTGTTTCCAGCCACGGGAAACGCTCAAAAAGTCCAGAAATGCCAGATGTTCGTCGATTTGTCATGTTGGATCAATGTAATTGCGATGAACTATAATGCACAGACCGGCAGCAATTTCCAGGCGGACTTAATCATGAACCAACGAATCCATCTCTTCTGCTCAGTCGTTTTTATAGTGACCGCAATCTGTAGCTCGACTCTTGAAGCGCAAACGAGAAGCAAGGAAGACCCCAAGTTTACTCGAGCGAGGCACTACATGGTCGAGACAGCCGTTCGACAGGCCGGCGTCACCGATGAGCGGGTGCTGAGCTCAATGTTGCAAACGCGGCGTCACGAATTCGTGCTGCGAAGAGACCAATTTCGGGCTTACCTGGATGCCGGCGTGCCAATCGGTTCAGCCCAAACGATTTCTTCTCCCTTCATCGTTGCTTACATGACGCAGATGTTGGATCCTCAACCAACCGATCGCGTGCTGGAAATTGGCACGGGCAGCGGGTACCAAGCCGCGATCTTGAGCCCGCTGGTCAAAGAAGTTTACTCGATCGAAATTGTTGAAGCTCTTGGGAAACGGGCAGCCAAAGTTTTGAAGAAGCTCAAATATGAGAACGTGTTCACCAAGATCGGCGATGGCTACAAAGGCTGGGAAGAACATGCTCCGTTCGACAAAGTCATTGTTACCTGTTCGCCTGAAGATGTGCCGCAGCCACTTGTCGATCAACTTAGAGAAGGCGGCTTGCTGATCGTGCCGATGGGACAACGCCATCAGCAAACGCTGTATCTGATGATCAAGAAGGATGGCAAGCTGGTGACGGAAGCTCTCCGCCCCACCCTGTTTGTCCCCATGACCGGCGCCGCAGAAGACGCACGAAAAGTCAAACCTGATCCGACCGATCCCCAGATCCTGAATTTTGATTTCGAGGAAGGGCTCGATGAAAAAGGATTCGTCAAAGGATGGTACTACCAACGCCGTCTGGAGCTGATTGCCGGTGACGAGGCTCCTTCGGGAGAACACTACGTCAAATTCTCAAACGATGTGCCGGGCCAGCATGCTCACGTGATGCAGGGCTTTGCGATCGACGGCAGGTCCGTATCCGCGGTTGACTTTGAAGCTCACCTGAAACTCGAAAACGTCAAACGCGGCATCTACAACGAGGACATCCCTGTCGCCATGATCAGCTTTTACGACGAAGACCGCCGGCACCTGAAAGATGCGGTGCTTGATCCGCTTTCCTTCAACAAAGACTGGCACAAGCTGGAAATGAAATCCATTCGCGTTCCTATCGCGACCAAGGACGCCATCGTTCGAATTGGAATGTTCGGAGCCACCGGAACGGCGAAGTTCGACGCCGTAAAATTGACGGTCAGCAAAAAGTCCAACTAAGCCAGTACGACGCTTGCATATCCAAAAGGGTTTTGAAATCCAGCCAATGTGGCCTTGGAGTTACGCCAGAGCCGAACAGCAAACCTGCTTCTTGAGACGAAGTGTCCGACAAAATGGAGTGGCTACAAACTCGCTATTGGTTTTTGACGAAGAACGATCCCAGCAGCATCAGTAGGCCGACTCCCGCGACGCCGAAGCACGTCCACGCGACCCATTGAATGATTCCACTTTTGATGTTGCTCGTCCGGTAAGGAACTTCACTGTACTCAAGCGCAAAGCTGTCTTTCGTGGATTCGACCGCGATCCCGTAGATTTCGGCAGGAGAATGTGAGTCGATCAGGTCCATTTCCTTTGCCACTGCGGCGTCGAAATCGATGTCGACTCTGAACTCATTGGCTCGATACTGAGCCGCCGAGCCTGCGATCCCGCCGAGGACTGCCAGCAAAAGGCCTCCCGTGAAGAGCCAGCTTTTCAACGGAGACCCGGACTTTGGTGCCCGGCCCTGTCTTGCCGGTGTCGCGGATTGGCCACCAACGGCAGGAAGCCCCTTGATGACTCCCAGCTTGGGTGCCGTAATCACCGCTGAACATCCAGCACACGTTAATTGCTGGCCCGCCTGAGTCGTCGAAAGCTCAATCGTCGAATGACATTCGGGACATTCATACGCATATCGAGCAGCCATTAGCAAGGTGTCCTACGTCGGTGATTTCTTCGTCAGATTGTGAATCCAAAAATTCCGATTCACTCGCGAAAATGTGAAACTCTGATTCTAACCTGCTTTGACTTCCAACCGAACCCTCACGTTTGGCAATTGTCTCTTTGTTGAACTCACGGTGCCGAATCCAGACAGATGATGGAAGATGCAGTCCAAGGGTCATTTCGAACATTACGGTCGTCCGGTAAATCGGGTTCGCGATGACCCTGCCTGAGCCACTTTCCGATGAGTTGCTTGAGGCAAACTTTGTGCCCAACTTGTCGGCCGAAAGCGATTCTCATTTGGGAAAAATGGGGGTCCCAGAGATAAAAGACTGGACCCCAGGATTGCGTGAGTTAAAATTCCTTTGCCGTTAACATCGCTCACGCTGTTACTACAGCTGACCCGGAATGTGCCTGCTCACACTCCATTTTTTGAGTGTCTATGTGACGGACGATCCACATGCGGAACATGAGACCGTCTGCATGAAAAGGAATAAGCAAGGTCACCGCATCAAGGACGAAGCCGCTTGACGGATAGGTGATGACGACTGGATTGTTCGGACGTCAGATGGGAAGAAAACTGAGTACCTCTGCGCGAACACAATCGTACATGCAGCGTAACACGTTCGGCCAAGGACTGCCGGATTTGCGTTCCTGACAGATCAACCAAAATAAAAGCGACCAGGAAGTTTCAAAAACGATGATGAGCGGTGGCTCCCCGACGTAGTGGGGTGTGGCGTTGCCATGAACCATTTTTGTCCACAACCCTCAATTCGTCCCAATCAACCTTATATCCATCCCGGCGGAGTTAAAATTGTACGATACCCTTATCGAAGAATTTAACGGCGAAGCAACAAGAACACGAGTCCCTGACGATGGCATTCAAAAAGCTATCGCCGAAGCGGATCCGGCAGCGCCCACAAATGAAACGAGAGTTCAACCTGTTCCTGACCCCAAGGCCAGTGAGTTCACTGGCATCGACGAGTCAGAGGGCTGGTCGGACGATCCGGTACGCATGTACCTGACGCAGATGGGTGAGATTCCTTTGCTGACCCGTCAGGAAGAAATCACGCTGGCCAAACGCATCGAAGACACACGTCGTCAGTTCCGCACACGTTTGCTGGAATCAGATTACGTCATCAAGGCTGCTTACAAGACGCTGGTTCGAGTCTACCGCGGCGAGTTGCCGTTCGATCGTACCGTTCAGGTTTCCGTTACGGATCGTCTTGAGAAAGAACAGATTCTCGGACGCATCGGCCACAACCTGAAAACGTTGTCGATCCTGCTCAAGCAAAATCGTCACGACTTCCTGACCGCCTACTCCAAAACTGCTTCGGCCAAGAAACGCCACGAAGCATGGGAGAATTTGGGCCGTCGTCGTCGTCGCTGCGTTCGCCTGATCGAAGAACTGGGACTTCGTACCCAGCGAATCGAAAACCACATTCGCATGATCGAAGACTTCAGCGAACGTGTGGATGAACTGCAGAGCAAAATCAACAAGCACAAGAAAACAAAGAAGCCTGCGGACGAGCGTGAAGCTTGGGTTCAGGAAATGCGTGGTATTCTTCTGGCCTGCCAGGAAACGCCCAGCAGCCTGCGGAACCGATGCAACTTTCTGCGTGACGTTTACAGTCGCTACCAGAAAGCCAAACGCGAACTGTCCGAAGGTAACCTTCGCCTGGTGGTTTCGATCGCCAAGAAGTATCGCAACCGTGGTTTGAGCTTCCTGGATTTGATTCAGGAAGGCAACGCTGGCTTGATGCGTGCGGTCGACAAATTCGAATACCGTCGTGGTTTCAAGTTCTGTACTTACGCCACATGGTGGATTCGACAGGCGATTACCCGCGCTGTCGCCGACCAGAGCCGTACGATCCGTATTCCGGTTCACATGGTTGAGACAATGTCTCGCGTGCGTTCGGTTTCACGTCAACTGCTTCAGGAACTTGGCCGCGAGCCGACTCTCGAAGAAGTCGCACGTCGCAGCGAAACGACTGTCGAAGAAGCACGCCGCGTACTCGCGATGAGCCGCTATCCGATCAGCCTTGATCGTCCGGTCGGCAACAGCGAAGACAGCCACTTCGGCGATCTTCTGCCAGACGGTGAAGCCGAAAGCCCATCGATCGGTGCGTCGCAGGAAATGCTCAAAGGTCGGATTCAGGATGTCCTGAAAACGTTGAGCTATCGTGAACGCGAGATTATCAAACTTCGTTACGGTTTGGGCGATGGCTACAGCTACACGCTGGAAGAAGTCGGCCACATCTTCAAGGTGACGCGTGAGCGTATCCGTCAGATCGAAGCCAAAGCCGTTCGCAAGCTGCAGCAACCAAGCCGCAGCCAGGAACTGGTTGGCTTCCTGGACTAACTCCAGACATTTCAACAGATCAAAACCCGCTGTTTTTCGACAGCGGGTTTTTTCATACACACTCCAGATCACAAGAATCAATCATGGCAATCGAAGTCGTATTCTTTGACATTGGCGACACTCTCATCAGCAAGAAACGCTGGCTTCCGGGAGCACTGGATTGTGTTCGTGCAATCAAGGAGAAAAAGATTCGCGTCGGGCTGATCTCCAACACCGGAAATCTGACTCGCGATGATTTGCAACGGCTCCTGCCAGAAGATTTCGACTTCGCTATCTTCGAAGAAGGCCTGACGCTGCTGTCCTCTGAGGTTGGCATCGAAAAACCAAACCTCGGAATCTTTTCGCTGGCTGTGCAACACGCCGGCGTTTCTCCGTGGCAAACCATGTTCGTCGGCGAAAGCCTGACCGAATCACTCGCTGCCCAGCAAGCAGGAATGCAGGCCGCGCGAATCACTGATCCGGAAGCGGACTTCAAGGCTTTGCGAAAATCCCTGTAGCTCATTCTTCGAGCTGCGTTTCGACATAGAAGTTTCGGTCGAGCTCAAACATTTCAATCTCATCAGCGAACTCAAACGACGCAGCGTCTCCGCTCAACTCCAATGAAATCGTCTGCCCGTTGATAGCAGCTCGAGCCGGTATCTTGAGCCCGTCGACGGCCTTCTCAAGTCGATATTTCAGCGTCTTGCCGTTGATGCTGTATTTGAGCACCGGAATGTCGGTGCCGCGAAGATACTGATCGAAGACTTTGCTGAAATCGAAACCGGCTTGCTCGCTGAGATAGTCTTCAACCTGCTGTGTCGTTACGGTTTGATGCCAGAACGCTTTATTGAGGCCGCGTAGGATAGAACGCCATTTTTCGTCGTCGTTCACAATGTGCCGCATCATGTGAATCATGTTGCCGCCTTTGTAGTACATGTCGCCGGAACCCGAATTGTTGACGCCATAGACGCCGATGATGGGGCTTTCGTTTCTGACATTCCTGCGGCAGCCGATCACATAGTCTTCGGCTTCTTGCTTCGTAAAGTGATATTCAACGAACAGGTTTTCGCTGTAGTTTGTGAAGCTCTCGTGGATCCACATGTCAGCGGTATCCTTCATCGACACGTTGTTGCCGAACCACTCGTGCCCGGACTCGTGAACGATAATGAAGTCAAACTTCAGGCCAACGCCTGTCGCACTGAGATCGCGTCCGCGGTAGCCATTTTTGAATCCGTTGCCATAGGTGACCGAGCTTTGATGCTCCATGCCCAAATACGGAACGACGACCAGTTTGTAGCTGTCCTCGTAGAAAGGATATTTGCCGAACCAGTGTTCGAACGCTTCGATTGTTCGCGGAGCTTCCTTGAAATGCTTCTCCGCCGTTTCGCGTTGATGCGCAAGCACCCAGTAGTCCAGATCCAGCGTGCCAAACTCGCCGTCGTATTTGTCCTTGAAGTTCACATAGTTGCCGATGTTTACGTTCACGCCGTAGTTGTTGATGGGCTGGGTTACTGTCCACTGAAAAGTCTTCGTTTTGCCATCAACATCGTGATCGGTTTTCGTCAGACGCCCGTTGGAGACGGCTGTTAAGTCTTCGGGCACCGTGACGTTGATCTGCATCCCCGCATCGGGTTCGTCATAGCCATGGTCCTTGCACGGCCACCAAATACTGGCTCCGATTCCCTGACAAGACGTGGCGATAAAGTGCTTTCCCTTGTTGTCTTTCTGCCAGGAAAAACCGCCGCTCCACGGAGGATTCTTGCTGACGACAGGTGTGCCTTCGTAGAAGACCTGAATCTGATCGCTCGTTCCTTTCGCGATCGGCTTGCCGATTTCGATCAAGTACACGTTTCCATTTCGGGTAAAGCTCAACTCACCCGATTCATGCTCGACTTTCGTAATCTCAAGCGGTTCCTGCAGATCGATTTGCATCGTCGAACCTTCTTCGAGCACTTCGAAGCGGATGATGTTCGAGCCCTTGATCGTTCTTGCTTCCGGATCAACCTGAACTGACAACTGGTAGTGCTTCAAGTCCCACCAGGCACGTTCTGGCGTGATCGAACCACGCAGGCGATCCTGCTGAGTGAACTTTTTACTTTCATCATCAACCCACGGATCGGGAAGCCGCATAAAGAACTTGGTCAGCGAAGACTCCAGCGAGATTGCTTTCTCACGCCGCTCCTCGAACAGGTTCTTCGTCTCATGAGGATCCACTTTGAGATCAAACAACTGAGTCGATTTGTCTCCCTGCATGTGTTTGTGAATTCCCCCATTTCGACCGGTCTGGCCGTCGAAACATTTGATCAGTTTTTCATCGCCGACCACGCACCAGCGGTACAGCAACGATTTGGACGGATCATCAATGTCCGCGATATCGTGTGCAAAAATCTCACCGCAGAGAGCCTCCCGGTTGAGCGCCTCGCCACGAGCGACCGACATCAAGTCCAGCCCGGTCATCGCCTTGGGAACCTCAATCCCGGCCGCCTGGAGAATCGTCGGAGCCAGATCAATGCTGCTAACGAGGGTTTCCTGATCCATCACTGGCTCAATCGTTTCAGGCCAGCGGACCATGATAGGCGTGCGCACGCCACCTTCCGATGGCGACTGTTTGCTTCGAGGCGCAAATGGCTTGTTCCAATCCTTTGGCACGTTTGACTCTTGCGTGCGTTGGATCCAACCGTTGTCCGTGACGTAGATCACGATCGTGTTCTCACCGAGTCCTTTCGAATCGATATGGTCCACCAACTGGCCGCAGGTTTCATCGAACCATTCGCACATCGCGTAGTATTTCGCAAGAGACTCCGGGCGTCCTTCGGCGGTATATTTTTCCAACAAGCGCTTCGGTGGGTTGTGCGGCGTGTGTGGCAGAAACGGCGCATACCAAACGAAAAACGGCTTCTCCCCGGCGTCTTCAATGAAGTCATAAACGGGCTGCAGTCCCTGACGGCCAATTTTCAATCCTTCGTCACCATGTCGGCCACCGCGCTTCCGATCGCCGTGTGTCATGCCGTGCGTAAAGCCTCCATCGGCAAAGGATCCTTCCCACCATTTGCCGGACTGAAAGCTGACGTAGCCTTTCGTAGCCAACAACTTCGGCAGCGTATCCAACGATTTAATTTTCGCATTCAGTGCAGCGATTCTGGTTTCCCGATCCTCGCCGCCGATCGCCGGATCGTTTCCGGAAATGTGATGCTGAATGGGATACAACCCTGTGATGATCGATGCCAGAGAAGGACGACAGAGGCTTGTCGGCACATACCCGCGAGTGAATGTCAGACTTTGTGCGGCCAGTTTGTCGAGGTTTGGTGTTTCGATATCCGCGTGCCCCATGAACCCATAATCGGTCCAAGCCTGATCGTCAGAGATGATCAAAACGATATTGGGCGGCGATTCGGATTCGTCAGCTTGCAAAGAAGTCGTGAGCAGCAGGCAAAGCATGATGCCAGAGACCAGTTTGCCAGTTCGGGACAGAGATACCATTTCGTTCCTTTTGCGAGTACGTGTAACACTGGCAATCATACCCGAAGCGGCAGCAAGCTTACACGCAGGACGCAGGACAGCGGACTCCGGCGTGAGGTGTGAGCGGCGCGGAACTACTGCCCTTTGCCTGTTGCCCAAGAACGGCATCCGGACATTTCCGATCGCGCAGTGGAGACCGCTCCCACACCGATCGACTTACAGGCCCAGTTTCCGCCCAACGCACTCGAACAGAAACTCATACACCTCGATGTGTCGTCGCGACGCAAAAACGTCACGGCCCCAGGTATACAATCCGTGTTTGCGAATCAGAAAACCATGCGAGATCTTCTCGGGCTGCGACTCAATCATCGCTTGCACTTCCCTGGCCAGCGACGGGATGTCCTGAGTGTTGTCGAAGATCGGCACCCAATGCTCCGTCTCGTGCGTCGCAGTCCCCTCCAACCCTTTGAGCATCTCAAAACCTTCGATCTCGAATCCACCCTGGTCATAAAAGTGATCCGAAAGCAAAGTGCCCCAGACGCTGTGCGTGTGCAAAATTGAACCGGCACTAACAGGTTCTGCAGCCAGAACCACGTGCAGCATCGTTTCCGCCGAAGACTTGAGCTGGTCGGCCTGCGTGGGGCATCCTTCTTGATCCAGACGTACAAAATCGCCTCGTTTCAGCCGACCTTTGTCCTTGCCGCTGGCGGTAACAATCAGTTCTACCGAATCACCAGGAATCACAACGCTGTAGTTGCTGCTGGTTCCAACCGACCAGCCTCGGGAATGAAACAGCCGCCCACACTCTCGCAGCTGATCGATTTGATCTTCAAAGCCAGCCAACGGATGGCCGACCGGAAAGGATTCTGCCACTTCGCTCATACCGTCGCCTCGTCGAATGGATTGTCGCTCGTCGGAGCCGGCATCCACTTGCACATCCCGATGCCGAGGAAATACAGCAGCGTCAACGGCGCCGCCATCAGCACCATACTGATCGGATCCGCAGGCGTTAACAGCATCGAAAGCACACTGATCGCCATGACGGCAATCCGCCATTTCTCAATGTAAGCTTCCACACTGATCAATCCGATTCGGTTGACAAACAGCATCACCAACGGCAACTGGAACGCGACTCCAAATCCCAACGGCAGGAACATCACAAAGCTTAGCCAATCATTGATTCGCATTTGCGGTGCGATGCCCATCGCTTTGTTGAACGAGAACAAAAAGTCCAGCACTGGAGCAAACACAAAGAAGAACGCCAGGCAAACGCCAGCGAAAAACAGCGCCAAACTCACTGGCAGGAAAATGTAGACGTATTTTTGCTCGTGAGGGTAAAGGCCTGCGGCGACAAACGTCCACAGAAACCAGATGATCGCCGGCAACGCGACCAACAAGCCCGTGATCAAACCCGCCTTGAGCCAAATCAGGAAACCGTCGGTCGGCGCCAGAGACTGAGGCTCGTTGTTGAGCGGCACCCACATCGTCAGCTCTCCTAGAGCACGTTTGAGTGGCGGCAACTGGTTTTGAAACAGGCTATGCACGAGTGCCCGATTGAGCTGACGATTGGCAGCTTCGTCTTTCGAGTTCTCCCGCAAGTAAGTCTTCATTCTCGCCAACGGTTTTTCGACAGGCTTGGAGAACATCCGAGCCAGCAATCCCTGATCCGGTTCCGCCAGCTGTTCCGAAAACGCAGCATCGGAATGCAGATCCTTACCGGCCACAACATTGAATGCGTCGACCAACAGCCCAACGTCCGCGCCGTTGACCTCTGACTTTTTCGCGAGGTCGGCGATCTTGATCTGCGTCGCTTTGGGAATCCGGCTCCA
The DNA here is from genome assembly GCF_008087665.1 of Mariniblastus fucicola. GTDB lineage: Bacteria > Planctomycetota > Planctomycetia > Pirellulales > Pirellulaceae > Mariniblastus > Mariniblastus fucicola. The sequence goes on from NZ_CP042912.1 coordinate 5,766,673, forward strand.
GACTGCCTTAAGCTGCGCCGCGTCACTATTGGCGTCCGCTGTCTGATTGGCCAAGCGCCCGGACAGCTCCTTCAGCCTCTCGCGGTCAAAGTCGACGGCGGAAAACAGATAGGGATTCAGTTCGACTTTTTCACCGATGTCAGGACTGATCGATTGCAACAGCTTGAGAATCTCAACCGGGTCGACCAAACCTTTTTGCGGCACATATCGGGACTCGTCCATCCACGGAGCAAGATCCGGATCGATGTAGCCCTGCTCACTGACCATCTGGTCTTTGGCTTCGACCAGCTCATAATTGTCCAACGCTTTGCGAAGCGGAACTTTAAGCTGCTTGACGACGTTTTCGGCAAAATAGAAGCCGATACAGCATCCAATCGCCAGAGCGATAAGGCATTTGACCAACACCCAACGCAGCTCTTCGAGATGCTGCCCAAAGCTCATCCGGCTTTCTTCAAAAAGGTCGTCGTCGCTGTTGCGGAAACTCATTCGGGGTCAGACTACTTTTGCTCGTCAACGGAGGCAGTAAAGTGATAGTGTGTGTTGTGTCTGGGATCGTATCAGAAGCCAACGATTCCCTCAACGAAAGCCCTCAATCGTGATCCCTATTCTATCTGGTGGCAACATGTACCCTCTCCGCTTTGAGCCAATTTTCCGACGATACATCTGGGGTGGGTTCGGGTTACGCGACCAACTGCTCAAAGAAACCGGGGACGAAACCGCGGCTGAGAGCTGGGAGATCGTGGATCATGGCGAGGACCAGAGCATTGTGATGCATGGCCCGCATAGCGGGAAAAGCCTGCGACAATTGATCGCTGACCATGGCACGGAACTTCTGGGGGCCGACCTGGCAAGCCAACTGGTATCGGATTCCATTCCGGTCCAGCTACGAAATCGATTTCCGCTGCTGCTGAAGTTCCTCGACGCGAACCGGGACTTGTCCATTCAGGTTCACCCAGACGACGCTTTCGGTTCGACACTCTCGCCACCGGATTTGGGCAAGACCGAAGCCTGGATCGTGATGGATGCAAAACCCGGCGCGAAAATCTATGCGGGCTTGAAAGAAGGCGTGACCGAAGAGGCCTTTCGGGCCGCTGCCGCCAGCGGCGAAACGCCTTCGATGATGCACAGCTTTGAGCCGAAAGTCGGCGATTGCGTTTTCATCAAAGCAGGAACCCAGCACGCGATCGGCGCAGGGCTGTTGATCTGTGAGATTCAACAGGCCAGCAACACGACGTTCCGGATTGACGATTGGGGCCGAGTCGATGCCGATGGAAATCCTCGAGATCTGCACATTGAACAGGGGATCGCAGCCACTGATTTTGCACGCGGCCCCGTGGCTGCTGAAACTCCCGCTGCCGATGGTGAGGGAGTCGAAACGCTGGTCACCTGCGACAAGTTCACCATTTGCCGTCACCGAACAGGCGAATCGGTGAACGTTGGAGGCGACGGTCGCTTTCGTATTCTGACCGTGATCGATGGGTCAGTTTCAATCGAGAACGATCCCGCCGATAAAGAGCTTGGACGAGGCGAAACGGTTTTGTTGCCGGCTTGTCTTGGTGCGACGGCGGTTGAGCCAACCGGAGAGTCTGAGTTTTTGGAAATCTGGGCTTAGAGTCGACACGTCACAGAGTCGCAATCGCGAACCTGTTGAAACGATGAAGCCATCGTGCCAGGCACCACATCACAGATCCTGATGGAGACCTGCGACAGGTTTTAGTTTAGAACTCAGTGGGTTTATCCCAATCGGGATCTCGTTTTTCGAGAAACGCGGCGATGCCCTCTTTCGCCGCCAGCGTCGTTCTGGCCGCAGCCATATTGGCGGCCGCGATGCTTAGCTGCATCAACAGCTGTTCGCCAACCGTTTCGGTTAGAAACTGCTTTGTCATCTGATGCGACTCTCGAGCCGTCAGCGCGGTGCGGCTGACGACTTCCTGGCTTTTGGCCCAGACAAAATCTTCGCTGACGATTTCATGGAACAGCCCCAACTCTCTTGCCGTGGCGGCATCAATCGTCTGACCGCTGAATAACAAACGAGCGGCCAACCCCGTGCCCAATCGATATGAAAGCAGCGGCATCGTCAGCCCGGGACTCAAACCTCGAAGCGATTCCGGAATCGAAATCGTTGCTTTGTCTGACGCCACAACCAGATCCGAAGCCAGCATCAGCGCGACGCCGCTGCCCACGACTGGCCCGTTGGCCGCGCAAACGATGGGCTTGGGATATCGCAGCATCAATTCAATCAGCCCGCGAAACTCGTTCGCATCCTGATGCCACTGCTGCATCGCGTCTTTCGCCTCAGCAGTTTCCTGAAGCTGAACCAAATCGGTACCCGAACAAAACGTGTCGCCGGCGCCTGTCAAAATCACTCCACGGACATTGCGTTCCTGATGAAAGTCCTGAAACGCTTGGTCAATCATCGAGACAATTTCGCGCGACAACGCGTTATGTTTGTCCGGGCGATTGATCAAAATGGTCCCGCTCGGCGGATCTTTACGAATTTGTACGTTGTCTGAAATTGCGATCATGTCGTTAACGCGTCAATTCGGACCGCAACCAGGAAAACTCACAGTCGACTGGTCCAATTGGGGAATCTGTTACGCCTGGATTCGCATCGACGAGATTTCGAATCCTTGAAAGAGACCCGTTTGGTGGCCACAATAGGCGTTCGATAATTTTAGCAGACTTACCACCAGGCACGACGTTATGGCAAAGCCAATTTTTCACTCGAGTATCGAAGGAGCGCAGCACGGCGCGAAAACTCTGGACGAATTCCTCGCTTTCGCGAAAGCGTCCGGAGCCGGCGGTGCTCAACCTTCCAACTACATGCTCCAGGCGTCGGACGACGGCACTTCGTTCAAGTCAGCTGAAGAGATCAAAGACTGTTTCGAAAAGCACGAGCTGCACTTCGATGGAATTTCAGCCCACTGTCCTTTCTGGGTTCACACAAGTGCCTGGACGGGAACCAAAAGTGGCCACCCATTCATTCACGCCCAGAACCACGACAAGTCACCGTCGGAACTGGAATCGTTCTACGAGGACTATCTGTTAAAGCTGATGGATCTGTCCGCTGAATGCGGCATCAAGATCATGCCCATGTTTTGGGGCGTGGCTTTCGGTTGGGAAATGGCGACCGGATACCCCTGGGGGTTCTGGGCGGGTCCCGGTTTCGACCTGCTTGCAGAAGGCAAAGAACGTTTTGCCACAAAGACCGAAAAGCTACGTGCTCACGCGAACTCGTTGGGCATTTATCTGGCTCACGAAATTCACCCTGGAACGGCTGCGGTTTGTGCGGATGAATTCCTGATGCTGGTTGATACCTGCGATGGCGACAAATGTCTTACAGTCAATGCCGACCCTTCCCATTGCTGGGAAGGCGAAGATTGGGAGACTCGTTTCAACAAAGTTGGCGATCGCGTTTACGGTTGCCACGTGAAGAACTTCACGATTCACAAGAACGTGCCGCTTCGCAAGATGGACGGCAATTGGCACAACCGCGCGATGCAGTTTACGGACCTCGCGACAGGCGACTTGAACATGACGCGATACGCAGAAGTCATGATGAAGATCGGCTATGCGTCGCGATATTGCGACATCATGGGTAGCGAAACTGCTCCGCTAATTGTGGAAGCAGAAAGCAACTATCGCGACGGAGATCGCACCAGCGCGGACGGCATCGCATGGGTTCGTGACAACCTGTGCTTCGACGTTCAGGAAGGCTCGTTTGAGGACGCGATGGGAGCGTAGCAGAAAAAAGCTGAAGCCAACGCAACGTTCCGTGGGCTTTAAGTTTCAATGCTTTCAGATTTCAAAGGGCTCGGTGTTCACATGTGAATGCTGAGCCCTTTCTTCATTTATCCGCAAGACACACTCTAACGCCGCTTATGGAACAGCAAGGCAAACGCGTAGACCAACATGGTATATCCGCCCAATACAATATTCAAAAATACGCCCTGAACCAGCGTGGTAAAGTAGAACCAAACCAACATGTACGGCCATGCGACGATTTCCGTCTCTTCATATCTGGTTTCAAGACCAAAACCATAGCCAAACAACTCGGACACAAGCCCCACTGAGAACATTCCGCAGATCATGTCCAGAATCATCGCGACAGGGTAAATCACGGAAATCACAATCCGTGAGATGTAGCCAATGTTGACGGCCAGTCTTATCGATCGATTGGTAAGCTTTCGCCGCGTCCATTCTCTCGATTCAATAAAAACATACAGGGCCACAAAAGTCAGAATCCCCAACAGCATCGCAACTGACTGGATCGCATAGTCATCGGCCAACGCCATCCCCCAAAAGAAACTTGGCGCGGCGCTCACAATGCAAATCACCAACCACCTCACAAGCGACTTGCCCAAATGGAATTCGCGAATCTCGGTGTCAGGATCGAAATCCGGAATGGCAGTCGCGACCGCAACCTCGGGAGACGCGAACGGGTTTGGCGGTTGCGGTTCTTCGTTCATCTGAATCTTCTGAGAATGTTTATCGCTATCTGTTCGAATCGGACTCAGCAACGCGCGCGTCTTTGAAGCACTGTCACCCTAAGCCCGATCGATCGGAAACGCAATCACGTCACCAATCGACTCTTTCTTCAACAACACCATCAGCAACCGGTCGATTCCCAACGCCACGCCGCTGCAGGCTGGCAAACCGTGTCGCATTGCTTCAAGCAACTGACTCTCGAGCGGCAACGCGGCAATTCCGTCAGCCAACCGTTGCTGGTTCACCCATTCGTTTCGGTCCAACAACTCAACCGGGTCGAGCAATTCGTGATAGCCGTTTGCCAGTTCGACTCCGTTCACATACAGCTCAAACCTCTCAGCGTAAACGTGATCGTCGCAGCGAATTTTCGCCAACGCTGCCTGGCTGGTCGGCCAGTCAAAAACGATCACCGGGTGCTTAACTCCCAACTTGGGCTCAACGATTTCCGACATGATCAAGTTCAGCCAGGAGTCTCGATCCTGATCATCGACGAAGGAAGTCGTATCGACGCCATTGAATTCGCAAGCGGCAGCAAATTGTTCAATCGACGCAGAGAATGGATCGATGCCTACGACAGCAACAAACGCATCGCGGTAAGTGATGGTAGCAACCTGATTCACATCGAAAACAAACTTTGCAAACTGGGCTAACAGATCGATGCCTTTAAGAAGATCGTCTCCCACCCGATACCACTCCAGCATTGTGAATTCCGGATTGTGTCGGCGACCCGATTCCCCTTTTCGGAATGCTTTGCAAATCTGAAAGATGGAGGTGGCTCCAGACGCCAGCAACCGTTTCATGGCGAACTCGGGCGAGGTCTGCAAGAAGAAGTTTGCGTCGCCGTGGCCTGGATCCTGGCTTCCGCCCGCGATCACATTTGACTCGCTGACCCGAACCGGATCGATGTAGCGATCCACGACCGTATCGCGAGAAAGCAGTGGCGTTTCGACGTGCAGGAAGTCGCGATCTTCGAAAAAAGCACGTATCTTTCGCAGCAGGAGGCTACGCTGACGAAGAACAGCCAAACTGGCCGTGGGCTGGAATCGAAATTCTTCGGATGACATGGGGCGGACCGTTAAACCGGTCTTTCAAAAACAACGGCGGGGAATTAGGCTTTTCGCTCATCAAAAAACAAGAAAACGAATAGAAAACCACGCACAGGATAACATCGTGAGCGAAGACAAAGAAGTAAACGATCGCCTCGACGCGATCATGAATCACCACAGCTATCGTCTGGCCTATCTGGACGAAATCTTCATCCGCCGCGAAGACCTGCGACCGCTGCGTCTGGAACTTGAGCTGCTCAAGCCAGAAATGCTGATGGAAGAAGCCGGCATCAAGTCAACTGTCGTCGTGTTTGGCGGAACTCAGATCGCGCCCAAAGACGTTGCAGAAGCACGCTTGGCCGCAGCCAACGAAGGCATTCGAAAGCTTCCCGATGACCCGGCAGCGAAACGCGAACTGTTTCTCGCAGAGCGCGTAATGTCCAAGTCTCGCTACTACGAAGAGTGCCGGGAGTTTTCACGGATCGTCACCGAGTACAACCTCAGCGATGGTCATCACGGTGAGTTCATCATCAAAACGGGTGGCGGGCCAGGCATCATGGAAGCCGGCAACCGGGGAGCCTACGATGCGGATGGCCAATCGATGGCGCTCAACATCACGTTGCCGTTCGAGCAAACGCCGAACTCTTACATTACGCCAGGACTGTGTTTCCAGTTCAACTACTTTGCCATCCGCAAGATGCATTTTTTGTTGCGAGCCAAAGCACTGGTTTGCTTTCCGGGCGGATTCGGAACACTGGACGAACTGTTCACAACGTTGACTTTGCGACAAACCGGTCGGATGCAAAACATTCCGATCATTCTCTACAGCAAAGAATACTGGGACGGAATTATTAACTTCCAGTTCCTGGCAGACGAAGGCGTCATTCAGGATTCGCACATGGAGCTGTTCCAGTACGCTGAATCGCCTGAAGAAACGTGGAAGATCATCAAAGATTTCCACGGCGTCAGCTAGAGCACTCGAATAGGTGAGTCTGTCGCAGGCTGATGCGCAATAAGGCGTACAGTAGGTGAGCCTGTCCCAGACTCATGCGGCAATAGCGAACATGTTGTGAGTCTGGGACAGACTCACCTACTGCCAGCGTCCTGCACAAGCTTGATCGCCATGGCTTCGAGAGACTTGCCTAGTTTGCTCACGTTTTTTAACATATCGGTTTCAAATCAAACTGTGTGTTGGAGAATCGATGAGCCTGAAATGGAATTTGCGTGCGCACGATGCGCAACTGGTTCAGTCGATTGAACGCGAATCCGGCGTGTCTCCAGTCATTGCACAACTGCTCGCGCTGCGCGGCATCACGCAACCCGAACACGTCAGCAGTTTTCTGGATCTGAAAATGACCGGACTGCGTAAGCCCAGCGAACTTCCCGGCGTGGACGCTGCGGTGGACGCGATCTTCGAATCGATCGAAGCCAATGAACGAATCTGGGTGTACGGCGACTACGATGCCGACGGGATGACCTCGACTGCGATTCTATATCGTTGCTTGAAAAAGCTCGGCGCGGATGTGGGTTACTTCGTACCCAATCGGCTGCACGATGGCTACGGCGTGAGCAATGAAAGCCTCAAGAAGATCCGCGAGAGGGACGCCAGCCTCGTCATCACGGTCGACTGCGGAATCAACAGTGTTAAAGAAGTTGAATACGCAAAATCGATTGGCTTGCGGATGGTCATCACCGACCATCATCGAGTTGGCAATGAACTTCCGAACGCAGCAGCGATTGTCCATCCAGGATTGCCAGGCGACCCGTATCCGTTTCCGGGATTGTGCGGCGCGGGCGTGGCTTTCAAACTCGCATGGGCCATGTGTCAACGCCGTGCCGGCAGCGAAAAGCTTCCTGAATCAATGCGGAACTTTTTGTTCTCTGCGGTCTCACTTGCAGCGATCGGCACGGTCTGCGACGTCGTTCCCCTGTTGGATGAGAATCGGATCATCGTGCATCACGGGCTTAAGTGCATGCAGTCGTATGCGAACCAGGGCTTGCGGGCGCTGATCAAGATCGCGGAATGTGACAAAAAGCCAAAGCTTGAATCCGAAGACCTTGGGTTCCGTATCGGCCCAAGGCTCAACGCGGCCGGGCGTTTGGGGCAGGCTCAACTGGGAGTCGAACTGCTGACTTGCGATTCGCCAGAACGGGCTCAACATTTGGCAACTTACATCAACGAGCTGAACAAGAATCGCGACTCGCTGGATCGCAAAATTTTGAAAGCCGCCAACGAAGCGATCAAGAAACACCACGATCCGGAAAACGAACCCGCAATCGTGCTGGCTCAACCAGACTGGCACCTGGGAGTCATCGGAATCGCGGCCGGCAGGATTGCTGAACAGTACCATCGCCCAACCGTTTTGATTTCACTCGATCCGCTTGGGCAACGCGCCGGTGTAGGCTCCTGCCGATCTGCTTGCGGCGTCAACCTTTACGATGCTCTGGCTGGAAGCGCCCATCACTTGATCAAGTTCGGAGGTCACTCAGCGGCTGCTGGATTGAGCATTGATGCCGACAAAGTGGATGCTTTTCGAGAGGAGTTTTGCGAACAGATCATCGATCAGGTGAGCGTGGAAGCACTGATTCCGGATTTGGATATCGATGCCGAAGCACTACTCGGCCATTTGACGTTTTCGATGATGAACGATCTGGAGCGACTGGCTCCATTCGGGCAAAAGAATCCTCGCCCGTTGATGTGTGCGACTGAAGTCCGGCTTGCAGAACCTCCCAAAACGATGGGCTCCGACGGCCGACATCTTTCGCTTCGTCTGCAACAACACGGATCATCAATTCGGGCCGTCGCGTTTGGCAAAGCCGAATGGGCCAAGGAACTGGAAAAGCCTGACGCCTGTTTTGATTTCGCGTTTCGTCCTCAGATCAACGAGTTCCGCGGCTATCGCAGCGTCCAATTGCATCTGGTCGATTTTCGTCCTTCGGAGAACGGCAATGCCGTTGCCAGTGACGTCAGTGGCGATGTTGCGATCCAAACTCAATGAGCCACTTTCCTGATCACTGGCCCACCGAATCTGATTGGTCCGAAACGCTCGTGACCCAATTCGAATCCGACTGGTTTCAGGAGCTGAATCGGTTCGTCCGTCAGCAGCGAAACGATGCAACAGTCTATCCTCCGGCAGAGGACACTTTCAACGCATTTCGATTCACGACGTTGGCCGAAACGCGTGTCGTGATCCTTGGGCAGGACCCCTATCACGGTCCGGGACAGGCTCACGGGATTTGCTTTTCAGTTTCTGAAACCGTCAGCAAACTGCCTCCTTCGCTGAAAAACATTTACAAGGAAATGGCAGCAGATTTGGAATGTGAAATTCCGCAGTCCGGAAACCTTGAGTCGTGGGCGCGACAGGGCGTTTTGCTGCTCAACACCGTGCTGACGGTTCGAGAGTCCGAAGCCAACTCGCATCGTAAAAAAGGCTGGGAAAAATTTACTGATGCTGTCATTCGCAGCGTCGGCGAAAGAGAACTGCCGTGCGTTTTTATTTTGTGGGGAAAGCCAGCAGAGAAAAAACTATCGATAATTGGCGAACAGCACACAACCATTGTATCGCCCCACCCTTCCCCGTTATCTGCTCATCGCGGATTCTTCGGAAGCCGGCCTTTTTCGCGAACCAACGAAGCACTGGATTCGTTTGGCCAGAAGAAAATCGAGTGGACTTCGGTGTCCCGCGCGTCCGGTTGACGGCAGCGGAATGACATTGGCGACGATGCTGAAAATCGGTACCGTTTGTCGTCCCGCACGAGCGGAATCCAGCACGACATAACCGACTCCGCTTCGTAGCGGAAACATGAACACGAATGCGATGAGTATCCAGCTTCAACAACCGGAACGGAAGAAACCGGGATCGGTACTCGAAGTCCTCGATGCGAAAACGCAACCGGTCAAGAAGAAAGCCGTGCGGTACGACTATTGGTTGGAGACGCACAATCCACTCGCATGCCTGGCCTTCATGTTGCCATTGCTGATCTGGTACGAAGTCAGCATGGCGTTAGAGTTTGAGGCCGTTCGCAGCGGAATCGACCGAATTGTTCAGATGGTTTTTTCACCGCTTGGACAGGCCAGTATCGTAATACTTCCTCTGGTGTCCGTTGGGCTGTTTTTATTTTTACATCATCGCCAGAAGCAACCCGGACAGTTTCATCTTCGGACTGTTTTCTGGATGGCGATTGAGTCCATTGCCCTGGCGACGATACTGTTTTTAGCCTGTGACATTCTGTTGCTGTACCTCGACAATCAACGTCCCCAACCGCTGGCGGGATTGGCGACTGTTTTCTCGGACTCGAAGCAGTACGGACGTTTGCTGATGTGTCTGGGAACGGGAATCCACGAAGAACTCGTTTTCCGATTGTTGATCTTCGCGCCGCTTTTTTGTTGGCTGTGTCGCGTGACACAAAGAGAGAACGTGGCCCTGTTTTTAGCGGCGATTCTGGTCAGCTGTCTGTTCGCGGTCGCACACTGCGACGCGTTCAACCCCGAAGGCTCTCCGTTTCAAATGTCCACGTTCCTGTTTCGTTTTTTGGCTTCAGTCTTTTTGTGCGTCCTGTTTCGTTTTCGCGGAATTGCGATTGCGATTGGTGTGCATGCGGTGTTTGATATTTTGGCGATTAGCTGATGCGTTTCAGTTTCAATCTTCAAAATGCCGATCTGTTCTGCAGGGATTGTCAACAACAGAAAATCCAATTTCCCATGAAAAGAATTTGTCGTTGGTTCACGAGTTTTGGAAGCGTATAATTTCTGTCCGCGTTCAAAAGACCTTTTTCCCAAATTTGCTTTTTTGCAGTCGCAATTGTCTCTGAGCAGGGACTACATTTAGAAACGGCAGAGACCTCTGCCCCGATTTTTCAGGCCCAATTCAAGTTGAAAAAATTCGTGTTATCCGCTCGACCAAAAGTCACCGAGATGAACTTTCATCTTTTCGCCAAACCGGTTCACCCGGAACTGGTGGAGGTGTGCGGTTCGCGCCACGTCGAACGTGATAACTATCGGTTGCAGTTAAATATCACGACCGATGGTCACTTGATCACGTTTCAACACAACGACCTGGTTTTCTGCGAGGTTGCAGCCGCTGCAAGCCACGAACTTCCAAAGCAGCAGCGACTGGTTTCGCACGCTGTCGGTGGTTCCATGACGAACGGTCCTTCTGTCTACGAGCAGATTATCGGGTACCAATCGAACGTTTCGATGGACTCTGTTGATCCAAAAATCTTCGTCACCATCCAGCAACAGCTGGACAAGCGAGTGGAAACGGACGGCCTGGTTCATCGGTTCCAGTCCAACGGACGGCTGAACTTCGGAGCAATCAGCTACATGCACGCCCAGTCTTTCATCAGCCACATTCGCGTTCGGGCTTTCCACACGTTTCCTGAAACCTGTGCGGTCCTGAAAACCGACACCGTGTTCCGGGTCGGCAAAGAGTAACCCGGCACGACGTTCGCTGTTGAAAGCTCGCCACAAGAAGTTCACAAGCTCGTACGCGGCAGTGTGGATCTTTCTTTTTAACAGCACAGGTCGACGGCATCATCTCAGGGCGATGGTTCGAAAATTTAATCCAGCCTGAAGCTGTCCGAAACGCTTTCGTCACCGTAGATCGGCAGATAGCGGTAATAGACCTCCAGCGTCATACAAGCCAACGCCGTCGTGTAGAGGCGACCGCCTTTTGGGCTGGACGTTCCCATCGGATCCTCGAAGTACCAGCTCCCCGCTGAATTGCCTTCTTTGCTTTGCGTTTCAACAAGGTGGTCACGAAGAGTATCGTTCCACTTGTCCCACATCGGCCCGCCGTACTGCTTCATCACCTGTGTCGCATAGTAGTTGTAGTAAATGTCGCTGGTATCATCGCCACCTTCGTATAAATCGGGTCCTTCCTCACTGAGCGACTCAACACCTTTACGCATTCCAGGATGATCCTTGTCGCGACCGGTGTACATCCTGCACAGCAATCCAATCGCGGTCATACCTTTACGAGAGTTCTTGTTCGCAGGTCGGTAGCGATATGCAGAACCATCGACATCCGAAACGCTGTTCAAAAACTTGTCCAACAACGCCCACGTTTGCGGATTGACACTCAGCCCCGAAAGCTTGGCACTTTTGAGAGCCATCACCTGCCAGCTGGCAACCGACATTGTGGGTGCGCGAACGTATCGCCAGCCACCGCTCTGTCGGTCCTGAAAGTCCTCTGAGAACCAAATCACGCCCTGCGCAAACGGAGCCAATCGTGGATCTCTCGTCATCCCGTAGGCTTCGCAAATTGCAATCGAGCACAGCCCGTGCGAATAAGTTGAACCACCTTTTTCCATAAAGGAAATGCCGCGGCCGTCCCTCTTGGCCGCAGCCATCAGATACTCAAGCCCTCCGCGGACGTTTTCCTTGTACTTGCCAACTTTATGCGTGTTGCCGCTTCCCAGTAGCGGCAGCAACGCCAACGCGGTCGCTGCGTTTCGCGCCTCGCTGAGCGTGCCCGCGTTCGGACTGTCTCGATGGTCTCCGGGCCCCATTCGGTGATCGAGATTCCAGCCTCCATCGGGAAGCTGATGTTTGACGATCCATTGCAGCGCCAGTTCCACGGCCTCTTCCGAAGCGTCGGTGCCACCGTACTTTTTCAGCGCCGAACTTTTGCTCGCCCCGGTCCGACCTCCGATTTCGCTACCGTCGCCGCTGGAAGTTCCGATTTCACCAAACGTGCCTTCATCGAACAGCATCTCCTCGGCGCCCACGAACTCCGAAGACTCGAGCGATTCCATTGAATCAAGCGACTCCAGATCCGACTCGACTTCGACCGGCATTACGTCATCGAATTCAACTTCGCTGAATTCTTCTTCGGTAGCATCGTCGAAATCAGCCATATCGAGATCAATCGTTTCCAGCGTTTCGCCAGGCGTGGCGGAAGCTTCGATCGCGGTGGTGATCTCTTCCTTCTTGGGCATCACCAGAAAGGCCAGCAGCACGATCAGAGCAACGTGTCCGATGAAACTGATCATCCAGCTGGGGATGACGCTGAACATCAGCATCCGTTGGCCAGTTTCGACTACTTCGTCTTCAAAGTTTTCCTGAGACGCGTTTTCTGCAGAGGTCATCGGACTGGAAGGGCTGGATAGAGGAATTGCGGGGGTGGTATTGTACACAATTGGAGTCAAAATTTCGGCATTCAAAATTTATGAGAAAGCTGAACTGTGCCTAAGACCCCCACGATAATTCACGACCCTGTTGAAATGAGATTTCTAAGCGACCGACTCCGACGTGATGGAAAATCTGTCGGTTGCGTGCCAACGATGGGTGCTTTGCATGAAGGACATTTGAGTCTCGCGCGGGCCTCTGTTGCCGAGAGCGATGTCACGGTAGTGACGATTTTCGTCAACCCCACACAGTTTGCTCCGGGCGAAGACCTGGACAAGTATCCCCGACGGCTTGAAGAAGATGTCAAACTGTTGGGCGAAGTCGGGGTCGACCATGTGTTTTGCCCCGAAGCAGAAACGATGTACGCGCCCGGAAGCTCTACTTCGGTCTCGCCGCCGAAGATTTCGCGAAAACTGGAAGGAGAGTTTCGCCCGACGCACTTTGGTGGCGTGGCGACGATCGTGCTGAAGCTGTTCAACATCGTTGCGCCCGACGTAGCGTACTTTGGGCAGAAAGACTACCAGCAGGTGGTGGTAGTGAAGCAGATGGTGCGTGACCTGAATGTGCCAGTCGAAGTTCGGACTTGTCCGATCGTTCGGGACAACGACGGGCTGGCGCTGAGTTCGCGAAATATCTATCTTAGCCCGGAAGAAAGAGAAGTTGCACTCACAATCAACCGCACGCTATCCCACGTGCGGCAGCAGATTCTCGACGGACAGCGGGACGGTTTTGAGGTGCTTACCGAGATGCGTCAGATGCTGATCGATGGTGGCGTGACCTCGATCGATTACGCCGCAGTTGTGAATCCGGACACTCTCGAATCGGCCGATCCGATACAACTGCCGGTGGCCCTGCTGATCGCGGTCTATGTCGGAAAGACGCGTCTGATTGACAATTGCCTTGTGACGGCCTGAAGGGCTTGGGCCGCCAACAACACTGCCATGGGCTCCGCGCACACACTCGGCTGGCTAGGTCTGGTGCAATCACGTAACATTCCGACATGCTCCAAACACTTTTTTACATCCCTCCAAGCTGGTTCGGCGTCCCCGGTGCAATCGGCTGGGTGCTGCTCTGCGGACTGTGGCTTGGCATCGTTGCGATTCGCGACCGTGCCAATCTTAAGGCCGAGTTCACGGCAACGCTCCCGATCATTGTCGTCGGCTGCATTGCGATGATGTTCCTGCTGCCCAAGCTTGCGAAAGACGGAATCGACCCTGCCGATCCGCTTGGCGACCCGATCAATCGTGGCCTGGCGATTCGGGGGTACGGCATGATGCTTATGCTGGCCGTGCTGTCGGGAATGAGCATCGTTTTCTATCGCTGTCGCAAGATCGGATACCCGACGGAGCATATCTTTCGCCTGGCTGTTGCCATGATCCTGTGCGGCATGTTGGGGGCTCGACTGTTTTTCGTAATTCAAAATCATGATCATTTCTTCAAACCAGAAGCCAGCCTGATTGAAACAGTCAGTGGAATCTTCGACATGGTCGGAGGCGGACTGGTGGTTTACGGCAGCATGATAGGAGCCCTGCTGGCTTCGGCATTAGTCGTTTGGAAATGGAAATTGCCGGTTTGGATGACGGCTGATCTGATCGCTCCAGGAATGGCTCTGGGATTGGCAATCGGCCGAATCGGATGTTTGCTCAACGGATGTTGCTGGGGAGGCGTCTGCGATGTGCAACTGCCCGCGATCGAGTTTCCGGCTGGTTCGCCAGCCTACATGCAGCAGCTTTATTCCGGCGAATTGCTGGGGATAGAAACAGAGGCGATTGCCAACGAACCGGGCTTCTTTCGCGTAACCGATCCGGGCAATGGAGTGGGCAAAGAAATTGGACTGACCGAAGGCGAAACGATTTCTGTTTACACGGGCCTCGATGCTGACCGGGTGCGCTATCTCATCGGGACTCCGAAAGCCGGTTTTGCGACGATGGAAGTCGTCGGCGACCGAATCGGAAGATCCAAAGTTCCGATGACGAAACTGCGGCAACGTTCCAACGGCGTGCACCCGACTCAAATCTATAGCTCGGTCAATGCATTTGTGCTGTGTCTATTTCTGTGGTTCTATTGGCATGTAAGACGGAACGACGGCGAGGTCATGGGATTGATGTTGATCCTCTATCCCATTTCGCGATTCGTGCTGGAGCTTATTCGAAATGACGAGTCCGGCCAGTTCGGTACGGAGCTGACGATTTCACAATGGGTCAGTTTGCTGACGATCGCCTGTGGCGTCGGGCTGTTTGCTTACGCTCGCATGTTTGGAAGTCGCGCGGAGGTTCCAAAGCTGGTCACGCAACAGGACGCGTGAGCGGCGGCTGGCCAAGGTTTCCAGCCTTGTCTGGTGCCCCAACGCACAAACCGTCATCCTCGCAACGGATTCCCACGGCTCGTGAAAATTCGATAAAATCGGCAAAGGCACTCGCTTAGGGTCGCAAATGGCCCGGATTTGAACGCATTTGGGGAATTCGCGTACAAAAACCAGCCTCTCAGGAACTTTCCCGGACTCAAGTCGTCTCAATAAATGAACCTTCCGCTCGACAATCTGAACGACGATCAACTGATCGCCCAAACGATCGCTGGCGAGCAGGAAGCGTTCGGACAGCTGATCCGCAAATATCAGCCTCGGCTTTACAACGCGATGGTGCATTTTTTGCGCAATCCAGCCGAAGCCGAGGATGTGGTTCAGGACGCGTTTGTGCTGGCGTTAACCAAGCTTGAATCATTCAAGGGAAACAGTCAGTTTTATACCTGGTTGTATCGCATTGCTCATAACGCGGCGATTTCGAAACTGAGGAAGAAACGACCGACGATGTCGCTGGATTATGGAACCGGCGAGGAACAGTCGCCAGGATTTGCGATTCCGGATGACGGAGAGCGGCCTGGCGAGAGAATGGAAAAGGACGAGCAGATTCAGTGTCTGATGGATGCAATGGAGCGTCTGTCGGATGAGCATCGGAGCATTCTGATTCTGCGAGAAATGGAAGGCATGGATTACGAGGCCATCGCAGGCGTTTTGCAACTGCCTGTGGGAACCGTTCGCAGCCGACTGCATCGCGCGAGAAGTTGCTTGCGCGAGATGATGGAAACGATAGAGAACGCTTCGTAGCAACTGCGACGGAACAGGCATACCAGGACACTTCCAACAACTTCACGACACAATGTCAAAAGACCTTTCACAATCAGACTTGATCCTTGCCGGTCGCTTTGTCGATGGCGATTTGCCTGCGCACGAAAATGCCGCAGCCGAATTGCGCTGCGGTTCGGATTCTGAATTCGCTGCTGCTGTTGAGCAAATTCGCAGCCAAAGCAACCTGCTGAAACGACTCCCGAAATTCCAGCCTGCCGATGATCTTGCGGATCGCACGTTGCAAGCTTCGATGGATCAGGTCAAAGCCATCATGGGCGCGTGGCCTGTCGAAAGCGAAGTCGAAGAAACTGCTCCGGCCGCTAACGTTGCTGGAAAAGCCTTCGAATGGAAATCGACCGTCGCTCTGATCGCCTCGCTTGCCGGCGTCGTCATGGTTGGTGCCATGCTGTGGCAAAACAATCAAGGATCAGAGTCCAACATCGCAATGAGCGAACCTAAAACTTCGTCGGTCGCAGACGCTGATACAGCAGCGATGCGCAAGCAGTCGGTTGACTTTGCAGCCGAGCGCGATGATTCATTTTTGCAATCGATCGCTGAAAATGAGGCACCAAAGACCGCCGCTCCGCTGTCCAAGGGCAGTACCTCGTATGCAGAAAGTCTGCCTGGCGATATGGCTACGAGGAATCAGACACCGGACGTCGCGCTCTCCGGAACCCCGATGAAACAGGGGCCTCAGCAGTCATCCGTCAACTCCGATTTGGCGATCGGCCAATGCGCTACCGTTGGACAAATTTGGTGCGTCAATCAGGACAGCTCTGTCGCAAAGTCGAAAGTAAGCGATATCCTGCAGTCGAATCGAATTGAGGTTAAACGTGAGCCCCAGCAAAACATTCTGCCGCCATCTCCTGATGCCGTAGAGGCGTTTTATGTTGCGGCGACACCGAAGCAAATGAAGCTGGCGATGTCGCAGATTGCAAACAATGCTGACATCGAGATGATTCAGCTTCCTGGCAGTACGGATTCGCCGATCGCAGATGCGATTCAGCAACAGTTTGTGCAAGGCAATTTCCAAACTCAGGAAACGTCAGAAGAATCAGCCGATGCCACCGATTTGCCGCCCAGCTTCGAGGCTCCTTCTCAGGCGTTGGCTCAGCATCTGTTGACCAATGCGTTGCCGCGAAGCACTCCGCGTACTGGAACTCCACTTGGCCCGGTTCCTCCGATTCTGAAGTCAGGTTCGCCGATCGACGGGCTGGGTCAGGCTTCCCGAGGGATGGCAGATTTGGCGATGAAGTCAGAAGTTCGACCAGTGGCCCCGCCTGCGCCTAACAAAAAAGACAGCAATGCCAGTGATGCTGGTGCCGGATTCGGCGGTCGTGCCGACAACGTCGAAGTCGCGCCTTCCACTGCAGCAGCCGGCATCCCTGCTCAGACTGCTGCCCGTCAACCAGTTGCGATTCCGAAGTCGCAGCAAGCAGAACTGGACAAGTTCCTCGACGATTCAGATCAGCAGCTTCGCCAGTACTTGATCCTTGTTCGCGGCGGCGAAGCGAAACGATAATTTGGGCCTGACAGGTCTGGCTAGAGTTCGTGCTCTTGAACGCGAATGCAGCGTTCTTCCATGCAAGCGAACGTCGCACACTTTCCGTTGTACTCCCAGCATTCGGCGCAGTGCGGTGTTTTGCATCGCTTGCAAACGACCATGTCGTGCATCACGTCATCGCTGCATATCGGGCAGCGAAAATCCTCGATCACCGCGGCCTGGTTCTCGCGCAGAAATTCCAACCCGTCGGCTTTGTGCAGCATCAGCTGGTCGAACAATTCGAGGCCTCCCTGAACGAAATCCAGCAGGTCCCGACCATGGCGGAACCACTGCTTTGAAATCGTCCGCAGTCGATCGTTTTCAAACTCGAATCGGATCTCAGCGGGATGCAAACCCTTCAGTTCGATCATTTTCCATTTGACGGCGTCAGTTAAGAGTTGTTTTGCGAAAACCGGATCGCTGGCGTGTACGCAAAACTGCCGATCAAAGTCCGCGTCTCCCGTTTCGAAATTTTCGACAGCCGCATCGGAATCCAGACTACGACTTTCGACACTCAGCGTCTGTCCGACAGGCAGCTCAAAATCAACTTCCAGGATTGTTTTTCTGGCGGCGTTTCCCCACGGCGTGCCAAAATGCTTCAGCCTCGCCATCGTGCGGCCATAGTCGAAAAGCAAAGCTGGTCGAAACACGTTTACTTCACCAAGCCTGTTGGGGCGAAGGTTCTCGGCGCCAAAGCGACTTCGTATCGGAGCGAGAATGGCATTTTTGGATTGACGCCGTTTTCTCCGCGACCTTCCGGTGCCGGTCAGCAGATTCACCATCCCGAAAACGATGGCGAACGCCCCAAGCAGAAAAACGACAAACAAAAGAATCGCTACACCAGCCATCTTTAGCCTCCTGTGTCAGACGATACGGCCTCGAACTTCATTTCGGATGCCTCCTGTTCCACCGCGACATCATCGTCGGTTTCGCGTCGCACAAGGAACATCCCTCCTCCACCAAGCAACAGACTTACCAACGCAGTTCCGACAAGCGCGCCCCAACCAAACGTCGTCGACTCGTCCGATTCGCCTTCGGCACTGGCGTCCTCAGCTTTCTCCGCCATCGTCGAAATCGTGGATTGCAGCGACGTCACCTGCTCGGACAACTCGTGAACCTGACGGTCGCGCACGTCGTATTCCGCAATCAATCGCTCCCGCTCCTGCTGCAGCAATTCGACGCGAGCCATCTGTCCATCCAGACCAGCCGCGAGTTGCTGCCGATCGGTCTCCATCTCCAACATCTGTTCAGCAAGTTGGTCTTTTCCCTGCGCGTTGGCCAGCGTCGACAGCGCCATCTTCAGCGATCGGTTTTCCAGCAACGGATCGTCTTCGGCAACCGCAGCGGCGTCTATGTCAGCCGGTGTTGCACTTTCGCCAGCGCCGCCCAGCTTCATCACCATAAATCCCATGAAGAACAACTGCGTCAACAGCATGGAAACCATCAACAGATCAAACCACGGTTTGCGAGTGTCCATAGCGGCACCTTGGGTTGTAGAACCGGGAATCGAATAGCCTGAATATCGTGGATCAGCATTCATGGGCGGCTCGTGATTATAAAGACTGGCAAAATGATTCAATTCGTCTTCGCGATAACGAATCGACGTCAGATAAAATCCGCCGGTTCGCTGAGTCTGATGGCTGTCGTCCCACTGGAACCAGCCACGGTCGTCGTTGCAAGGATCGATCACCAGTGCAACATCCAACGTTCGATTGAAAAAGTTGTTGCAGATGAACAAGTCCATCGGAGAAAGAAAAACAGTCCATCCAGGATGGGTGTGGTACCAGCCCACCATTTCCAGTTCGGGATGAAACTGATTTCGCTCGCCAGTAATCTGGCTCCACGTTTCGTGCGTGAATTTGAAACTGCCACGCGTCGCCTCGTAGTGACGTGCTCGCAACGAGTCAGTCACGACGACGAACGGCTTTCCGTCCGCGTCAATGCACTGCTTTCCCAACATCACGCCACCAAGTTCCACATTCGTGTTGGTGTGAGCGTGGGCTTCCATGTCACGCATCACATCAAGGTCGACGTAAATCGGCAAGTTGTCCGGATCGATTTCGCCAACCGCGGCGATACAGTAGTGCGCATCCCGATCCGGCCGAACTGCTTTCTGCGGTTCGTTCTGCTCGACATCGCCAAACTGAATCTCGGAACTCATGTGTTTACTTGAACGTGTTTCTTAACGCCTGAAGTGCAAAGGCTTCAGGAAATAAATTGTTACCCGATCGCACGGTGACATCCTCTGCTAGCCGGCCTTGTTGAGGAGAACAAAACGCGTCTCTGATGGCGTGCGAATTTTGATGACGTCCCAATCCGGAATACCAAGCGACGCAAGCGAACGGTTTGCAAACTCGCCATTGAGGGAAACCTCGCTGACTGTTTCTGGCTGCAAAGGTTGTTGGCAGGAATCGCATACTCCTTCGGACGAACCAACCAAACACAGTGGACGATCGATCTGCTTGTGAGACTCGCACGTTCTACAGTTTAGTCGAACCAGAAAGTCCCGATCGAGAATCAGCGTCGCCTCTTCAAGCTCTAAAAACTGACAGACCTCCTGCAAAGTCGACTCATGCGTCAGTTCCGACTCGATCACGTCTTCATACGTTTCGTGCGAAAGACAATCTTCCTTCGGTGTGAACTTTGTCTTGTAGAACTGATTCGCGGCACCATTGAAAACCATCGCCGAACCATCGTCGGTTGGCAGGTCGTGCAACAACTTGAGCGCCTCCTGGACTTGCATGCCGCCGATGATCGATGCAATCGTGGGAGCCGTCGGAACTTTCCCCTGTTGAATGTCCTCCTGTCGCAGCAAAGGGCAACTGTAGCGAAGCGAAATCAAGCGATAGTCGTTTTCCGTCATCCCACACTCGTAACATGGGCCATCGCCAGGAACGAAAACTTTGGTGACGCCGTTGATCTCCTGAATACCTCCGTCGATCCACGGAGTGTTTGCTTTCCATGACATTCGATTGACCCACAGTCGGGCTTCGCGATTGTCGAGGCAGCCGATAACCACATCCATGTCGCGAATCAAACCGATCCCAATGTCGGTCAGCACATTGCCCTCGATCGGAATCAGCGTGCAGTCAGGATTCAGGTCCGAGGCCATCTCCGTGATGACCGAGGCTTTGGGCTGGCCTTCGTGACGAGACCGAAACAGGACGCTTCGAGTCAGATTTGATTCCTGAACGACGTCAAAATCGATGATATAGATCGTGCCCACGCCCAACAGGCAGAGATTTTTAAGCACTTCGTTTCCAAGAGCACCGGCACCAACGACCAGGATTTTTGCGGCCGCGATTCTTTCCTGCTCCCACCAGCCGATCAGCTTCAGACGAGAATAGCGATCGTTTTCGTCGATGACGAAAGTCTCTTGGTCGCTTTTGTTGGGTTCAGGATTCATTCGAGCCTTGGGTTGCGATTCAATTTGAAAGTGATCAGGAGAGCGAGTTTCCGGACTGCAATCACCGCGAGCGGGAGTGGCAAGTTCGACCTGCGGAGCAATATACTCACCGCGTTGTCGAGGTTATCTAATCCAGAAACACGATACCAGTATTTTTCAATTCATTCGCTACATCGGGCTGGATATTGTCTTCCGGGTCAATAAAAGAAATGCCGTCTTCGATGATTTCGATTTCGGACGCATCCACAAAAGCCGACTCTTCGGCTGGACTTTCGTTTTCACTCGACGACGATTCGGATGAAAGCAACTCCGAGGGTTCGACTTCGACGGAAATCACTTCATCAGAAACAACTTCAACATCAGACTCGTCGAGCCGAATGACTTCGCTTTCCGAGCCAACCGAATCATCAAACTCGCCAGAACTCGATTCCACCGCAATTGGTTCTGCCGAAGATGTCACATCGATCACCTCAGACTCGGACCGGTTAACTCGATCCCGAAACCGATTCGCCAACGCTCCCAACACACCAAAAACAGACTTTCCGTCTTGAGCCTTCGATTCGGAGATCCGCTCGACGGAACTTTGCGACTGGTGAAGCGACTCCTTGGGCTTGTTTACCAAATCGCGGATGTCGCGATTGTCCAAGGGAAATGAAAACTGTCTTTGATCTCTCGCCCAACTCGCGGCGTCGCGATTGTACGGACTTTGAATATCGAAGTTCTTGTAGCGAATCATGTCCCACAACATCGTGCTCATTTCGTCCAAGGTCAGGCTGGGCACCCAATGCGTCCCGTAACCTCCAAGGCAAACGACTCCATTGTTGGAAATGTTTGGATGAAAGACTGGCGTCTGCCAGAGCAAGTTTGGCACCATCCGTGGGTAGGACGCGCCAAGTTCGACGATGACTTCATGGGTATCAACAATCTTGACTTTTCCACGCGAGTCTCGACAAAGCCCCGGACCGACGAACTGCAAACGATATCGTGATGGCGGACTTCCACTGGCTTGAAAGCTGAAGATCGAACTTTCTGCATCCAGTTCTTCCACCGAGCGAAAGTCGGCTTCGAGTCGTCTTTGCCGTGGAGATTTTCGCATGAAAGATTTTGACCCTCTGTGGTTACTTACAAAATTTGCCGGCTCGTAAAAAGCGATCCTGCTGGAAAATGGGGCGACCTTTCGGCAATCACCAATGCAGCGATTGGCCACACCACTGGTCGCCCACAATCACAACCGGTCAACACAACGAATCCAGGTTCCGCAGCGACCTAGCCAGCAACGATTTCCGGATACACGATCAGGTGGTCGCCATCGTTCACGCTGGAACCGACCAGAGTTTGATCCTCATGAAGCCGTCGGCCACCTTCTTTGTGATCGAGGCTGTAGCTCATCGGCTGCCCGTCAGGTCCGATCACCGGCAGATTCATCTTGGTGATGATGCTGGGAAGAATCTTGCGAACCGTGACCGTGTCTGAAACGACCGCTTCGACGCTTTTCGCTCCCGTTTGATCAAGAAAGGTAACTTTTGTGCCTTCACGTTGAGCCGTTTCTGTCATGTGCCTGGTCCTCAGTAAATGTGTTGGGGAATGTCATTCTAAAATTCGCGAAACCTGTCGTGGAGGAATTCGTACGGACTGGACCAATATTGGGAATAATTTCCAGCTCTATTTTCCCGCCCAGTGGCTGAATGAGCAGGCTGAACAGACCGCCATGGAGCAAAATTGTGAAAACAGGGCTAAGTTCTCGCGTTCCACGCCGTTCTCAACAGCCCAAACACCCTCACATCACAATATTCATCTGTCTCATTTTTTCGAAAATGGTTCTCGAAATAGCCTTCCTGCCGCATCTGAACTTTCTCCAGCACCCGTGCCGACGCCGGATTCCTGACCAGGCATTCCGCGGTGACTTTATTGAGTCCCAGCTGGCTGAAAGCGAAATCAAGCATTGAAAGACAGGCCTCTGTGGCAATCCCCTGCCCCCAATAATCACGGCCAACCCAATAGCCCAGCTCGCCTCGATTGCTCTGACGATCGAGCACGATTCCGATGGCGCCGACCAGTTTGGCGGGGCCGGAGTCGGCTGGCCGCAAGCAGACGCCAAACACGACGGACTTTCCCTGATCCCATTCGGATGACAATTCGCTGATCCAGTTCCGGGCGTCTTCAACATCGTACGGATAGCTAAAGCTTCTCAAGTTTCGAGCAAGCTGTTCGTCGTTGGCGAGCAGGGCGACGCGTTGCTCATCGGCAGGACAAAACTGCCTCAATTCGAGCCGGGAAGTTCTCAAAGTAGGTTGAGGGATCATGAATGGCCCAAGCAACTGCGAGATTTGTAAAAGTGTCTTGTCAGAGCACCAGGGCAAACGCCAGGTGATTCGGGTTTTGAGGATTATACAGCCAGAAAGTTCATTGAAAAAAAGGGACTAGGTCAACCTTTCCGGATGGGGATTAAGGGCGACCTAGAGTTCGTTGACGGCTCAACCGTCCGCTGCGAGTGAGTGAGCGGAGTCCGTCCAACCATGACCCGAGGTTTGCGATGAGTTTTTTGGAACAGTTTTTCGAAGACAATTTTAATTTGCCGCCGAAGCCACCTGGAAATAACGGCCAGAGTGATTCGTCAGCATCGGTGCCCCATGGGGGCAAAAGTAACAGCTTCAAGCAGGTGACTGACTCCGAGTTGGCCGCCCATCTTGAGATCAACAAATATGACCAGTTTCAACTGACCGACGCCGTTCGGCCTGCTTTGGATCTGAAGATCAAGCCGACCGAGGGCTATCGCCATGAAAACTATCAGGATGACGAGTCAGGTACTTCGATTCCTGTTGTGATGGCAGCGGCTTCGAAAGAAAAGCTGTTCCCTCTGTTCATGGAACTGATCGAGAAACTCGGCCCCGTCGTCGACGTTGTTCTTGAATCAAGCCATGAAGGAGATTCCAACGGCCATCGCGATTTCTATCGCGACAATATCGACATGGCGGTTCTACAGAGCGTGCTCTTTGACTACGAAGATCTGCTGCTCAATGACGGGTGTACCGGAATCGCCGTATTGAATCCTGCCAAACCTCAGGAAGTTCAATTCGAAGAACACAAGCTGTTGATCATCTACGGCAGTCCACTTGAGCATTTTGAGTTCACGCTCGAGAAAGCAGGCGTTAGCGAGTCTCAGGCGATGCAGTTCATCACCGAAGCGGAACATGTTCACAGTTCATCAGAAAAGTACCTGAAACGATTCGAGGAACTTCGCTGTGCCCTTGGCCTTGACGGGTCGCAAACGGAACCGAGCGAAGGCTACCTGGATGATTACTACAACGATGGCGAAAACTGGTCCGACGGCGACATGAGCGGCGGACTTGCGTAGCGACATGCCTGAATGAGTTTGAGCGCATCAAGTTTTTGGAGTTCCGAGTTCCGGATCTTCAAATCTCACGCCCAGCGGACTTCCTTTGGGACCGTAATCCCGCCTGAGACCACCGCCTGGAGGGTCTCTTCGAGGTTCCAGTCTAACTTTACAACTTTCTCTTCCGGCACCAGCAGCATGTATCCGGATGTCGGCACGGGGGTTGTCGGGACATAGACGCACAAAATCGTCGCGCCAGTGCTGGTATCGGTGCACTCGGATGTTACAAAAGCCGGTGCTTTGATCCCCGGATGGGGAAATTCGATCAACACCACCCGCTTGAAATCCGGAGTTTCCGTCGATTTCGAGAGCGCTTCGAAGACGTTGCTGACCACTCGATAGATCGTGTTGACACCTGGGACTTTGTGCAGGAACCAGTTGGTGACTGACAGCAAACGCGATTTGGCAAAAACGCCGGCGATCATCAGAATCGACAGCACTACGAACATTGCCAGAACGACGGACAGCGCGTAAAGGATATAGCCAGGAATGGCGGCTTCCTTGAACGTGTACTCGCGAATAAACGACGCGATGGGCCCAATCGCGTAGTCGTAGAGGGTCACGTACAGCCACTTGACGATGGCGTAGGTGATGTAGATCGGCAGCAAAACGAACAAACCGGCGATAATCCGGTTTCTCAGCCGTCTCCACTCGCTTTGCTTTGGGTCCAGAGGATTTTCTGGCTTCGAATCCTTTGGCAGCGTTTTCAATGAAGTGTCTCTTGTCATGCTGTCATCGTATCTGAAAGGTCGAGGATGGCCTAATGCAGTTTCTGCGGACTTTGTCCAGAATTTGCCGGCATTTTGGGCCTAAACGTGGACTGCATCACACTGGAAAATCTTCCCCGGAATCTATTGAACATCTGCACAATTTTTCCGTAAGATGTAACCGATTGGTAACTCACATCAAGCAGTCACCAATTCCAATTGGCAACTTTAACCGGTTACAAGTTCCTATAAATCTGGAGATCCAAATGAAGAACGTTTTAACTTTTTCCCTTCTGGCAGTGGCGACATTGTTCGTTAGCTCAGTCGGTGCTCAAGAAGAAGCGAAGAAGTGCGAAAAGTGCACCGCGAACGCTACCTCAACAGTTGCGACGACTGCTCCCGCAACACAGTGCTCTGGCGAAGAATGCGCCAAAGGTTGCTGCAACGGCTGCCCGGTCACTGCAGCAATGGCAAAATTGCCAAAGATGACTTACCGAGTTGGCACCGAAGATCTTGGTTGCGCTGAGTCTGCTGCGAAGCTGGCTAAAGAGAAGGAAGCCAAGCTTCACTTCGTCGTTGGCAAAGAAGTTTTCGAAGACAAAACAGAAGCTTACACTTCGCTCGTTGAGCAAACAGAATCGATGGTTAACGAATTCGTTACTCCAAAGACATGCAGCGTAAGCGGAACTCACACTGTTGCTGGCAAGTCATGCAAGTGCCCGGTTGAAGCTGGCAAAACTGCTGAACTGGTCAAGACTGCAATCAAAGACGTCAAAATGACTTACGCAGTTGGCGAGAAAACTTGCAGCTGCCCGAACGAAGCTGGCTCAATCGCCAAAACAACTGGCAAAGAAATGACTTACGTCATCGGCGAAGAAAAAACCAGCTGCAACATGACAGCTCGTTTGACTTTGGCCAAAGCCAAATACAAGGCTGCTGTTACAGCGATGGTTGCTGCTGAAAAAGCAACAGCTGAAGCTTCAAAGACAGCTGCACCTGCTAAAGAAGAAGCTGGAACCTAGTTCCAACATTGATCGAGCACGTTTCAATCGAAGAAGCCCGGCGGTTTTTCCCGCCGGGCTTTTTTCATGTGTCGTCTGGCTTTCCGTTGACTCTATTTCGAGACATCCGAGTTGCTGACGAAAGCAACTTTCTTCCCGTCCGGAGACCACGACGGAACGTTGATCGTTCCCTGACCGCCGTAGAGATACGCTACCACGGTCGGCTTGCCGCCTTCGATCGGCATCTTGCGAAGATAGACGTGTTTGTAGAACGGATGGTCCGCTGCTTCGACTTCTTTCGAATAGGAAATGAACAGAATCGTCTTTCCGTCAGGCGAAACGTGCGGGAACCAGTTGTTATATTCGTCGTCCGTCAACTGAGTTTGCCCGGATCCGTCGGCGTTCATTCGCCATAGTTCCATGGTGCCAGTTCGCGTCGAGTTGAAGTAAATTTTCCCGTCAGGACCGAATTCTGAGCCATCGTTGAGCCCGGAGTCTTTCGTGAGTTGAACTTCATCGCCGCCGTCGGATGGGATTTTGTAGATATCGTATTTGTCGTCCCGACCGCCGGTGTAAATCAAAAACTTGCCGTCAGGCGACCATCCGTGCAGATACGACGGCCCCAGTTTTGTGACCAGCTTCGGTGTGCCTCCCGTTGCCGGCATCGTGTAGATCATCGATTTTCCGTCGTGGTCGGCGCTGTGGTGGCTGATAGCCAGTTGCTTGCCGTCGAACGACAGAACGTGATCGTTGTTGTTCTTGATCGCGAAGTCCGTATTGAGCTGCGACACTTCGCTGTTGGCCAAATCGAAGTTGTAGAGTTTGCCGTTGCGATTGTAGATCAGCGTTTTGCCATCGACCGTCCAGTTCGGCGCCTGCATTGAATCTTCTGTCGTGTGAATGATCTTTCGATGCCCGGTCTCAACATCCATGACCTCAAGCCGACTGCCGAAGTAGTCGCGATAAGGTTGATAGTCGTCAGGAACAGGAACGACAATTCTGACGTTGGAGAACTTTCCTTTTTCAACGACGTCCTTGTTGTGCGAGCACACAAAAATTCCAACGTAGACTTCGTCGCCCAAATCAAGGCCGGCCAATTCTTCTTGCGAGAACGTATCGCCAAACTTTGCAACCGACATGATGAATTTGCCATCCTTACGTTCCAGTTGCATTACATCTGGACCCATCAGTTTCGATTCGACCTGCAGCGTATCGGCTCCTTTGGTCAAACGATACTGCATTGAAGTCAGCCCGTCTCCGTGCACCGCAATGTCAACGTAGGGAGCGTCTGCGTCGAGAAATTTTCGGAACATCACGCCCAGCTTTCGATGCGGATCCACGCCTTCGCCCAGCAGTTCCGCATGCGCACGAACCAGAAAATCACCTTTCATTTTTCGCCAAACGAATTGACATTGATCGTCACCGAACCACATGTTCAGTCCCGAACCGGCAACCACGTACGACTTCTCCTCCGCGTTGTAGACCACGCTGCCTTTGTTTTCGACTGCGCCGACGTCGCCTGAATCTGAGAACCATCCAAGCTTCGATTCGGGGTTCGATTCTGGCACTTGGGCGATAGTGGATAGTGGTAACAAGAGAGCGAGTGACAGGATCGTCACCACGCTTCCGATAGCGGGAGCAAGAGACATCGTGGTCTTTCAATGGAATGGTGGTCTACAGAGACCTGCATTATCAACGCTGCGCATGCCCCAAGCAAGCTTTGGCATTGCAGCCAAATGAGTGGCTTTGATGTCCGCCGCGCCAGCATCCCATCGCGGTTCGATTCCATCGCGGTCCGATCACTCCGCGGGTAAAACTTTCAGGATCACCGGCGGACAAACGAGCTTGTTGACGTTGTCCACTTTCAAGTGAAACATCCGCGTCTGTGGCTCAACGAACGATTCGGCTTTAATGAAAAAGCGCTGCCGGTTTTGGCCTTTGGGGATCATCAGGCCATTGAGCCCGAGATCATCGACCCGAACTCCGTGTGGCAGGTTTCGGCCTGAGCCCTCATTGCCGAACTTGATTGGACCGTCGTGGCCATTTCGTTTGGCGACCACGTGAGCCTGAATGCTTTGGCCAGCACGGATCTCGAAGACCAGCGGATGATCGAAGTCCCGTTCCGCAGGCATCGAGTCATCCTTGTCGCGAACGATCTGGCACACGACTTTCGGTTCGGCTTCCTCCAGTTTCATTTCGCCAACGCCGTGAAACGTTTTTGACAGAACTTCACCAGCGATCTCTACGGTGGCGTGAAACGAAATGGCGTCGGCCTGCTCTTTCGTAATACCTTTCGCAGTCCCACCAGCACCTTCGAGAGTATCCAGAGCATGAATCGCTCCGATCACCTCGACGTGATTGGCTTCAATCCTCAACGGCGATGTCACGTAGAAACCTGGAGGCACATTCTTGACTTCGATTTGAATCTCGCCTTCAAATCCATCTTTCCGTTTCGCGACCAGCCTGAACTCACTGCCACTTCCTGCAAAGATGCTTTTCTCGCCGTGGAATTTGATTTCAAAATCCGGATTGGTTTCACGAACGGTCAGCTGATACTTGAAATCTTCTCCGCCGAATCCTCGCACGTCGGTTACCCGAACCAGAAAGTCACCATCATTCGGTGCAACAAATTTCAGCCTCGAATCTTTGCCGAGTTCACGCCGCGAGTCGTCATCGTTTTCGTAGTTCAACTCGAAAACTGGCAATCCGTTTGGCAAAAACGTGGTCCCTGGCGGCCAGGCCTCCACAACGTAGCAGGGCTCCTGCAACGCGTGCGACATCGCCGTCGTGCCGAAGTAACCGAACCGTTTTCCTGTTCCCGGAAAGACACGAAATCCGGAGTCCGGGCCGCGCGGATGCAAAAACAAACGGTTCACTTCTCCGTTGGCATACAGATATTCGTTGAGCTGCATTTCCTGCCAGTTGTGCACGCGAAAATCGTCACTCGTGTCGGAATCCTTGCCGCGAAACGTGAAATAGGAATCGCGTACGGCCCGCAAAACGACTTGTGAAACCGGCGTCCCATCGGTGTGCAGCACTTCGATGCGAGTATCGACTGGTGACTTGTCCCTCGCCGCTTTGGTTTCCAACATCAGCGACTGGCCGGCCTTCGCACGAAAGCGAAACAAGTCCGCGTCAGCGCCGTTTTTCGATTCACGAATCGTCCCTGAGACCGTGACAGGAATGGAGACTTGCTGCGCGTCCGCAAACGCATCGTTGGGTTCGGCCTCATCGACGGCCACCGGTTTGGCGGGCTCTTTTTTATAAGTCTCTTTCGCCACGACGGATTTCGCAGAAGCAACTGCTCCCTCTTCGGCCGGCACATCGACGACCTCCATTGAACCGTCCAGCCGTCCCAGAAAGATCCGTTTTGCGTCCGGCGAAATAGCGATCGCACTGCAAATCTCATCCTGTTGCTCCAGCGTTCCAACTTGCAGGAACGAATCGGTCTCCCAGACTTTGATCATTTTGTCCTCGGCCGACGTGAGCAATCGTGACCCATCCGAAGAAAACTCCATTCGCACGATGGCGGCTTCGTGAGCAAACCGGGAAAACAGAATCGGATTGATCGCCGGAGCATCGGTGGACGCCAACTTCCAGACGCGTAGCCGATTGTCTCGCCCACCGCCGACGACCAGAGAACCATTGGGACTGATGCCGACGGTAAACTGTTCCGCCAACGGCTGGCCCAACGTATCGAGCCGCTGACCGCTGGCGACGTTCCAAACTTTGATCGTTTGGTCGCCGCTGGCACTGAGCAAGTTTTTCGAATCGGGGCTGAACTCAAGATCGTAGACAGCGCTGTTGTGGCCCTTGAGTTTGCGAAGCTGTTCTCCGGTCGCGGCATCCCACAGCAAAATCGTTTTGTCGTAAGCACTCGTCGCAATCGTTTTGCCGTCTGGGCTGACTACGGCATCGTAGAGCACGTCGTTGTGTCCGTCGATTTGAAGTCGCTTTTCATGCGAAACCGTTTCCCAAACGAGGGCTCGGCCACCCACGCCAGCAATCCCCGTCGCCGCGATCAGTGACTTGCCATCCGCAGAAAACTGCACCGAATTGACTTTGCCAGGCAGCGAATCAAAGCGATGTTTCGGCCGCAGCGTTTCCGCATCGAACAACTCGACGGATCCAAATCGAGCCACCGCGATCGTGCCACCATCGGGCGACCAGTCAGCAGCGAGAATCGAAGGCTGGCTCTCTGTTTTCGCGTCCCAGTTGGGCGAAGCGATTGCCAGCTTTGGCTTCTTCGAAGCGTTTTCCGTCGGCTTGGCGCCTTCCTTGATCCAGCGTTCCACGATTGCGATCTGCTGCTCTGGAACGCGATCGAAATCGTCTTCTGGTGGCATCGCCGGCTCTTCACTTCCGCGCATCAATTTGACAATGTGACGATCCGCGCTTCCAGCGACGATGCTTTCGAAAGAATCGACACTGAAGTCGCCTTCTGCCGTGTCTTCATTGTGGCAACCGGCACAGTGTTTCGTCAAAATCGGCGCGACTTGCGACTCAAAGTCGATCGAATTGTCCGCGTCCTGTGCCTGCGACACGGATGCCGCAAAGAACCAGAAGGCGATGATCAGAAAGGATTTCATATCGTTCAATGGTTAAACAAAAATTCGCGACTGCTCATCAGACTCCAGAACAGATCTTCGACCAGCTCGCGGCGATTGGAGCCGCCTGCCGTTTCGGTTGCACTCGACATCGCGGCCAGCAGCGCCGCCGATTCTTCTTCCGTCGGTTCGCGAACCAAGGTCAGCAGATAGGCCTGCCGAATCAGTTCCCGATCGTCATCGAACTCGGCCATCAGTTTGTCGACGCGATTGTCTTTCGATTCCAGTTTTTCGTTGAGCGTGTCGCCGTTGGCGATGTGCAGCACTTGCACCATGCTCGGTTCGTCCGTGCGTTGGCACTCGCAAGTAATCTCGCGATCGTTGCGACCAAACGTTTTCAAAAAACGCGACTTCACCGCCGAGTCGTACAACTGGATCGCGCGAGTACCTTTCGGGTAAGGCGTTTCAATTTTCTTGACACCCTGCCCCGGCAGCAAAATTTCCTTGAACTCGGTCGGCACATCCGTCGCATCGGACACGGCGTCGAGTAAAACTTCCGCCATCAAACGGCGCGGGTAGTATCGCGAATAGAAACGGCTTTCGGTTCCGTTACCCGGCGCCGTTTCGCTGCTGCGTTGGTAAGTCGCCGAGTTCAGAATCGCTCGCATCAGCTCTTTCAGATCAAAGTCTTTCTCGATCAAATAGCTGGCGGTGGCGGAGAGCAGTTTTTCGTTGCTGGCCGGATTGGAAACTCGTAAATCATCGACGTCTTCGACCAGGCCGACCGCGAAGAATCGCGACCAAACCCGATTCGTAATCGAACGTGCGAAATAAGGGTTCTCCGGAGAAGTCATCCAGTCCGCCAGCGGCTCGCGGCGATCGCGGACGTCATCGAACTCCAGCGGTTCGCCATCAAGCGGCGCAGGAGGCTGAGCCTTTCCAGTGATCGGCTGGATCAGTTCGCCGGTGCTGGTCAGGAACAGCGTGCGGACACCGTCTCCGTTTCGGGCATCGCCGCCCCAGCCTTTGGCACGAACTCGCGAGAACATATTCGCGAACGCGTAATACTGATCATTGGTCCATTTTTCGAGCGGATGGTTGTGGCATTTCGCACACGCGATCGATAGCCCCAGGAATGCCTGGCTTGCGTTCTCCGCCATGTTTTCAGGATCCTGGTGCAACGCATAGAAGTTGGTCGCGCCGTTCTCGACGCTGCTGCCTTTGGCGGTCAAAATCTCGCGGACAAACTGATCCCACGGCGTGTTGGCCTCAACGTTTTTCCGAATCCATTCGTAGAACGCTTCGACGGCTTTGGGACGCAACTTCGTGCCGTTAACCAATAACAAATCGGACCACTGATAGGTCCAATAGTCGACGAACTCGGGACGTTGCAGCAGTTCGTCGATCAGTTTCGATTTCTTGTCGGCGTCATCGCTGCTGAGAAATTCGTCGCGTTCAGCCGGAGTCGGAAGTTTGCCGATCGTGTCGAGGAAAACTCTTCGCAGAAAGACCTCATCCGACGCCGGCGGAGAGGGTGGCAAGTTCAATCGTTGCAACTGTTCGAGTACAAGTTCGTCGATAAAGTTCACTTTCGGAGACGACGCGAACAGTTCACCGTCGACCTGATTTGGAAACGGCGAAGTCACACGCGCGATGCCAATTTTGCTGGAGTACCAGGCCGTAACAGCGCTTTCTCCGTGGCCGATAACGGATACTCTTCCGGCTTGATCGACTTCGGTGACCGCGCCGTTCGCAGACGTGAACTTGGCCCACGGCGTGACGTCTCGATCGGTTCCGTCAGAGAAATGTGCGACGACGCGAAGGTTCTCGGCGTCTCCTTTTTTAATCGTGGAAGCGTCAGGCTTGATCTCGACGCGTAAAACTTCAGGATCCGCAGGCGTCGGTGCGCTGTTTCCGCTCGCGATCCAGGCTTGCAAAATTCGATACGCGTCGGAGTCTTCTAAAAATCGAACGCCGCCTTTGTGAGGCACCACTCCGGTCGGTTTGGTGAGCAGCAGACTGCGTCCGGGGTCGGAGGGTTCGAGACGTCGTCCGCGGGCTTCGCGAGTAATGTTGAAGTGATCGGACTTGGGATCGTAGCCGTGAAGCGAAAGTCGAAATCCGCCCTTGCCGGCAAGTGCTCCATGGCAGGCGCCCGAGTTGCAGCCCATTTTTGACAGAACTGGCAAGACGTCATTGCGAAAGGTCACAAAGTCCGCGGCCTGGTCTTGTGCAAAGCAAACGTTTGCGAGCAACAAAAGCAGAATGGTGATTGGATGTTTCATATTTTTTGTGTTGTGCGAGCACGATGCGTTCGTTAGCGATGTGCAACTGAGTGGACTGGATTGGCAGCGGCAAAGAACTCAGGCGGGCACGAAACGCGAAGACTCGATCCCGCCGTGCCTGTATTGATTGACGTTAGAACAACCCCTTGATGGCTTTCGCTCCGTAATCCACGATCGGAAAAGGACGCCCACCAGGGCCAGGCAATTCGGTTTCCAACTCCAACCCCAAGCTCTTGAAAATCGTGGCGACGATGTCCTTTGGTTGATACGGATCCTCCGCGGGAACGGCTCCGATTGGATCGCTGCTGCCGATCACGCGACCGCCCTGCACTCCTCCGCCTGCGAAATAAACACTAAAACACTGCGGCCAGTGATCGCGACCACCGGCAGGATTGACTCGAGGCGTGCGACCGAATTCAGCCAGATTGCAGACCAGCGTTTTGTCCAGCAAGCCGCGTTCATCAAGATCAGTAATCAAGGCCGCGTAGGCTTTGTCGTACATCGGACAAACGTCTTTCTTCATGCCCTCGATCGAAGTGAACGGTTTCGAGCCGTGGATGTCCCAGGTGATTTCGTCGAACACGGTCAGGAAAGTGTTGATCGTCACAAAGCGAACGCCGGCTTCGATCAAACGACGGGCCAGCAAACAACATTGGCCAAAACGATTCATCCCGTACCTCTCACGAACCTTGTCCGATTCCTGGCCCAGGTCGAAGGCTTCGCGAGCCTGTTTGCTGGTCATCAAACGATACGCCGCGTGAAAGTTCTCTTCCATCATGCGAGCGTTTTCGCTGGCTTCGAAATCACGCACTGTTTGGTCAACGATGTCTCGCATCTTGCGGCGGCGGTGTAGCCTGGCGGTTCCGATCTGTTCTGGCGGCAACAGGTCGGGCACCTTGAAATTTTTCTTTGACGGATCAGCCGAAAGCTCAAACGGATCGAACTTCTTTCCCAGAAAACCACCGGCTTGTCCGTTAGGCATATTGCCGCCGCCGCGTCCCATCTTTTGCGGAAGCAGCACGTGTGCCGGAAGGTCCGATTTCCGGCCTCGCAAATATTCCAGCACCGAACCGGCATGCGGAGTTTCGACTCCGCCCTGAAAAACGCGGCCCGTTTGCATGACTTGCCAACCCGCATCATGCACCGCGGCGCCCAGATGATGACAGGATCTGACCAACGAAAATTTGTCCGCGATCTTAGCGTGTTCAGGCAGCAGTTCCGAAACCTGAAACGTGTCGTTGTTGGTCGTAATCGGCTTGAAGGGGCCGCGGATCTCGCGCGGTGCATTGGGCTTCATGTCCCACAGGTCGATATTGCTGGGCGCGCCGAGGTTGAAGATCATGATCGCCGATCGATCATCGTGCGGATCTCCTTTCGCATCGGCCGCGGACATATGCGCAGCGGCTTCGGCGGCCATCAATTGCGGCAACGACAGGCCGATCGCGCCCAATGTGCCGACTTGCAGAAAGTCGCGGCGCGTGGTGCCGTTGCAGTTGTGGGATTTACCTTTCCCGATGAACTCCAGCATGGTCAATGGCTCCAGTCTTCGGATTTGTGGACGCCATCATTATAGCCCAAACCGACGATTCGCCCGCAAAGTGCCAGTGCAACGAAGCGATTTAATTGTTGTTTGAGCTGATCAACAAGTTGTATAATCAGGCCTCAACTTCCAACCTTCCTGAGGATCCTGCCATGAATCAACGTCGTCTTTTTCTTTCCGGCTGTGTCGCGATCGGAGCCCTGCCTTCGGTTTCAATTTTGTCCTCTCAGGACGACGACTCGAAGCGGTTGGACCAGGAAATGGTCAACATCTTCGTTGCCAAATCACATGGCGACATCGAAACGATCAAGAGCCTGCTCAAGAAAGAACCGGCGCTCGTCAACTGTGCCCGCGATTGGGGAAGCGGCGACTGGGAAACCGGTTTGGGAGCCGCCTCTCATGTTGGCCGTCGTGAAATCGCGACGCTGTTGCTGGACCACGGTGCCAGACTGGATGCGTTCGCCGCGGTAATGCTGGGGATGAAAGACGTCGTTGCTGAAATGCTGAAAGTTCGCAAAGACTTGCACACGATGCCAGGAGCACACGACATTCCTATGCTGTGCCACGCGATTTTTGGCAAGTCCGAGGCGGAGGAAGTGTTCGAGCTGCTGCTGGAAAGTGGAGCCGATGTGAACGCGGAATCCAAAATGCGAATGACGCCACTGAGTGCTGCGGTGAGCGTCGGCAGTGCTCAACAGGTGGAAGAACTTTTACGCCGCGGCGCTGACCCAAAGGCGAAAAACAGTAGAGATGAATCCATTCTGGATTTCGCAATGAAACGCGACGACGCGAAAGTCACCGCGCTGATCAAGGACGCGATCGCTGGCCAGAAAAAGTAGCGGTTCAGTCAGGTGCTGAACTGATACTGACGAACATGGAATCGATAGCATCCCGCGTGGCGGAGGACCAAAACGCAACGCGGAATGCCGTCGACAGTAGTTCCCTTTATCGCTGCCACTGAGGAGCAGACTGATACTCGTTGTCGTTGAAGTACTGATTCTTTTGCCGCGAAGGCATCGGCTCAAGTGGCTGACGGCGAGGCTGCAACGGTTGGTTGTAGGCGGCTCGTTCGACTCGATTCGTCTTGTGACTGTCGAGGGCTTCAAGCTGCATTTGCAGTCGTGAAACTTGATCGGCCAGCCCTTCGAATCGCCACTGGCCTTCACTTCGTGCCTGATTCTGATTTTGTTCCGGCGGCGTAGTCAGCTGGATACGTTGTCGGTTGTTGCGAGCGAGGCGACTGTTGTTTTCGAGGCCCTGATAGCCGAGCTGTGCAAGTGCCTGGGCGAGTTGCTGGTTGCCAAGATTCATCGCCACTGCCTGCTGATAATTCTTTTGCAGCATTTGGTTCAGCGGACCTGCAACCTGATTGATCTGCTCCGCAGCGTTGCTCATCGAACGCATCTGACTCATCTGGCCCTGCATCCGTGCCATCTCAAGAGCATGCTCTGCCTTGAGTTTGGTGATTTTAGCTTCTGCTTTGAGAGCCACGTTTTGAGCAACCATCTTCAGCGCGGTCTCGATCATTCGCTTTTTGGCATCGAGACTGATTTCGCTTTCAAGATTGCCCGCGATCATTTCTGTCAGTTCGCGGCAACAGTCGTCGATAGACTCAACTTTTTCCGAGTCATCAACATCGGACGGTGAACGCTTCTCAAACTTGACTTTCTCTTCTGCCGAAGTTGGTTGAGTTTCCTCGAGAAGAGGATGGGCCGCGAATGGTGGCACGAGATCTCCAGACATCGTGGAGATCGAAAATGGAACGGGCTGGTTCGATGTCGTCGGCGTCACGATGACGGGGCCCCGGTAGACTTCACCAAGCAGTGCGAGGCGATCAACCGGGGGCGTCGGTTTCTCCGCGAGCTCCTGTTGAGCCTGCGTCGTGATCGACGTGAATAAGATTGAAGCAGGAATTACGATAGAAACGCACGCGATTCGAAACATCCTTGTCATTTCAGACTCCTTAGCTCTGCGAACTGCCTGTGCCATCATGGCATTGCCATTTGCATGGCGGCAGCCATTTGAATACAGACTTCGTTTTTCACCAATACGAATTTGCCGCCCGGCGATGTCAGAATTTCACCAAAGTGCTATCATCTGGATTCAAAGTCGGTCAGACCACTTCCGCCTCAGGTTTCTCCATGAATGAACTCTCTCCTTCGGTCATCGAGCTACTCCGCTGCCCGGTCACTCATTCCGAGTTGAGTCGTCTTGACGAAGCGGCAATCGAAAAAGTCAACGATCAGATTCGTCGCGATGCAATGGTCGACCGGAAAGGCCGCAGGGTCTCCGAGGAGTTTTCAGCGGGACTGATCAACTCTGACAACAGCCTCGCGTACTCCGTCCGGGGCGGTATCATTCAGCTAATCGCAGACGAAGCAGTCGTGCTCAACGGCCTTTTTTAGACAGGACACGTCATGCCAGACACCATCTTCAAGAAGATCATCAACAAGGAAATTCCGGCCAACATCGCCTACGAAGACGACCTGTGCATCGCCTTTCATGATGTCCAGCCCAAGGCCCCGGTGCATGTGCTGTTGATTCCAAAGCAGGAGATTGAGAACGTTGCGGCGTTGACCGAAAATGATCGCGATGTCGCTGGTCATCTTCTGGTGAAAGTCCACGAGGTCGCCGAGTTGCTCGATCTGGAAAACGGCTATCGGATCGTTGCCAACTGCGGCGCCGACGGAGGTCAATCCGTTGACCATCTGCACTTTCACATTCTCGGTGGTCGAGCTTTGGGCTGGCCGCCGGGATAGCCGCTGCCAATTCTCGACAATCGTGCCGATCGGGATTGTTGAGGTCGATTGAATGCTTTCTGATGGTCAAATGCAGGGATTGCCCCTGCGGCATTCCATCTCCAAGTGTTTGACGAGACAGGTTCCTTGAGCCACTACACCCTTGAGAAAAGTTCACGATTCTGCGTTTGGATACTGTGTGTCATTGCGTTTTCGAACGGACTGAACGCAGAGCAACAACCGGAAGCTGATCAGCGTTCGCAGCTTAAACGCGAAACATCGCAACTCGCCGAAGCCATCGCGCTTTTACCGGCTGAAACGGCGGACAAGTCGCAGCTCGAACAGCGAGTCAGCGCGATCGATGCGGCCATCACTCAGTCAGCCGAAACTGCGGGCGAGATTGCGAGACTTCAGGAAAAAATTAGCAACGCGGACGCAAGAAGCAAGCAGCTTGCAGCCGAGATTGCAGAGCTCAAATCTGCCGACCCAAAAGCACAGCAGGATCTGGCGAAGTCCGACCTGGCTGAACTGAAGGCCAAACAGGCTGAAGTACAAGCCGAGCTCAGTCGCTTGCGCACAGAGAGCACGCAGCTTGATACCGCGATGGCCAACGTCGTCCAATCGCGACAAAAGATCGAGCAGGAATTGACCAACATCGATGCCAGAAAAGAACAGGCGACCGAAACCACGACTCCGGTCGGTGATTCGATTCCCGAGCGGCTGGCGAAACTGGAAAATAGCGTCGCCTTGTATCGACTGTCATTGCTACGGCAAAAACTGCAGCTGCAAAATCAATGGTCGGTCGTGAATGAACAGCTGGACATTGATCAACAGCGAAGCGAATTGGTCGGGCTGCAGATCAAACAGCTGGAAGCATCCAACACAACGCTGACGGATGCGATCGCAACACTGCGTCAAAAGGAAGCTCGGGACATGGCCACACAGGCTTCCGAGAAAGCTTCTCAAATCCGCGAAAACTATCCACTGCTGGCTTCGAGCGAAGATCTCAACGTGGAAATTGCGGACAAGAATCAAAAACGCGAAAAAGAGTTTGCTGACGCGGCTCAGCAGAACAGGAGTCTGTTGGAGCAATTGGTCGATGTGCGGGACAAGTATCGAGACACGCAGGCCCGAATCAGCGCGATAGGACGATCCAACACCGTTGGGGCGATGCTGCGAAAACGCAAATCCGAACTGCCGAGCATGCAGAAACGCCAACAGCAGGTCAGCTTGAATCGGGACAAGATTGAAGAGATTCAGTTCGATCGTTTTCAAATTTCAGAGCAGCTGGCCGAGCTTTCCATGGAAACCATTCGCAAGGAAACGGAAGTCGCCGCAGGCAGGGAAATTGCCCTCAAAGATTGGGAAAAGCTTGAAAAACCGGTGGAACAGCTGATCGAGAGAAGAAAAGAATCGCTTCGTTCGCTGGACAAAATTCTGGATCGACTGTTCCTCAGCTACCTTGATATCGAAACCAACAACAGCCGATTGTCCGATGTTGTCTCAAGGTTCAACGACTACATCAATGAACGAATTTTGTGGCTGCGATCCAACAAACTTCTGTTCAGCGAACTGAAAATCGACGAGGCCGACAAGGTTTTACTTTCGCCAAAAGACTGGGTTCAGAATCACCAACTGACTCTGCATTCTTTCCGGTCACGATCGTGGCTGTTCGGTCCGGGAGCGATTTTGATCATCGCGCTGTTGGTGCTGCGTTCTCGCATGCGACGGCGAGTCGATGCGTTTGGAGTGACGGCAAGCCGTGGATCTTGCGCGACGTTCTGGCCGACCGGGAGAGCTGCGATTCTTACGCTGTTGATCTCGGTAACGATTCCGCTGATTGCCGTAGGAGCCGGTTTGGGTTTTCGGCAAACAATGCACTCGGGAAGCGTGCTTTTTGAAGGCCTCGCGAACGCGCTGGTCACCGCGGGTTTGTTTGCGCTGCCGCTTGAAGTCCTGCGCCGCGTTTGCAGAAAAAATGGACTGGCTCCCAAGCATTTTGATTGGCCCGATGAAGCCGTCGGCAAGCTGAAACGACACCTGTCCTGGTACGTACTGCCGGCATCGATGCTCGTGTTTGCCGTTAGCCTCTTGATTCAACTGGACACCGCTCATCGAGTCGACTTGCCCGAGCGAATTTTGTTCGTGATTGCAATGCTGCTAACAACGTTGCTGGTTCATCGAATCTTTTCGCCAGCGACTGGAATCTTCAGCCAGTATTTGAAACGGCGAGAAAACTCGTGGGCCAACCAGACTTCTGCAACCTGGTTCACATTGATCTTGCTGGTTCCAGTTTCGATGGCGCTGCTGGCGATCGTTGGCTATTACTACACCGCGATCAATCTGACGCGATGCCTGTGTTTTACGTTTGCCTTCGGGGTTTCAGTTGAGCTGATCCGTGCGTTGATCCGTCGATTCGTTTTGGTTCGACGCAGGGCGGCACATATTGAAAGTGCAAGGCGAAAACGGGCTGCTGAAATCGAAGCCGAAAAAGAAGCTCGCAAAAAAGCAGCGGCTGAGCGGAAGCGACGAATCGAAGCCGGCGAAGAAGTTGAAGATATGAATCCGGTGATGTCGTCGGAGTCACTGGCCGATTTGCAGTTCGAAAAAGTTGACATCGCGGAGAACGCCGGACAAGCCAATCAGCTGATACGATTGCTTGGCTGGACAGCGTGGCTGATTGGACTTTGGCTGGTATGGAGCGACGTCTTGCCGGCGTTAAAAGCGCTCGACGAGTACAAGCTGTGGGAAACGACACAG
The DNA here is from genome assembly GCF_008087665.1 of Mariniblastus fucicola. Classification (GTDB taxonomy): domain Bacteria; phylum Planctomycetota; class Planctomycetia; order Pirellulales; family Pirellulaceae; genus Mariniblastus; species Mariniblastus fucicola. Next base: position 5,806,381 of record NZ_CP042912.1, read on the forward strand.
ACAGCGTCGGCAGAAACTGACGCTTCCGGGTTATCCGCTCTGATGCCGCAACCTGCTGAAAGCTCTTCGGCTCAATCTGGAACCGACGAGAAAACACAACCTTCAGCGCCATCGGATCCGCTGGACGATGGCGGCTCAACGACGGAAACGACCAAAGCAAAAACTTCGGCGCCCATGATTTTGCTCGACCCGCCCGAGAACGACGGTGTCTCCTTGCGGGATTTCCTCGTGTTCATTGTCATCTCGCTACTGACGTTCTTTGCAGCACGAAATCTACCCAATGCGTTCGAGATGCTGTTTCTGGACGAGTTGCCGGTGGATCGGTCCGCGCGTTTCGCCTCCAAGGCCCTGTTCAGCTACGCCATCGTTATCATCGGCACCGCGTTAGCGTTAAAGACACTGTCCATTAACTGGACCAGCATTCAGTGGCTGGTGACGGCACTGACGTTTGGCCTGGCCTTCGGACTACAGGAGATCTTTGCGAATTTCGTCGCAGGAATCATCTTGATGTTTGAGCGCCCGATGCGTATCGGCGACCTGATCACGGTGGATGAATTCACGGGTGTGGTGTCGCGGATTCGCACCCGAGCAACCACGATCGTCAACTGGGATCGCAAGGAGTACGTGATCCCCAACAAGGACTTCATTACAGGACGCTTGATCAACTGGACGTTAAGCGACGCCATCAACCGGATTCAGCTTACCGTTGGTATCGCTTACGGTTCAGACGTCGCGAAAGCAAAACGCATTATCTTCGACATTTGCAAAGAGCATCGCAGTATTGTGGAAGAACCGGCGACCAGCATTACGTTTGAAGAGTTCGCTGACAGTTCATTGAACCTCGTTGTTCGCACATTCCTCGGAGACATCGATAGTCGCCTGTCGACCGTTGACTCGCTCCACATGCGAATCAACACGGCGTTCGCCGAAAACGGAATTGAGATCTCGTTCCCTCAGCGTGACCTCAACTTACGCTCCATCGACGACGACGTCGCCCGGTACTTTCCCGGCCCAACAGGTTTGCCGGGCGACGCACCACGCACAGCCGGGCAATCAGCGTCTGCGAAAGGGAACAGCGCCGCTCATGGAATGGATTCGAAATGAGACGAAAAGCAGTAACTCGTTCCCGAAAACGTGCTCCTCACCGATCACAACCGGGAGCACCTCCAGGCACGCTGGTATCGCACCACGAAGGCGAAACTTCGGTTGAGGTGATTGCCTATTCGAGCAGCCGCTTTGAAGTCTGGGAAGAAACAGAAATCGAGCGTCTGGTGGCCAAGTGCGATGCTTTCGATGTCGTCTGGATAAACGTGATCGGACTGGCGGACCTTGATTTGATCAGGCTCATCGGGAAGACGTTCAACATTCACCAACTGACGCTGGAAGACATCAACAATATCCATCAGCGAGCCAAGTACGAGAATTTTGAAGAGTACGATTACTTTATTACGAGGATGGCTCGCTTCGATGCAGATATTGAAAATCGAATTGAAACGGAACAGCTCAGCATCATTCTGATGGACAAATTCGTGCTCACGTTTCAGCTAATCGAAGTCGACTGCCTTGACCCGGTCCGTCGCCGGCTGAAGGAGAAGTCGGGTCTGATTCGCGAGCGTGGCAATGACTATTTGGTCTATGCGTTGATCGACAGCGTGATCGACCATTACTTTCCGATCGTGGATCAGCTTGGCGATCGAGTCACAGATTTTGATGACGCGTTACAGAAAGATGAAACCACGGTCTCGGCAATTGAAGTTCACCAAGTCCGCCGCGAACTGCTAAGCCTGGCACGGCTCATCCGGCCTCATCGTGAGATGTTGAGTCGGATTCTTCGTGAGCCTTCGCGATTCTCTGCGCAAACGCGACTGTTCCTGAATGACTGCATGGATCACGCTTTGCAATTGGGCGAAACGATTGAGACCAATCGTGAAATTTGCTCGGACTTGCGTTCTTACCATTTGGCCCTGATTGGAAACCGGACGAACGATGTGATGAAGACGCTGACGATCGTGTCCACCATTTTTATCCCGCTCAGCTTCATCGCCGGACTGTACGGGATGAACTTCGAGTACATGCCTGAGCTGAAATGGAAGCTTGGATACTTCGCGGCGTTGGGCGCGATGGCCGCGGTCGCAGTTTCTCTGCTTGCGTGGTTTCGGTCTCGAGGCTGGTTCGGTACATAGCCCTCAGCCTCCAGTCCGCCACCGTTTCAACTGAATTGAATCAAAACGGCCACGCAAACCAGACCATCCCAATCGCCACTGCGGTCAAGACAAAGCCGAACGCCACGAGCAGACCATCGCGAGCGGTCAGCCCCAAGGCAAACATGGTGATCGCGAATCCCGGCGCGAAAACGCCAAGAGGTACGAACGCCAGCGGATAAAACGACAGTGCCAACAGAATTGAGATGATGGCGATCGGATAGATCACTGCACCGCCGGCCAGAAACTCAAACCGGTTGTAGACGACTTTCTCGAACATCTTCACCCAAGGCTTTGTTTTCTCGACGCCCGACGTCAGCTTCTCGCGTGAAAACTCGAAGTCCTCAAGCTTGTCCGGAATCCATGGCTTTCCGGAAAAGAACATCATCTGCCCCGCGATCAGAATGATCAACGTCCCGGTAATGACGCTCATCCCGGGCACCATCCCAATCGGCGAGATGGCGATGATCGCCGGAAACAACAACATCGGCCCGTGGCTTCGGCTGTCGAGCGAATCCAAAAGGTGGACGATTTTTACTTTGTCCTGCCCTTCAGTCGTATCGACAAAGTGTGTCAGCAGTCCGGACAAACTGTCCGGAGCAGAATCGGAACTGTCATTATTTTTGTCTGGCAAGTTTGGCTTATTCATTGGTCCGCCGAATGTGAGCATAGTTTAAAAGGGCAACAAAACAGGATCCACCGACCAGGTTTCCGACAAGGGCCGTGCTGATGAAACGAGCCGACATTAAAGGCGTGAATTCAGAACTCAAGAACATCGCCGCAAACATCTCCACCGATCCAGCAATCGAATGGTGAAGGCCCCCAATTCCAATCAAAAACGTGACGATATAGATCGCCGCAATCTGAGCGATTGTCCGTGGACTCGATCCAACCAACCAGGCTCCCAGAGCCATCAACCACCCGGCCAGAACCGCGCTTACAAACAGCGACCCGGTAGAGAACTCTGTCAGATGATGTCCGATTTCCAAGTAGCCGGCCTTGGCGTGCACGACGTCCGCGGCAAGAAAGTGCAGCCCGCCACAGGCCAGCGCGCCGATCAGATTCCCGACGATCACGATCACCCACAAACGCATCAACGAAGACACGTTCGATTTTCGATCGAGTACAGGATAGAGTGCGGTCGCGGTGTGTTCAGTGAAAAGCTGTGCTCCGCTGAGAATACAAACCACGAAACCCAGCGGATAGACGAACGCGGTCGCGATTCGACTGACAACTGGAGAAGCATTCAACTCCGTCGTCGCGGTCAAAACAACCGCCACTGCCATCGCTGAGAATCCAACGATCAACCCCGCGGCAACCGCGGACAGTAACAAGGACAACGTCGGTCGGCCCATTTGTTCCAGACCTTCTTCGATCGCATATTCCAACGCATCATCCGGATGACGACGCCTTTCGTCAGTGCGTTTGATGATGACGGGAACGAAGTCCTGATCTTCCGATTGCCGTTCTTCTTTCCGTTGATTTTCAGGCACTGGAGTGCTGATGATCTCGCCGCCGGGCAATAAAATGCCTTCGTTGTCGGGTCCACCGTCTTGGGCGGAAGGCTTTTCTTCTGACGTGTTCAAAGTGGACTCAGTTGCTTGCGTAATCGAATATCGTTGTGTCCGCGAAACTGGACTCTCGCAGACCAATCTTCGATAAAGCGAAGCGTGTGCCAAAAGTATTTTTGAGCAGCGATTGGTGAAAAACCCCGCAAATCAGCGGCATCCCACCGGTTCAATGATGAAATCTGGTCGTCGAACAATCAAGTTGGTCGACTTCGCATTATCACAAAAAGCCCAAACTGGCGCAAGCGCGTTCACGCTGCCTTGGCTGAGTCAACACGCTCGGCATGTCCAACGGCTGCCTTGCAAATGTTCCGCAGCATGCCGCGAAACACAAACTCATGAAGCGGGAATAGCGAGTACCAATAGAGGATCCCGAACAATCCAACAGGGTCAAAGATTGCGGTTTGTCGAACCGTTGTTTTGCCTTCCTCTTCGGTAACTTCGAACTCCAGCCACGCTCGTCCCGGAACTCGCATCTCTGCCGCGAGCCGGAGCAATTTATCGGGCACGACTTCTTCGACTCGCCAAAAATCCAGCGTGTCACCTGACCGAACGTTCTCTGGATCTCGACGTCCTCGACGGACTCCAACGCCACCAACCAGCAAGTCCATAAAGCCTCGAATCTTCCATAACCAGTCTCCGTAGTACCAACCGGTCGATCCACCGATTCTGCGGATGGGTGCGAATGCTTCTGCAGCAGTCAGCGGCACTTCACGACACCTCGAATCAACCAATCGCGATCCGAACCGAACTCCGCCCCAACTTTTCTGCTCGCCGCCGGACGAGAAAGCGTCCGACCATCTGGTTTCTGCAAACTCGGAATCTTCGTTGACCAACGCGCGAGAAATTGCCTCGTCGACTGAGCGTGGGACAACCGAAAATTCATGTGCAGCCGAATCATCGGTGACCAGCGTTTCGTTTCGCAGGCTGTCAATTAATTTCCGCCCGACGCGAGAATACAGGGGCGTCACCAGCCCTAGCCACAGACTCGAAAGATAGGGCGTCAAGAAAGGCACCGGAATCATGTAACGGGTCAGTCTGCGTTGATCAGCGTATCGCTGCATGATGTCACCATATGAAACCGCATCCGGGCCGCCGATCTCGTAGATTCTCGAATCGCTGACGGGTTTATCAAGGACTTCCACGAGATAGGCCAATACGTCTTCGATCGCTATCGGTTGAGCCAAAACGCGAACCCATTTGGGACAAATCATTACGGGCAAACGTTCCACCAACGCCCGAATCATTTCGAACGAGAGACTCCCGGAACCGATAATGATCGAAGCCTGAAACTCGACGACCTGAGCCGTCGACGTTCGCAGCACGTCTCCAATTTCCTGACGACTACGTAGATGCTTTGACAGATCATCAGCTTCATTTCCAAGCCCGCCAAGGTATACGATTCGCTTGACGTTTTGCCGAGAACAGGCCTCCGCGAAGTTTTCGGCAGCCTTGCGGTCGGTCTTCTCAAAGTCTTCACTGTCTCCCATCGAATGAATGAAATAGTACGCCGTATGGATTCCTTCCAGCGTCTGCAAGAGAGAGTCCATGTTCAGCACGTTCCCAACAGAGACTTCAACCTCATCCAGATTAAAGTTTTCTCGACCAGATTCGCGACGTGTCAGACAACGAACATCATGCCCCCTCGAAACCAATCGCGGCAGCAATCGCCCGCCGACATAGCCCGTTGCTCCTGTCAGCAGAATTTTCCTGCTCGTGTTTGTCTGGGAATTCATGGAAGGTACTGGTTTGGGAAAACGCCAGGAATGAAGACTTGCTGGCAAAGTAAATCGCTCGGGATGAATCCAAGAAATCAACAAAGCGAATGAACGAATTTGCGAGAACGGTCCGGAAGTCGCATTTCAATGACCGTTCTCAGCGGCGACCCGTTAACTCCAATTGCCCAGCTCGTCGCAAAGCTGACCGTACAGACTTTTGAGCTGTGCTTTCGACTGGGCAACTGACGCGACTTCCTGATTCCGTCCGGCCCGCTCAAACTGCAATGCCAAATCGCAACAAGGCTTTGCACCAAAGTTCAGCATCAGCCCTTTTAAAGCATGAGCTGATTTTTCGAGCTCTGCATGGTCATTGTCCGAAACCGCCTGCATGACTTCTTCAAGGATCGCCGGCGAGTCGTCGAGGAAAATTCGCACGAACTCCTTAAACAACATTTCATCTCCGCCTAACCGTTTGAGCGACGTTTCATAGTCCACCAACGTTGGTACGGATTCGCGTTGTTCATCATCGTTTGCCCCCACAGAATTCTGGACATGTTTCGCGTGATTTACATCGTTCTTTTTTTGCCCGCCAAAACGATCTGACGCAAGATTGTTTTCGGACGCTTCCGGTTTTGATGCAATTGATTCCACGAGCTCAACCAGTTTTTTGGCATTGAGCGGCTTCGAAATGTACGCGTCCATCCCCGCCGCAAGACAGGTTTCGCGATCTCCCTGCATCGCATGCGCGGTCATCGCGATAACTGGTGTTTCCGCGATGGCTGGATCGGAGTGAGCGCGAATCGCGGCCGTTGCCTGGAATCCGTCCATGACTGGCATTTGCACATCCATCAGCACGACGTCGAACTGGATTTCGTTCGACTGAATCTGGTCGATTGCAACGCGGCCGTTGGATGCGGCAAGAACCTGATGCCCCCGTTTGCCGAGGATCGCCTGAGCCACCTTTTGGTTGGCTTCGAGGTCCTCGACCAACAGGATTTTCAGTGGCAAGATTGGGCGGTTCGTCTCAACGCCGGCAGATTTCAAACCGACCGTCAGCGATGTTCCGGAGTATAGATCAAGTGTGTCCACGACGGCGTTGAGCAGTTCTGACTGTGAGACTGGCTTTGTAAGGTAATGTGCGACAGGAGCATCCGTCTTTCGATCCGAATACATCCCCATGTCAGCGGCTGACTGCATCATCACGATCGGCGGACAATCCTCGCCTTTCTTTTCGACCACTTGTTCCGCCAAGTCGTATCCGTCAGTCTGCGGCATTAACGAATCGATGAATGCCATCGAGATCTTCTGGCCTTGCGATTCCAGTTCTTCAAGAATCCGTAGTGCCTGGTCGGCGCTTGTCGAAACAAAAGGTTGCATCGACCAACTGACAAAGATCGTTTCGAGAATTCGAAGATTCGTCGGGTTGTCGTCGACGATCAGAACTTTCATGTCTTCAACGAGTTCTGTCGGAAGTTGATCGGCCGGTTTAGTCTCGTCCTCAACGGGTAGAGAAAGATAGAAGTAAAAATTGCTGCCTTCGCCAAGCTTACTCTTCATTCTCAGCCGGCCTCCCATCAAGGCCACCAACTCTCGGCAGATCGAAAGACCGAGCCCCGTACCGTGATGCTTTCGCGTCGAGGACATGTCTGCCTGCTGGAACGGTAGCAGGACGTTTGTTTGATCCTCAGGCGAAATTCCAACACCGGTATCCGACACGGAAAATCGCAGACGGACTTCCGACGGTAGTTCGCGTGAGAGATCGACACGAACGACGATTTCACCGCGTTCTGTGAACTTGACCGCGTTGCTGAGCAGATTCGTCAGGACCTGCTGAATCCGTCGACCGTCTCCGATAAGACGACTCGGGACATTGCTATCGACCTCGCAAAGCACCTCAAGGCCCTTTTCGCTCGCCCTGCCAGAGACAACCTTTGCGGGTACGTTGACGATTTCTCGAATGTCGAACGGCTCGTTAGAGATCTCGAATTTCCCTGACTCAATCTTCGTGAAATCGAGCAGTTCGTTCACCAATTCCAACAGCGAATCTGCCGAAGTTTTCGCCACACCAAGGTAATCCGCAACGATCGGATCGAGCGATTCTTCGAGTGACAGGTTTAGCATGCCGAGGATTGCATTCATCGGCGTTCGCAGCTCGTGGCTCACATTGGCGAGAAACTCGGTGCGCGATTTGTTGGCCCGGTTCGCCATCTCCTCGGCTTTTTCAGCCGTCGTCATCGCCCGCAAAATCGCGTCCTGAGACTGACGCCGTTCCGTAATGTCGCGTTCGATGCTGGAGCAACCCACCAGTTCCCCATCGGCATCATAGAGCGGAGACACCGTGATCGACATGTCGCAGATCTGTCCGTTTTTTCGCTGTCGTTTAACCTCGAACTGAAGCAGCTCGACACCATCGCGAAGTGCGTCCCGGACTTCGCGCTCTTCCTCGTCAACGCCGCGAGGAAGGATCATCGTCCCGGGTCGGCCGATGACTTCTTCCGCATCGTAGCCATAGATTTCTTTCGCACCCTGATTCCAACTGGAAATCACTCCAGACATGTTCTTGCTGATAATCGCATCACGTGAAGTTTCAACCAACAAGGCCAACTGATTTCGATGGGCGGCTTCGGTGCGTTTCAGCGTGATGTCGACAAAGCTGACCACCGCGCCAGTGATTCGGTCGCCTTCCCGAATTGGATAGCTCCAATACTCCACATCCAGACGCGTCTTGTCCTTTCGCCAGAACACTTCGTCATCAACATGTACATTTTGGTTGTTGGTGAACGATTTATAGATATTGCAATCTTGAACCGCATACGGGCTGCCATCGCGATGTGCGAAATGGATCAGCTCATGCACCGCCTGGTTGAGCATTTCGTCTTTCGAGTCAAAGCCCAACAGTTCGACACAGCGCGCATTGCAGTAGGTACAACGGCCATCCAAATCGATGCAGTAAATACCCGCCGCGATCGAATCCAGCATGTTGGTGAGCTGGCCATGGGAGTCCTTGAAAGAAGAGTCTTCGACCATGAAGGAAAGTCCAACGATTCATTTCGGATAGCAAAATGGCGAAAGCAGAAACCACATGATAACAATGGCTGCTCGCCGCGAAGACACGAGTGCGAGTAAAAAAAGCTTGCCCGCAAACCCGAGCAAGCCGGCAGCACTAGACGACAGGAGATTTCCCTTTGAGGACCCCGGCGATCGCTGCAATAACGAACAGTACGATGAAAACGTAGAAGAGCAGTTTCGCGGCGCCGGCGAAACTCGCTGCGATACCCGAAAATCCGAAGATGGCGAACAGCAGTGAAAGGACGAGCAGTGCGATGGCCAGGCGTAACATAGTATTTCCTTTGATTCGTTTTGAAGTTTGATCTGATCTCCGTAAAGCATCCGGCATGCCAAACCGGACCGTGACGGCAAGTTTTCACCAGAGCACTTTCGACTTCGAGAATACGTGTTCGGGCTGGAGCGAGGCGGTTGCAAACTCATATGCAACTGGTTGCAGAACGACCATAACGTCCCATAAGCGACCATTGAAATCGCCATTTTGTCGATTTTCCCCGTTCGAAAGAGGGTACCTTGCTGCGATTTCGCCTTTTGGCATGCTGCGTGCAACCGCTTGTCTTTCGCACAAAGCATCGCACTATTCATTTTAAATCAAATCCGAGGAGCTCAAATCATGGCTGATTTCATTCGCATCGCACTCTCTGTACTCGTTCCACCTGTCGGCGTTTTTCTTAAAGTCGGATTCGGAGGACAGTTCTGGCTCAACCTGCTGCTGACGCTGCTGTTCTACATTCCCGGCCTCTGCCACGCTGTTTACGTAATCGCCAGTGAACCCGATAAAGCAATCGCGTAAATCCACCAGACCACCAGGAGGCACAAAAGTCATGCAACAGCGATTTTCAGACATCAAGAATTGCAAACTATTTACTACTGACGGGGTCATCGGCAAAGTTACAGATCTACTTGTCGAAGATGACGAGTGGATCGTTCGATACCTCGTCGTTGACATCCAGAGCCCGATTTCATCAAGACGAATACTGATCGCACCCGCGGCCATCGAAGGCGTCAATATTGAGAACAACATGATCGCTACGATCTTGAGTGCTCAACAGGTGATGCAGAGCCCTTTGCTCGACGACGATCAACCCGCTTGTCGACGCTACGAAGAAGCGCTTGTCGAATACTACGGATGGCCGGTTTACTGGCTCGGCCGAGCAGTGTTGCCTGCGCGGAGTATGGACAAGTTGGCTAACGACGAAGCGACGTCTTTTGTCGACGAGAACGGCAGCACGAATCTGAGGAGCGCGAAAGAGATCTGTGGCTACCGCATCAAATCTGGCGACGATTCGGTTGGCTCAATCCAGGACTTGGTTGTCAAAATGAACTCCTGGATTGTCAGTTTTGCGATGGCCGATCCGCGGACATGGTCGCAGGACCAACCCTCCATGTTCTCCACTTCGCAAATCGAATCAGTGCATTGGTCGAACCGTGAAGTCGTCGTAAAACTTGCGAAAGATGTACGCTTGCCAAACGCTCCCACATCGAACGGCAGCGCGAACATGATCTCCAGCCAGTCCATGCCGACAATGCAACATACATCTCCGGATCGTTCCTGAGTTTGCCCTTGGCCCGACGCCCACAGCCAATTTTCCAACCCGCTGTTCAATGCACAGCTCTTGGTGACCTTTAAATCACCGACAAATTTTGAGGTACATGATGTCCATTAATATTGACTGTTTCGGCAAATCGGATCTCGGCCAGATACGCCCGGTAAATGAGGACCAATTTCTTATCGCTGACCTGAACAAGTCGATGCGAGTACATCAGACAAGTCTCGGCCTCAGCCGACAGACGCGTCTTTTCGGCGGCTCGCAGGGGAAATTACTCCTCGTTGCGGACGGTTTGGGAGGGCATGAATCTGGAGAGCGCGCCAGTACTCTGGCCGTCGATGGTGTTGCGAGCTATGTGTTAAATTCGATGGACTGGCTATTCCGCATTGGTGAAGAGGACGAGGAGTCGCTGGAAGCGGAACTCAAACAGGCTTTCCAGTACAGTCAAACAGCAATCGCCGCTGAGGCCGAAGCGATTCCGGATCGCCGTGGTATGGCAACCACGCTAACGATGGCTTACATCAGTTGGCCGAAGCTATACGTTGTGCACGTTGGCGACACCCGTTGTTATCACGTCCGCGGCAGTTCGATCAGTCAACTGACAACCGATCACACGATGGCACAGCTCGCCCGATCCGTTCCTGGTGATCAGGATGATGAGTTGAAGGTGCAAAATGTCGGCAGCGTGAACCCGACTGAGTCACGAAATCCGATGGAGAATGTTCTCTGGAACGTCGTTGGTGGAACGAGCGCATCGCTTGAGCCCCAGATCAGAAAGTCCGAACTGGCAATCGGTGATACACTGTTGCTGTGCTCGGATGGACTTACGCGTCACATCCAGGACAACGAACTGCTCGAAATGACCAAGCTGGATCGTCCGTCGAGTGAGATCTGTGATCAGCTTGTCGAAGTGGCTAACGCTCGTGGCGGCGAGGACAACATTACTGCCGTCCTTGCCAGATTCCGAGAGCCGCGAGTAGAAAGTAGTGAACTCGCCGACGCCAGCCGAACCGCCGCTGCTATTGCCACCCCTGAGACTGCCAAAACGAATGTACACCCGCGTCCTTAACACATGGTCCAAGTTCCGCTCAAGCTTTTGGTTCGTGCCTACGCTACTGATGGTGTTAGCCACCGGTGCTGCCTTTGGCATGATCTATTTGGATGAGACATACGGCAAACGATTCGTCAACACTTTCCCGGTTCTTGAGCTATCACCAGGAGCAGCCCGTTCTATTTTGTCGACGATCGTCGGAGCGATGGTATCAACGACTGGCGTCGTATTTTCGATCACGATCGTGGCGTTGTCGCTTGCTTCTTCTCAGTTCGGCTCGCGGTTGATTCGTACCTATCGAAACCGGCCTACAACGCATTTCACGCTTGGCATTTTCGTCTCAACCAGTTTGTTTTGCATACTCGTGTTGGCATCGATTCGCGAGATCGACGGACAGGCTTTCGTTCCCGCCGCATCGGTGGTGGTTGGAATTATGCTGACCGTGGTGTGTCTCGCTACGCTGGTTTACTACATCCATGACATGTCGCTCGCGATTCAAGCGCCTAACGTTATCCAGCATTCCGCGGATGATCTCGACGAAGCGATCGAACGCCTTTTCCCTGCCGGAATCGGCGAACATGCCGAGGAAAACGACGCCGGACAGTTCGACGAATCAGCACTGGAATCGGCCGAAGAAAAGCTGGGGGAATGCCTGCTATTGATCAATTGCGGAAAAGTCGGATACCTACAGGCGATGGAAGACGAAACGATCATGAACCTCGCCAATCAGGAAAGTCTGACGATTCGGTTTCTCGCCAGGCCCGGAGACTTTCTGTTTAACGAACGTCCTCTGGTGGAGATTTGGCGGCATGAAATCGATCCAGAACGATCGACGGAGGAGTTCAGAGAAGACATCTCGAAGTCGATTCAGGACAGTTTGATTGTCGGCCCCGAACGAACTCATTTGCAGGACATCCGGCATGCGTTCAACGAGCTGGTCGATATCGCCGTCCGGGCACTTTCACCGGGCGTTAACGATCCGTTTACGGCCGTCAATTGCGTTGACCGAATTCACGCTGCATTGATGACGTTCAAAAAGAGAGAACTTCCCAGCAAATACCGATTGTCGGAAGACGGTAAGCTCAGAGTCATCGCGTTGCCGGTTTCTTTTGAAGAATGCGTCGCCGTTTCGCTGGATGTGATCCTGCAGTACGCAAGCGACGACTCAATGGTTTCCAATCGAATCGCTGTTGCCAAAGATTGGCTTAGCGCACAATAAAACCATGCGGTAATTCGCATGGTTAAATTTTTATGTGCTGAATGTCGATGCAGCCAATGATCAATCAGTAGACCGAATCGCGTGTGCGATCGGTGGATGTTGATGTACGTCTTCAGCGCCAAGTTCCACCATCTGCATGCCGCATTTCGATCGCGCTTTTTCATCGCCCGCGACAACTACGAATGACTTGCCTTGAGCCAGCATTTTCCGATAGTCGATCTGATTCGGGAGCTCGATACCGCGACTGGCTTCGTCAATTCCGGCCACGCTTCCGATCCAGGCACCGGCCAAGGCACCGGCGATTGGTGCTGCCACATTCAAACCGGGAATGGCGAACAGCAGCAAGCCTGAACCTGCGCCGATGGCTCCACCGATCATCGCGCCGTTGGCGATTTCGTTCGAGCTGACTTCTTCGATATCGTCATACACAATCTCCGGCATTTCGTTCGGAGCCGTCGGATCAGTGCGAGATACCCGCTGAACTTTCAGGTCGGGATCACGAACCGAAGCAGCCGCACGGCTTGCCTGTTCGTGGCTGTTGAAGACTCCGACGACGACTTCGAGGGCATCTTCGCCGGGTTCAGGTTCGATGTTGGTTTTCGGTTGCATGGGAAGCTTTCACTAAGTGTTGCTGGTAAAAAATCAGCCGCGAACGGCATTGTCGGCAAATTGGCAAAATCACTCGGTTCGTGTTGCGGATTAACGCACTTCCTGAGCTTGAACCATCCATAGATGCTTTTCCAGCGGTGCACTGATTCCGATAAGCAAATCTTCGCTGACGGGATCCAGTTCACCGACTTTGGAAATTCCCGTACGAAGCAGGTCTACGGTGCACTTCATACGGTCAGCGACAGCCGAAATCGTTTCGTCGACTTTCAGGAACCCGTCTTCGAACAAAGGAAGTTCGGATCCTGCAGCAACGGTCGCCGCGCGGCCATCCGGGGAATGTCCAATCGTGACAATTCGTTCAGCAATTTCGTCGGTTGCCTCTCGGACCGTGATGATAATTTCGTCTAACTGCAGATGAACGCTACGAAAGTTGGGACCAACGACGTTCCAGTGAGCCTGTTTGAGCGAGAGAGCCAAATCGATCAACGTCTCAAGGCTGCTTTGAAGGATGGCTTTTACTTCGTCCGTTGAACTGTCGTCACCAAGAACGTTGCGTTTAAACTTAGTAGTCATGTCGTGTCCAAAATTAGGTGGGTTTGTTTTGAGTTGATTTCGCCCAAACAATTTCGGGCGTCACTGATGATCAGTGCAAACAGGGTGCCAACCCATAAAGCGCTCATGCACCTTGAATCGGGCTCGTCAAACTGGCCTCCGTGCGACCAAGCTGGACTGACCCAAACCATCCGAACCGGCGAAATGGCTGTTTTGTGGCTGGAATTCCATTGATTGGCCGTTGGCACGCCAGATGCGACTGTGCCCTCCTGTTGAAACAAATTATTCATTTGGAGGATTTAAACATGACAGACCGAGTTGCAACATCAGCCCAAAACATGAAACAGGAAACCGTTGATTCACTACAGGAATTGATGTACGCACTAACCGACAGCGTTAAGTATCTCGGCGAGGCGTCTGATTCGATTGAAGATGATCACGTCAAGAATGTCTTCCGCAAAATCGCGGACGATCGCAAGAACATTGACGACACCATCGGTGGCTTCATCACGCTTGCCGATGAGCGGCCCGAAGAAGAGGGCACGTGGTTGGGGTCATTGAGAACCTGCTGGACAAACTTCCGTGCCGGATTGAATTCCGGAGATCCAACAGTTGTTTTGATCGAAGCTGAACGAGCGGAAGATTCGCTGAAGGCCAAGTTTGAGAGTGTTCTGCCAGAAGTTGCAGGCAATCCGATCAACGACAAGCTGCTTGGATATTACAAAACCGTAAAGTCTGGCCACGACCAAATTCTGGCTCTGCGAAACGCTTACCAGAACGCTTAATCTGCGCAACGACCGGCCGGAATCCCGCGATCGCGGGCCGTTCTGGCAATGGCTTGCCGAAATCGGCAATAAGCCGTCCGGTGGGCGGCTTTTTTCGCGCAGCGACTTGGCGATTATCTACCCCGTCAAGCTCGTTACGGGAGGCTTCGTTTCTCCTTGCAAATTTCTCGTGGTATAAGATCGAAGTGTGGACGATGGATACGAAACTGGCGACAGAAAGTAATCCCCGAAATTGCACATTTGGCGACAGGCAAAAGACGCCGTTTGCTGATAATATATTTGTGAAAGGGGGCGGTATGCCAAAAATTTTAGCCATCGATGACGATCGGACAGTGCTCCGGTTGATCGAGAAAGCGTTCGAGGACGCTGACGTAAATCTGACGACAGTTTCAACTGCTGAAGAAGGACTTTCGATCCTGCTTGAGGGCGATATCGACGTCTGTCTGCTCGACATCATGTTGCCGGAAATGAACGGCCTTGAGTTGGCGAAGAAGATCCGCGCGATCGATGCACGAATGCCCGTCATTTTTATCACCTCGATGGACGACAGTGATACAGCGATCGAGGCAATGAAGCTTGGCGCCTACGAGTTCTGCACCAAACCTCTCGACATTACGCAGGTCCAGGATTTCGTCGAGCGTGCGTTCAACACGCGGCGGCTGATGCGGGCTCCCGTCACAATCCAGGAATCGAGCGAGATCTCGGTTGGAGAAGGTGACCAGCTGGTCGGCAAAAGCCCGCAGATGGTTGAAGTCTACAAACAGATTGGTCGCGTGGCGGCTCAGATGGTTCCTGTCCTGATCCGCGGCGAAAGCGGTACAGGTAAAGAACTGATTGCTCGTGCAATTTACCAACACAGCCAACGTAACGAGGAATGTTACCTCGCGGTGAACTGTGCGGCGTTGTCAGAAACGTTGCTTGAAAGCGAATTGTTCGGCCACGAAAAAGGTGCTTTCACCGGCGCGGAGCGACGACACGTCGGAAAGTTTGAACAATGTAACAATGGCTCAATCTTCCTGGACGAAATCGGCGACATGTCACCGTTGCTTCAAAGTAAGGTCTTGCGCCTGCTTCAGGAGCAGAAATTCGAACGAGTCGGCGGAACGAAAACAATTGAAACCGACGCCAGGATTATTTCTGCGACGAATCGTGACCTTGAGGCGATGATTCAGGAAAACGAATTCCGACTGGATCTCTATCACCGAATCAACGCGTTTGAAATTCATCTTCCTCCGCTGCGTGAACGCGGCGAAGATATTGATCTGCTGATCGGATTTTTCATTCGTCGATTGTCGAAACAATTGGGTAAGAACGTCGAAGGCATTTCCCCCGACGCAATGGAGTTGCTGCGTGGCTATCAGTGGCCCGGAAACGTACGTGAGCTTCAGGGTGTAATCCGTCATGCATTGTTGATGGCAACCGGACCGGTGATCGTGCCAGAGAACCTGCGAGGTGAACTTCAGCGAGGCAGCGACAGCACCGCCGCGTCGGTTTCTTTCACTCCAGCAGCGTCAGAAAAATCGGATGGCGTCGAGGATTTCGTTCAGGCTCGAATCGACGAAGGCTCAAGCGAGATCTACGCAGAGACGCTGGAGATGATGGAACGTAAACTGATCACGAAGATCCTGAGCGAAACGTCCGGCAATCAATCGCAAGCTGCAGAGATGCTGGGCATCACGCGTGGAAGTTTGAGGAACAAAATTCGCTCTCTGGGCATCGTTATCGAACAGGTCGTCTCTGTCGACTAGGCTTCGTCAATTCCGTCTCAGTGCCCCAGTCCCGGGTTTTCCGTGGCCATCACGACCAAGACGCTGCACATTGCACTCATCGTTGAAACGTCCATGGAGTCCGGGCGCCAAATCTTGGGCGGCATCTCGAAATACGCGATGGAGAACGGGCCTTGGTCAATTTTTCACCAACCGGCGCATCTGGACCAGTCTCTACCGGAGTGGATTGATGACTGGCGCGGCGATGGAATCATTGCCAGAATTCGAAGCCGAGATACAGCTCAAGCCATCATCAACACTGGCATCCCTGCGATCGATGTATTGGGGGAGATCGAAGATTCCGGCGTTCCGCTCGTTCACGTTGACGACCGAGCCATCGCGACAGCAGCGTTCACGCATTTACAGGAACGCAGTTTCCGGCATTACGCGTTCGTCGGCATCAAAGGCCCAAACTGGTCTCGTAATCGGCTCCATACCTTCAGATCACTGGTCGCGGATTCCGGATCTCAATTCGGCCAGCTTTCTTTAGAACTCAATCCGACAATCACGCCATGGGAGCAGGAGCAGGAGCTACTTTCCAAGTGGCTTGCCTCGCTAGCCAAACCTTGTGCTGTCATGACCTGTAATGACTACGCCGGGCAACGGGTGCTCGATGCCTGTCGTCGTGCATCGATTTTGGTCCCGGAAGAGCTGGCGATCGTTGGAGTCGACAACGACGAGGTGATCTGCACGCTTTCGACGCCAACTCTATCCAGCGTCAACGCCGGCCATTTCGAAGTCGGCTACGAATCGGCCCGCAGCTTGGTCGAACTGATAGACGGAAAGCCGATCGCGCCGCAATTCTTCGTTCAAAATTACAACTGTGTCAGCCGCGAATCTACCGACGCGACAGCCGTCAACAACCCGACCCTGGCGGCTGCACTTTCGTTCATCCGAAACAACGCCTGTCAGGACATCGTTTCTCGCGATGTTGCCCGGCACGTCGGAGTAAGCCTCAGTTCATTGAAACGGCTGTTCGCAAGCGAGCACAAGCATCCAATCAATCGCTGCATCATTCGAGCACGGATCGACCGAGCGAAAATTTTGCTCCGCGACACTGACCTTTCTGTCGAACAGATTGCGGCTCGGATCGGCTACAGCCACGCTCACTATTTTTCACTGGCCTTCAAACGCGAAACAGAACTTTCACCGACCACGTATCGCAAGCAACAGTCTCGGAACACGCGATAGGCTGGCTGGTGAACGATCAGACGCGAACTCGACCGCGACCGATCTACGCCGCGCCGACGGTTTGAATCGAAGCTCGATCATCCACAATCTTGCCATCACGAAGCTTCAACACACGCTTGGCCCGTTCGGCAGTTTCCGGATTGTGTGTAACCATCACAATCGTGCGACCTTCGCGGTTGAACTCCTCGAAAAAGCCAATGATCTGCTCGCTGGTTTCCGGATCAAGGTTTCCCGTTGGCTCGTCTGCCAGAATCACCGCTGGGTCGTTGGCCAACATGCGCGCCAACGCAACCCGCTGCTGTTGCCCAACACTCAGTTCTGCTGGCTTGTGATACAACCGATCTCCCAAACCGACGCGATCAAGCAACTCGGCCGCCCGCTGTTCCTGATCGTTGGATTCGGTGCCGGAAAGATAAAGCGGAACCTGCACGTTCTCGCTGGCAGTCAGATACGGGATCAGATTGAACGTTTGAAACACAAACCCTACTTTGGACTTTCGCAGCCTGGCTCGAGCATCGACGTCCAGGTCGTACACTGACTCCCCGTCCAACAACACGCGGCCAGAAGTCGGCGATAACATTCCGCCCAGCATCACCAAAAGCGTGCTTTTGCCAGATCCACTTGGGCCGACAAGTGAAATGAAATCGCCCGCCGGAATGCTCAGGTCCGCTTCAGTCAGCGCGGCGACGGTCTGACGACGCATCTCGTAAGTCTTGGTTACGTTCTCCATACACAACATGACTAAACCTCCCGAAAGGATGTAACTGGATCAATTCGTGCCGCATTTCGAGCGGGAAAGTAGCTGGCAAGCAGCGTGATGCCAACGGAAATTCCGATCGCCCAGAACGCCAGAACCGGCATCGGCAAAACGGTGACTCCGGCGAGGCGTGGCCCCAGCGTGACCGCCATCAATGTTCCAATCAAATAGCCGCCCACACCCCCGGCCACTCCCAGCAGCAACGCCTTGAGCAAAAAGATCCTCAGGATCAAACTTGATTCGGCGCCCAATGACATCAACGTTCCAATTTCACGGCGTCGTTCGTAGACGTTGGCAAACATGTAGTTCGCGATTCCTGCACCACCGACGACCACGATGATGGCCACAAAGATCAGCGAGAGATTTTCCATCATACTGTTGACCCTGGCTTGAGTTGCGACGACTTGAGTCACCGTGACAACCTTGGCTTCCGGCAGCAGATCATTCACCTTCCCGACCAGGCCGGCGGAGATTTCTTTGCAGCAACCGACGATCTCAATGCAGCTCACGACCGCATCCTTGCCAGACATTTCCTGCACCGTGTGCAAATGAGCGAAGATTCTCGAGTCATCCACAGTGCCCGTTTCCGGAAGTACGGCGACGACAGAAAAGTCCTTGCCCATCAAGCTCATGGTTTCGCCTTCGTTGATGCCGAGGATCGCAGCGGTATCCGCACCGACAAGGGCTTCGTCTTTTTCCAAATCGTCGATGACCCGTTTCCGGACCAGCGTTTTTTTGTCTTCGGGTTTCGGTGTGGTGCCCATGTCGACGACTCCGCAACCGATCGGCCGAGAGAAAACTCCGGCTCCTGCCCAGGCTGCCTTTGCCTGAAACTCGCTCTTGGGAAGAATGCCGGTCAGCGTAAAATCACGGCCTTCCAACTCGACCGGGACGCAAAGTTTTGGCGAGAGATTGTCGACGCCTTCAAGGTTCGACATTGTCAGCCGTAAAGCGTACTCTTCCGGAATCGTCTCGCTGTGCATGTCCGCCGAGTAATAGTCCTGAAGCGTCACGGACTTGGGCAGCACCAGGACGTTCGCGCCAAGGCTATCGAGTTCCTGAGCCACTGCCATTTCGGAATAATGAGTAATGTTCTTGATCGCAACAACCGTGGTGATCCCCAGCAGGATCCCGAAGAAGATCGTGATCATCTGGCTCTTCCGCTCGAAGAGCTCACGCCAAACCAGCTTTTTCAAATTCATCTAAAGGCCTCTTCATCGAACCGGTGTTCTGATTGCAAACTTCCGTATACACGACTACTTTTTCACAGGTGCACAGGATCCGCCCGGGCAGCATGTTCCGTCCGGGCTACACTGCGATCCGGGAGCACATTGCCCGTCGGGACAGCATGAAGAAGTCATCGATGTCAACTTCTCGACGATCTGCTCTTTGGTAACGTCTTCGGCGAACGTAGCCACCGGTTGGCCGGGAGGCGTCAGTACAACGGTGACGCCTTTGCCCGAGGCAGGATCAACCTTCAACGACTGCAGGAACGCGTGCTCCGATTTGTCGCCCGGGTCGATGGAAACGATCTGCGACGCCTTGGCAAATCGTTCGTCCTGCACGAAGTCACGAACTCCGGCAAAAGCGTTGGCGTCAGATTCGTGTTTTACGTTTAGCAAAACCAGCTTCTGTTCCTGAAGCGATTTCAGACAATCCGCAGCACCACGACTGACGATCGAGGCTCGCAACTGTTGTTCGTCAAACTTTACCGGCAGGCCTCCGGTAATGGCTCCGTTAGGGGCAATTGCCAGCACCAGCGGCATCGGAGCACGGCTGACGTCAAAATGCGAAACAGTCACCGAGTTTTCAGGATCGGTGATTTGCAAACTGACGACTTCCGCCGTGTCTGACATTTTCCCGACAGTGCTCTGCAACACGTTTTGCATGGCCTGGGTTTGTTGATCATCCTGTTTCCAAAAATACATGAACAGGTACTTGCCGTCCCTGGCCGCGGCTTGCATTGCTGCCATTCCTGAGTCAGTAGCGGTCTCAGCTTCGACGGAAACCGCCGACGGTGTCAAAGATTGCTGAGCTTGAATCGCGGGCGTGAAAGCCAGAGAAATTGCCACGAAAATTGCAGCTGCCATACTCTGCAGCAGGGAATCAAAACGTCTCATTTCAAATCCTTCAAAATTGAGTTAACTCGTGTTTCTATTTTTTGTTTTTGGCGAAGTGCCGCCTTGAGTGAAGTCGAACCATTGCCAAGTTCAGCACGAACAAACGCCGGACATATCGTCTATCGTCGATTTACGATACGAAGTTGAGAACAACCCGTCAACATGGGATTGAAACGATCTTGTACTTCGGCGACTGTGTGCCAGCTATCAATCCTGCGCAACGGGTTCGCGTCCGTGCTGGTGGTCGTCGCGTTTGATCAGCCCCAAATCGCACAGGGCGACGTAGACGCATGGGATGACAATCAGTACCAAAATGGTGGAACTCAACAACCCGAACACGATTGAAACCGCTGTCGGAACCAGCACTTGTGCTTGCGTACTTTTCTCCAAAGTCAATGGCAGCAAGCCGGCCATCGTCGTGATGCTGGTCAGCATGATTGCGCGAAATCGAAGCCGACTGGCGCTGCGGGCCGATTCTTCGTACGGCTTGCCTTCGGCACGTGCTTTCTTCAGAAACAGCACCAATAAAATCGAGTCATTGACGACGATGCCGGCCAGCGAAACGAAGCCGATCAAGCTGGGCATCGAAACGTCCATCCCCATCAACATGTGCCCGAAGATCATTCCGATCAGCGACATTGGAATCGCGGCCATCACAATCAGCGGCTCCAACCAGCTTTCGAACTGGAAGCAAAGAATCGCGTAAACGCCAAACATTCCCAGCAAAAACAGTGACACCATCGATGATCCCGTTTCGCTCGAACGTTCTGCTTCGCCGCCAAGCGAAACCGTCAGACCGCTGTATTTCGAGTTCAGTTCCGGCACGAATTCCGCTTTGTAGGCATTCATCAGTTTGGTCGTGTTGACCAGATCAGTGTCCGTGTCGGCAATCAACGTCACCGTCCGCCAGCCGTCGACGCGAGAGATCTTGGACCATCCATACGTGAGTTCAACGTCGGCAACGGACTGCAATGGAATCCGATCACCGTCAGCGAGGATGAACTGAAAATCGTAGAACGACTGCAGCGTGTCGCGACTTTCGGGCGCAAACTGGACATTGATTTCGTACTGGTCGACGCCAGCCTGAATGTCGCTGATCTTCGACCCCTGAAAGGCTGTGCTCAGTTGACTGGCCATCGCCTGAACATTCAGGCCCAAGGCGACCGCGTCGGGTTTCAGATGCAAACGAATCTCCTGCTTCCCCGGTCGCAAGTCGGTGTTGAAGTTGTAGACTCCTGCATATTCGCTGAGCCATTGTTCCGAATCGATCGCAGCGGCGCGAGCCTCTTCGAGGTTATCGCTCTTGAACAGAACCTCCACTGCGCGGCCCGCCGGTCCCAAAGTGGATTCAGCTATCGTGACTGAGATCGCATTTGGGACCTGGCCAACTTCCTCCCGCAATGCCCGAATGAATTCCGCCGTGGAAGTCACTCGCTCGTCCGGTTGAAGCATGCGAATCGAAACCGTCGCGACATGAGGCCCGGACTCACCAGCGTCGGAATTCTCATTGAATTTGGACATCACCGTTTGCACCAACGGCCTGCCATCGGGCTGATCGGGGAACTGAGTATTCACCTCCGCCGCAGCCTTGTTGATGTGTCGCACGATCGCTTCTGTTTTCGCCAGCGGCGTTCCCTGCGGCATCAGGATTCTGGCTTGAACCATGTCACCTTCGAGATTGGGGAACGGAATGAAGTTCACCAATCCACCCGCGACCACGGCCAAGGCGAGAATGAAGGTTGCGATGGACAATCCGATCGAGAGAAAACGCCACTCGATCGCCCAGTCGATCAGCCGGCCAAACACGCTTTCGCGAACCCAATCAACCGCACGGTCGATCCTCGCGCGAAAGCCTTCTTTCTTTTCAACGTCGTTGTCGTTCAGCGAATGCCCAAGGTGAGCGGGCAGAATCAGAAACGCTTCGACCAGGCTGATGACCAACGTCGTCAACAGGACGATCGGGATCAGCCGCAGTACTTTTCCGATTTGGCCTTCGAGCGCAAACAGCGGGCCAAGCACGCAGCAGGTTGTCAGGAAAGACGAAACCACGCCGCCAGCAACTTCGGTGACTCCATCGACGGCCGCGCGCATCGAGTTCTTGCCAAGCGAAACATGTCGAGCAATGTTTTCCGCGATCACGATTCCGTCGTCCATCAAGATTCCGGTCGCCATCAGAATCGCGACCGAGGACATCATGTTGAGGCTTTGGCCCAACAGCGGCAGCATGAAAAACGCGCCCATGAACGAGACGGGTAAGCTCATCACGACCCAGAACGACAGCCGTACGTTGAAGAAAATCCACATCACCAGGAAAACCAAAACGATGCCTTGCCACGCGTTCTTGGCCAGCAAAGTCAATCGCTGCATGATCAGATCGGAGAAATCGTCGGTGATCGCGATGCGCAGCTTTGGCTGACGTTGGCGTTCGGCTTCCACGAATTCGCGAACCACTTCAGCGATCGTTGTCGTGTCTTGGGAGCGAGTTTTGTTGACCTGAATGATTCCGGCTCGCTTGCCATCGAGCCACGCTTGCTGCTCCGCATCCGCGAAACCGTCGACCACGCGACCGATGTCACGAACGCGAATTTCAGCAAGGCCCGCCACGCCGTGAATCACAATGTCTTCAATGTCTTGCGGACTCTGTTTCTGCTCGACCAACCGCAACAGCAAATCTTCCTCTCGCGATTCGATCATGCCGACCGGAACATCCAGGTTCTGGCTTCTTACGGATTCCGCGACCATCTGGGCAGACAGACCAAGACGCTGCAGCGCATCGACATCCAACTCCAAACGAAGTTGACGATCCGAAAAGCCCTGAATCTCAACCAGCGAAACGCCCGGCAGTCTTTGAAGCCGCTGTTTGAACGTTTCGCAATAGTCTTTCAACGAGTCCTCATCGATGGGCCCGGTTACCGCGATCGTCATCACCGCATCGGCGCGATTTAACTCGGAAACGATCAGGTCTTCGGCTCCGGCGGGAAAGTCAGAAATCGATTCAACTTCCGTTTCGATGTCGCTAATCGCGGTGGCAACATCGGCACCTTCTTCGATCTCGACCACGACCGATGCCATGCCTTCCTGAGCCGTCGAGGTGACTTTCTTGACGTTCTGAACACCATCGATTGCGTCTTCGATCAGCAAGCAGATGCCTTGTTCGACGTCTTCGGCAGAAGCGCCGCGATACGTCATCGAGACCTGAACTTCTGAGCTATCGAATCGCGGAAAGGTTTCTTTTTGCAGCCGCGGGATCGCGTAAATGCCCAAACCGATGAAGGTCAGCATCAGCACGTTGGCCAGCGTTCGGTGGTTTACAAATCTGTCAAGCACAACCAGTTTCCCAATGATGGAGTTGTCTTCGCGATCGGCTGCAGCGAAGAAAAAAGACTATTCCTGAGCCGCGGCCTGAGTTGCATTCCGCGTATCGCCAGCCACGTCGGCTTGTGATTCATCCTGATTCGGATTCGCCACGGGAATGTCGGCAGCAACGGATGCGACGAGGCTTTCCGCCACTCCGGGAGCGTCGATCGGGTCCACCAGCATTCCAATGATTGCCGGCGACGGATTCGCAATCACCAGCTTTTCGCCGCCATCGAGTCCTGACGCGACAACCGCGTAGTCATCTTGAGTGAACGTCAGCTCAACGGCACGTTTCTCCAGCCGATTCTGGTCGTCCACCAGGAACACCGAGCCGTTGCGAATCGCGCTTCGAGGAACGACAACCTGATCGGGAAGCGTCTTTCCGTAGACATCGATATCGCAAAACGCTCCTTCGAGCAGCGGAGGCTTGAGAACCTTCTGCTCCATCGGCGGTCGGTTCTGCACGCCGATCACAAACCCAACCATTTTTGTCTGAGCATCGACGACTTCACGCACTCGCAGAAACTGCCCCGGATAAGTCACTGTGCTTTCCAGACCAGCGACTTTGACCGACGCATCAAACGAAAACAGCCGGCGAAAATCTTCCTGGCTGAACTCCTTCGGCGGAGGCACGCCATCCGTCTGCGCAACGAACAAACGATGGATATCCTGCAATGCCAACTGGGCTTCGATCTCGACCTCCGCATCGCTGTAGCCATGGAACAGCGTCTCACCAATGCCAACGAACTGACCGACTTCCAGTTGAACTTCGCCGACGCGCATCCGAAACGGCGCGGTGATTTTTGTTCTTTCGATGTCCCGTTTTGCCTGTTCGATTTGAGCTGCCGATTGGCGTTTGGCAGCCTGCAGTGCTTTAATCTGCGGTGCGACAAGGGCGATGTTGTTCTTCAGCTGCTGAACGGCTTTTTGCTGACTTAGCAATTCACGACGCTTCTGATCGACTTCCGATCTTGAGCCCGCACGTTGCGAATACAGCTGCTCCTCACGATCGTACTCGCGTTGCATGATCGTCAGGACTTCGTTCTCGAGTTCGAGATTCTTTTCGTCGTTCTTGACGGACTGTTCGAGGCGTTGAATTTCTGCGTCTTGCTGTTCAATCGCAGCGTTGAGCTCTGTAACTTGCGAGCGATAGTCGGAGTCATCGATCTCCAGCAAGACTTCACCAGCCGCGATCCTCGAACCGGGTCGCAGCTCGGCATGGATTTTATTGATTCGCCCTTCGACCTGAGTGACCGCTCTCCATGATCGTGCAAACTTCGCCGTTCCGAACCCGCTGACCTTGGGCCTGACGGCGGATCGCGGAATTGAAATGGTTTCCAAAACGCGCGCCAATTCCTGCTCCGTCTGCTTCTGCAACGGCGGCGAATTTTTGACCAGCCACAGGTAGGCTCCGACGGCCAAAACGATCGGCGGGATCACCATCAATCGTTTTCCCCAGGTTTTCCATATTCGTTTTAGCGACATCCACAGCTCTTTCTCAACAGGAAACTACACGTTCGCTGCAAATTAATCTTCCGATTTGACCGAACGTCCACTGAATTCAACCGGCCAGAAAACCTGAAGTACCACATAATTTGTAGACAGCCGGAGCAATTCCCCGACTTCGACGCTTCGCCGCTCAAATTGCGAGGGAAAAATTTGGAAGAGCTGGCTGGCGCCCTGACGAATACAGCAACTCGGGCGATTGCTGGTCGAGCTTCGCTTGAAAAAGTACGCGTTCGTCCATGCTCGTTGCCCTCAAACTGTTTTCCTGGCAAAAAGAAAAGAGGATACTGCTCAGTGTTCGAGGCCGTTGGATCGGCCAATGCGATACAAGAAAGTCATCGTCGAGATTCAGGGCACGCAACAAGCTGCCGTACTTCCAATCTTCTGCTTGCTCTACCAAGTTCGCTTCAAGTGCATGGCGTTCTACGTAGCGAAGCACGGCAAGCAAGTATTCATCTTCTTCGATCGGGAATGTCTTGAACCGTCCTTGATAGTGATGCCCGACTCCTTCGGTGTGGTAACGGTATTTGAGGCATCTGCGGATTCTAGCGTACCGTGTTTCACGTAAAAAAGACCTGTCCGACCTGTCCCTTTTCTCTCCCCCGATTTTTGTTCGCCATATCTTTCAGAACCATCCCGTTTCAAGGTTGAACTGGCTACAACTGTAGCCATAATGGCTACACACGTATGGCAAGGTTGATTGATGACGCAAAAAAAACAACTCGACCCTCTGTCTGACAAGCAGCGGGAAATCATGGATATCGTCTGGGAACTTGGTGAAGCTTCGGTGTTTGAAGTTCGCGAAGAATTACTCAAGCGACGGCAGGTGGCGCGGAACACGGTTCGAACGATGATGGAACGGTTGGAAGAAAAGGGATGGCTGAGATTTCGAGTCATCGGACGAACCCATTTCTATGCTGCGCTGATCCCGAGAGAAGTTAATTTGGGCCGTAGGGTCATGGACTTAGTTAATAAGATTTGCGGAGGAAGCCCAGCCAACCTTATGTCGGCGCTGATCAACCATGGTGATCTTTCCGAAGCAGAAATCGAACGAATTGAAAAATTGCTTGCTGAGGCCAAGAGGGACATGGAGCGAAAGAAATGAATATGCTTCCCTCCCTGCTCAACGACCCTGCTCTCAGTTGTTGCCTGGCAGCCACAATGGTCAGCTTGGCCTCGCTCTGCGGAAGCGCGGCTCTGAAGTATCGAGCCGCGTTAAATGGCAGTCTGCTACTGTCATCGCTAATAATAATCGTGCTTTGTCCGGCAATGGTCTACGGAGTATTTTTCAGCGGGTTTCGTTTGAGAATTTCCCATACCACTCCAGTGGTGGCCCCGGAATCGGTTGCTCCCAGCACGTCCATCTCAGCGTCAAGTCCTGCCATCGATTCGCCTGTTGAATTGTCCGCGTTGAGCGATCAGCTATTGCTTGAAGAAGCCCACATTCGCCCACCCCCTCGATCGAAGCAACCGGTGCTCTTTGGTTATTTACGCTGGAATCCAATAGGGCGGTTATTGCTGGGACTTTGGGTGGGCGGTAGTTGCGTTGGACTTGTAAAGATCATCCGCACCCTTTGCGGCACGAAAGCAATCATTGATCGATCGCAACCGTTCGTTGATGGCGAGCTGGAAAAAGTAAAAAAACAAGCCGGCCAACAGCTTGGTTTAAAACAGTTTCCGCTAGTGAGAAGTTCCGAACATGTTGCTGGGCCGGTCGTTGTTGGCGTTCATTCGCCGGTTATTCTTTTTCCTCCTCGGTTTGCGAAAGCACTTACATCCGAGCAGTTACTACATGTGCTTGTCCATGAAGCAGCACATGTTAAGAATCGCGACAATGCGATTCGCCTGATTCAACAAATAGCGGTAATGATCTGGTGGTGGCACCCTGCTGTGCATTTGCTGGTCTCGCAGCTTTCTCTGGCCCGAGAGCAAATTTGCGACAACGCGGTCCTCAACGAGATTGATGCCGTCACTTACGGAGAAACGCTGTTAAAGGTTGCCGTTGGCGTTTCAACACAAATTCGCCCCACGCTTGGCTCCGCGTTGTTCGGTTCGAAGCAGACGCTGGAGCGACGTGTTCAGTATTTCCTTAATCCTCGGAGAAGTCAGATGACTCACACCAATCCATTCGCTGTTCCGATGTTTGTGTTGTTGCTTTTTGGTGCGACACTTGTCGTCACGGCGACACGAATTGAAGCCCAAGAATCATCGCTGCCGAAGCAGGCGGTGGCGGAATCATCGAAAACGATCCTGGCTCCCAAGTCCTCTGGCAGCGAACTGTCACCGACAATTGCGGCGAAAACGACTCGCGAAGTGGTATTCGAAGTTCGCGGGATTTCTTGTGTATCCAGGTTTACCGATTCGCTAAAAGAACACATCGTTCAACTGATGGACGGCGTTGAGGGCTGCCGTTTTGCTTACTTACCTGAAAAGGAAAACGAGACCAAGGAAACGATTTCCGATCCCAAATCAACCGGTTTTCCGTTTGGCGGCACGGGCAGATTGACTTTTCAAGTCCAGGCCGAGTTCGACGATCGTTTGCTAGTGAAACGACTTATTGATTCGCCATACTACAACACATCGTCTTGGGTCTGGGTGCGCCGCAACAAACTGTCAGATTTTGAATCACCGTAATCGGCTTTCTTTGGGCAAAGAAACGGGGGCAAGGTCACATTCGCTCTGCGTTAATCTACCGATTTGACCGAACATCCACTGAATTCAACCGGCCAGAAAACCTGAAGTACCACATAATTTGTAGACAGCCGGAGCAATCTCCCGATACTGACGCTTGGCCGTTCCAATTGCGCCGGAGAAGTGTGAAAGAACGGACCGATGGCTTGGCGAAAATAGCAACTCGGGCGATTCCTGCTGGCGATTTGTAAGAAAAAGCACGCGTTCGTGCGCGTTGTGCTCAAACCGACATTCGTGCCAGTGAGAAATTCTGCGAAAGGTTTGGAAATTCCTGATC
Source organism: Mariniblastus fucicola (assembly GCF_008087665.1). Classification (GTDB taxonomy): domain Bacteria; phylum Planctomycetota; class Planctomycetia; order Pirellulales; family Pirellulaceae; genus Mariniblastus; species Mariniblastus fucicola. The sequence continues at coordinate 5,834,365 of NZ_CP042912.1, forward strand.
CGGATTTCGGGCAACTTCGTATTGAAAGTAGGGAGCAATTCAAGCTTGCTTTCTGTTGTAACCGATGGCTTTTTGACAGGTGAAATTAGATGAAATTTTTCCTTAACGACAAACAGAGGCTTCTTGGTGAAGCAGCAATCGAACGCGCCGAGAATCGCGTCTATGCCGCTTTCTCGAAGTACGGTGACTCAGTGAAGTCGATTGAGATCACGGTTCAGGATGTAAACGGCCCGCGAGGCGGAGTCGACAAAGTATGTCGCGTCCTCGTACGTCTTCGAAGGAGGAAAGACATCGTCGTGACTGTGAACGATGCTTCCGTCTCCAAAATCATTCCGGCCGCAATCGAGCGCGCTGCCCGGTCCGTTGGTCGACAGGTCAATCGCCGTGAGTATCGTATCCAGCCTACCGGTAGGCTTGCTCTGAAAGCCTGACTGAATTGAAACGTTAACCAGACAGTATCTAAAACGGAAAACCACCTTCGGCAACGAAGGTGGTTTTTTCATTTCGATTCAACGTTTCTGTTTAACGCAGAGTTCGAGAATCAATCGACTCCCGCAAACAACACTTGGGAGTTCCGGGTGCAAGGCGCGGCAACAAATACCGCGCCATCGAAATTGGATGCACCCTGAGTGACTGAGACTTTCACCACAGACGGGCTGAACGACCATTCTAAGACGACTTCATGAACACGAACTGTGTCGCGCCGTTGCGATGAATCCGCAGTCGGATTCCCTCGCTCACATCGGATTCGTTGATCGCGGTCGAAAAATCTGACATCGATTCAATCGCGTTTCCATTGATCGACAGGATTAGATCTCCCTGTTGAATCCCGGCTCTCGCTGACATCGAGTCTGAATCGACTCTCGTCACGACGACTCCTCCGCTAACCGTGATGTCCAATCGATCACGCAATTCCGGAGTTGGCACTTCGACAGAAAGCCCGACCTTCGAGCCACTGTCAGCTCCAGAACTTTGCCAGCTTGCAAGCTGAGCCTGATCACGAACGCCAAGTTGGACTTGCAAGTTTAAAACTTTGCCATTGCGAACAATTTCGAGATCTACGGTAGACTCGGGATCGATAGAAGCGACACGGTTGCGTAGACCATTCGAGTTCATCGCGGGTTCCCCGTTGAGCCGTGTGACGATGTCGCCAGCCAGAAGGCCGCCTTTGTCCGCCGGACCATCGGGAGCAACGTCACCGATTAAAACGCCATCACCCTCGAAGTTGAAACTCGCAGCCAGGTCATCGTTCAGGTCCTGGATCATGACGCCAAGGTACCCTCGAGAAACTTTGCCGCTGTCCATGATGCTGGTCATCACCTGGTTGGCCATCGAAGAAGGGATCGCAAATCCGATTCCGTTGAAAGCCCCGTTGCGACTGGCGATGGCAGTATTGATCCCCAGCAGTTCACCTTTGAGGTTCACCAATGGCCCACCGCTGTTGCCCGGGTTAATCGCAGCATCGGTTTGGATGAAGTTTTCGTAGTTGGTGATGCCCATGTCATCGCGACCAAGGGCACTGATGATCCCGGAGGTCACGGTTTGATTGAGTCCGAAGGGGCTACCGACGGCAACCACCCATTCGCCAACTTCCGCCGCATCAGAGTCTGCCCATTTCACTGCTTGCAAACCGCTGGCGTCAATTTTCAGAACGGCCAGATCCGTTTCCGGATCGCTTCCGATGACTTTTGCGTCATAGCTTCGATCATCGGAGAGCGTGACAGAAATTTTCTCCGCGCCCTTGATGACATGATGGTTTGTCAGAATGTGACCGCTGCTTTCAACGATTATGCCGCTGCCAAGCCCCTGCTTTCCCGGGATTGTTCGCGGAATTTCAAAGGACTGGAAATCTCGAAAGATGTCGTCGCCAAAAAATGGACTGATGCCGAAAGGGATTGCGGGAACTTTGAATCCTCGCACCGAGACGTTTTGAGGTTTGGATTCGGTGCTGATGCTGACGACTGAAGGCCGAAGTGCTTTGGCCACATGCTTGAAAGCATCAGACAGATTGCGAGCGGTCTGGAGTTGCTCAAACGCCTCGTCAGATTCTTGCGATAGCTGCGAGTAAGCCGCTGTCGATGCGTATTTTGGGTAGATGAATCCGCCCGCCGACAATGTGGCGAGCAGCAACAAAGCAATTCTAATGTCGAACTGTTTCACTGGATTTCTCCTGCATTGAAAGGATTGGACGAAAATGGATGCCGCCGCAAACGCGCAGCGGCATCCTGACGAACGAATTCTCTAATCCGTTGCTTGAGTAGCGTTTGAAGAAGTGACGAAATCGAATCCGTCTTACGAGCCCTTGATCTCAATCTTTTTGACTTGAGATTCTGGCGCTTTGGGCACGACGACTTTCAGCACGCCAGCATCCATTTCGGCTTCGATTCCCGATTCATCAATCCGGGTTGGAAGACTGAATTGTCGTTCAATCTGGCCAAAATTTCGTTCCTGCCGAACGTAAGTGACGTCCTGGCAGATATCACGAGTCGCAGTGACGTGCAATGAGTTTTCAACAACTTTCAGGTCGACGTTTTCAACGTTGACACCAGGCAGATCAAACTCAAGATGAAAAGAATCATCTGACTCCCAAATGCTGACAGGAGCGTGGCCAACCGTCTTGGCGTCATGCGAAAGTTCATCAATCCAGCGGCTCATCTCCCGCGAGAATGCATTCATCGGCAGAAGATTGAGCCGCGAACCGTTGCTTGTTAAAGCGTTCATAGGAACATCTCCATTGATAAAAGGTTTTGATTGTCAAAGTGACAGTCGAACATTCGACGGAAGATCAATTCGCAAACGGCGTGCCAAAATGCAACAGATTCGGAACGAAATTTTGAATTGAAACTCCGAACTACAAAGCGATCGGCTCGACGTTCTGTGCCGAAGTCCAGCCAGATTTCCCGTTGGGCAATGCGATTTCAAACCAGCCCTCTCGCTCGTTCGTAATCTTTACCTCGGTGCCAAGGGATGGATCGAGTTCGGCTTCAACAGGAAACTCGTTTCCGTCGCTACGACGAAGTTCGATCGTGTCAGATGTCACGATTGCAAGGTTTGCGGGTTCCAACTGGCTCCAATAGAGGCTCAATCCTGTTACGGACATCAATACGAAAGGCACCATTGCCCAACGCAGCACCGGTGTTTTCCGTCTGATGGTTTTCAGGCATAGCAGCCCCCAGAAAACAATCGATGCAACCGCGAACAGGAATGTTGTCATGCTCCAGCCAAGCCATTGTTGGCAAGTTGACAACATGCGTTTTGCGCGATCCAGGGATAGCCACGTTGCTTGATTTGACTCAACAGATCGGTTGTCTGCAATTGAAAGCTCCTGCTTCAGCAACTCCAGATTTCGACTGGCTTTTTGCATGCCAGGGTTTAGCGTCAAGGCCCGGTGATAGTTGACGATTGCTTTGGCTGGCTGATCGCTCTGGTGCCATGCGTTGCCAAGGTTGAAGAACAATTCGCTGTTGCGAACTCCTTGATCAACAAGCCGTTGATAGTTTCCTGCCGCGTCACGAAACATGTCCCGCGACTTCGCGAGATCCGTGTCAGCCATTTCGCTCGCTTTCCGATAGGATTCGTTTGCCTTCATCAGCAGCGGTGACAGTGAGATGTCTTCCGCGGAGACTGTCTGAGGGATAGCGAGGCCACTGAGCGCAAACATCACCATCGTTGCCGTCAGATTGCGTTTGGTCGAACGGGATGCAGGAACTTTGGACCATCGACGATGCTTACTGACTTTCTCGATGTCCGATAGCATCTGATGACACTCGCCGCGCAAGTCGTCGATCGAAAGCGGCGATTCCGTTTCACTATAGCTTGCAGTGGACTGATCGATTCGACCAATCTGATGAAACAGTGACTCCAACGAGTTTGCCGTTTCGTAGTCGCCCAATGCTCTGATGCGTCCAACGGCATGTTCGTTCGTGGGACAATTGTCTCTGACCGATGCCGAGACAAAATTCCTTAACGCCACCGCCAACGCCTCCCCAGACTTCGCGCTATTGATCGCGTTTCTGGCCTGGGCTACCGGCGATTTCAGTTTTCCAATCGCAGTTGGAAAAACGGTCGCAAGTTTGGCAGTGAGCAACAAAAGCCAACAGCCGGCTGGAATGGCAGCGAAATACAGCCAACCATTTCGAGCCATTGTGCTTTCAGGCAAGAGAACATTCTCCGAAAAGTCGTTTTGCAAAAACATGCCCGCAGTCGAAGCGTTGTTCGCCGAGGTTTGGCTGCTGTCGGAAGGCACCGAACCTTGCGGCGAATTGCTGACAATAGAATCCAGCTGAAGTGCTTCCGCTCTTTCAACTTCAATATCGATCGGCTGTGTGTAAACCGTTTGGTAGGCTTTCTTGTCGGGGTCAAAAAAGCTGAATGGAATCGCCGGAATTTGCGTGACGGATTCCGAACGAGGGCGGATCGTTGTGATGAAAACTTTGGAATCGTCCTGCACGAATCCCGCGAGCGATTGATCGCTGACTTGAAAATCTGATGCGAGGTTCTCAATGTCATGAAGTGGCGGTGCCTGGACGACTTCCATCGGGCCGTCGCCAACGATTCCCAACCGCAGCGTGATTGGATCACCCGCAACAACGTTCTTTGGTTCTGCTTCGGCGACAATCTGATACTTGCCGACGGCGCCGCGGTAATCGGCAGGTCGATTCTCCGTCGGGATTGGCATTACTTCCGTCGAGTTCACGTTTGCATCGGCAACGACAGGGCGTGACTCGGTGACTGTCAGCCGCCTGCCGAATGGAGACGACGAGAAAAAATCGTCGCCCATCACCTGCTTCATTAGAGAGCTGTCATCGAAAATGCTGTCGAAAGGATCACGGCGTCGACCGAGAGATAACGGGTAATCGATCACGATCTGTAAATCGCTCGCGTCCAGTTTTCCAGGCTTCGTTGGGTAAACCTTGCCTTCGATTTCGTAGAGGAAGTACTGGCGACTGCGACCTTCCTCATCCTTTCGCAACACGGCTTTGCCACCGGGACGTTGGCGGTTTTCAGCGAGTTCCTTCATTCGATCCGTAAAGGCTCCCCAGGACGATTGCTCCGAAAGCATCTGCCACATGTGGCCTTCGTTGAGCTTGATGTTTTTGTCTCGGTCCGAGAAGGGCTTGATCCAAATCTTCAGTTTCAGATCAAGTTGCTGCCCGACGTAAACGGATTCTTTTTTGCCTTCGACTTCGACAAACAGCAAGTCGCCTGTTTCGCTTTTGGTCGCCACAAACCTCATCGGTTGAGTTTTTTTGGTCTTTCCATCGACGTTGATCTCGAAAGGGGGAATCTCGAATTCGCCCTCCCGCTTCGGACAGATCAGATACTGCGCCGCTACGCTACGACTCTCACTTCGCCGGCCATTGATGATCGTGATCTGTGATGACTGCGAGGGCGTTCCCGCACTCTGTACGTCGCACCCGTCGATTTCAAAACCTTCCGGCAACGAATAGTTTTCTGCGTTACGGATCTGAATCTGCAGCACGATCGGCGAACCTACCCACGCTTCACGCGATGAAATCTGCGCCGACACGTCCTGGGCGAAAGTCACTGAAGGCAATGCGACGACAAGAACCAGAGTCAAAAGAGCCGAATTGAAGATTCGCGCTAACATCACCAGTCCCTTTCCACTTGAACCCGTCTCTGTCGTCGTTTCTGTTTCTGCCGATATCGCCTGAGCATGTCGCGATCGCGAACTGACTGCAGGAGTTTCAATGCTTCCTGACGCGTCATCATGCCGTCGTCCGGTGCGATCGGTTGGGCGACAGCGCCGTTTTCTTTTTGCACGTTGTCTTTGGGGTCCTGTTCATTGGTTGAAGAAAGCTGGCCTTGAGGAGGCTCTTTTCCTTCCTCTTTCTTGTCTTCTGTCGCAGGACCGTTCTCTTTTTCTTCGTTGGCAGCATCGTTTTCCATCTGCGATTTTTTCGAGTTGTCGCCCGACTGCTGAGAGTCCTTGTTTTCGGCCGATGAATTGTTTTGATTTTGATCGCTCTCTGGTGGACTTCCTTGCTGTCCGTCGCCATCTTCGCCTTTGCTTTGTTGGTCCTTTTGATCCGAAGACTGTTGCTGCTGTTCAGGCTTTTGTTCGGAACTCTCGGATTCAGCGTCACCCTGTTTGTCTGACTCGTTCTCTTCAGACGACTCGCTCTCGTTTGAATTTTCTGAGCTCTCTGACTCCTGCGACTCGTCCTCTTTCGAGTCAGGATTCTGTTCCGACTGTTCGCCGTCCTGTTGTTCCTGGTCTTGCTGCTGTTGATCGTCGTTTTGTTGTTGCTGTTCTTGATCTTGCTTCAACTGCTTAATCAACTTCGAAGCACGTTCTAGATTTTCACGAGCATCGGAAAGACTTCGATCCAATCGTAACGCACTGCGATAATGCCCAATCGCCAACTGCAATTCACTGATCGCGGCTTCCGGTTGCTGTTGTGCCAACGGTAACGCCTTTGCGTAGTGACAATTGCCAAGGTTGTACCGGCTGTTGCTTGCGATTCGATCGTTTGATGAAGAAGCCGTTTCAGCAAACAATACCGTCGCCGCGTCGACATCGGAATTGCGATAGTGCGCACTTGCCAAGTTGTAGTTCAGTTCATCTTGATGATCGTTGTTCGATTCTTCAATCGCGTTGTAAGCCTCAATTGCTTCCGCTGTTTTTGACCCACGCACCAATTCGTTGGCCGCGTTAATCTTCGCTGCAACCGATTCAGGCAACTGGCCTTCCTGAGCAAAGGCAACGCTGGGAAAGAGGACCAGGATTGCTGCAGCCGTCTTGGAAACGCGAGAAAGCCCTTCGTTTCGACGACCGGCGCGACTTGCCTTCGCCACCGCAGCAACTTTCTCTTTCCGCGAACCAGCACTGATCCATGTGTACAGCCAGAGAAACAAAAATGCCGGGAAAGCAAACCACTGGAAACGCGGAATCAAAGCCTTGATCTTCGCCGTTTCAAATTCAGACTTTTCCACGTTGGCAACGTACTTGTGATAGACGTCTCCCATGTTGACCCGTTTGACGCCGGCTGGAATGTAGGCCGCATCCGTTTCCGTTGCAATTTGCTTCAGAATACTTCCGTTGAGCTTCGACCAAACTTGTTGGCCCTCATGTTGAACAAAGCGTCCTCCGCGGTTACGTCCATCGGAATCGTTCGGAATGCGGGATCCTTCGGTCATGTCGCCGAGCCCTACCGTAAAGATTCGCAGTCCATCATCCGCGTGCAACTGTTTTGCAAGTTCGATCGGCTTGCTTTCCTGATCTTCTCCGTCGGTGAACAGCACCATGGTCTTGAAGTCGTTGGTCTTGTTCAAAAACGCCTCGGAGGCCGCTTTGATCGCGACGCCCAACTGCGAACCGCCAACGGAAACGGATTCCGGACCGACCGAGTCCAGTTTCTGCTGAAAGTCGTGATAGTGATTGGTCAGCGGAACAGCCTGTTTGGCTTCCCCTGCGAAAACAACCAGCCCTACACGATCGCCCGCCATCTCGGCAAGCATGTCCTTGATCTGCTGTTTCGCTCGCGTGAGTCGATTTGGTTTTGCATCCTGAGCCAACATGCTGCGTGAAACGTCGAGGGCGAAGACAACTTCAAGCCCACGCTGAGGAACTTCACGAGTCGTCTTGCCCCAGCGAATATCCATGCAAGCAAGAACTAGCAGAGCCAATCCCAGCGTCAACAACGACAGAGACGCAAAATCAGAAAGCAATCCAGCATTGCCATCCGACGCTCCAAACTGTTTTCGCGCCCGTCGGTCCATCCATCGACTACGCATGAACAAAAGTCCAACCACAGGCACCGCGATCAATAGCCACGCCCATTCCGGATTGCCAATTTCGTAGTTCATGAGACTTCCCTCAACCACGAATGTTGCAAAACCACTCCGACGAGTAATAGCGAGAGCGAAATTAACAATGTGGCAGGAAGCTGAAAACCGTTTGCTCGCCACGGTTGCACCGCGAGTTCGCGATAGTCCACGTAGTTTTCCGTTTCGACTTCTGTTTTCTCCAGTTGGTCGATTTCTTCGTAAATCGCAGTCAGTGAATCGGTGTCCGTCGCGCGAAAGTACTTTCCTTCGGTGACTTCAGCGATTTTCTTCAGCGTCGATTCGTCAATATTGACTTGCATCATTTGGACTCGGCGGCGACCAAACGCGTCGGTGTATGGAATCGGTGCCTGCCCTTTTGTTCCGATCCCAATCGTGTAGATCTTGATGCCCAACGTCTGAGCCAACTCTGCCGCAGCAATTGGCTCGAGTTCTCCAGCCGTATTTTCACCGTCGGTTAGCAGAATCATGATCTTGCTCTTAACTTTTTCGTCGCGGTTTTCGTCAAGAGCGTTCAACTTCTCAACCGCCAAGGCTATCGCGTCGCCAATCGCAGTACCGTCTTCGCTTCGCACATCAACGATCTGGGTATTGTTCAAACTGGACGCCAGAAAGCCATGATCGAGCGTGGGCGGCGTAACCCCGTCGGCGTAACCAGCAAAGGTGATGAGCCCAACCAGATCACTAAAACGACCGTCGAGGCTTTCATCTCCAAGCACAAACTTTCCCGCGACGTTTTTGATGGCAGTCAAACGGTCGACGTGTTCGTCTTCGATTTTGAAATCGAGAGCTTGCATACTGCTACTTCGGTCCACGACCATTTCGATCGCGATCCCTTCACTTTCAGTGATCGTTTGGTCTCGGCCTTCACGTGGTCGAGCCAAACTGATGATCAAAAAGAGTAACGCAAGCAACATCAGGACTTTGGGCAGCCAAAGGAGCCTCTGTCGCAGCGAAGGCGTTAGCTGGCTGGCCAATGACGTGTTGCTGAATCGAACGGCATTTCCTTTTCTGGATCCAAAAATTCGCCATGCCGCCAATAGCAGCACGGGCATCAGGAGAAACCACAGCGGTGAATGAAACATCAAGCAGCCTCCCGTGATTCTGGCAGCGTTGAGATGACTTCTTCGAGATCCACAATCAATTTTCGGGCGGACTCAGTCAGCCGCGTTTCCACTTCGGTTGAAATCCCAAGTCCTCCAAACTTGACTCGCTCCGAAACCGAGAGGATTTCTTCGACTCTCGCAATGGAGTCACTCGCAACGTTTTTCGACGCAAGAGTCTCAGCGATCTTGCTTGATGACAAACTCGCGGCAGGAAAATCAAACCGTTCTTCGATGAAATCGCGAAGGATACTTTCAACACGGTTGAAACTGCCTTCCGTACGATCGTTCAGCCGAGCCAGCGCCCAAACGCTTGCCGACACGGGTGTTTTTGATTGCCGAGCCGCAATCAAACAGGCAGCTGCAATGGCCAACGTGATTCCACCGACAAGCGAAATCCAAAAAGCACCCATCGAGGTTGATTCAGGCTCATCCACTTCAATCAAATCCGCGATGTCATTGAACGTCGTCAAATCAGCAGAAGATTCGACGACGCTTACGACGGTGATTTGGAGGGGTTCCGAGCGGAGTAGCTTCGAATCGCCCCCGGGTTCTTGAACCGAAACCTCCAACTGCGGAATGTCGAGCTTACCAGTGTCAATGGTTTCCAGCGTAAGAGTTCGAATCCACCTTTGTCGATTAGCGTCGCCTTCGATCGGAATGCCAAACTGGTCGTTGACATCAAGCACATCGAACGAGCCAACTTTCTCGCCGAGCTCAGAAAAGCTGACTCGACTATCGGCTGGGGCGGTCAGCGAAATTTCAAACCGAAACGGATCGGCGATCAGAACGCTCGTCCGATCCGCAGATCTAACGAGTCCAAATGTGTCAGCATAAGAGACGCTCTGCTGCATCGCGATGAACAACATGCAGCACGCGATCCCTCGCACTCCTAACTTTACGGAGCTCAATGACTTCATCGTTGCTCCCTCGCGTGGAAGTAACGTCGCAGCGGATCGACGATGTCTTCACCGGTCGTCAGTTGAATTGGCTCCATCTGCAAGCGTCGAAACATCGTCAATCGTTGCTCTTCCTTTCGAGCAAACAATTCCGAGAACTGTTTTCGGTTTTTGCGACTTGAGGTGTCGACCAGTACTTGCTCACCGGTTTCACTATCCCGCAGTCGAACAAGGCCAACCTTCGGTAAGGCTCTCTCTCCGGGATCGCTGACCGTAATCGGGACGATGTCGTGACGCCGCCTTGCGACCTTGAGCACCGACTCAAATCCAGAGTCGAAAAAATCGCTGACCAGAAAAACAACGCTACGCCGTTTGCAAGTTCGATTCAAATGCTCCACCGCATTGCGAATACTTGTTCCAGTTCCGACCGGTTGACAATAGAGGAGCTCACGAATGATTCGCAGCACATGCCGACTGCCTTTGCGTGGCGGGATTGCTTTCTCGATCTCGTCGGTGAAAAGTGTCAGCCCGATCTTGTCATTGTTCCGAGTCGCCGACATGGCAATCGTTGCTCCAAGCTCGGCAATCAGCTCGCGTTTGGTTTGCGATACCGTTCCGAACTCAACTGAACGACTCATGTCGACCAGCAAGATCACCGACATTTCACGCTCTTCGCGGAACAGCTTGACGAAAGGCTGGTCGCTTCGAGCGGTCACGTTCCAGTCAATTGAGCGGACGTCGTCACCGATCTGGTAGGGGCGAACTTCCTCAAATTCGATGCCGCGACCCCTGAAAGCAGAATTCCAAGAACCGGCCAGCAGCTCATCAACCTGATGCGAGCTGCGAATCTGAATTCGTCTTATTTTCTGAAAGATCTCTTTGGGAATCATCAATCTCGACGGATAGCCGTCACCATTTACTGCGAACTGAACCGATCAATTTTGTCTAACGTTACGGCATCGGAACGTGATTCAGGATCTGGGAAACGATTGACTCCGAAGTTAACTCTTCGGCTTCCGCTTCGTAGGTCACAGCGACTCGGTGACGCAAAATGTCCATCGCAAGTTCCCGCACATCTGATGGCGTCACATATGCTCTTCCTGCAAGAAACGCGTTCGCTTTCGCTGCCAACGCGAGGTTAATCGTGGCTCGCGGCGATCCGCCAAACTGGATCATCGGTGACAAATTCAATCCGTAAGACTCCGGAGAACGCGTCGCCATAATCAGATCGACGATGTAGCCTTCGACCTTTTCATCGACATGAATCTGATCGATCAGTTCGCGGGCCGCGAGGATTTCGGCAGGGTTGGTTACTGACTCAATTTCTACATTGCTTGCTGTCTTGCTCATCCGACGCAAGATCTGCAGTTCTTCATCGCGGTTCGGATAATCGACAATCACTTTCAGCATGAAGCGATCCGTTTGCGCTTCCGGTAGCGGATAAGTGCCTTCTTGCTCGACCGGATTCTGTGTCGCCATCACAAGGAACGGATTGTCGAGCTCAAACGTTTCACTACCGATCGTGACCTGGCGTTCCTGCATCGCCTCCAAAAGTGCACTTTGAACTTTAGCCGGTGCACGATTGATTTCATCAGCAAGGATCAGGTTTGAAAAGATCGGCCCTTTCTGAACGACGAATGTTTGCTCCTGTGGGCGGTAGACCTGAGTCCCGATCAAGTCGGCCGGCAGCAAGTCAGGTGTGAATTGGATTCGCTGAAAGCCGGTATCGATCGCTTTGGCCAAGCTTGCGACAGCGGTTGTTTTGGCGAGCCCCGGAACCCCTTCGATCAGCAGGTGGCCTCCGGTCAGCAGCCCAATGAGCATGCGGTGGACCAGCTGTTCCTGGCCGACAAGCACGCGGTTGACTTGACTAACGATCCGACGAAAAGGCTCGCTTGCCAATTTGATTTTCTCGGATGCCTGTTCGATTTCCGCACCGGTAGACATGGTTGACATGGAAAAAGTGCCCCTATGAGTTGAATGACAATTCGTCACTGATGACTTTGACCCTTTAAGTAGTCGCTGCCAAACGTGAAATCACCCTCGAAATTTTTGTGAGCAGGGTCGATTGGGCGAATCTTCTGCAAAGTGCGCGCCGAATCTCGATGTGTCGGCCCGCTTACAATCCAAACTCTTTCACTTTGCGCTGCAGCGTTCGTAAACTGATGCCAAGGATCTCTGCAGATTTGGTACGGTTGCCGCCGGTGTGCTGAAGCGTTCTGCGGATTGCTTCTTTCTCGATCTCCGACATCGTCATGCCGGGCTTGATGATGGCCTGGGACTCGTTATGGTTGGAAATGTGGGTCGGCAGATCGCTGGCTTCGATGACGGGCTTCATCGACAGCACGATCATGCCTTCGAGCGTGTTTCTTAGTTCGCGAACGTTGCCTGGCCACGAATAGTTTTTCATCATCTCCAAAGCTTCCGTATCGATGTCCCGGACGGGTCGCTCAGCGTCGGCAGAAATTTCGGCAATGAAGTGCTGGACCAGAAGTGCGATGTCTTCTTTGCGCTGGCGAAGTGGCGGCAGCTTTAGCTCCACCACCTTAAGTCGGTAGAACAGGTCCTCACGAAAGTGACCGTTTTTGACATGCTCTGCGAGGTCCCGATTCGTTGCCGCGACCAGTCGAACATCGACAGACGTCTCCTTCGTGCTGCCGACTCGCATGATCGTTCGATTTTCGATCGCGCGAAGCAACTTGGCTTGCAAACCAAGCTCCAGTTCGCCAATCTCATCGATAAAAAGCGTCCCTTTCGTTGCGGCTTCGAAGAATCCCTGTTTGCGATCCGTCGCGCCGGTGAAAGCACCTTTTTCGTGTCCAAAAAGTTCACTTTCGACAAGCGTTTCCGGGATCGCGGCGCAGTTGATCGGAATACAGGACTCGTTCTTTCGCTTGCTTAAATGGTGAATCGATCGAGCAACCAGTTCCTTTCCTGTCCCGCTTTCACCAGTCACAAGCACGGTGCTGCGTGTGTCGGCCACCAGTCGAATTTTCTCATATAGGGAACGCATCGCCGGGCTGTTTCCGACCATGTTCTGAAGACCGTGTTTCTCATTCAGTTGCAAATGTAGAGAAGCGATCTCCGCCGCCATGCGACGACGCGACAAAGCCATTTCGATTCGATGAACAAGATCCGACGGATCAACGGGCTTGGTCAGATAGTCAAACGCTCCCTCGCGAACCGCGGCGACCGCAAGACCGATGTCTGGTTCCGCTGATACGACAATCACGATCGCGTGCGGAGCATGTTGCTTTGCGAATCGGACAACTTCGACGCCTTTCGTTTTCGCAACATCCAATTCTGTCACAACGACCGCAACACCATCGTCTAAATGTTGCCACGCGGACTGAGCATCGGAAGTCGCGATCGGCGCATAGCCTTCCGATTCCAGTCGACTGGACATGGCATTCAAGCTGTCTGGCTGGTCGTCGATAAGAAGAACTTTAAGTTTTGGCGTCCCATCGATCATGGTTTTAAATACATCACGCTGTGTGCTACGCAAATTTTCATTTTGATGCTCGGTCCTAGCTTCGGTTGATGTCCGTTTAAACCGGGGCCAGTCCCATCGGCTAGTTGGCTGAACGAATGTTGATTCTTGCCTGGGCAATTGGAACTGGTCATTTTGCCGTAGCTACGGCACATCGACTACGTCAAATTGACGTACCCCTATTTCTCGTTTCCATCGAAAAACACTTTGAATCATTGAGTTTACAAAAATCTGATTTTGGCACGAGCGCTGCTAAGCATGAGTTGTTCAAATCCACGGTTTTCGATTCGCCATGATCCACAACCATTCCACAACTCGCAGAGCAATGACGGTAGCGGAACGAGACGTCGCGAAAGACGACGATCGAACGCAACATGTTCGTCTGGTGTTCGCGATCCATCGCCTGGAAGCATGTCTCGGACAAGCCGCACCGGGCCGAGAAACTGAATGGCAGCAGGAAGTTAACAGGGCATTGGACCTGTTGCTGGCTGCCATGAAAGAATCTCGCGAATGCGTTCAACGCGATGATGGATTGATCGAAGAGATCAAACTCGAAAAACCTTACCTCTTGAAGCGGATCAAGAACTTGCGTGCCGAATTCGATGGCTTGTTTAATCAAGCCGCAGCGTTGCAGGACCAAATGAAAGATGCGAGCGATAAAGATTCGAGTGAAACGCAGCAGATCGGTTTTGCAGACTTGCGGCAACGAATGAGCTGGTTGCTTTCGGCACTCAGGCACCATCAGGCCAAAGAGGCGGATTTGGTTTACGAAGCATTCAACGTCGACATTGGAGTCGGCGATTGATTCAAACACTGTCTGGAAAGGAGACCCGAAATGCTTGTTTTGTCACGAAAGATAGAACAGGAAGTTTGCCTTCCTGAACTTGGAGTCAACATCAAGGTGCTCAACGTCAAAGGCAACACGGTTCGATTGGGAATTGAAGCTCCGCAGGACATTCACATCCTGCGAGGTGAGCTTAACGAGATTCGCAAAGAGTTCCAAACTGAATTCGAGATTCCGACTGAAGATCTTTCGGGTTTCAAGAAACAGGTTGCCTGAACCACATCACAACATCATGAATTTTGACGCATTGCGGAGACTGAAATGATTCACACAGATGAAAACCAGCATGACCAACAACCCGACCTGATGATCGAGGCGATCGGCCTGGGAAAGTTCTACGGAGATTTTGCGGCGGCTCAAAACATTTCGTTTGCGGTGCCTCGCGGACAGGTCTGTGCGTTTCTCGGACCCAACGGAGCCGGTAAATCAACGACGATGAAAATGTTGACCGGCTATCTGGCGCCCTGCGAAGGCGAGGCTCGAATCGCGGGCTTTGATGGCGATTCCGACCGCCTCAAAGCAGCGGATCGACTGGGATACTTGCCCGAAAATGGCCCGCTTTATCCGGAAATGACGCCGCTCTCCTTCCTCAGCTACGTTGGCGAAACCCGCTGCCTGGGATCCGCGTTTTTGAACGAGCGTTTGGACTACGTGGCTCGGATGTGTTCGCTGAAAGAAGTTTGGCACAAACCGATCGGCAAGCTCTCGCGCGGTTTTCGGCAACGTATTGGAATGGCTCAGGCGTTGTTGCACGACCCCGACGTTTTGATCCTCGATGAACCAACCAGCGGTCTTGATCCGAATCAGGTTCGTGGTGTTCGCGAACTGATCGAAGAGTTGGCAGAGACAAAAACGATTTTGCTGTCGACGCATATTTTGCGTGAGGTTCATGCGTGCTGCAGTCGTGTGCTGTTGATCAACGAAGGCCGTTTGGTGTTCGATGGTCCAACGAGTGAGCTTGGAGACAGCGATGATGTTCTCGAAGGCAAGTTTCACGAGCTCACGCTGGTGACCGCATAAACGTTTCCAGCGTTCATTGGTCGGAAAGAATCTCCGACGTGCATTGTGTTGGTCTGCATGGGACCTGACATGCAGAGTCCGTCCGAGGTAGGTGGCGGATGCGATTGTTGTCTCCAAGCCGGGCGGCAGGTCACGCCCGGCATTTTTGAATTCGTTCAACTTCATCGTCATGCTTTGAAATAGAGGAAATACGATGCCAAGATTCCAAGTCATTCGTTCGATATTCCGTCGAAACTTCTCCAGCTATTTCTCGGGAGTGATTGGTTATCTGTTCATCATCGCTTTCGTCGTCGCCGGAGCAGCTCTCGCGTTCAACGGGCGATTCTTCACCGCCAACGAACCAAATCTCGACCAACTTTCAGCCTGGTACCCGCTGTTGTTGCTGTTCATCATTCCGGCGATCACGATGAGCGTTTGGGCCGATGAAAAGAAGGCGGGAACGGACGAGCTACTGTTCACCATGCCAGCCACCGACGGCGAAGTCCTGCTGGGAAAATACTTTTCCGTTCTGGCCGTTTACACGGTGGCGTTGCTGTTTTCATTGAGCCACATTTTCGTGCTGGCTTTCCTCGGCAACCCAGACTGGGGATTGATCGCGACGACTTACGTTGGCTACTGGATGGCCGGAGCCGCACTTTGCGCCGCCGGCATGTTGGCTTCGGTGATGACCGGCAGTTCCGCAGTTGCGTTTGTGCTGGGCGTACTTTTTTGTAGCGTTCCCGTTTTCATCGGTCAGCTGGGAGGGTTTCTTGGGTTCCGCGAACTGTTTGAAGAGTTCAGTATGCAGGAGCAGTTCCGCGATTTCAGCATGGGCATCATTCCGCTCTCCGGCGTCGTCTACTTTCTTGGCTTCACGCTGTTCATGCTGTTCGTCAACATGGTCCTGATCGGCAAGCGACATTGGCGATCGTCTCAGCGCCGCAGCACGGCGATCCAGTTCGCGATCCGCGCGATTTGCGTGGGAATTATGTTGTCATGTGCCACAGCCTGGGCTGGATACACAGCACTTCGCGTCGACGCGACTTCGGAGAGGCTGTTCAGTCTGTCTGATTCAACGCAAACGATCCTGAGCGACCTGGATTCCGAGAGACCGATCGAGATTCAGGCTTTCCTCAGCCCGGACGTGCCTCGCGAATATGTCGACACACGAAAACAGCTGGTCGGTATGCTTCGGCAGTTCGATGAGTTGGGAGGTAGCAAGCTGAAGGTTCGTTACATCGATGTCGAACCGTTTAGCGAGCAAGCCGAAGAAGCCGAACATTTTGGCATTGAACCACAGCGAGTGATGACTCAGCGTGACGGCCGACGCAGTGAAGCCGACGTTTTCCTCGGAGCGGTCGTGATCAGCAGCTACGACAAAGTTGTCGTCCCGTTTTTCGGAAAAGGTCTGCCGATCGAATACGAACTGACGCGTAGTGTGCAGACGGTCGCTGAGAAAGAACGCCACACCGTAGGGGTTCTGCGCACCGATGCTCAGTTGACCGGATCGCAGCAATGGCAGATCGTGACCGAGCTGAAGAAGCAGTACAACGTCAAGGAAATTTCGCCTTCTTCGAGAATCAACGCTGACGAGTTCGACGTGCTGATGGCGGTGCTGCCTTCATCGCTGACCGATTCAGAAATGAAGAACCTTGTCGACTATGTCAAATCTGGCCAGCCGGCTCTGATCTTCGACGACCCGTTTCCGCTGACGTTCAACAACGGTTTTGGGGTCAGCAATGCGCCGCGACAACCAAAAAGTTCGGGTGGCGGAATGATGGGTGGTAGTGCTCGTGGCGAACAGAAAGCCAGTGATGGTCGCGCCTCGAAGCTGACGCAAGCTTTGGGCATCGTTTGGGACTACGACCAGGTTGTCTTCGACGCCAACAATCCGCATCCCGAATTCTCAAACTTGCCGTACGAGTACGTTTTTGCGACTCGCGACAACAACGCCGACGCGTTCTCGGCCGATCACGTCGCAACGCAAGGCCTGCAAGAGATCATCGCAATCTACTCAGGAACCGTTTCGCAGAGCAACGTGCTTGAGGATCACGAGATTGACTTCACGCCGCTGATTCGCACTTCTGCCGAATCCGGTATCCTGCGATGGAACGAGTTCGTGGACGAAGGTGGCTTCAACATGTTCAGCATGCAATCCGCGGCGAATCCGAAACGCAACCCGGTTCGACGCATGGATTCCTTTGCTCATGCTCTGGCGGCACAAGTCAAATCCACGAAAGAAGGCGACAAGCTCAACGCGATCTACGTTGCCGACATAGACATGATTTCTGACTTCTTTTTTCAGGAGCGAAATCTGGGCAACCTTGGCATCACGTTCGACAACGTTCCTTTCGTCCTCAATGCCGTCGATTCGCTGGTCGGCGATGAGTCATTCATTGCTCTTCGCAGTCGCCGTGCGAAACACCGAACGCTGACTCGAGTCGAAAGCCAAAAACGGGTTTTCCTCGAAGAAGCCAATCGCGCCGAAGCGAAATCCGACGCCGATGCGATTGCCGAACTGGCGAAACGACGTGAGGAACTTGGCAAACGCGTCAAAGAGATTCAGGAGAACGATGATCTCGATCCGATCGCGAAGGCGCAGATGCTCAATGCCGCTCAGCAGGCCGAGCAACAACGCTTTAGTCTTGCCGAAGCCCAAATCGAGCAGCGAAAAAACGACGAGATCCGCAAGATACGAGCTCAAACGAATCGGCAGATCAAATCTTTGGAGTCGGGCATTCGCAGTTGGGCCACCTGGCTACCCGCGGTGCCCGCAATGCTGATGGGTTTGGTCGTGTTCTTCCAACGGACTCAGGCGGAGAAGAAAAACGTGACCGAATCCCGTCGGCGAGATTAAACGTCGTCTTGATTCGATCTTTGGGCAACCGGGGCTTGCTGCTGATGTGTATCGCCCCACGGACGAAACTTGAGGCTTCAACACCTCCACAGAAAACCTGAGGAGGCGAAACCCGAGCGGCATTCCCGGTTGCCATTTTCAACAAATCACTCATGCAAACAGGAACGAACTCATGTCATCAACCGCTGAATCAAAACCTGAACTGAAACCGTCCGAAAACGGCCACACCAAACCACGTTTCACATTTGGCCAACTCTTCCCCACTGGCGTTCGCGAAACTTTTGTCGGCCCTAACAAAACAGGCTGGGCCACAACCGGTATCTACATCGGCGCCGCGGCTCTTTGTCTGGGCGTGACGGCCGGATTTGCGTGGCTGAACAAACCGGCGGAAATTGCCGAGTACGGAAAAGTCGGCCAGAAATTCTTTGCCGAATTCGTGGATCCAACACTCGCCACGTCACTGGAGCTTTCGACGGTTGACGCCAACACCGTGACGCCTCGCCAATTCAAAGTCGAGAAAGTCGACAGCGGACAATGGGTCATTCCTTCGCACCACAACTATCCTGCGGACGCCGAAGATCAACTTGCTGATACCGCCAGTTCAGTGATTGGAGTTGAGCGGGGAGCCATGGTGACACGGTGGGCTGCGGATCACGCAAAGTACGGCGTGATTGACCCGCGTCGCGATACGCTGAGCGTCGATGAAGTCGAAGGCGTTGGACAAAGGCTAACGCTTCGCGGCGACAACGATTCTGTGCTGGCGGACTTTGTCGTCGGCAATCAAGTCGAAGGAGAATTCGACCAGTTCTACGTTCGGCATCCTGAAGAAGACGAAGTCTACATCACGACGCTGGACGTGGATCTTTCCACCAGGTTCACCGACTGGATCGACACCGATTTGTTCGACCTCAGCAGCAGTGATGTGCGCCGCGTCACGGTCAACGACTATTCCTTCGATGAGCTTAGCGGCAGTTTGACGCAAAGCGAAATCACTCAGTTGAGCCGCGAAGACAGCGGCAACGATTGGTTACTGGATTCGCTTGACGAACAGAAAGAAGAATTGAACAAAGACGCGATTCGTGACACGTTAAGCGAGATCGCAAATCTCGAAATCACCGGCGTTCGCCCAAAGCAAAAAGGCTTGACGCCCGACCTGAAACTGGACCGTGCGATCATGAGTTCTCAGGCTGGCGTGGAGCGTCTGCAAGCGGATCTGCTGTCCAGCGGTTTTCTGCTGCAGCCAGCTGGAGGCGACGACAAGGACCAGCTGAAGTTGATTGCTCGTGAAGGTGAACTGCTCGCTGGCACCAAGGACGGTCTCGTTTATCGACTGCATTTCGGGCGCGTCTTTACGGGTTCGCAGGAAGAGCTGGAAGTTGGCTTTGTTTCGACAAACGCAACGCCGAACGACTCCGAATCTGAATCCGAAGAAGCCAACGCGACAGACGAGACGACTGAATCCGATACCGGTGCTGACGATCAAACTTCCGATGAGAAATCCAGCTCAAGGCCAGGCCGCTACGTTTTTGTCCGAGTTGACTTTGACAAAAGTTTGCTGGGCGACGAACCAGCGAAACCTGAGGAGCCAGTGAAACCTGAGCGTCTGACCGAACTGGAGTCGGAAGCCGCAGAAACGGCTGAAGATGAAGAGAACGCGGGCGAACAGGCAGTTGAGAGCGATGAAACCGAATTGGAATCTGATTTAGATGACTCATCATCTGAAGAGTCAGAGGAATCCGCTGAGAAGGAGCCAAGCGAACTCGAGCAGCTTCACGCCGAGCACAACACCGCGAAATCGGAATACGAATCGGCCCTGAAAAAGTACGACGACTTTCAAGCCAAGACCAAAGCGGGAGAGGAAAAGGCTGAGGAGCTTAACCGTCGTTTCGCGAAGTGGTACTACGTGATTTCAGGCGACTCCTACGACCAGCTGGCTCTGAGTCGCGATGCCTTTGTTGATCAGAAACCCGACAAGCAGGAATCTGGCCCGGAAACCACTGAGGAAGAAACTGCCGAAGAGGCCACAGTTCTATATAGCAATGAAACTAACGAAAAGGAGGACGACATTGACAAAGAAAAGTAACGCGTAGCACCAACCCTTCCGATGGCTGCGAGCGAGGCATGGTATCAACCTGCCTCGCTCTTTTTGGTCTCCGCTTTTTACCGACCCTCCCAGAACCGGTTTATCACTCCGAGCGAACCTGATATGGGCAAGTCCTTTCCGCCCCGGCAGAAATCCTTTGTCGCCGGCTAGTTTTGGCCGCCGAGAAATAAAAACAGGCCTACTGGAGCACAAACAAGGACTCGGCCGAGAAGTGGCCAGAACACGAAAAAGCCCCGGCAAACATAATGCTTCCGGGGCTTTCTCCAAGCGACGCAGACGGGACTCGAACCCGCAACCTCCGGATCGACAGTCCGGGACTCTAACCAATTGAGCTACTGCGCCTCGTTTTTTGGCAGGGGCATATTCTGCCTGCCCGGACTGACAATTTCAAGCTCAAATCCGGGCTTATTTCCAATGGATTTCGGAGCTTTGTACACCGGTTCTGAAGTCTAATCCTGAAAGTCGTGACAATCCTGCACAAAGGACAGTTTCAACAGGCTCCGTTTCGCGATTCTGAAGGCAATTCTGGCAAACAAACGAATCAATCGACCCGCCGAAACATCAATAATCGCATGTTCGCCACCTGATCTCCGACAA
This sequence comes from Mariniblastus fucicola, assembly GCF_008087665.1. Classification (GTDB taxonomy): domain Bacteria; phylum Planctomycetota; class Planctomycetia; order Pirellulales; family Pirellulaceae; genus Mariniblastus; species Mariniblastus fucicola. The sequence goes on from NZ_CP042912.1 coordinate 5,855,067, forward strand.
CTTCCTCGGCTTGCAAAACGAGCTTCTGACGCCCCGCTTTGAGCTTAATTTTCCCCAAATCCATCGGCTTCCAGCGACGTACATAACCCTCGGCACGCTCGAACCTGTCTTCAGCCGCTCCGATTAAAGGCACTTCATTGGCGATCGTGATTTCAGCCGACAGCGTCGCATCGCCACAGCTCAAACGAACCGTCGATCCGACGTCGTCCGCATCGCAACTGTAGTACATCTGGACTTCGAAATTTCCCGCTGCCAACACATCAACGTCCCAAATTATCTGGCTTTCGGTATCCGTCCAATTCTCCATGAACGTGCAGTTCGGATAGCGATTGCTGCGAGTAATCGTTCCGGTCGGCGTGGCGTCGCGGGCAGGAAGTTGCGTCCAAACGGCGTCTTGATGGCCGAGCGTGAACGGACGAGTCAGCCGCGATTTTGCGGGTTTGGGAGAAGTTTCCTTTTCCCAATCGGCAAGAGCTTTGCCGAGCTTCATTGCGATCTCAGGTTGTGATTTGGCAACGTTGTTTTGTTCGCCCGGGTCGTTTCGCAGATCAAACAGCGATCCATCGCGCTGCATCCGGTGAGTTTGCGAGCGAACCGTGGTCTTGCCGTTCCAAGCACTGAACAGGAACCGGTCGGGGGTGGAAGCGTCGCCTTCGAGAGCCTGTTTGATCGAAACGCCGTCGAGCGGTTTTGGGCTGTTGAGTCCAATACCCGCCATTTCGGCAAGCGTCGGCAGCAGATCGATCGTCGCGCTAATGCGTTTCACTTCGGTGCCAGGTTTGATTGACTTTGGATAGCGAACGAAGCAGGGAGACCGCACACCGCCTTCGAACGTGGAACCTTTGCGACCTCGCATCCCGCCGTTGAAACGTTTTCCGTTGGGACCGTTATCGCAAAAGTAAACTACGATCGTGCTGTCAGTTCGCTGCGATTGATCCAGATGCTGCATCAGACGCCCGACGTTGTGATCGATGTTCTCACACATGGCCAAAGCTGCTCGCGTGTGTTCGAGTGCGATGCCTTTTTGATTTTCAGGCGCGGGATCGGGCACGATTTCCTTGTCGCGAAAGCGATTCCAGTACTTTTCGGGAACCTGCATCGGAGAGTGTGGCGTGTTGAGCGCGAGATAGACAAAGAACGGCTTGCTCTTGCTTTTGTCGATAAACTGAATGGCTCGATTGGTCAGGTCGTCGGGCAGGAATCCGTCCCCCTGAACAATTTCGCCATTGTGTTCCAGCATCGGCGAGAAGTAATGCCCCCAGTGTCCGCTGCAGAATCCGTAGAACTCATCGAAGCCGCGAGCGTTAGGGTGATACGGAAACTGCATTCCGTTATGCCACTTTCCAAAGCCCGCCGTCGAGTAACCGGCGTCTCGAAACACGTCGGCGATGGTTTGTTCGTCAGCGTTGATTCTTTCGCCACCCGCCGAAGTGCTGAAGACGTTCATCCTGGTGTGGTAGCGTCCGGTGAGAAATTCCGCACGCGTCGGTGAGCAGACCGGACAAACGTAGAAGTTTTCAATTTGCGCGCCCTGGCGGGCAAGCTGATCAAGATGTGGTGTCGAAAGGTTCGGGTTGCCGTGCAAGCTCAGGTCTCCCCAGCCCTGATCGTCGGTGAGAATGACGATGACATTGGGAGAGGTTTCAGATTCGGTTTCTGCAGCCGAAAGCGCAAAGACAGTGAAGGATGAGGCCGCAAACGTGACGGCCAACGACAATCCAAATTTCATCAACCGTTGCATTTGTTCTCCCGGCAACCAGTGGAAAGGTTTGATTCCAACATCTTAGCCGAATCGCGACACCGACAAAAAAACGACGGCTGGAAACCGTCGTTATGAATCGAATTTAAGTTCTTGGCCGTTGTGGCTTTGTCTTCTAACGAGGGTTAGTCGCTTTGACGCTTGCTTTTTACTTTGGCGAAAGTTCGACCGCCGGGCTTCTTCTTGCCGCGAAAGTCTTTCTTTCCTCCACGGAAATCGCGTCCACCACCGCCGCCGCGAGAATCACGGCCACCACGCGAATCGCGTCCTCCTCCACCGCCACGTCGATCGTTGCGGCCACGTCCGCCAGAGAATCCACCGCGACCACGACCGCGATCTTCCTGAATCTCGTCCTTGGGAGTCGCTTCGCGGATACGAAGCTCGCGGCCGACAACTCGAGTGTTTTCCAAAATATCGCGAACGTCGTCAGGCATTCCCGATGGCAGATCGATTGTTGTGTGAGCCGAGTAAATCTGAATCGGACCGATGGACTTGCCTTCGATTCCGGCTTCGTTGGCGACAGCGCCGACAATATTTCCAGGCTTCACTCCGTCACGGCGACCGACTTCGATACGGTAGCGAGTCATGCCCGATTCAGGAGGACGGCTTTCTCGACGCCCCCGTGGTTCGCGTTCGCCGCGGCCATCGAAATCATCACGCTCGCGACGCTGACGCTTGGGTTTGTCCGTTGAGAAGAATTCTTCGCCACGTTGGCCGATGAAGGCCAGAGCTGCAGCGATTTTATCCATCGACTCGCCGGTTTCCTCAGCGTGACTGGCGATCAGTTTTTCGAATCGCGTCAAATCTGATTCTGCGATCGTTTTGGTGATCGTGTCACGAAGCGTTTTGACACGCATCGCATTGATGTGCTTCGAAGAAGGCGGATCAACGATCTCGATCGTCTTTTTCGTAGCCCGCTCAATCATCCGCAGTTTGCCACGCTGTGCGTGCGTCACGAAAATGATGGCTTCGCCTTTGCGACCCGCGCGACCAGTTCGCCCAACGCGGTGAATGTAAGGCTCGCTGCCTTCGGGAAGATCGTAGTTGAAAACGTGGCTGACTCGCGTCACGTCCAGACCACGAGCAGCAACATCCGTTGCGACCACGATATCGAGCCGTTCTGCTTTGAGTCGATCGATCGTTCGCTCGCGGGTCTTTTGCGGCATGTCACCATTGAGAGCCGCGACTTTCAGCCCGGCCCGGTTGAGCTGTTCGGCGACCTGAATCGTTGCGTCTTTGGTTCGGGTGAAAACAAGAACGCCGTCGGTCTCTTCGACTTCCAGCATTTGAATCAACAAGTCAATTTTGTCCCGGTTGGAGCAAATGATGGCTCGCTGGCGAATCGAATCCGCGGTGATCGTTTTGCGCTGAATCTTGATTTGGATCGGATCGTTGAGATAACGCTGAGCGATCTTTTTGATGTCATTGTTGAAGGTGGCCGAGAACAGCGTCACCTGGCGGTCGCGAGGCGTCTTTGTCAGAACGTATTCAACGTCATCGAGAAAACCCATGTTGAGCATCTCGTCCGCTTCGTCGAGCACCAGCGTGGTCAGTTTACTCAGGTCCAGAGTGCCACGTTTGATGTGGTCGATGACCCGGCCCGGCGTTCCGACAACGACTTGAACGCCACGACGAAGTTTACGGAACTGGACTTCATAGTCCTGACCACCGTAAATCGCGACGGCTGAGAACCTTGGAATTTGCGAGGCGTACTTCTCGAATGACTCGGCAACCTGAATCGCCAGCTCACGGGTGGGAGCAAGCACCAGAACGTGTGGAAGTTTCGTATTGGTATCGAGCTTTGAGAGAATCGGAAGCGCGAAAGCAGCAGTCTTTCCGGAACCCGTTTGGGATTGAGCCATCACATCACGGCCGTCAAGCATGTGCGGGATGATCTGTTCCTGAATCGCAGTCGGAAACTCATAGCCAGATTTTTCAACGGCCTTAACGACGTTGGACGACAACGGCAAATCGCGAAAGCGGACACGGTTGTCCTCTCGCTCGGCAGCAGCGGTCGCAGTTTCAGCTGGAATTTTTTCAACCTTGCCAGGCTCGACGACGATTTCTTCGGCTTTCGTTTTCGCCTGAGCTTCGTCAGCGCTTGCTTCCGAAGCAACTTTCGCCGGTTCAGCATCTTGTGCGGTTTCGGCCTGTTTCGCGTCACCTTTTTTGGATTCAGCTTCTTCAGTGGCGGTCTCTACGCTGGCAGTCGCGGCAGCCGATGCAAGAATTTCTTCCGACAGCGTTTTCTTTGGTTGGGCGACTTCGACTTGTGTTTCAACTTCCACTTTGGGCTGAGTTTGGCTCTGCGATTGAGCTTCGTCGTTGTCCGGAGTGTCAAATACGACGACGGTTGGAATTGATTTTTTGGTTTCGTTGTTTTCAGAGTTTGGAGTCATGAGGTTCCGTAATGATGAAGTCAGCGCGGAGGAATATCCTTGCCGGCTGTAGGTGAATACGTTTGCGGATGCGGTGCGAACGTAATGACAGAGTCATCGACAGTTAACGTCGGTTCACGGGCGTACGCAATAAAAGGTGCGACGCCGCTTCATATCACGTGCCGTCGTGGGAGATACCACGACATGAGAAGACTGGTCGCTAAGTGAAAGACCTGTCGAACATCGTCAAGTTCGCAAACTGACGATCAAATCGACCGGAAAAAGTCTGGCATTCAGGTCCGTTTCGGCCCGAGGACTCTCTTTCACAGCCCGAATCGTAGTCCGATTGCCGCCAGAGGAAAAGGACAAAATTTTGAAAGTGGGGTTTTGACGGTTGGACGACGGCGGAAGTTGGAATCATACCCCGAAGCTCCTTCGAACGGTTGAGGCTGGAGTTCGGCCCAGGATTCGAATCGAAGGATCTCGCTTGGACAGCTTGGATAGACCGGTGCGAATTTCATCAGGCTGACCGCGCGACAGCTATCGCTCGGGCAACTAACTGTTCGGCTCTCGAGCCCGCCATTCGACAGCACTTCCGACGTTAATCGTTCCAGCGGAAGATCGCCAACGCGAGGAAGAAAGGAACGACGCACCAGACAGCAATCACTCCGATCTCCGGCAGTACATCAACCAGCGTTTTCCCATCCGACATGATGGCTCGCAAGGCATCGATCACGGGCGTCAGCGGCAGCAACCGAATGATCGGATGGACGATCTCCGGAAATCGTTCGTAGGAGAAAAAGATCCCGGACAGCGTCCACATCGGCAGCATCACCAAATTCATCAACCCCGAAGCCGTCTCTGCGGTGCGAGCTCGTGAACCGACCAGCAATCCAATCGCAGCAAACTCAAAGGCACCGAACAGGATGACAATCGCCAACGCCGGCCAGCTTCCGTAGACGCGAACTCCGAAACACAGATACGCGAACACCAGCAGGATGACGATTTGCGGAATCATGAACACCAACCGGCTCAGCAACATCGACAACAGAAAGTGCGTCCGCTTCATCGGCGTCGCCATGAACCGCTTCAGCAGTTTGCGGATACGCATGTCAACGATGCCAAAACCAACTCCCCACAGCCCGCCTCCCATCAGCCCCATCGCCAACAGTCCGGGAATCAGAAAGTCAATGTATCGCCCGCCAGGTTGGGAAAAGTGCACGTCGCTGCTGGCGAAAACGTCTTCGCGCCCCAACGCTTCCTGCAACCTTGCATCGACGGACTCTCGCGCTTCGATGCTGCCGGGCCGCTGAGGATCGAACTCGTAAGTCAAATCGTTACCAGATTCGCCTGGTGTAACGGCCAACAATATCTTGCCGGTTCGCAACCGCAAACGGGCTGACTCAAGCGACGTTAGCTCGGGCTCGATGTCGTCAAGCTTTTCCAGACGCTGCATCAACTGCTGAGCCTGCGGACCTTCGACGACGTTGACGGGAATCGCTTCCCTGGGTTGATTGCGAAAGGCGACGCCCAACACGATGGCCATCAGAACCGGAAAGAAGTAGACCCAAAACATGGCTTCGGGGCGACGCACAAATTCCTTCAGCCGGGCGATGGAAAACGCAAGCACGGGATGGACTGTTTTCATACTGCTACGTCCCATCCGAAAGATGCTTGCCGGTCAGATTGACGAAGACGTCTTCCAAAGTCGCTTCGCGCGTCGAAAGTCCCGTCAAGGAAATCTTTTCCCGTTCCAGGCCGGCAACCAAACCCGGCAAAACTTCGTGCAAATAATCCGCGGTGATGCGAATGTTGTCTTCATCGACCTGAACCTGACTGACCGAAGGAAGTCGCTCAATCCAGTCGACCGATTTCCCGTCGGAGGAATCACCGACAGAGAATTCGATCACGTGGTTGGCTCCCAGCGACTGAATCAGTTTCTGCGGCGAACCTTCGGCAATGATTTTTCCAGCATCAAAAACCGCGACGCGATCGCACAGCCGCTCGGCTTCTTCCATGTAGTGTGTCGTCAGCATGACGGTTCGATTCTGAGCCTTGAAGGATTCGATGATCTCCCAAAGCTGCCGGCGACTGGTCGGATCAAGTCCGGTGGTTGGCTCATCCAGAAAGATCAGTTCGGGGTCGCCGACGAGCGCCGTGGCGACAGCGAGCCGTTGCTTCTGGCCACCAGAGAGCGTTTTGATCCAGCTGTTTTCTTTGGCCTCTAGCGAAACGCGACGCATGGCTTCGTCTGGCGTGATGCCGGAGGAGTAGAAACTGCGGAACAGGCGAAGCGTTTCACCTACGGTCAGTCGATCGCTAAGCTGAGTTTCCTGCAACGAGACGCCGATGCGTTCGCGGATCTTTGAGGCATTGGCACGCCAGTCCATTCCAAGAATCGAAGCGGTTCCGGACGTTGCGGGAAGCAGCCCTTCGAGGATTTCGATGGTCGTCGTTTTGCCGGCGCCGTTGGGGCCGAGGACGCCAAAGCATTCGCCGACTTTGACCTGAAAGTCGATGCCCCGGACCGCTTCGACGGGCGGTTTCCCGGGATACGTTTTGACCAAATTCTGGCAATCGATCGCAAGAGTCATGTTTCGATTCCAATCGCTGGTTGACTCATTTGGCGAAACGGACGCGTCGAATTACTCGACGTACTTCTTGACAATGACCGATGCGTTGTGACCACCGAATCCAAAACTGTTGCTCATCGCGTAAGTGATGTCACGCTCTTTCGGTTTGAGCGGCGTATAGTCGAGATCGCAATCGGGATCAGGATCGGTCAGGTTTGCAGTCGGCGGAACGATGCCTTCCTGAATCGCCTTGATGCACAAAATCATTTCGATGCCGCCGGTGGCTCCCAGCGAGTGCCCCAGCTGACTTTTGGTGCTGCTGATGGCAACGGTGTTTGCAGAATCGGCAAACACGGTTTTGATGGCTCGCGTTTCCGCTTTGTCACCTAACGGCGTACTTGTTCCGTGAGCGTTGATATAGTCGATGTCTCCCGCCTTGATTTCAGCGTCATCGAGCGCGGCCTGCATTGCCTGGGCCGCTCCCCTGCCCTCTTCATCAGGTGACGTGATATGACCTGCGTCGCAACTGGTTCCAAACCCGGCTACTTCTGCAAGGATGTTCGCGCCGCGAGCTTTCGCGGTCTCCAGTTCCTCAACGACAACGATGCCAGCGCCTTCAGAAAACACAAAGCCATCGCGTTTGCTGTCGAAAGGACAACTCGCGTGCTCCGGATCATCATTACGCGTCGACAGGGCTCTCATATTGGCGAAAGCGGCCAGCGCCATGCGCGTCATCGCGGCTTCACTGCCTCCTGTGATTAGCTGATCGCAGACGTTGTCGCGAATTAGATAGATTGAGTTTCCGATTGCGTTGGCGGCACTCGCACAGGCCGTTGCGACACTGTAATTGGGCCCGTACAAACCATATTTGATCGCCAGCAATCCACCGCCGGCATTAAGCATCAGCTTGGGAATGGTCATCGGCGAAACACGACCGGGACCTTTCTGGATCAGGCGACTCATTTGATCATAGATGGTGGTCATGCCACCGATACCCGAACCCAGCACCACACCGAACCGTGACGCAGCCTTGGGACTGTCAAACACGACACGGCCTGACTCATCGAGTTCCAGGCCAGAAGCTTTCACGGCATCAGCTGCCGCCACCATGGCGAACTGGGAATAGCGATCAATCTTTCTGGCTTCCGCCGAAGTTTCGCCGTACTCCCAACCGCAAACGTCGCCGCCAATTTTGACTTTGATGTCTGAGGTATCAAACAATTCGATATCGTGGATTCCGCTTTCGCAATCCAGAATCTTTTTCCAGCTTTCATCGACATCACAACTGAGAGGTGTGATGAGTCCAGCGCCTGTTACGACCACTCGCCGTTTCATTGATGCATCCCGAGGTTCAACGGTCCACTCGTGAAGTTATGCGACATGAATGTATCGGCACGAGCGCTAAAAAAAGCCGCCTGCAGGAACCGTTGACCGGGCCAAACAGGCGGTACTTTGATTGCCCGGACGGCCAAAACCGACCGAGCCATATCAGATAGATTAGGCAGCAGAGCCTTTTTCAATGTGTTCGATCGCTTCTCCGACCGTCTGAATTTTTTCAGCAGCGTCATCGGCGATGCTGATGTCAAACTCTTCTTCAAGCTCCATAACAAGCTCGACTGTATCCAATGAGTCCGCGCCCAGATCGTTGACGAAGTTGGACTCTCTTTTGATTTTTTCTTTATCGACACCAAGCTGTTCAGCGACGATGTCTTTTACTCGTTCTTCGACCGATGCCATATTTATCGGCCTCCTTCTATATAAACTCAGGACAACGTGATTGCATTCTGCAAAGCGATCATCGCGGACGCGACAATCCCACCGCAGATCCGGCAAAAGGGTCGCCGGACAAGCGACTAAAGATAGATGAAACCCTTAAAATGGGTCAAGGCTCAAACGATATTCGGCAAGGTTTTTGCCCATTTAGAGCAGAAAATCAGGCCGTCATCCCGCCATCCACCGTGAGAACCTGCCCAGTTACGTAGCTGGCTGCTGGAGAGGCCAGGAACAGCACACAAGCGGCCACATCTTCAGGGACACCTATGCGCTTCGCCGGAATTCGCTTTTTTACTTCACCAAGAATCGTATCGCCGAGCTTATCTGTCATTTCGCTGGCGATGAATCCAGGCGCAACCGCGTTCACGGTGACTTTTCGCTTGGCAATCTCTTTGGCAAAACTGCGCGTCATGCCAATCACGCCGGCTTTGGAAGCCGAGTAATTCGTTTGCCCTGGATTCCCGATCAGGCCTGAAACACTGGAAATGTTGATGATGCGTCCGTAGCGAGCTTTCATCATTTGTTTGGAAACTGCGCGAGTGAACAGGAACGTTCCACGCAAGTTGACCGCGATCACATCGTCCCATTGCTCATCCGTCATCACGGGCAACAGTGTGTCACGCGTGATTCCTGCGTTGTTGACCAGGATATCAACCTTGCCCCACTCTTCGGCAACCTTGTCGACGACTGCGTCGATGGATTTACTGTCAGAGACGTCGCATTGAATCGCTTCGGCCTGTCCGCCGGCGTCGGTGATGACTTTGACCGTATCAGCAAGTTTGTCGACATTGCGAGCGACGCAGGCAACGCGTGCTCCGGCAGCACCAAGTTCGATTGCTATCGAACGCCCAAGCCCTTGTGAGGCCCCGGTGACGATGGCCGTTTGTTCTGAAAGATCTACTGAGAATTTTTCGATGCTCATATTTTGATTCCTTTATTGTTTTATCTGTCCGGCAGTTGCCCGATTACTGGATGGAGTCCAGCGTTCCGTGTGTTTTCAGTTTTCGATTGATTCGCTTTAACAGCCCACGCAATACGCGACCCGTTCCAACTTCGTAGAACTCATCATAGCCATCGGCCAACATCGCATTCATCGAGTCGTGCCAACGAACTGGCGAACAAATTTGCTTGACCAGCAGCGGTCCGAATTCATCGGATTGCGAATGTACTTTGGCGTCGACGTTGCAATACACCGGCACGTTCGAGTTCGAAAACGTGGTGGCATCGACTGCCACACGAAGCGACTCAACGGCTGGATCCATGATGGGTGTATGAAATGCTCCGGCGACAGCAAGTGGAATAACTTTCATCGCACCCGCTGCTTCTGCTGCCGCGGCGACGTTGTCGCAGGAAGCCTGGTTGCCGGATACCGCAATGTTGCCGGGACAAAGAAAGTTGGCCGTTTGCAGGACTTCGCCATCGGCGCGAGCCGTGTTGCAAACTTCTTCCACTTTCTCAGCGTCCAACCCCAACACGCTAACCATGCCGCTGTCGCAAGCGTTGGCCGCGGCTTGCATGGCTTCGCCACGTTTTTGCACCAACCGCAAACCGTCTTCGAAACTGATCGCGCCAGAAAACGCCAACGCGGAGTACTCACCGAGGCTCAATCCCGCGACGCCGGCACAGGATTCGATCGCCTCAGGGTTGGTTTCCTTGAGTACTTCAACGGCCGCCATGCTGGTGACGAACAGAGCGGGTTGGCTGATGTCGGTCGAGTCAAGTTTCTCTTTCGGGCCTTCGAAACAGACATCCTGAATCGAATAGCCGACGATGTCTGAAGCCTGGGCAAAGAGCTGTTTGACGGTGTCAAATTTCTCCCAGGCCTCTTTTCCCATCCCGACAGTCTGGGCTCCCTGGCCGGGAAACAAAAACGCGATTTTACTCATGAGTACCGTTCACTTCAGATCGATGAATTTTGGGCCGAGATTATGACGCAATTGAGGCGGAACGACTACCGCCTTTATGCACGAAAGAATGTGTGAAGAGCCTGGGTGGGTTTTCGCGGCTTTCGTTGCATTCGTGACACAGCAGAAAATTTGGCGGCCCCAGCCGGCGGGACATGCGATGGAACACACCGGAAGGTCAAACGTGGACAAGCACCAAGGAACTAAAACATTGACTCCTGGCCTTCCTTGGGCTGCGGCGGCGGAAGCTTCATATGGTCGTAGGCTTTGGCAGTCGCAACTCTGCCGCGAGGCGTGCGGAGAATCAGTTCGCTGCGAAGTAAAAATGGTTCGACTTCATCCGACAGCGTGTCGGTCGCGGTGTTCATCGTCGCGGCGATCGTCTCGATCCCGGTCGGACCGCCAAGGCAGATTCGCATCAGCGTATCGAGGTACTGACGATCCTGTCGATCAAGCCCCAGCTTATCGATCTCGGCAACTTCCAAAGCTTTGTTGGCAACAGCAACCGTGATCTTGCCGTCGGCGCGGCTTTGTGCGTAGTCACGAACCCAACGCAAGCGGTTATTAGCGACGCGGGGCGTGCTGCGAGAACGCTCGGCGATCTCTATCGCGGCATCGTCGTCGATTTCAATCTTCAGTTTGTTGGCGTTTCTGCGAATGATCTCTGTGAGTTCTTGCAGCGAATAAAAGCCCAGGTGTTCACGGATCTGAAAACGGTCGCGCAACGGACCGGTCAGCATTCCTGCTCGCGTGGTAGCGCCGATGAGCGTGAATGGCTTGAGCTTGAACGTGTGCGTACGTGCGTTGATGCCATCGCCCAGAATCATGTCGATGCGAAAGTCTTCCATCGCGGTGTAGAGATACTCTTCGACCGCTTTGGGGATGCGATGAATTTCGTCGATGAACAGAACCTGACTGGGGCGCAAGTTGGTCAAGCTGGGAACGAGATCCTTGGGCGCCTTGAGCGTGGGGCCGGAAAGGAAATCTACCGGCACGCCCATCTCAGCCGGTATCACCGTCGCAAAGGTCGTCTTCCCAAGCCCGGGCGGGCCGTCGAAAAGAATGTGTCCAAGGACTTCTTCGCGTTGTTTGGCCGCGTCGATCGCGATCTCAAGCCGATTGATAACATCGCGCTGCCCGACCATCTCGGACAGCCGTTTGGGGCGCAAGTGCGGATCGTCATCGTCGGGTGACGGGTTATTGGATAAAATGATGTCGCGGGCCATCGTATTCCGATTACAAATTATGGGCCCACAATATAGCAGACGCCAAACAGGTTTCGGAGTGCAACTAACACGGTACTGCCCGCTGTTTCCTCTGGAACGCTGGCAGCGCGGACTGCTCACGGGCTCGCCAGGGAAAACCGGAAGCTTTCGGCTTTTGAGAACCGAACTTCGCCCCGGCAACCAAAACTTTTACGACGACTTTGCAGCGAGCACTGATGGCGAAAACCAGAAAAATCAACAACGCGTTGCTGAGGATCTTCGATCAGTCCAGCTCGATCGTGTATTTGATCTCGGACGTTCTCAAACTGAGCTATGCCAACGAAGCTTGCGCCGCCTGGGTCGGAATGGAGCTGGAATTCATCGTCGGCACGAACCTGGTGTACACGTCTGAACCGCTTGAAGGAAAAGCCGAAGACGCCGTCAAGGGTTTGTCGATTGCTCCGAATCTGATCACGGCTCCCGACGTCGTTGATTCGTTTTCGATTCAGATCTTTTCGAACGCCAGCTCTCAACTGAAAGTTCGTTCTGCATGCGTCAACGCAATCTACGATCATCGCGGCGTGCTTTCGGGTTACCTGGTCGTCGGCAGCGCAGAAGATGCAGATGTTCCGGACGCAAACGTTCGCGAGTCAATTGACTTGCCCGCCAAACTTCACAACGCTTTGGTGCTGGTACGTCAACGACATCAAAAACGATTCAATCTCAAGCGGCTTGTGGGGACGTCCGCGGCGTCGGATCGCGTTCGACGTCAGTTGCAGTCAGCCGCCGACAGCGATGGAGACGTCCTGATTGTGGGGCCAACAGGTTCTGGCCGTGAGCACGTGGCGCGAACCGTTTTTGCTGGTTCGGTCGCGGACGAAATTCAAAATCACGATGGCGGCGGAGACCACGCTGAATCTGAATCGCGGCTCGTGCCACTGCACTGCTCAATCACGGACCCGTCGTTGGTTCAGTCGACGATGAAAGAGTTGCTAATTCAAAAATCGACCAAAGCGACATTGCTGCTGATCGACGTCGACTTGCTGGACGCCGGTTCACAACAGGAGTTGCTTGGCTATCTTCAGCTCCCCGGTTTGTCGGCGCGAATGATTGCAACTTCATCGACCAGGCTAATCGATTCCGGTACGAACTTCGATCCATTGCTGGCCAGTCGGCTTAGCACGTTGACAATTGAGCTTCCCTCGCTGGCCGATCGCCGCGAGGACCTGCCGTTGTTGGCTCAGGCAATTCTGGAATCGCGAAACGATCAGCAGGCCAAGCAGTTTTCCGGTTTCACGCGTCAAGCGATCGAGATGATTTGCGAGTACGACTGGCCTGAAAATTTCGGTCAGCTTTCGTCTGCGATCGAAGAAGCGACAGCCAATGCGAGCGGGAGCATCATTCAGGTGGCTGACTTTTCAGAAACGTTTCAGCACACGATCAAGGCGCAGCGATTCGCGGCGAAAGAGGAAACAAAGATTCAGCTGGATCAGTATCTGCAGGAGATTGAAGAACAGCTTGTCGATCGGGCCGTTGCTCAGGCCAAAGGCAACAAAACGAAAGCCGCGGAATTGCTCGGAATCAGCCGCGCAAAACTTTTGAGGCGTTTGGCCATGTTTGAAAAAGACACCAGCGGCGAAGATGAATTGCTCGATCCGTCCGTCTTCAAGGAGGAACCCGATGAAGGATAACGCTTTGCCTGTCGCGCCATCGATCGCAGTGGCAACGCAAACCCCGCGATGGCGATCACAGGTTCAACGCGGCATCGATTCCGCCAGACCGATGCCCCAGGTTCACTGGCTTTTGGATTTTGACTCGGCCAGAAATTTCATCGTTTCGAACGAGTGTGCCGCTCTGATTGTAGAATTGCCCGACGGGTTTTCAGAGCGACCTCAACAGGTTCTGGAACGGGTAGCGGACCTGTGCAACAACCCTCAACATTGCCCGCTGTTTCTGCTGGCAGCCCCCTCGGCCGATCCTTGGCGAGCCGTTTTGGCAGAAGCAGGGGCTACGGAAACCTGCTGTTCGGTATTGGATTTCGTCAAAATGTGGCCGCGAGTCGAGCGTCATTTGAAAACTTGCCTCATCGGCGATTTGTCGGTTGAAGAAAAGGTCATCGCCCGGTTACCCTGGTAGGTCGACTTTACCACCGAACAAATCACGAAAACGTCTTCATGACCGAAAACAAAGAACTGCTCGAACAAGTCCGCACGGCTCTGGGGAAAATTCCGGATCCCGAAACTGGCCGCGGGCTCAGCAAACAGATCCTCTCGGTTGTCGAATCTGGCGATACGATTGAGATCAAGATTGGCTTGACGTCTTTCGCCGCCGCGATCCGCGACGAGTTCAAGGCAAAAGTTGAATCAGAGTTGGCCAACCAGTTTTCCGACTCAACGTTCAACGTTCAGATCGATGACTTTGTGCGTCCGCCCCAGCCACTCGGGACCGTGGGGCTTAAATGCAAAGCCGTTATCGCGATTGCGGCCGGTAAGGGCGGAGTCGGCAAGAGCACCGCGGCGACGAGCCTTACGATCGCCCTCAAACGAGCCGGTTCTTCAGTCGGTTTGTTGGACGCCGATGTGTACGGCCCATCGATTCCACAGTTGACGGGAATTCGCGGACGCTGTGCTGCTGGTCAGGGAGAAAAGATTGAGCCGATGGACTTCAATGGCATTCCGCTGATGAGCATCGGTTATATGATTCCGCCGGGCGAAGCCGTGATTTGGCGTGGCCCCATGTTGCATTCAGCCGTCACGACTTTCGTTCGCAATACTGACTGGGGCGAGTTGGACTATCTGATCATCGACATGCCGCCTGGAACTGGCGATATCGCGTTGAGCCTTTCTCAGCTTTTGCCGCTGACTGGATCGGTGATCGTTTGCACGCCTCAGGAAGTCGCCTTGATCGATGCCGTGAAAGCCGTGGGTATGTTTCGCAAGGTCAAGATTCCGGTGATTGGTCTGATCGAAAACATGAGCAGCTTTATCTGCCCGGACTGCAGCAAGAGCTATGACATTTTCGGCAAAGGCGGCGCGAAAGAATACGCTCAGCAGGATGGCATTCCGTTCCTTGGCGAGATCCCGTTGAACATCAGCCTGCGACAGCGTGGTGACGCAGGAAAAATGGTCGACAATTTCGACGACGAAACAGTTGGCCCCTACCTCGAAAGAATCGCGAAGAGTTTGGTGACAACGTTAGCCGAAAATGCGGCGGCCAATCCGACGACTCCGCAGCTTCCTGTAATTGGTTAGCCCAAACGTTGCCAATCGCAACGCGGCGACAGAAAGCAGATCGTCTATTGCGATTTGAGGAACTGCAACGCGAACCATGCCGGTACCGCGAGATAGCCGACGAGTAAAACTCCAAGGCCGATTCTCGCGATCAGGTTTGGATATCGCATCCACATCCACACAGACAGTCCGATGCCCAGCAACGTTTCGCAGAACGCGGCGAAGCCTCCAAAATGTTTTGGGTCCCAGTAGGAAACGGGCGACCGAAACCGCCAGTCGGAAACGGGAAACAGATGTCGATGAGCGTCGTCGACGTGGAGCGGAAAGTCGCAGGCCATGTGCAGCAAACATGACGCTGCAAACACGACCGTCATCGCACCCGCGGTTTTGTGACTGGACCGCTTCCACAACAGGGCACCGATTGCCAACAGCAAAAGCCAGAGCGGGATCGAGTTCCCCCAGGCGACTGCGTCTTGCCAAAAGGGGCTGAAGTAGACGTCGCGCCAGATAATTCGTTCGGGAGTGCCTTTGAGTTTCTCAATCACGTAGAGAAGAAAGATCGCAGCGTCAGGAATGATCCCGCCAGCGATCGCCAGCCCATTTCGCAACGGTTCCCGAGGTCGCCCGAAGGCCGCCAACCCCAGCAGCACGTGCGTTTGCGTCATCATGGCAGTGACCTTTCGTCGAAGTCAGCGCATAAAAATAGGGCTGTAGAAAACAGCCCTTTCTCGTTGTATCACTCGAAGATGAGTCAAGCAAAAAGCTTACTTCTTGCGCTTGGCTTTCTTCTTCTTGGTTGCCTTTTTCTTCTTGGCTACCTTCTTCTTTGTAACCTTCTTCTTTGTAACCTTTTTCTTCTTCTTGGCTACCTTCTTCTTTTTCTTGGCAACCTTCTTCTTCTTGGCTACTTTCTTCTTTTTCGTAGCCTTCTTCTTTTTGGTTACTTTCTTCTTCTTGCCACCTTTTTTAACAACCTTCTTCTTGGTTGTTTTTTTCTTGGCAGCTTTTTTCTTTTTCTTGGCCACAGGACGTCCTCCATAAAATGGACCAGACTCACGTCACAAGTCGCAACGCTTGTCTCGAAACTAAAAACTAAAACCGGTCGGTTTAGTTCAAACCCACCGCTTCCACAAACAGTCAATTGAATCAGTTCAAAAGGCCTGTTTGTTTTCACATCGGGTTGACAACGCTTAAAGTTTTAGAAAACGCCGATGGTTTTTCAATGTTGTTTTGGACGTTTCACGACATTTTTTTGCGCGCGTGAATCTCGTTTTGAATCCCAATCAGTTTCTTCTGATCAACACGGCTACTGTTTTCAGGTTTGACATTCAAAAACCGCGACGATTTTCAACTGCAATTAGTTGCAAACACTTCTCGGTTGACCTGTTTTACGCACAAGGAATTGCAACGTCTGCACAGCAATGCACAACGATACGTTTCCTGTAATTTTTTCACGCTCATGCCTTTCATTTTCCAACCGGCATGTTGTTTGGTGTTGAAACACAATTGAAAAAAGTTGTTGCATTCGTTGAGTTTATTGCGAATGTTGTGTTTCAATGATTGGGCATCATGTTTCCCGACTCCTTAACAATGGATTCGCTTCGTCGTAGTATCATCTGAAAGTTAGACAACGCGACAACGTGACGAAAACATCCGACCAACCAGAAAATCGTACCTTCGAAGGCTTACTGTTTTTTACCCGTTGCATGTGTTCGCTTTATTGACCGCTTCCTGGTATCAAAACGAGAGCGATCAAGAATCGCGTTTGATACGACTGAAAAAAAAATCAATTTTTTTATCCAAAAACTACCTGCGAAGCTGTTTCTCGCTCCATCACGCGCAAACTGAACCCGTTTTAAGAGTCACCACCATGACGTTCCGATCGCATTTCAAACACAACTCCTTTCTGTTCTCAACGCTGTTGCTCGCATGTTTGGTTTGCTTCAACGCCTCCGCAATCGCGCAGACAAACAGTAACGATCTGACGAAGAAAGAAGGTGCCATTCGTGTGGCAACCTTCAATGTCGCGCTCAATCGCAAAAGCGATGGTGCGCTGTTAAAGGAACTGGAAAAGGGAACGTCCGAGACTGTTTCAAAGATCGCAGCGATCGTACAAACAGTACGACCGGATGTTTTGCTGTTGAACGAAGTCGATTTCGATGGCGGAAAGTCGGTCGAAGCCTTCCGCAAGAACTTTCTCGCCAAAGGACAACTGGGACAGGAACCGATCGAGTACCCGTACGTTTTCGTTCAATCCGTCAACACAGGAGTCGACTCGAAAGTCGACCTCAACAATGACAAACGTGTAGGCTCTCCTGACGACGCGTTCGGCTTTGGTCGTTTCCCCGGTCAGTACGGCATGGCGGTTCTTTCCATGCACCCGATCAACACTGACAAAGCTCGCACATTTCAGAATTTCCTCTGGAAAGACATGCCGGGGGCGTTGCTTCCGAAGAACCCGGAAACGAACGCAGACTGGTATTCGCCAGAAGCCATCGAAGTCTTTCGACTATCTTCGAAAAGCCATTGGGATATTCCAATCACAATCGAATCGAAAACGTTTCACTTTCTCGTTTGCCACCCGACGCCTCCAGTTTTCGACGGCGACGAGGACCGCAACGGGAAACGCAACCATGACGAGATCCGAATTTGGGCGGACTATATCAGCAACAAATGTGACTGGATTTACGATGACAAGGGCACCAAGGGTGGACTGCCGATTGGTGAGGCATTCGTGATTGCAGGCGACCTCAACGCAGACCCGAACGATGGCGACAGTACGGACAACGCGATCGATCAGTTGCTGAAACACGAACTGGTTCAAGCCAGCCCGATTCCGGCGAGCAACGGAGGCAAGTACTACGCCAAAAAGGAAGGACAAGCGAACCTGAAACACAAAGGCGACCCGACTCAGGACACCGGCAACTTCAACGACCGCAGCGTTGGCAATGTTCGAATCGATTACGTGCTGCCATCAAAAGGCTTCGCTGTCTCCAATCAGGGCGTGTTCTGGCCAGCTCCTGAAGAGCCCGGCAACGAACTTACTGCAGCATCCGATCACCGCATGGTGTGGATCGACATTACGTTTCCCGAAAACTAAAACGCGATGACACTTCTCGTTCAGACTGAGCAAACACATCGAACCTGAGTGAACACGGCAAGCGGAATCGTGCGAAATGTCGACCGAACTGCAAGTCAGCGAATTTCATCGTCGAGCATCCTCTTTCGTTGCAAGCTTCTGTCAACGAGGCAACGAACAGGTTCCGAGGCAGCCGACCAATTCCCGGCGGCGTCCTTGCCGAATGCTTTAATTTCATAGCGGCCTTCGGGAAGCGGATGGCGGGTGTGCCAACGACCGGTTTCCGTATTTACCAGCACGGAAACCTGGCTTTCGTCGGTAGTCCACTCGCTGCCATTGAAGTACTCAAGCGTGTCGAGATTGAAAATCGAAAGTTTGACATCGTCTGAACCGCGGTCGTCTTCGATCATTCCACCGAAATTCGCGAACTCAGGATAGCCCATCTGATTGTTGGGGCGGCTGATTCGCACGACTGGTGGTGAGCTGTCGTAGATAACATCCAGCTTTCGAATCGAAGCCTGCCGTTCGCTCGCGTCCGCGGCATGGACTTCGATCGAGAGCACTTCACCCGGATCGAGTCCTTTGACTCGTGGCCGGGCATGCCACTCGCGTAGCAATCCCGCCTCTACAGGCTGCTCTGCCGGCATCCTGGTTGGCTGTTGGCTCCATGCCGTTCCATCCCAAAACTCGCCCGTCTGTTTCCGCTTGATCGAATACGTAACGGGTCCGACCTGCGCCGCTGATTCGGCAAAACCTTCCAGCTCCGTTTCCGGCCCAAAGTAGCTTCGGTTAACCGTCGGAAAACTTAACGTGGCCGTTGTTCCCGCATCCTGCGAACTGTTAAGCCGAATCGAATGAAGCTCGGCCCGCAAAGAGCTTTTCTCGGCAGCACTCAAATTCGCGAACTCGTTTTCCAACTGATGCGGATCGGACTCAAGGTCGTAGTACTCTTTTTCGCCGGTCGCCCACTGGGTATACATGCTGCCGGGCCGGATCATCGACGAATAAACGATCTTCCGTTTGGAAACCGAGTTCAATCGCGACTCCCAATTCTCGACCAGGACGGATTGCCGGATCGCATCTGCTGCAGTGATCGAGTCGTCTGTGAGTAGCTTTGAAAATGATCTGCCGTCTGCAAAGTCAGGAATCGAGGCGCCGCCCAAATCTGCGACCGTCGCAGAAATGTCGATGTGAGCCAACAGTTGTCCTGCGTTTCGCGAGGTCGTCACGCCTGGCCAGTGCACCCAGAGAGGAACCTGTGTGGCTTTGATCAACGGGAACGACTTTCCGTGCATTCGATGTTCGCCCATCAAGTAGCCGTGATCCGAAGTCAAAATGACGATCGTGTTTTCTTCCAAACCAAGGTCAGCGATCTTCTTGCGGATCCGCTGGACCATTTCATCGACGCCCGACATTGCGATCAGACGCCGACGCTGGGAAACGACCAACGCCGCGACTTCTTTTTCAGACAGCTTGAGCGTGTCACGATACGCCACGGGTTTGTCCGAGACGTCGTCCTCGTTGAAGCTTGCCGACGAAGGCAGTTTGACGTCGAGAAAGCGATCTTTCCACTTTTCGGGAACAGGATCTTCATTCAATGCTCCCACGTGTGGCGCGACGGGAGCAAGATAAAGAAAGAATGGCTTTTCCGGATCGCCTTCGCTCGCATACTCATCCAGCAGACCGACCACATCATCGGTTTCGATCTCGGTGCGATAACCGTGAACCGGCCCGATGTCGATCTTGCCGTCCGGAAAAAAGTTGAATCGCGCGATGCGGCCAATGTATCGATTGCCACCCAGTGCAATGAAGCGATCCCAACCAGGAACCGGCACGTGTTCTGTCTTTCCCTGGAAGTACTTTCCAACCAGCATCGTGTGGTAGCCAGCACGCTTCATCCAAACAGGCAACTGGTCCGCCGCCAGACCACTGTCCATAAAGTATTGCGTGCCGCCAGTGAAACCACTGCCGACATCGAGATTCGCACGATTGGTTCGATAACCCGTGTTGTGAGCGTATTGACTGCGAAACAGACAGGCTCGCGACGGGCCACACAGAGGTGTCGTCACATGGCAGTTGGTAAACCGGGTGCTCGTTTTGGCTAACTCAGACAGGTTCGGAAAGTGCTTCAACTTTTCGTCGTCAACCAGGTCAACATCGCAATCGTCCAAATTGATCAGGACGATGTTCGGCTTCCGATCGACTTGCGGTTCGTGTTCATCAAAACGCAACATCGCGCCAACGCCAGATGCAACCAGGCTCATCACTGCCGCGATGGCGATGACAGCGTTCCTCGAAAATCTTCTCAATTCTTGCACGACTTCCCTCAGTTCACGCATTGTCTCAAATCACTACTGCCAGCGATCTTCGACGTTCAGTTTAGTTGAATCTGACAACATCGACTCTATCCGCAGCCATCGACGCTGGCAGTTTGGTTTGAATGTTCCGGTTCGCAGGGATGTTCCACGTAAGTCAACTTTCCGTGATGCAATATTGGATACGTTTTGGTCCCGAACATTGGTCCAACTGGCCGAATTAACAGACAGTGTCCCATTTCATTAAACACATATCTGGATACCGGTTCTGGTTGGCCTTTGCGGTTTCTGCCCTGGCTGTCGGCTGCGCGACGTTGGAAGCACAACAGGTCGATCCGGAAGCGTCGGCGACGTTTGAAGTTTCCGGTCGCGTAACATCAAAGACCGATACCAGTCTCGAAATCCAAACTCGCGACAACGAAATGATTTCGATCGCGATCAATGAATCAACCGAGTTCGCGTTGCGGATGTCCAACCCCTGGTTTGACACGGCGCGAGGCCAGGTGGCGGTGGATGGCAAGAAACTGGACAACGGAGAATGGGAGCGTATCAAGTATTCGCTTCCTGAAGGCAAGCTGTTCCTGTTGGCTCAGTTTCGTTCGGTACATCATCGCGATCGGATCATGAGCATGCCAGCGTGGCGGATCAACAACTATCTGATCAGTGGCCAGCCAATCGAAGCCGCGATCCCGACGGGCAAGGACTTGTTGTTGGCTGGCGAGTTGGACATCGCGAATTCCAAAGTCATCGTCGGCGGCAAATCGTATCCAATCATCCTGGGATTTCGCGGAGCCACACTTCGCGGTCGAACGTTCGCGGAGATCGTTCCGGGAGAAGCCGTCGTTCTGGTGACGGGGACGGAAGTCGACGATTCAAAAGTGGCCAACACTATTTTGTTTATGACCCGTTAGGTGACGATTTGAAGAAAAGCAAAAGTCGCCTGCTAGGAAAAGTTTCGCCTGCCAAACCGAAGCAGGATTTTTCGCTTCGCCAGGAAGCGTTTGTCGAGTACCTGCGCACCGAGTGTCATCTGGCCGAAAATACGGTCGCGGCTTACCAACGAGACATTCACCGGTTCCACGAATGGCTGGGCTCTCGAAACCTGGTCACGTTGACGATTTCCGAGCTTTCAGATTTTGTCGGATACTTGAATTCGCGCGAACTGGCTCCGGCATCGATCGCTCGAACGGTAGTCGGCCTGAAGATGTACTTTCGCTACCTTCAGCTCGAAGGTGTTTTGCTGGACAACAAGGTTGAGTTGTTGGGCAGCCAAAAGCTTTGGCAACGTGTTCCTGAAGTTCTTTCGCCGAAAGATGTCGAACGTTTTCTCAACGCTCCGAAGCGATATGAGATCTACTATTTTCGCGACCGGGCGCTACTGGAACTGCTTTACGCAACCGGTTGCCGCGCGTCGGAGCTTTCGGATTTGCGACTGCGGGATTTGCACCTGGACGAACGGTTTTGCAAAGTCCAGGGAAAGGGCAGCAAGCAGCGGATGGTGCCGCTCGGTGATGCGGCGATCGATGCAGTCGAACAATATCTGAAACGACTGAGGCCTCAACTGGCTGCACATCGGCCCGATGAGGCTGATTGGTTGCTGCTGACGAGGTCTGGACGTCGACTACGACGCGAAGCCATCTGGGAGTTGGTGAAGAAGTATGCGTTGGAAGCCGACGTTGATGTTTCGATCAGCCCGCACACGCTGCGGCACAGTTTTGCCACCCATCTGCTCGCCGGAGGTGCTGATCTGAGGCAGGTTCAGGAGATGTTGGGACACGCCAGTATTGCGACGACGCAGATCTACACGCATGTGGACCAGTCGCGACTGAAGAAAGTACACAACCAGTTTCATCCCCGTGCGTAAACGGGGCCTGAACAGGCATTGCCATTAATTCACTGGTTAGCGCTTCGTGCCTGACTCGTTTCGCACCTGTGGAATTCGGAATCAAAACAGGCCGCGTGCTCACGCTTTCGCAAAGGGTCGGACGAAGTACTCTCCGCCAAGACCTTTGGCATCCAACGCTTGATTGATCAATGCGGCGCTGTTGTCACCATCGTAGATCACCAAATCGATGTAGCCAGAAATCAAACCGAACGCTCCGCCAAACACGCGGCCACTCTTGCCCGATCGCAGAGCTTCGTCGACCGCGTCTTCGATTTCGGCGCGAAAGTTTACTTCGTCGCCTTCGGGGAACTGGTCGCGATTGATTCCGATGTAGACGAAACTCGCACCGGTGCCCTCAACCGGATCTTCCATGTGGCCGGCCGACTCAAGAAAGGCTCCGACCAGTTCCATGTTGCAGGTGGTACCGGAAATCGTATCGCCGCGAGGAAACTCATCCGACTGCTCGGGTAACTGGTACAGCGAATAGGTCTCATCCGGCGGAAGTTTCTCCCAGCCCTTTTCCTTTTGCAAGTAGTCGACGTACTGTTTGAGCTTGGTCAGCGGAAACGCTTCCGGGTCGCCCGACAAGTCCTTGCATTCGGCCGATGCGATCCACGCCATCGATCCGATCTCGCCAAGGCTTTCGTCCAGCCAGATGCCAAGCACCGTGAAGATCAGCCCCTCTTCACTGTCTGCAAAATTGGGATGCCAAAAGTCGATTCCAATTTGCTCGTCTTCTTCGTAGACAATCGGCTTGATCAGAATCTCACCAGGGCCAAACTCCTGATCAGCGATTTTCACCTGATGGTCGGCGTGCAGCACCGAAGGCTGGCGCGAGCCATAGAAAGTCCAACCGTCGAGCACCGGAGCGAGCTCAAGCCAATACGAAGCAAGAAACAGAAAGCCCGGTTTGCCTTCGCCGGTGATCGTGAATGAGTGACCTTTCCCGTCCGGTCCCGGCCCAAACACCCATGAAAAACCTGGCAACCATTTGCCGCAAGCTTCCTGAACCGGTTCTGCAAGTTCGGCGCAGTTGCCGTCCTCGATTGCCGCATAGAATTCGGCCGCGTTGGTGGCAAACCATTTCCAAAATGCTTCGACATTCGTTTTGAAAGTAGCCATCGGTCATCCGTGGGGGTTGAGGAATCGTGTCGGAGGGGAATCTATCGGCAAGCGGGACGATCCTTGAGCCGGATGACGTGACGGAACGTCAGCCATTTGAAGGATTTCGGGATCAATTCTCGTGCGACCGAAGTGGCTACTGTTGCGAGTTGTCTTTGAGCTTGATGTTCTCGACCAGCTTTTTAACGTTACCGTCAGCCAATTGCTTGCCCGAGACAGCCTCGATCGCCTGAACGGTGAAGCGATATTTCAGATTGCTGTCGATGTCGAATTCGACTTCGGTTTCAACGCCGGATTCCGGATCGTTGCCAGCAGAAACTTTCGCGTCGATATAGTCATTGAGTTGAGCGTAGAGTTCGGCGGTGGTGTCGCCGGCAAGTGTTTCGACTTCGACCTCATCGTCGACTTCGATGGTGCTGATCGCACCTGTCTCACCAGCTCTAAGCATGACGCGAATCAGTTCAGGCGGTTCGTCCATCGATTCGGTGTCAACCGCGGCGATGGGCATCCGCACGTTGTAGTCGCCTTCCTGGACGACTACTTTGAACGTCAGAATGAAAAACACCAGCAGCTGGAAAACGATGTCGATCATCGACGTCATGTTCAGCTTGATGTCTTCGTTTTCTGTCGGTTCGTATTTCACTTGTACGCCTCATCCTTGACGCGAAACTTGAAATTCTCCATCTCTTCTTCCTGGCATTTGGCAATCAACCGCTGCACCGTTCCCGTGGGCGTGTCTTCGTGAGCACGGATAATGACAGCGATGTCTTTGGCCGGCACACGATCGCGACTGCGACCCGCGTTGTTGATTTCCTGATTCAGGACGGGAGAAAGCGTCGAGATATCGTACCCATTGCCAGCAAAGACGACTTCGCCATCGGGATCAAGATTCAGAATCACCTGATATTTCGGCCGCTCCACCGGAGGCGTTGCAAGGACACTTTTCGGCAGCGTAATTTCCTCGGCACGATCGACTTCCGAAAAATTGATCAGCAACATAAAGAACGCGATCAACTGAAACGTCATGTCGATCATCGGCGTCAGGTCGCCTTCGAGGATCTCGGTGTCTTTTTTGTTTTTGAACTTCATGGAGAACCTCTCCGTGGAAGGAGAGATTATTTTTTGTTGCCAACTTTTTCGAAGCGGCCCATCAGGTTTTCGCTGGTGGCACTGACTTCGAGAATTCGACGCTGAACCAGGTTACGCAAAATGTTGTATCCCGCAATCGCCGGAATCGCGATCGCCAAACCAATCAGCGTCGTCAACAGAGCCGTTGAAATACCCTCTGCAAGCTTGTTCGCATCCGGCGTTCCTCCGCCGTTAGCGATCTCATAGAACGATTCGATCATTCCGTGGACGGTTCCAAACAGCCCGATCATGGGGCTGATCGTTCCAATCAAAGCCAGATAGCTCAGACGGTGATCCATCTTCATGCTTTCATCGGCCCCGGCTTCCTGCATCGCAGCAACAGCCTGTGGATATCCGCTCGAAAGTCGAGCCAATCCGGCTGACAGAACAGTGCCCAAAAATGACTCGTCTGTCTTCGCCAGGTCATAGGCTTCCTGGTATTGCTTGTTATCGAGTTGAGTTTCGAAGGTCGCGACCAACTCCGCCGGGCAAACGCTTTCGCGTCGGGCGGCAAGAATATTCAGGATGAACAGAGCAACGAGAATGAACGACAACGCCAGGAATACGATGATGTACTCAAATCCCAGGCTGTTGAGCAACCAACCGAGCAACGAATCCTGTTCCGGATTGGCAGCGGCAGCACCTGCATCCTGAGCATACAGCGCGACATCGGTGATCCCGATCGGTGAAAGCACCAACGCAATGAAGGCAACCAGAAACGTGAGGGGAAAGATCCGACGTAGCTGCTCGGGTGAGGGCAGCATCGAAAAACAAGACTGGAACTTTGGCATTCGTGTTCTCTCCATCGAGCCACCACGTTTTTTGGGAAGGACTTCACCGAAGCGACTGGGGAAGATTAATCGATGGACCAATTCTTCGAATCCTGAAATCGCCGTAGTGACCGTTCTGATTGTAGTTGTCGCGATCTGGTTCGTGAACCTACGACGCGAAATTCCGTTGGTTCAAATGAGCGATTCAATTGAGTTGAGCTGACCACCATGTGTTGCGATAGCGGGACTTCAGGATTTCACGGGCTTCGGAAGCGCGATCTGTCTTTTTCTGGGCCGTCCAAATGTTCGCCAGACGAAAAACTGCTTCCGCATGCGGTGCGGACTCGGTGTCAAAAAGCAAATGCGTGAACAAATACTTCTCTTCGGCTTCCGCGAGGTCATTTCGTTTGAGATGGCAAGCGCCGAGCGCGTTGTAGGCGTAGGCAAAGAGTTCCTTGTCGTCCGGATTCTCCTGCCTGATGATCGATTTAAGCTGGTCGATCGAAGCTTCCGGATCACCGGTAACCGCGGCGACTCGGGCTTTCTGACACTGAGCCAGCCGCTGGTAGCGTTGGGTAATATTGTCATTTCCCGGCAGTGCCAGGATTTTATCGTAGGCAGCCATCGCCAATGGAAACTTTTCAGCTCGCATATAGGCTTCGCCACCAAAGAAATATCCGCGGACAACGTATTCCGGCCATTTGGAATCAGTCAGAATATCAAATTGCTTGGCCGCAAAATCCAGTTTCCCATCGGCCATCGCCAGGCGACCCATCAAATCCGTTGCCGGAATAAGGTGATGGCTCTTTGGATTTCCCTTGATGAATTTTTGCACTTCACTGCCAGCATCGATTGCGCTGAACGCACCGCCGGAAAATGCCATCTCGGATTTGGCCACGGCCCGGTACCAGGCGACCTCCGCGTCCGTGATTGGGTTGCCGCCAAGTTTAACCTGATCGAGCTGTTCAAGGGCTTCGTCGAAACGTCCGTCATCAATTCGATCCCGAGCCTTTTCGACTTCGAGGGGCTCGTTGGCAGCAGCCAGCTTCTCGATTTCCCAGACAGGAATCTTGTCGCCGTCGAGCGTAACTGACAGAGGCGTGATGTCCTTGATCTTGCCGACCTGCTTCGAGACTTTGCCTGATTTTTTAATGCGATACAAAGCGTCGTTCTGCGCGTTGGCCGAAGTCGCAGCTAATGCAACAAGCAATCCGCAAAGGAAAAGCGATTTTGAATTCATGTTTGTACTCATGGTTACTACTTTGCCGATTCCAGTTCTTTCAGCAGTTGATCGTATTTTTTCTTCCAGGCTCCAACCGCCAGGTCGTCAAAGCGTTTGAGGGCTTTTTGCAGTTCGCCATAGGCACTGTCAATCGCTTTGGGGTTGTTCGCGATCTGACCATAGCGAAAACGACAAAGCACAGAGTAGTATTCGCACTCGCGAAACTGCTCGCGAAGATTTTCTTTGCTGCGTGTCAAACTTACCAGCAACTTCCAGCCCCAAATTCGCTTTCGCAGCTTGTTCGTTTTCGGATCGCGATACTGACCACGGCCGTTCATCGAACTGGTCAACGCTTTGGTATCCTTCTTTTCGATGCCCCACATCAGCAACGTTTTGGCAGCATCGATTTGAAGGTTCAAACCGTTTGCAGTTTCCAGAATCTTTTCAAAGCTGCTAACAGCGGCTTCGAAGTCTCCGCTGCACCGTTGCGCCAACGCAAGCTGATGCTGATAGTTGAGCTCAAGGCTTTTGTCTTTCCCAAAGCCAGCTTTCTTCGCCGCTTCCAGCAATGCGATCGCGTCGCCCGCAAGCTGCTTCGAATTCGCATCTCCGCCTTCAAGCTTCAGGGATTCAGCAATTCCAAGCAACGTTGAACCCGCCCAAAGCCGCGTCTTGCCATCCTTGGCCACCGAACCGATGCCGGCAAAGAATGACTGCAAGGATGTTGCAAACGTTTCCTTTTCCTGAAGCGACGGCAGCGACTCAAACCGATCGGTCAGATCGCGAGCAACTTTTCGATAGACGCGACTGACGTTCTGGATCGCAGCAGGATCGCCAGCCGCTTCTGCGCTCATTTTCTCGATGACATTTTTTGATTTGTCGATCCACGTTTGAGCGTCTGGCTTGCTACCCAACGCATCGAGCCACGTATTGAGCGATGCGTTGTAAGCCGACTGTCGATATTTCGCACTCTTGCTGATCGCAGGATTGGTATCCAGGTTTTGCAGAATCGCATCGACTCGTGAAATCGCTTCGTCCAGCTCTCCGGATTCCCGACAGGCGTCAACGAGATACAAAGCAGCAACAGCGGTCGAGAAATCCATTGCCGCAGGGTCCGCGGATTCAACCGCGATCGTCAGATACTTGCGTGCGTTGTCAGTAATTTTCTGTTTGGCATCGTCCGTTGTCGCCGATTTTCGTTCGCCCCAAATTTGTTGGCCAATCCGTGACGCCAACGGGCCTCGAGTTGGCGAATTCGCCGGAATACGCTCAAAGAAACGATTTGCAGAATCGAAATCGTCATCGATAACTGCAACGCGTGTCGCTGACACCGCGGCAGCAGAGGACTCGCTGGCATCAGGCCACATCTCCATCATTGCCGACGCGGCATCGATCACTTTATCGCGTGCCGCGACGCGATCCTGACCGGTCGACGAATCAAACATCTTTTCATAGCTGCGAACCATCAATCCGGCCGCCTGCTGACTCCATTCGATCGTCGGAAACTTCTCCAACAGAAACCTTCCCATCACTGCCGAGTTGGAAAAACGTCGTTTCGCGAAATGGCAATACGCTTGTAAATAGCGAACGTTGTTCAGCTGTGCACGTGGTGTTTCTTCGTCGGCCAGCCGAACTGCTTGAGCCAACATCCCGAGCGTCTGATCGGCTCGCTGGTCGACGCTGGTTTGCAATTTGTCGACCTCCATCTGCTGATTCGATTTAGCCGATGCGTCGCGGGCGGTAGCCAGTTGACGGCGTGCGACCGCCAGTTCGCTCAGCTGATCCGAAAGCGGACCGATCAAGTCTTTGCTCTTTTGTATAGCGTCATCAAATGAGCTGGCCGTTGCGTTGGCGACCATGGTTGCGGGCTCCTCCGATGCAGCCTCGATTGAGACACCCCAATCGCCAAGCAACTCCGCCGCCAACTTACTGTGCGGGTTCCGCCGTCGGGCAACCTCTCGAGCCAACCGCGAGGCTTCTTTCTTGAGCCTTGACGCTGCCGAAGAGTCTTCATCTTTGATCGCCACAGAGCGTTCGTACTTGGCCCGAGCCAACTCCAACTCGACTCGCAGCCACATCGGGTTTGCTTTGTCGCGCCGCGTCAACATCGCGACCGGACCCTCGGCTGCCGCGATTACCTGCCTGGTTGGATACGGTTCGACGTTAGGCCACGTTTCAACTCCGACACTCAATCCCTGCTGCACCAGAACACTGGACGGATTTGGATAGTTAAAAACATCCTTGAGCAACTCCGAAGCTTTCCCATAGTCGCCCGCCTGTTGGAAACACCTCGCCGCAAAGGCCTTCGCCATTTGGCCCTGCACGAATCGCTGATCGTAAAGTCTGGCAACAGATTCAAACTCGGCTCCGGCTTCGATCAGCTTCGCATTTCGACTTGATTTGTCGTCGTTGAAAGCCAACGCAAGCTTCTCCATCGCGACGGGAATCTTGAGCCGCGTATCGACATAGCTGGCCTGGAGTGCCCGGAGCTTTTCGTCGGACTTAGGATCTTCCGGATCGATCTGAAAGTTCTCGATTTGTTCGCGCTGGGCTTGTTGCACCTGGCGAAACTTTGGCAACGCGTCGCCCAGGAATTTCTGAGCCTGAAGAAACAGCTCTTTCTTGCGAGAGTCCGGAGTTCGATCGAGGGCAGCCTGTTTCAGGTTGTTTCGCCCGCGAAAGTATTTCACATTGGATTGGATTTTCAGAACTTCCGTCGCTTCGATCGGATCCGACACGCTGCTCGCATGCTCAGCCAGCAACCGATCTGCTTCGTCGAGTCGCTTTCCCATCTCTTCGGGATTACGAATCTTGTTCACGCTGTCGAGCAGGATGCCTGCTTTTTGAAACGCGACTTTCTGCTTGAAAGAATCCGGGACAGAATCGGATTCGGCAACGCCATCAAGATAGTGCAACGCGACGTCGTAATAGCCTCGCTCGCGAAGCGCCTGAAGGAACTCTTCCGCCGGCTCATCGGCAATCGCCAATTGACTGCAAACCAGCAACAGCAAAACGGTGCCCGCAAAGCTCATAAGAATCTGAACGGGTGTGCCAGGAATATTTCTGCAGCGTTTCATTGTGCCCGAACCGTTGTTTGCCAATCCTCTGTTCCAATAATTCATTCTAAATTATGGGACACGAAAGTTAAGCTATCGTCTGGCAAATTTCAAACGCGGGAGGCATTTGCCAATGCCGTACAGTAAAATCTTCGTGGAACTTGCCTTCAAAGCACTCAAATGTCAAAGCCGAATCAGAATCCGCAACGCCCAAACCTTTTCGTGAATTCCGAGGGTATCGACACCGCCAACGAAAACGCGAAACAGTCGATCAAGGGGTACACGCGTGCCGTTCGCCGCAAATTGTACTTCCTGTTTGCGATGCTGATCCTCGTGATGGTGCTGATGAAAGAGGCTCGCAAGCCCGAAAACTGGATGTGGATGGGGTTCAAACGAAACGCGGCCAACGCGGAAGCCATTGAACTCAACGGTTTCGCCGATTCGAGCTCTGCGGACCTGGACCTGAGCCAGCTCGCTTCCGATGGACCAGTCGGTTTGCTTTCGCAAGCAGATTCCTCGGACGCGTCCGCGAAGCGTCTGCCAACAGAACAGAGTCGTGATGCGTTCTGGAAACGAACCTGGGATTCACTGGAAGTCGAAGACAAAACGGCGCTCGTGGAGTTGATCCAGCTTTCGCAAAAACGACTCGATGAACGCGACGTCAACCTGGCGGACTTCGATCCGCTACTGTCGTCAATCAATCAGGCCTCGCCCGAAGACGCTGCATATCGCGACCCGTTCGAATCGACCATCCGGCCCGGCTTGGTGGCCGTCGCCAGCGGTGAAGACGTAACGTTGAATCAACAGGCTGCTCTGAAGAAGCTTTTTCACGCTCTCGATCCGTTGATCCTGAAACAACTGGATGACTTTACTTCGCCCGGCCGCAAGTCTGACATGCCTGCCTGGCAACGGTTCTGGGGGCGGATCCTGGAAGACGACTTTGACGAAAATCCGCAGGCGGTTTCTCCGGTGCAACTGGTTGCTCAGCCGGATGCCTGGCGGTTCAAACCCGTCCGCGTGCATGGCAAATTGCTCGCCGGTCGCGCGAAAGTCGCCGGCATCCATGGCCCGCTGCGACATCAAGAAGTTTGGTACGAGTGGTGGGTCGGCAATTCGCACGGAGCGGATGAAGTCTGGTGCATCTACACCGCAGACAAACCGGAAATCCTGGAAGTCGGCGAAAAGTTCACGGACTTCGATGTCGCGATTGAGTGCAGCGGCCTGTTCTACAAAGTCCGCTCTTACGTTGACTCACAATCAAAAGGAAACCACTGCCCGTTGATCCTCGCGAAAACACTGCACGTCAACAAAAAAAACAATCCGGTCGCAGAAGCCACGTGGACACCTTCGGTGGCCACAATGATTGGCTGTGTGATTGCCGTTCTGGGAATCGCCTTCGCGATCGCCATGCTTGTCCATCGTGCAGACAGCCTGAAAGTGCATCAACCTGGCGGCGAGTACAAAAAAGTGATCGAAGATAACCTTGATGCGCTCAGCGATGATCCGGACATCAAGTCAATCGCGGAACGACTGGAGGAATTGCCTTGAACGTGCTTTTACTTTTGCTTGTGTTCGCGTTGATTCCGCAGGGCGAAGACCTTCGCGAACTTTCTGGACTGTCGCAGGAAGACGCAGCGTCAACCACAGACACTGACTCGTTCGACCCTTTGAATCCGCAGTTCAAGAAACTGCTCTATCGAACTGGCACCGTTGATTCGGCAGTGATTCGCGAATGGGTAACGAATGAAAGCACCGAAGCCATCAGCAGCTTTGCAACGAACCCTGCAGACCATCGCTTCCACCCGGTTTCGATCGATGCGAAAGTCAAATCTATCCGGCGTTTTGACTACCCGCCCGAACAGGCCAGAAACTTCCTGAGCGGTTTCTACGTTGCAGATTGCGAAAATGAAAAAGGCGAATCATTTGCGCTGATTTCACGTTCAAGCGTCGCGTCATGGCCCGTCAAACAGTCGCTCGAGGAGCCTCAGAGCATTCGATTTGATGGTTTCTTTTTCGCGTCGAAGTCCGTTGCACTCATTGGCGAAACAGACTCGACCCCGATTCCAATTCTCGTCACCAGACGATTCTCCTGGCATCCCGAGCGAACCTACGCTGAACTGGGCGTTGACGCCGCCAAGGTCGCGCTGGCGAATTCCGGTGTGGACATTTCGTTGCTGGACATTGTTAAATCGCGCAAAGGCAAGTCGATCGGGTCCCGGGAAACGGTGTGCTTTTGGCAGATGCTCGCAGCAAGTAAGAACGTGAGGCTACCCGCTGATGTCGATCGCGTTGACTTTTCAACAATGCTCCGCAGCCCAATTGAAAGCGTCGGCAGCGCGGCTTCGGTGCAAGGCCGTGTTCGGCAATGTGTTCCAGTGAAAGTCTCTGACCCGGAAGCAGTCTCGTTGCTGGGCACCGACACGTGGTACCAGTTGACCATCTTTCCTGATCTCAAAGGCCGCCCCATTCAGGTTGCAACGCGCGACGGCGAACACGAGGTCTATCAGAATGCGTTTCCGGTTACCGTTTGCGTGTTGAATCTTCCGGCAGGACTCAATCAGGAATCAATCGTTGGCAACGTATTTCTGTGCGATGGATTCTTCTATCGAATTTGGGCCTATCCCTCCGAGCGCACTGACGATTCAGGACTCTACGGCCAACCCAGCCCGCTCGTGATGGCTTCTTCGCTGACCGAAATTGAATCGACAGCGGGCCAGCTTCAGACGATGCTTGGTGCCATGCTGTTGGCAATGGCGATCGCGATCGGATTCGTTGGCTGGTTCGTATTTCGTTCCAAGAAAGCAGTAACGCGAGACGAACTACCGGACAAGATCGACACGTGGTGATCGCGATCTCCTGAGTGCGTTTTTCGACGCAGCAACGCCCATGCCTGCAGATCCATCTGACGTCCCCGCAAGATCCGGCCTTTCTGCCAATCGCGTTGATATTTGCAATGCGACGACTCCACTCGCACCCAAACTGCAGCCAATCTCGCCATCGATTTGGCTTATGAATCCGCAGACAGATTTACGGTTTGCTCCGGACAATTCCCTTCTCAATGCTGCGACTTTTTGACTTTTCGTCATTTTCCACGACAAAGATTGCCGTTCCACACGGTAAGGTGGAAATAGAATTGACGAATTGTCAGAAAATAAGCCATGAACGCCAAAAAGACACCAAAACAGAAGGAAATCGAGCTCAGAGAGGAGCTCTTGGTCAAAACAGCGGGTCAAATCCTGCTGACCGAAGGTTTTGCTGCGCTTTCGATGGAGCGATTGGCTGAGGAGCTCAACACGGCCAAAGGCACCATCTACAACCATTACCCGAACCGCGAGGAATTGCTGTTGGCGATGGCTGTCAAGGCGATCAACAAGCGGCAAAGCATGTTCGACAAAGCCTCGACGTGCCAGGGAGGTTCCCGCGAGCGAATTCTCGCGGTCGGTGTCGCGTGCGAACTTTATCGCCGTAACTACCCGTTGCATTTTGTTGTCGAAAGCGTGGTACGTCATTCGGCCATTTGGGATCGCTGTACCGAAGAGCGTCGCGACCTGATGCGAAAGCACGAACATCGCTGCATGTCGTTGGTCTCCGGAATCGTACGGAGCGCGATCGCGGACGGAGACCTAACGCTCCCCGGAACAATCAACCCGGAAGAAATGACACTCTCGCTGTGGGCACTGACGTTCGGCTCTTACGTCATCGACATGACCAGCCCGTCGCTGAAAGACATTGGCATCGATTCGATCCACCGTTCCGTACGACTCGGCGCTCTTCACTTGCTCAACGGCTACGCTTGGCAACCGATTTGGTCGGCCGCCGAACATGACGATCACATGGTCCGGGTTTGCAACGCGGTGTTTCCCGACGAAACGCCACTGCCTCATTCGGCATTTTAAGAACGCTGTCTCACAAGTCTCACTTTCAAAACCCATCACTCAACGATGAAATGGTTTAACTCAAAATTCACGATTGGCACGATCTCAGTCATCGCCGCGGTCGCTGCATTGATCTGGTATCAACAGCAACCAGCCAGCGCTCTGGATGCGTCCGCGGAGTCAAATGGCACTGGCAGTGTCGTATTGCAATCCGTTCGCGTGCTGCCGGTCAACTATTCAGATTCGGCAGTCATGCCACAGCGCTACACTGCGACAGTCGTCGCACGTCGCACCAGCCAACTTTCGTTTCAAGCCACCGAACGTGTGGACGAAATTTTCTGCGACGAAGGCGACCACGTCACCAGGGGGCAACTGTTGGCACGTCAGGATCAGGCTGCGATTCTTGCTCAGTACAACGCTGCGGTCGCGCGATCCGAACAGACCGGCGCGGTGTTGGCGGAACTCGAAAAAGGACCGCGAGCGGAAACGATCGAAGCCGCCAGATCCGAACTTGAACGACTCAAGGCTCAGTTCAATCTTGCGGAATCGACCTTTCGACGACAGTCCAACTTGCGCCAGTCGAACGCGTCATCGGAACAGGAATACGACGCCGCACGATTTGACTCAGCGGCATCGAAAGCCGCCGTCGCGACGGCTCAACAGAAGCTTGACGAACTCGTTGCCGGTACACGAAAAGAACAAATCGACGCGCAACGTGGAGCACTTGGTGTGATCCAGGCAACCGTGGAACAGGCCAAAACCCGCTTGGATCAGACGGAACTGTTTACGCCTTTTTCCGGTCGAATTTCAAAGCGATTCATCGATGAAGGCAGCCTTCCACAGCGCGGAACTCCTGTCCTGGAGATTGTGGAAACCGATCATCTGGAAGTCCGGTTTGGCGTTTCTCCGTCGATCGCGAAGCAGCTTGCTCCCGGAAAAAAACTGACTTTCAGTTCTGGCGATCAACAACACATCGGAACGGTCAAGCAAATCCAGCCGACGCTTGATCGCTCCACAAGAACTCGCCAAGTCATCGCGACAATCACCGACTCTGATCAATCAGGCCTGGTCGATGGCCAAACTGTCAGCGTCGAGTTTGCCATTCGATCCAGTGAACGCGGGTTTTGGGTTCCGACCGAGGCGTTGCAGCCTCAAGTTCGCGGACTGTGGTCGGTCTTGGTGGCCAATGATTCGCCTGGCAACACGTTGGCGGATGAGTATACGGCCAAAGCTCAGCGGCGTGACGTCGAAGTGCTGGCGACATGGGGGACGTGGAGTCGAGTCCGCGGCACGCTTGAGGAGTTCGACAACGTAATCGTTCAGGGCGCCAACCGGGTTTCACTGGGCCAACTGGTTTCCGCAACGCACAGCGAACTCACCTTTCCGTGGCAAACAGAGACGACGATCAAGCTGGGCTCTCTACAACAAGAGAGCGATCAATGAATTCGCCACCGGGCTCCAATCGAAGTACAGATCCACCGCTGCACTGGTCAACCGTTGGCATTCGCAAACCGCGACTGTTGATCATGATGATCGCGTTGTTGCTGGTTGGCGGATTATCTTCGTACATGATTTTGCCACGGATGGAAGATCCGGTGCTCACGGCGCGTGCGGCAACGATTTCGACGCGTTTCCCAGTCGCCGATGCGGCTCAGGTGGAAGCACTGGTGACGGATCGAATCGAGAAAGCGATTCGCGAAGTCGAACAGATCAAGGAGATCCGTTCGCAAAGCCGATCGGGGGCTTCACTGATTACGGTTGAGCTTCGCGACGACGTTTACGAACCCGGACCGATTTGGAGCCGCATCCGCGGAAAGGTAGAAGACTCGATCGCATTCTTGCCGGCTGAAGCGTCTCGTCCGCAGTTTGATGAAATCGATGTGCGAGCTTTCGCCTGGATCGGTGCGCTGACGTGGGCTCAGGACAGCGAGCCCAACTATGCGATTCTGGGCCGTTTCGCGAAAGACCTGGAGGACCGAATTCGTGCGATTTCAGGCACCGACGATGTGTCGCAGTTTGGCAAGCCGGACGAAGAGATCGTTGTCGAAGTCGACCAATCGCGACTGGCGAACGTCGGATTGTCTGCTGTCGATGTTGCCGATTCGATCCGCGGCGACGATGCGAGGAACGCGGCGGGGACATTGCGTTCTGACAACGAGTCAATCGCGGTTGAGATGGCAAACCAACTTAATTCTGTCGAAGCCATACGGCAGTTACCGCTGAAAAACAGCGGTGAACAGGGCAATTTTGTGGTCATCGGCGACGTCGCGAAAGTTGAGCGGACGATCGCGGATCCCCCAGCCGAACTTGGTCAGATGAACGGTCAGGCAGCGATGTTGCTTGGTGCGATGGTGCGAAACCGAAGTCGTATCGACACGTGGAGAGCCGAGCTTGGCGACGTCGTCGACGGGTTCCGTGCTGAACTTCCGCCGGCGATCGAGCTGGTCGATGTGCTGGATCAAAACCAATACGTTCAAGGCCGCCTGTCCGAGCTTTTGGGAAACCTTGCGATCGGATCTCTGGCCGTATTGTGCGTGGTTTGGTTGTTGATGGGATGGCGAAATGCTTTGATGGTTTCGATGGCGTTGCCGTTG
The DNA here is from genome assembly GCF_008087665.1 of Mariniblastus fucicola. GTDB lineage: Bacteria > Planctomycetota > Planctomycetia > Pirellulales > Pirellulaceae > Mariniblastus > Mariniblastus fucicola. The sequence goes on from NZ_CP042912.1 coordinate 5,890,935, forward strand.
GTGTCACTGGCTGTGCTGTCAGGAATGCGAATCAATGAAACTCCGATCCATCAAATGTCAGTCGCCGGATTGATCATCGCGTTGGGGTTGTTGATCGACAACGCCATCGTGATCGTGGACTCCGTCAGCAGCCAGATTCGTTCGGGAAAGTCTCACCTACAAGCCGTTTCTGCGACCGGCCGAATCCTGGCGATTCCACTGTTGGCGTCGACACTGACAACCGCTTTTGCCTTCGCGCCGATTTGTCTGATGGAAGGCCCCGCCGGAGAGTTCGTTGGGGCGATGGCGATGAATGTCGTGATCTCGGTGGCCAGTTCGCTGCTGCTTAGCTTGCTGATCATCGCACCGCTGGCGGCGATGCTGGATCGGATCGGAACTCGCGACCAAACATCGGCCGCTGGCGTCAGGCCAGGTTTTCTCAAGCCTGTGTTTGAGCGCATTGTGCTGACATCAATTCGTCGCCCGATTCTTACCGCCGCGGGTTGTGCTGCTTTGGCGGCCGCCGGCATCGTGTCAATGTCGATGTTGCCAATGCAGTTTTTTCCTCCGGCCGACAGAGACCAGTTTCATATCGAAGTCGAACTGCCACCGAACGCTTCGTTCGCCGAACTCAAAACACTCACCAACGAAATCAGCAAGGAATTGGGAAACAATCCCCGCGTGCAACAATCGACATGGTTGCTTGGCCGGACGGCTCCCGCGTTCTACTACAACATCATCACCAACCGTCTTGGGGCGAAAAACTACGCGCATGGAATCGTGCAGCTGGATTCGAAAAAAGACGGCTCTGCGGAGATTCGCAAAGTGCAGCGAGACCTTCAAACCAGGTTTCCGGAAGCGCGTCTGCTGGCCCGACAGCTTGAACAGGGGCCTCCTTTCACAGCACCGATCGAACTGAGATTCTTCGGCCCGAATCTTGATGTCTTGCGAGAGCTGGGAGAGAAATCTCGCAAGCTACTTTCGGGTTTGGAAGACGTCGTTCACGTTCGCGTTGAGTTGAACGATTCTACTCCCACAGTTCAGGTTGACGTTTCCACCGAAGACGCACAACTGGCTGGGCTTCGACCGGGACAAATCGCGTCGCAGATCAATGCTCAACTGGACGGAGCCGTTGGCGGGTTCGTACTGCAGCAGACGGAACAGATTCCGGTTCGCGTTCGAATTGCAGGCCATCAACGGGCAAACTTCGAAGACCTGAATCAACTGAGCCTTGTGTTTCCTTCGGCTGACGGCCCGAGGCAAATTCCGCTCAGTGCGGTTGCGGATTTGAAGCTAAAGCCAACCACCGCGACCGTTGCCCGACTCAACAGCATTCGCATGCAGGAAGTCCAGGTGTTCCTGCAGGCGGGCACGCTGCCATCGAAAGTTCAGGCAAAACTTCAATCCAAAATGAAAGAAGTCGGTTGGACGCTGCCGCCTCGGTACTCGATGGAGTTCGGCGGCGAGTCTTCGAAACGCGGCGAAGCGGTTGGCAACCTGATGGCCAGCGTTGGAATTTTAATTGCTGCCATGATCACGACTTTGGTCCTGTCGATCGGCAGTTTTCGCGGGGCGGTGGTTATCGGGGCCGTCGCGATGATGGCGGTTGGCTTCGGCGGTGCGTCCCTGTACCTGTTCGGATTTCCGTTTGGCTTTATGGCGATCGTTGGCATCATGGGTCTGATCGGAATCGCGATCAACGATTCCATCGTCGTGCTGACGGCGCTGCGCGAAGACGAAGCAGCATCAGCGGGAGACGAACAGGCAATCTTGCGGGTCACACTGCACGAAACGCGTCACGTTTTGGCGACAACGTTTACGACCATCGCCGGATTCCTGCCGTTGATCCTTGCCGGAGGCGGGTTTTGGCCTCCGATGGCAATCGCGATCGCAGGCGGAGTGGTCGGCTGTACGCTGCTGGCGTTGGTTTTTGTACCAAGTTCGTTCGGGTGGTTGGTTCGACGAAAACAGGCTTCGGCGGAATCCGCTCCGGCAATGATCCGACGCCCGATTGAAGTTTTCCGACAGCACTCCGTGACTTAGCGTTGGCGATCACTTAGCGTTGGCGATCACGCATTCAGGATGGCAATGCGGCCCTGATTGACTTTGTGGCACAGGGCACAGCGAAATAAGAAAGCCGAAGCTGGACCGATGCAATCACAGGCTGGAAGCCTATGCCACCTCGGACTTCGAATCAGCATCAGTGCGTTACTGGCGGCGGAATGTTAAACTTATAGCTTCAACCTTTCCAACCCTCGGGCGTTGCCGTGTTATTGCGTGAACCTGGTCAGACTCCATACGACTTGAAATTTAATGTGCTTGGCTTTCCGTGCCGGGTTCATCCCGCGTTCTTCATCCTACCGGTGTTGTTCAGCCAGGGCTTTCTGCAAATATTTGACGTCAACGCCGGCTTGGGCGTGATCATCGTTGCCGCGGTGTTTTTCATTTCAGTTTTGGTCCATGAGCTTGGGCACACACTCGCGTTTCGATACTTTGGCATCGACTCGCACGTCGTCCTGTACTGGATGGGCGGCCTCGCGATTCCCGGTGGCAGCGGCGGAATGGGAAGCTGGAAAGCTGGTCGTACTCGCAGTCTCAAACCGAACGAACAGATTATCGTTTCTTTGGCCGGGCCGATTGCGGGATTGTTGCTGGCAGCACTTTTCGTCGTGGTGATCGCGATTCTCACAGGTGGTGTTTCGTTGCGATGGGCCGGGCCGTTTCCGCTTCCGCAATACAGTGTCGACGGCTCGATTCTGGCAGACTCTCAACCGCTACACATGTTTATTTGGGTTAGCGTTGTCATCAATGTCGTCCTCAATATTTTCAACCTGCTGCCGGTGTTTCCACTCGATGGTGGACAAGTCGCGCGGCAACTGTTTGTCAAAGCCGATCCTTGGGCGGGCGTTCGCAAGAGCACGATTCTGTCGCTGTGCGTCGCCGTATTTATTGCCTTGTTTTCGCTGCAACGGGGCGACACATTCCTCGCGATATTCTTTGGCTTCATGGCGTACAGCAACTATCAGTCAATGCTGATGGGCGGCGGAGGTGGCTTTGGGGGAGGCGGCGGCAATCGAAGGCCGTGGTAGCGGTGGTCGACGATGAGCGAACCGAACCTTGATCGCGACGCAGCGTTTCTACGAGGCGTCTATCTCCGCGAAAATTTCGACTTCGGTGCAAGATCCAGCGCGATTCCAGAGCCGCCCGCGGAAGAAGTCGAGCCCGCTCAGCCATCTCGAGATGCGGACGACACGCTGTTCATGACCGATGACGAGTTCATCAAATCGATCACAACATTGTCCGATTCAGACGTCCTGCCGCGAGCTTCAATCAGCCCTACAGGAGTGCAAGAATCAACCTCTCTGGACCCTTTCGCTTCACCCGAGTCAGAATTACTGCCGTCAGATCCACGCATCGAAAAGGTTGCTCGCAAGGATCGGTTTCCGTTTTCAATTTCATGGGTCAAGGATTTGGAATTGGAGTTCAAAACCGCGGTCACGTTTCTGGTCGGTGAAAACGGAAGCGGAAAATCGACTTTGATCGAAGCCATTGCGTCGCTGGCTGGATATCCGGTTTGCGGCGGCGGCCACAACGATGTCGCCAGTTCGTTTGGCCCCGAACGTCACAGCGAACTGGCTCAGGCGATGTATCCGCATTTCAAAAAGCGGCCTCGGGATGGTTACTTTTTCCGTGCCGAGTTCTATGCCCAGTTTGCTTCGCTACTCGATCGGCGGCAACGCGATCCCGACTTCAAAGGTGACCCGTACAAGCGTTACGGCGGTCAGTCTCCGCATACGCGCTCGCACGGCGAGTCGTTTCTTGATTTGATCAACCACCGGATCGGCAGCGGATTGTATTTGATGGACGAGCCCGAGTCCGCACTCTCGCCGCAGCGTCAACTTTCTTTATTGGCCGCGATGGCAAAATCGGTGAAGTCCGGAAAGACGCAGTTCATCATCGCGACTCATTCGCCAATTTTGATGACGTTCCCCGGAGCCACGATTCTTGGTCTGGATTCGGATTCAATTGCCGAAACGACGCTCGAGGAGACAACCCATTTTCAGTTGACCCGCGGGATTCTGGAGTTCCCTGAAAAATACTGGCGTCACCTGACCGAGGATGCCAGCGAAAATTCCGCCGGTGACGACCACCAATAGATTCAACAGATTTCGAACACCAAGTGCTGCAGGGCAAAATCGAAGGCTCGAGATTCGAGACCGCGAACGAGTTCTCGGCCGGAGCATCCGAACCCGATCGGAATGGCGCAGAAAAAAAGCCCACCGAATGCGGTGGGCTGTGTGTGAAAGAGCGTCGGCTCAGGCCTTCTTCTTTTTGGCAGCTTTTTTCTTCGTCGCCTTTTTGGTGGCGGCTTTTTTCTTGGTAGCTTTCTTTTTTGGTGCTACGGGCTCGCCAGTTTCCGGATCGATTTCCGGCTCCTCAATGACTTCTTCTTTCACTTTTTGAACAAAGTGAGGCGGTTTACCTTCGGGGCTGAGTTCCTTGGCCCGTTTCTCCGCGGCTTTACGCTGGTTGAATTCATACAATGCGACGCGCTTCATCTGGTGATTGAAAACGCCCCAGAAAATACGCAAGCGAACATCCGCATCAGCAGCAGCTCTGGACTTTCGTTTCTTGGCTGGCTTTTTCTTTTTCTTCTTGGGTGCTTCCGCGTCGTCGCCCTCATCAGCCCCTTTTTTCTTGGTGGCTTTCTTCTTGGTCGTCGCTTTTTTTGCTGTGGTGGAAGCTTTCTTCTTGGTCGCCTTTTTGGCCATGATCTCTATCGTTGAATGGAGAATTAGGAATGCAAACCGCGCCTAAAAATGAATAATGGACGCATTCTGGGGCTTTTGCGAACCGCAAAGTATATTTGCTTCTGCCCGAATTGCCTACTGCACTGGGCCAACTGGGTCTAAAATTGAAGACCATTCGTTTTTCATAATCAATCCGTCAATTTGAACGGCCCAGATGACCCGTCCACCGGGTTCAACATTCTGCCGTTTCATGTATTTTTACGCACAATATGCCAGATCCTCCTCCGGAACCCAAAACTCGATATGAGCTAACCGATCCGGATGTTCGGCTGATGCTGCGTGTCCGCGACGGTGATGAAGCCGCGTTTCGAGAGTTGGTGGAGAAATATCAGGGGCGACTGGTTGGGATTCTCACGCATCTGGTCAGTGATCGCGAAACCGCTGAAGACCTCGCCCAGGACGTCTTCCTACGAGTCTATCGAGCACGAGAACGGTATCAGCCGACGGCCAAATTCTCGACGTGGTTGTTCACGATCACACACAATGTTGCCAGCAACTCCCTGAGAAAGTCTTCCAGGCGAAAAGAAATCAACCTTGTTTCGTCTCCGTCGGGTTCAATGCCAGTGCGGCCTCTGGAAATGATGGCGAAAGAGAAAAGTGGCCTCATGCCGGCCCGACAACTTCTCAATTCGGAGATGGAGAAAGTCATGATGGCAGCAATCGAACAGCTCGGCGAGCGACAGCGTATTGCGACGATCCTCTCCAAGTTCGAAGGAATGAGCTATATGGAAATCGGTGAAACGATGGGACTGACGACGCAAGCAGTCAAGTCACTCTTGTCACGGGCTCGCAACAATCTTAAAGACATCCTCAAACCGTACCTCGAATCGGGCGGTCTGCAGGAAAGCATGGCTGAGGGATTTAACGAAGAACCAAACGACGAGGCTCAAGGACATTGACAATGGCCAGCGAACCAGCCAAAACCAGTGAAGAAATCGACAGCGAGTTGCTTACGGCGTACCTCGACGGTGAGCTTTCTGATGCCGATTGCATCGGAGTCGAAAAACGTCTTGCCGAAGACCCGGGCTTTCATCGCAAAATGTGCGAATTGCAAAACGCCTGGGACATGCTCGACAGCCTTCCTCTGATCCAACCGAACAGCCAATTCGTTCAGACGACGATCGAGATGGCTATCGCTGGCAAGGACTCCAGGAAAACATTGCTGACTGGAAAAGTCCTCAGAGCTTTGATGCTGTTGCTGATCCCGGCCGCATTGTTCGGCGTCAGCTATTTCGTCAAACGTGAATCGATCGAGCAACCGGAACGCGAACTGGTTTACGATTTGCCGCTAATCGAAAATCATGATCGCTATAGCAAAGTCATTTTTGGAAACAACGCCGAAAGCGGCATCACGTTTCTGAAATCCGTTTACGCGAAAGGCCTGTTCCGCGAAGTGGACGACCTGTTCCCCGTCGACTCGCGAAGTGAATCGCTAAACGATTTCGAGCCAGCATCACTGCCGCCGAATCCGCAAAAGATTCGGGACCGGAGTGACCGGCTTTCTCGCTTGACGGACGAGGAACGAGCTGAACTTTTTGAGAAGAAAACCAAGTTCGAAGCGATCAACGAATCGCAAAAGGAAACTTTGCGAGAGTTTCACGACCTGCTGGCGGACGAACCTGAGCGGGACAAGCTGGTCGACGTCATGGCGTCCTATTATGACTGGCTGAAAATTCTCGGAGCAAGTCAGCGAGCGAATTTGCTGGACTTGCCGCCGGAAGATCGACTCAAAGAAATCGGTCGCATCACGCGGCAACAGGCGCAGGACGCGTTCGGCACTATCGGATCGACCAAACTTCCCCCCAACGACGCGGTTCTGTTTTACAAGTGGTACGACTTTTCGGTCGACTATTACGAGCCAGAAATTCGCGAGCGAACGGGCAAAGTTTTGACTGAGATGCGAAAAGCAAAAGGTCTGCCGACCAACGAAATGGTGATTGACCGCATCAAGTCAGGACCGATCGAGGAGTTGGTTGAGTTCCTGATGCGAAACGATCGGGAGAACTTTGGCCAGATCCTTTGCGACAACACGCGTAGCTGGAACATCGGCATCGATTACTTGCGAGCCATCGTTTCCGATGAAGCCGGTTCAATCATCGACCAGCCGGATTTTACGGAACAGGACCGCCAGGAGCTGATTCTGAAATGGATCGAAGCCGCCAACCGGGCTCGGTTTCCCATCAAGTCATCTGAGCTGAAATCGTTCTATGCGGAACTGACGCAGGAACAACGGGACAAACTGGACAACCTCCATCCCGACCAATGGTACGACTCGCTGACGCGAATGTACTGGGAAAAGAAAATTGGCCAAACCCGATCCGCTCCATCGGAAGACGAAGCGTTTCAAAGGTTCCTTCGCCAAAGCGGCTGGGAAACCGAATTCGGGACTGGCGAAGACGATTCCTGATCAGCCGCTGCACTTCAGCTCGAACGTTGGTCTGCAAGCTCGATGCGGAATCGCGACGCGATAGCGACTGCTACAACGATTGGAATCCGTCGAAGTTGAACTGGATTCCTTGCTGTGGAAAGATCCCGTAAATCGTCGTCGTCAGGTATTGATTGACGGCTTCGGAAAGTCGCTGGATTGGCTTTTTGGGAACCAACACGATATCCGAATCACGCAACCAGATCTCATCCGACGGGTAAGGCCGGCGTCCGTTGAGCGCTCCATTGAGATCCAGCTTTGTCGCGATCAGTTGCCAGTTGGCGTCGCGTCGGAACACGATGACTTGACGCATGTTGCCACCGTCGCCAAACCCCTGAGCTAACGCAAGTGCCTGCATGACAGTCGTTGGGCCGGTGAGCGGAAACTGACCGCTCTGACCGACTTCGCCGATAACATAGATGAAACGCGGAGCTCGCTCAGTCAAAATTGGCGTTACTTCGATACCGCTGTAGAACAGTCGATAGCGAGCGTTGATCTCACGGCTGATTTCTTCAAGCGTCAAACCAATCGCTGGCACGCTGCCGATTTTCGGAAGCTGAACCGTTCCGTCCGGCGAAACCTGGGCGTTTCGAGACTGACCACCCTGCCCTGCACGAGCGTCGACGGCGTCACGAAGATCGTTCAGCGGCGTGTCGCCCTGAATCACCTGAACCACGATCTCGGGAGTTTTCACAAATTCGGTGTAGCGATCGTTGAGTTCCCGCTGCAAATTGTTGATCGTTTTCCCGGCCGTGCGAACAGTTCCAATCAGAGGCAGCGAAATCGTTCCATCAGACAGAATCTGAACGCTTGGCTGGTTCAACGTCGAGTCCGTTGTCGAAGTGACCTGAATCGTGTCGCCAACGTAAATTCGGTACGGCTCGTTGGTGCGTTGGCGAGTCAACAGATAGACGAACTCCAACTGATCGCCGATGCGAATTCGATAGTCCGGAACGTGAGGCGTCCGAAACGGTCCAATGTACTCGCCATAGGAATACTGCTCCCAGTTCTGCGGTCTCGCATTCCCCCAACGTGGCTCTGCCGAAAAATTACCACGTGAGTTTCCATCGACGGCACACATCGCTCTTCCCGGCATCGACTCGACCGGAGGCTGAGCGTACCCGAATGATGGTTGGGCTGTTTGGGCGTACGCAACCGTCGGTTGAACATAAGACTGCTGGACCATCGGTGCCGCGTAGGCTGCTGTTCCAACGCCACCACACGTAGAACACCCACCTGAACAACCGCAGTCGACTCCCTGACAAAGCTGGACTTGCGCGTCGCGAATGAGTCCGTCGTGTTGATTCGGATTCGATGCCGTTTCGTAAATCGCGGTGCGAACCCTACCATGAACTTTGGCCTTCAGTGGCGACGCGTTCAAATCGACTTCGGCAGCGGCAGGGCGAACCAGCTCGTCCGTTCTCATCACCATCGCTGGCGGGTGCTCAAGCTTGATTTTCGGCTGGGGCGATGCGCCGAAGAAAACGAAAGACACGACCAGAGCGGAACTCAGTGTCGCTGCCGTCAGCATCCATGTGAAAGTTTGCTTGATTGTCATGGCTTGATTGCCTTAGTTCGTTGGGGCGAAACTGGAATCTCGAACGAGTTCCATTGCGGGATCAAAAAGTGTCTGCCTAGCGGACCGTGCCTGGAGTCAACAACGATCCGATTCGCTCAACAAACGTTGGGCTTTCAGATTCGACGTTGCTTACCGGTACAACCGATGTGTCGGGATTGATGAATTGAGTAGCTTCCGGACTTTGAACCGGACTTCGTGCAATGAAGACTTGCGGTTCCACCAACTGAATCGGACCCGACTCGAGGGCTGGAGTCTGGCGATACATCGCGGTCTGATATTCGTTGAAGGCAAGATTCGCCAGGCGCTGATCTTCCTGAGTTCCCTTGCGCTGGTGGACTTTGGCAAGATTCGCCCACGCCTGAGCCGTTTGTTGGATCTTGAGGCTGTTTTTCAAATACGTTTCCGCCGCTTCAAGCTGTCCGTTTCGCGCCAACAGCACACCGAGTTCGTTCGCACTTCGATGGTTGCGAGGGTCCGCCGTCAGCGATGCGTGATGGAAGATGATCGCTTCGTACAGCTCGCTGGATTCCGGATCCGGATTCGACTGCGACATGATGGTTTTCATTTTGCCAAGGCAATACAGAGCCTCGGCGGCGACTGGGTTTTGGCCGCCGCAAGTGCCCAGCTGATGGCCTGCGTACTCAAGATAACGACGCGTTGCAGCGGATGCCGTCATTGTTTGAGCTTCGTCGTAGCCGATGATCTGCGTTTCGTGACTTTCGACGATGTTGCCGACGTTCAGAACGATCTGGCTTTGCGAATCTTCAACCTTGAAGTCCGCTGCCTCCTTCACCGCCACCAATCCGCGGCGCAGTGTGCGGACATGAGCATTACCACCGGTCGCCATGTCGTTCGACTCGGCGAGCACACGCAACGCGCCCAAAAACTCCTGGCCTGCAGCTTCGGTTGCGTTGCGTCGAGCCAGCGATTTTCCGTATTCGATCCGGTGGACGGCTTTCTGAGCCGCGGTATCGCTCAGTGCGACAGGAGCGCTGTCGATCTGCGGCGCCGCCTTGGGAACGCGTTCGACGAAGTCTACTGTTTGGGCCGGGGTCGAACGATCGACATTCGTTTCAATTCGAGACTCCTGAGCGACGTCCTCAAACGCATCCGTCACGACTTCGTTCGCAAAGTCGACCGTTACCGGATCTCGCTGCGGCACGTTGGCTTCCGCTGCGAAAGGACCCGCCCCGCCAAGTTCAGGACTGGTGACATCATCCAGTGAAAGCAACGGCAAGTCCGGCTGTTCTGTGGCCGCGAATTCGCTGTTGAATTCTGCGTTTTGATATTCGGATTCGTCAGAATTCTGAAACAGAGTGCTTTCAGATTTTCCGCCGACCATCGTTTCGGCCTGAGCAGGGGTTTGCTGAGAAAGCCGAGCAGATCGGTCCGCCCCAGTCGGAACATTAACCTTGATGTTCGCGGTGACTTCTGTGTTAAACGCGTCCTGGTATTTGGCCGCTTTCTGATTGTCAGCACGATACGCGAACAGAACAGCGAACAGCCCACCGCCAATCAGGACGGCTTTGATGAACGTGTGGCTGGAGATTTTCATTGCTGGCCTCGATCTGCATGTTTCGGCGTTGAACAAATCACGCCGTGCAGCATCTATCGACCATCACAATTGTTAGGGCAGAGCCGGTTGTTCCGATTATGCGTATTTCTCAAGGATTCACGCCATCGCGACCGGAACAATCCCTAAAGTTTAACGCGACAAACTTCCCATTTTAAACCTGATGCAAGCAGTCCGTGGCGTCTTGCTTCGTCGCGTATCCCTGATCCAGCAAACCACACTGGACACTCAAACGTCTATCGAACACGTTCCAGCGTAAAGTACGACAGCGGAATTTTGATCGGCCCAAAGTCCGCCGTCACGCGTCCGAGCAGATGGTTGCGATCAAGCACCACAAGTTTGTCGACCAACAGTCGCACCGGATCTGATCTCAGGTTGTCGCCATCGCGATAGCTAAAGACAGCTCCATGTTTAAACTTTCCATTGCCACACGGGGGCTGAATTTGAAACGCGCCGACACGCGAGACGTATCCTTCTTCCGGCATGCCGGCGATCGGAGCCCACCCAATGCTTCGCAACAGATCGTTGGAAACCTGCTCCACGAGAATGTTGTCGCCTCGCAAATCGCAGGGAGTCGGCACGATTTCCTTGATAAACTGGCGATAACCGGCCAGCTCCACGATTCCCTTGTTCACGCCTCGCCAACGACCGACCATCTCGTACGGTTCAGGAGTCCGGGCTTCATGGAACATTTTTCGATAGTCCAGCAGCGTGAAATTTCGCGTGTCCATAATGTCAACGCTGCCCTGCGAGTTCGGTCGCTCCAGTCGCGTTCGCCAGATCGCACCGTCTCCGTTTTGAGTCATCTGTGCCTGAACGAGCGCGTGCTTGTGCAACGGCAACGCATCCCAGGACGGCAAGGTCGTTTGATTTCGCGGCGCTTGCGCGGCGATTTTTTGGATGAGAGAAAGCTGAGCCATCGATGCTTTCGGAAGGGCGATGGCGGCTAACAAAACGGCGAGTTGGAGGATTCGTTCCATCGAAATCGTTTCAATCAACTAGAATGTTTGACTATGTCTATTTCGTCAGCCCTGCATCCTCGCGGGCTTAGAAACCGATTCTTTGGTGTAACCGGCCCTCGTTTCAGTCCTGTTGTTTAGGTTATTCAGATTATGACGGCTGATATCGAGAACTTCGGGCGCAACGTTCTGATCCAACCCGCCTCGATTCATCGTGTTGAATCTGTCGCTGAAGTGCTGGCAATCCTGCAAGCAAATCAGGGAAAACAAATCCGAGCTATCGGTTCGTTGCACGCCTGGAGCGACATCGCGAAAACGGATGGCGTCGTGATCGAGATGAAGAGTTTAAACTCGGTCGTAGTTTGCGAAGACGAAAACTTGGTGTGGGTCGGAGCGGGCTGCAAAGTCAAACGGTTGCTGAGAAAGTTGGATCGCCGCGGTTTGACTTTGCCTTCGGTGGGTCTGATTGATGAACAGATTGTCGCCGGCGCGACTGCGACTGGAACGCATGGTTCCGGCAGCAACAGCTTGTCCCATTTCATCAAAGCCGTGCGGGTCGCGCACTATGACGCGCGCGGAAACGCCGTGATCACGACAATCGATTCGGGCGACGAACTTCGTGCGGCGCGCTGCTCATTGGGGATGCTGGGCGTGATTGTGGAGATCCAGTTCGGCTGTCGCAAAAAGTACAACATCGAAGAACATGCTCGGGCGCACAGAACGCTCGACAGCGCGATCGCGATGGAAGACTCTCACCCAAAGCAACAATTTTACCTGATGCCGTGGGCTTGGAATTTCTTCGGGCACCATCGCGTCGAGACCAATTCGCCACGAAGCGGACTGGCAACGCTCTATCGACTGTATTGTTTCTGTGTGATCGATGTCGGGCTTCACATCGCGGTGTCACTGCTGTCGCGAACGCTCAAATCGGCTGCCGCAACGCGATTCTTCTTCAAACGAATTCTCCCGTGGACGATCATCAACAACTGGAAAATCGTCGATGATTCGCATGCGATGTTGGTGATGGAGCACGATCTGTTTCGACACATCGAAATCGAAGTCTTTGTGCCGAGAAGCAAACTTCAACAGGCAACGGACTTGTTGACCGATATCGTTTGCGTTTTTGGATCGCAACCCAAGCGAAATGCAGATTCGACAGACTCGCTACTGGATTCCGCCGGCGCGAAAGAGCAGCTTGATTCGATGGCCGGAAGCTACGTGCACCACTATCCGATCTGCTACCGACGAATTTTTCCTGACGACACGATGCTGACGTGTAGCTCGGCGTCGGACACCGCGGAGGTTGACGAAGACTGGTACGCGATCAGTTTCATTAGCTACCAATGTCCTGCCGATCGCGAAGGTTTTTTCAAGTTTGCCAACTTCATTGCGCCGCTGATTGCCGAACTGTTTGGAGGCCGATGTCACTGGGGAAAGTACAATCCGCTCGACCGCGATCAGAACGCGTGTCTCTATGCCGACATGGATCGATTCAAGGAAATCGTTCGAAGTTTTGATCCGGACGGAATATTCTCAAACGCATGGCTGGACGACGTAGTTTAGGTGGCACAGGTTTCCCGCCTGTGATCAGGATGCTGACAATATGATGACAGGCTGGAAGCCTATCCCACTTTTTACGACCAGCATTCGCACAAACCTAGATGCCCGAGAACGCAAAGAAAACTGACACCTTCAAACTGATGTTCACGACGTTGCTGTACGCGCCCTGCACGATTCTGGCAAAAATCGCTTCGCAAACTCGCGTCAACGAAGTCACCATTGAAGCCGACACCGTCACCAAATGCCGCAACTGGCACGCGGAATTCCTGCGCATCCCGGGCAATCTGATTCTTGGTTTCCGTCGAGCTCCCGTGAAGGTGCTCTCAACGAAACAGTGGTTCGAACGAGAACAGGAACTCGCCGGCGCTACGGTCTCAAGGAACGCGTTGCAGCTCAAAAAGCTAAACGGAAAACCGCTTTGCGAACTACTCGCCGTTGAAGTTTCTGCTGAACGAAAGCTTGCCGCGATCTCGGTTTCGATGAGATCACTTTTTGAATTCCACTTACAGTTTGATCAAAGCCATGGTGACGCTTCGGCGACCAACGTGATGATCGACGAATTGCCGAACGGCGAACTTTCAGCATCGTGGTTCGATTTTGACGTGGCTCATCGAGCGACCGTGTCCGAAGTCGATGGCCGCGCCGACGACTTGCGGGCTCTGTTTTTCACGGCCAGGCCGTGGCTGTCCAACGCCGACTTCGCCAGACTGTTCACCGAGTTCAATGCAAACTACGCGGATGACGATGTCTGGCAAAAACTGATTGAAACCATGTCCAATCCGTTTCAGCACTGCGATGTTTTTCATCTGGCTCAGCAACGTCGCGCGAAAGATTGTTTGAACCACGAATGAACAGATGGTACACGGATGTGACGTGCGAGACGCGCACCTACTCCTGCTCGCTTTTGGCTTTCTCTTTCTGAGCCTTCTTCGTTTCTGCCAACCAAGCTTCAGTATTCTGCGGATCGGCCTTCAAGCAAATTGCCTCCAGCTGATTCGCGATTGGCCAAATTTCTGCCTGCCACTGCTCGTGCTCCATGTCCGGCGGACACAGTTCAGCCATCTCGTCAATCAACAAAACGAAACGCAACAGATGACGGAAGATCATGCCTTCCTGTTTCTGCAGCTTGTTGCTGGTGATGTACTTGTTGAAATCTTCGCCGTAGTTTAACACCTCGCCCACAATCCACACCGGCGAGATTCGTAAATCGTCGACGTAGGGAAAGTCGAACTGAAATAGCCGCTGTAGCTTGTGCGGCAAAGTCAAAATCGGAACGTAGTCATCGTCCCAGGGCTTTGGCCCGTCTTCGTCTTCCTCGTTCAAACCCAGCTCGTCGATCGTCGCAAGGCCCTTGGTCAAAAGCAAGCTGTCCAGACGCGTCGTCTGCAGTGGTCCTGGCGGAAGTTCGTCGTGCTTTGGAATGCGAACGGCTTTGCCTACCGAACGCGACATCTGCAGCAGACTCTCGAACGCCATAATCCGCTCGTTCCGATCCGCGATGCCCAGATGATTCATCAGGAACATTGCGTACAGCGGATGCACACCACGGAGCAGCAACAGGTCGCTCATCGCCTCGGTCGCCGTTGCGGTGATCGCTTCGTAATCGTCCAGCGGACCTTTCGGCGGCATCTTCTTTTTCGCCGGTTCATTCTTTTTCGTTTCGTCAGGCACCAAAGGAGCAGCTTGGCCAAACGTCAACTGACCGGCCAGCGACTTCGATTCGTCAATCGTTTCTTCAGGCTCTTTGTTTTCTTCCGCTCCATCATCAGCGCCTCCTGACTCCCTATTCATCAGCGCCAACGGAGGTTTCGGATCAAGCGTCACGTATCCGCCTCGCCATAACGTGATCAATGCGCGGTCGAGTGCCTTCTGCTGCACTTTGCGGCCTTTCTCATCCAGCAACCTACCGTTGATCAGCTTGCGAATCCGCCCGACATCCGACGACGCATCCAGCAAATAAACCAACAGCCGCCAAGACAGCGGTCCGCGGCTGGAAAGGTCTGCCGAAGGAGCAACTTCCAACTGGGCGAATTGCTGTTGGCTCCAGTACTGCACGTCCTCGCGTCGTTTGGGTCGCTTCTTCTTGAGTGCCTTTTTCGCTTTCCGCAAACCAGGATCCTTGGTGTCCTCGGGAATCGAATCGTACTTCTCCTTCCAGCGAGCAATCCGGACGTCGTCTTCATGCGGCAACGCAAACACGAAACCCTTGTCATCAAACTGCGGTCGCCCTGCCCTGCCAAACATCTGATGCGCCGAACTGGCTTCCATCAGCTTCTCTTTCCGCGGCGGCCCCTTTAGCAGCTTCGGCAACACGACGCTGCGCGCCGGCAAATTAATTCCCGCTGCCAACGTTTCGGTACAGACACAAATGCTCAGCAGTTTTTCCTGGAACAGCTCTTCGACCACACGCCGATAACGTGGTAGCACGCCAGCGTGATGGACTCCGATGCCACGCATTAACAATTGCTTCAACTTTGGACCGGCCCCTTGTGACCAATCGTATTCATCAAGCCGCGCCGCGAGTTGCTTTTGCTGGGCAGGCAGAACGCACTTCTTCCCCTTGAGCATCTCGCCGGTGGTCCAGCAGTGCTCGCGGTTGAAGCAGAACAACAACGCAGGTGTATAGCGAGTCGTTTCATCGCCGGTAATCATGCTCTCCACAAAATCGCCCAGCAACTCGTCTTCCACCCAGCTAAATGAAAGCGGAACTTTTCGATCGTGAGACTGGACCAGCTTCAGCCGTCGGTCATGAATCCTGGACAACCAGGAGCTGAACTCCATTGCGTTTCCAACGGTCGCCGAAAGCAGCATCGTTTTCACGTGTCCGGGCAACAGGCTCAAGCCAAACTCCCAAACGATGCCTCGTTCGCGATCGTTGAAACTATGAAACTCGTCCATCACGACTGCCCACACGTTGTCGAAATCGAAGGCCTCTTCGTGCAGCAATCGATTCAGTAAAATCTCGGCAACGACCACCAGGATCTTCGCACCAGGATTCAGCTTCCGGTTGCCGGTCACCAAGCCAACCTCTTCTGCCGGAAAACCCCAACCGACGACTTTCTCCTGAATCTCACGGAACTTCTGATCGGTAAGGGCAATTAGCGGCGTCGTGTAATAGGCCTGTTTGCCAAGCTTGAGCGCCTCGAAAAGTGCGGCTTCGGCGATCAGCGTTTTGCCGGTTCCAGTCGGCGCACAAACAAGCACTCCCTGGTCTTCTGTGAACCATGCCAGCAGTGCTTCTTCCTGAACCGGATAGGGATCGAAGGGGATCGTATCGAAGTAGGCTTCTGCAATTTCGTCGCGTTGTTTTTGCAGTTCTTCCAAAACACAGGCTCTCAAGCGTGTAAAAATTTCATGGTACGGGACCAACAGCCTAGCAGATTTAAGCCTGTTGAACCTTGAGCCGCTTGTGCCGTAACAGAGACTGACAAACGTTTTGTACTCTGGCCCGCAAACTGCATGTTCCACGTGCCTGAGACCAGTGAACCTGAATCACAAAGGAGTGAATGATGAGCAGGACACGACGCAAGCAAGACAGTGACATCACCCGAATCGTTGGCATTCTTTTTCTGGAAGTCCTCGCAACGATCCTGTTATTGAATCTTGTTAGCTTCGCGAACGAGCAGCGAACGGAACTCGACGAACCGGAGTTCGCGAATCGGCCTCCGGCAGCGCTGGCTTCAAATTCCTATCAGTCGCAACCTTCGCCCTACCCGTATCCCGAACCGGCCTTTTCCCGGGCGGAAACTCTCGGCTTCGACGGCGGAAAATCGGTGCCCAAAGTTGCCGTTGGCCGCTACAATGGTCGCTGGTAAAACTCAGATATTGCGGAGACCATTCGATGGCCAGCGTCCAAATTCCCGAACAAAAGCGGGATATCACCGATCCAACTGAAATTGCTGAATTCCTGAAACCGTTCGGCATCGTCTATGAACAGTGGGATGTCGAAGGTCGTATCGGCGCCGAAGCTACGAACGAAGAAATCCTCGACGCTTACTCGCCCGAGATCGAGCGACTGAAGGAAGCTCACGGTTTCGTTACCGCCGATGTGATCAATGTTAGCCCGGAGACTCCGGGGCTGGACGACATGCTGGCCAAGTTCGACAAAGAGCATTTGCACACCGAAGACGAAGTTCGCTTTACGGTCAAAGGCAGCGGCGTGTTCCACATCAACCCGGAAACGGCTCCGGTCTTTTCCGTCACCGTTGAGTCCGGAGACTTGATCAGCGTTCCCAAAGGCACGCATCACTGGTTCAATCTTTGCGGCGACAAAACGATTCGTTGCATTCGCTTGTTCGAAGACATGAGCGGCTGGACGCCTCATTACATGGAGCAGCCAGTCCACGAGGACTATTCGCCGCTTTGCATGGGCCCGTCGTATCTCGAAGGTGGTGAAGGCGAAGATTTCAAGAGCGCTGTCGAGATTTAAGCTTTGCCTTCGGCGCTCGGTCGCAGGTTAAACGCGACGTCGTTGCGGCCTCTCGCCGCCAGAAACGCGATCTCAATGGAGCAGGCTTGAACTTTCTGCAAACGATTCCTGTTTGGGCCCTGCTCTTTTTCTTCTTCATTGCACCGTCGACACACGGTCAGACTCAGCCACCGACGCCTGAGCTCAGCAGGCTGTTGGAAGTTTGCCACATCGTCGCCGATCACCACGCTGAACCGCCGACGATGCAGCAGCTGGTTTTGCTGGCTGCAAAGTCCATTCACCACTCGCAAGAAACCGTTTCGGCAAAAGACCTGAGCCAACAGATTTCGAGGCTCCGGACGGACCAGGAATTCCTGTCGCTGCTGCAATCGACCATCAAAAATTCCGACGCTTTTGACGCAACCGTTGCGATCGAGAACTTCCTGGAGCGAATCCCCGGCACCGGACGGTTGATAGATCTTGAAGCCGCCAAACATGACGTTCAGGCCAAACCGAACGGGCTCGTTGGCGTTGGCATCGCTCTTTCCATTGAGCAAAACCAGCCGCTCATTTCGGAATGTTTCTACGGCGGACCTGCCTCAATAGCTGGTGTAAAAAGCAACGATACAATCCTCGAAATCGATGGCAAGCCGACTGCAGGGCAAAGTCTCAACGAAATCGTCAGCCAGCTTCGCGGAGCAGCGGATTCCAAAGTAGCACTGCTCTTGCAACATCCGACCGCAGGGACACGCACCGTTGTTGTTACGAGAAACGTAACCTTTATCCCCACCGTGACCGGTGCCTTTCAAAATGACGATGGCAAATGGAATTATCGGCTGAAGGACCATCCGGAACTGGCGTTGCTGCGGATCGATCGCTTCGGAAACGGAACTGCCGAAGAACTTGAAAAACTCAGCCTTTTGCTCGACCGCACACGGCCTGCCGGCATCATCCTCGACCTACGAGCCGGCGGAGGAGCATTGCATGACGTCGTTAACGTCGCCGACAAGTTTCTTGACGCGGGAAGAATCGGAAGCACAACGATCGCTGAAGCCGAAACCATTCACCGGTCGAACGACGGTTGCCTGTTTGAGGATATTCCGATCGTTGTGCTGACTTCGACGACATCCAGCTCCAGCAGCGCATTTCTTGCCGCCGCACTGCAAGACCGCGATCGGGCCGTTGTCGTTGGCGAACCGACCAACGGAGCGTCTTACCTTCGCAGTCAATTCGATTTGAACAACGGAGACAAAGTCATCATCCCGTCGGGCTACATCCGGCGCATCAACGGTACGAAGCTGTTCACGCTCGAAAACCCGATCTTGATCACTCACAATGCTCGGCGACGCATGCGAGACGAAAACTTCAATCGCAAATCTGCCAACATGGTGTTTCCAAATTTCGTCGTATTCGCCGATCGGAACACGCCTGAGTTATTGGCGGCGGTAAGCAAACAACCCGAATCAAAAACCCACAACGACCCAATTTTGACCAACGCCGTTTCGGTGCTTCGTCGAATGACGGGCAGCACGGACTGATCTACAATCTCCGCCATCGCACTTCCCCACAAAGATTCCAAGCTCGCAAAAATGATTGAAATTAGCGCTGACGTTATCCTTCTCGACATCGAAGGCACCACCTCATCGATCGACTTTGTCCACGACGTCATGTTTCCGTTTGCACGAAAGCGGGTTCCCGGCTTTGTTGCGTCGAACTGGGATTCTCCGGAGCTCAACGGATGCATCGAACTGCTGTCCGAAGACCTTGGCAAAGAATCAGTCGCAGCCTGGCTTTCGGGTAACGCCGAATCGAATCAGCAATCCGTCATCGATGCGGTGGTCGACATGATTGACAACGACGTCAAAGCAACCGGACTTAAACAGCTTCAGGGCATCATTTGGAAATCGGGTTTCCACAGCGGCGAACTGGTGGCTCATTTATATAAGGACACCGCACCAGCACTCGAGCGTTGGAAAGATGCGGGGCTCGATCTGCGAATCTATTCATCCGGCAGCATCGCCGCCCAGAAGCTGTTTTTCGGGCACAGTGTCGCGGGAGATCTGCTGCATCTGTTTTCGGCGAACTACGACACAACGACGGGGCCGAAGAAAGAAGCGGAGAGCTATCACCGAATCGCGGCCGATATTGGAGTCGATGCGGATCAAATCGTTTTTGTTAGCGATGTTCCCGCCGAATTGGACGCCGCCGCCGAAGCAGGATTTCAAACCGTGCTTAGTTTGCGTCCCGGAAATGCTGTTGTTGAGAACGCCGACGACTACCAGCAAATTGAGTCATTTGAGCAGCTTTTGGTCGCGCCAAACCAACTGTCCTAGCAGTAACTTGCCGCCATTGCTGAAGCCATCATTTTTGGCTTCGTTTTGTTCACCGCGAAACTATTTGCCTAAAAAGCCATTCGATGGAGTGGGCATCAACCTCGTCGACAAACGGCTCTGGCGTTGTTCAGTACAGGCCATATCGTCCGAAACGCCGCAAATAGTGGCCTTTTCTGTAAAGCTAACTGCCGCGAAACAGGTCTCGGCAAAACGCATCAGCTAAATTCACAATTGGCCAAATTTGTGCCCTTGCTAACGCAAGCCCAAATATATTGCGGGGCTTAGGGCGCCTTTCTGAGAGAAATGCGCGAATTTATGGTTAAATAATTCTGCTTTGGGGTATAATTCTGCAACCTTATGAAATTAATCCTTGGTCTTTTTTTGAGTGATTTATGAAACGTTCACAGAAGCGATATGGCTTCACCCTCGTTGAGCTTTTGGTCGTCATTGCCATCATCGGAATTCTGATCGGCATGCTTTTGCCAGCTGTTCAGCAAGTTCGCGAAGCAGCACGTCGCACACAATGCATGAACAACATGCGTCAGATTGCACTTGCTTGTTTGAACTTTGAAAGTGCTCACATGCGGTTCCCTACGGGTGCCCTTGGTGTCGCTGACCCAGTTCTTCCTGGTGTTGAACCACAACGTATGGGTCTGCTTGCACAGATCCTTCCACACATCGAAGCAAACAACGTTGCTGCCATGTGTGAGCCAAACCTGAGCACCAAGCGCTACGGCGATGACGGAGCTGGTTACGGTGTTTGGATTAACTACAACCTTGCCGGTGGAGCGACAACTCGCTTCGCAGCTCTTTACAACATTCCAGCTTTCCGCTGCCCAACGGATTCAGTTCCGTCAACTGACAAAACAGCTGACGTAACTCGCACCTACGGTGTTGGACCAAGTAGCGTTACTGTTACTTTGGGTGGCTGGGGCGACTGGTCAAGTAACCTGCTTGGCGAAGAGTACGGCCTGACAAACTACATCGGTGTCGCTGGTGTACTTGGTGATGACTCAAGCGAGTCTGACAACTGGAGTGCTCACGACGGAATGTTCCTTAACCGTAGCCGCACCACGTTCGGTCGCATGTCTGACGGATCAAGTAACATCATCATGATGGGCGAAGTTGTTACTGAGCCTCTTGATGAATGGCCTTGGCCCGGCGAAACTGTCGGTCGAGCCTGGATTGGTACTCACACGATCGGAACAGTATTCTGGCCCGATAGCAGTTGGGGACCGGCCCAGCTCTTCGAATACGCAAGCGGCCACCCAGGCACTGTTAGCTTCTCACGTGGCGATGGTTCAGTGGGTGCTGTTAGCGAAGACACTGACGCAACAGTCATTCGCAACATGTCTGGTATCGCAGACGGAACCGTTGCTTCGATCGACTAGTTTTACTTAAACTTTTAGAAAGTTATTGACAATGAAATTTGTACTTTCGGCGCTATTGGTTGCTGGTAGTTTCGTCGTTTCCTTTGGCGGCTGCTCAGATTCCACAGAGATTACTGAGCCAGATAAAGAAAACGTAAGCACCGAAGCTGTAGATTCTTCTGCAGCAGGTGTTGAATCACAATCAACAACTGTTGACTGATAGACGTCTGTATCAGATTCATGAAAGCCTCGAGCTCAGCTCGAGGCTTTTTTCATGTCTGTGCCTGTGGCTCCGGTCGATTGCCGCCACCATTAATCGCGGAACGAGAGCGTGGATTGATGGAACCAATCGCCATGGATTGATGGCAGAGAGATCGCCATATTGTGACCGGATCAGCTGACCATGCATTGCTGAACTTGAACCGACAGAAGCAACTATTTCGCTATTTGAAGTTGGTTCACGGACGCTTCCACTAACGACCTTCTTTTCGCCACGCAGCGAATGCCATCCAAGTAACGATCGCCATCCAAGCAACGATCGCCATCCAAGCAACGATCGCCAAATTGGCCGAGTGATGATCACGATGGCCGAGGCAACATTCTCGCAACCGCCTGCACCTCACGATGTGCACGAAAGCGGCTTTAAATCAGTGCCGGACTAAACATGAAAGCGATTCCACAACAGCCTGGGGACTCGATCGATCACACTTACGACCGCACCGGTGACTCGTGCTTTCCGAACACCATGCGTCCGGCGCTGGTTTGCAACATGCTGGTCACCGCGATTTCGATTTCCTTGCCAATGTGCGGGCGACCATCCTCGATCACGATCATCGTCCCATCGTCAAGGTAGCCGACTCCCTGCCCCGGTCCCTCACCGGCTTTCACAACCTTCAGTTTGATCTTTTCGCCGGGCAAGAACACTGGTTTCAGCGAGTTCGCGATTTCATTCAGGTTAATTACGGGCACGTTTTGTAGCTTGGCAACTTTATTGAGGTTGAAATCGCCGGTGACGACTTTGCCCTCAAGGTGCCGAGCCAGCATCAACAGCTTCATATCCACCGGCTGGCCCTGCATTTCAGGCAGCTCTCGATCATAGACCTTGAAGTCTATGGACGGATTGTTCCGCAGCCGATCAAGCACATCCAGCCCACGACGGCCACGTGAGCGACGCATTTTGTCACTGCTATCGGCAATTGCCTGCAGCTCGGCAAGCACAAAGCGAGGCATGATCAGCTGATTGTCCAGTATCCCCGTATCGATAATGTCCGCGATCCGGCCATCGATCACGACGCTGGTATCCAGAATGTATGGTTTGAGCCCTTTAACGTCTTTGCTGAATTCGACATAGGGAATAACAAAGCGGAAATCGTCCTTGGTCTGCCACAGCAAGCTAATACAGGAATAGCAAACTGAGGCTCCGATAAACGTAACGATCACACTCCGGAGAAACTCGGGGCGAATGCCGATTGTCTGAGCTTCGAGCAATCCGAACAGCGGCATCAATGCGACGTTGATGACGTAGGTTAAAAACAACCCAACCACCAAGCCGAAATAGACGCTGGAAATCATGTCAATTCGCTTGTTGGTGATCAACAGGTCGGCAACGATCGTTCCAACAGAACCGAACAGAAAGACACCAAAGATCAACCAGATGGCAGCCCGATTCACTTCTGCATTGTCATTCGCCATCGACCCATTGATCAAAGACACCCCCAGACCGACCGCGACGATCAGGAAGCAGGTTCTGAGAATCCAGAGTGGCAAGTTGTTCACGATAAAATCTCCGACGCTGTCGGAGCCGAGCCGACGTGATACAGAATCT